>NZ_JBITGU010000003.1:686063-686408 GCF_044457355.1 Nonomuraea sp. NPDC050556 | reverse complement strand
ACGGCAGTGCGTCACGGGCAGTGCGTCACGGGCAGTGCGTCACGGGCAGTGCGTCACGGGCAGTGCGTCACGGGCAGTGCGTCACGGGCAGTGCGTCACGGGCAGTGCGTCGTGGGCGGAGGGGGTGGGGCCGCGGGTTAGGGCTCCAGAGGCGATCCCCAAGGGCGAGGCCCCCGGAGTCGGGCCAGGGCCCGTAAGCCCGTGGGCCGAGGCCTGTGGCCCGTGAGCCCGTGGGCCGAGGCCTGTGGCCCGTGAGCCGTGGGCCGTGGCCCGTGGGGCCGGGGCCCGTGGGGCCGGGGGCTGAGGGGCCGGGGGCTGAGGGGCCGGGGCCCGTGGGGCCGGGGG
>NZ_JBITGU010000003.1:560151-685966 GCF_044457355.1 Nonomuraea sp. NPDC050556 | reverse complement strand
GGGCTGAGGGGCCGGGGGCTGAGGGGCCGGGGGCTGAGGGGCCGGGGGCTGAGGGGCCGGGGGCTGAGGGGCCGGGGGCTGAGGGGCCGGGGGCTGAGGGGCCGGGGGCTGATGGGCTGAGGGCGAGGGTTCGTGAGGTGGGAGGTGGGAGGGGTTAGTCGTCGTTGCGGCGGGGCATGCCGGTCCACGGGTCCAACCGGCGGTGTTCGTGGGGGTCGGTGCCCATGAGCTCGTGCCACCGCGACCGCCAATGCGCCACCCCCCGCCGGATCGGCTCCGCCTGCGAGTCCCCCAGCACCTTCACGTCGCCCATGAGCACGAACGCCTTCACCCGCACGACGGGCACGTCCATCCCCTGCTGCGCCTCCTGCACGCGGACCTTCTTGTCCCCCATGATGGCGACGCCCTCGATCTCCACGTCCACGCCATCAGGCACGATGATCTTGATGTCCCCCATGACCGCCGTGGCCACGATCTCCACCTCGTTCGTACGGACCTCAGCCTCGCGCAGGTCGAGCAGCACGTCCCCCATGACGGCCACCGCCCCGAGCTCGCTGTCGATGCGCCACTTCCCGCGCCGCTTGGAGTCCCCCATCACGGCCACGAACCACTTCCGCTTGCGCACCGGCTCACCCACCGACGGCACGCGGACGGCCCCGGGCCCCGGCAGCGGCAGGTCGGCGGTCAGCAGCTCCAGCTGCGCGTGTGTCGAAGCCCCGTAGGCGGCCTCGGTCCGCTCGGTGAGCTCGGACAACGTGAGCCGCCCTTCGACGGAGGCCCACTTGAGCTGTTCCACGACCGCCTCACGCTCGGCGTCAGACGCCCGCACTCCACCCGGATCACTCATAAACGCAACATATCGCGTCTTGGCGCGACACGGCAGATCCGTCACGGCGCGAACAGCGTGCGCCAGCCGTACGGACCCCAAGGCACCTGGCCCCGCGCTGGGAGAGGGGCTGTCGCTGACGACCGGCTGCCCGGTGTCACGAGTGACAGGAAGGGGCCTGAAAGGACTTGCGGTCGGCGTGCTGGTAAGGGCGGGGTCGAACCCCGTCGCCACAGTCGTCGCCACCGCCACAACCGCATGCACCGACAGCACGGGCCGGGGTCGTGCGGCGGGTGATCGCCTCAGCCCCCGGGAGCCCAGCAGCACGGGCCGGGGGCGTGCGGCGGGTGATCGCCCCCCGGGGAGTCCAGCAGCGCGGGCCGGGGTCGTGCCGCGGCGTCTCAGCCGCAGGGACGTGGAGGGGAGCGTCCAGGGTGGGTAATACCGGCCCTGGCGATCACCGTCGGTGGCCGTGGAGACGCTAGGGTCCGTGTCATGCATGAGGAACAGCTCTACCGTGCGGCGCTGGACGGCGATCTCGAGACCGTGAGCGACCTGCTCGCCGCCGGCGCCGACCCCAACGCCGCCACCGAGGAGGGCCTGGCGCTGGGCGCGGCGGCCGCGTGGGACCGGGTCGAGGTGATCGGCGCGCTCCTGGCGGCCGGTGCCGCGGCGGACGGCAAGGAGGAGGGCGGCTGGCACCCGCTCCTGTGGGCGTCCGCCAACGGCAACGCCGACGCCGCCCGGGTGCTCATCGAGGCGGGCGCGGGCGTCGACGAGCCCAACGACGACGGCGACACCCCGCTAACGCTCGCCGCCAGGCGCGGCGCGCTCGGCGTGGTGCAGGCGCTGCTGCTGGCCGGGGCGGACGTCGAGCGGGCGGACGGCGACGGCGACACGGCGCTGTCCATCGCCCGCGACTGGGTCGGCGTGCACCTGGAGACCGCGCTGCTCGACCAGGTGCAGCAGGACGAGTGGACGTACGTGGTCGGCAGGCAGTACGCCAAGGACGGCACCGAGCTGGTCACCGTGGCCGGGCAGTCGCCGGACGGCGAGGAGACCGAGCAGGTGCAGGCCCAGCGCGGCCACGCGGCGATCGCGACGCTGCTGGAGGACGCCGAGGGCGTGTTCGTGCCGGTCGAGAAGCTCGTGGCGCGGGCGATGGCCCACCGCGACACCGACGAGGACGCCGAGACCTGGTGGATCGTGGCCGACACGCTGGGCAAGCGCGCCGACGACGACACATACCAGGCGCTGGCGACGCTTTGCGTGAGCGAGGACGCGCGGGAGCGTGAGTTCGGCGTGGACGCGATCGCGCAGTTCGGGTTCACGGAGGACGGCGAGAAGCCGTACCTGGAGCAGACGCTGCCGTTGATGCGCAAGATGGCGACGACCGAGGGGAACCCGCAGGTGCTGCGGTCGGTGCTGAGCGCGCTGGGGCACCAGGGGGACTCGCGGGCGCTGCCCGAGGTGCTGGACATCATCGGACGGCCTGGGCACAAGCGGACGATGACGGATGCGATCGCGCTGGCGGACGTGCTTCCCCCGGACCACGCTGAGGGGTTGGCGCTGCTGATCGGGATGAGCGAGGACGCGGACGACGAGGTGCGGGACTGGGCGACCACCGGGTTGGCGTCGCTGGAGGCGGACACGCCGCAGTTGCGTGACGCGCTGGCGAGGCGGTTGGACGACACGGACCTCCGTACGGTGGCGGAGGCCACGCGGGGGCTCGCCAAGCGGGGGGACGACCGGGCACAGCAGGGCGTCAAGCGGGTGCTGGCGGAGAGCGACGACGACTACGCCAGAGAAATCGTCACCGACCTCACCACCTGACACCCCAAGACCCTTTAGACCCCCAAGGACCTTGGGGGTCCAGGCCCCTTTGGGAGTTGAGGTCCCTTAAGGCTGAGGTCCTTTTAGACCCCCAAAAGGCCTTGGGGTTGAGGTCCTTCAAGACACCCAAGGCCTTGGGGTTAGGGGCCTGACATGGCTTGGGCAGTTCGCAGGACGTCGCGGGCGAGCTCCACGTCGCCGCCGAGCTCGGCGCCGATCGAGAAAGGCTCGCCCCGACCCCCCAACAGGAAGCAGAACTTCACCACGTCCGCCGTAATACTCGCGTCCTCCCCAGCGGACGGCGCGTCGGCGACACCCAGCGGAACGTGCCATGTCCCCCCACCGGCCCCGGTCAGCTCCAGCCGTAGCACCCGGCCAGACCCGTCCAGCCCAGAGAACAACATCGTCCAAGGCAGCAACCGCGCGCAAAGGTCAGCCGTCGGGTGGATGTGCTCCGGCACCGGATCAGGCAGCCGCAAAGAAGCCGTGGATGCCGCGTCCCCCGTGTGCACCCACGTCTCCAGCATCCTGGCCAGCACCTGGTCCCCCAGCGCCGCCTCCACCCCATCCACGGCGACCAGCTCAGAGGGATCCAAAGCGGTCAGGTGCCGGCACAACGCGTCCGCCTGCGCCCGCCAGTCGCGCCGCGTCTGCTCGGGACTGCGCGCCCGCTCGTGCTCCTGCACATCCCTGGTACGGCCGGCCGCGTCCAGAGCGCCGAGCGGCGGCCCCAGCACGGGCGCCCCGACGGCCGCGGCGACCAGCCCGTCCTTGGCCGCCAGGTGCGCGACCAGCTCCTGCAGCGTCCACCCCTCGACGATCAGCTTGTTCCAGTCGTCGTCCACAGCCGAGGCGAGCAGCGCGTCCATGGCGGCGACCCGTCCCGCGTACGGCTCGGCCCACGAGGCGGTGGAAGCGGCGGGCCTGCGCCGCGCCCTGGCTCCGGCCAGCAACTGCGTCAGCACGGACCCCTCGGGCCGCGCCGGGTCCTCCATCAGCGCGTCCAGGTAGAGACGCTCGACCGGGTCCATCACACTTCCTCTTCCGCCAGCGCATCGGCCAGGCGACGCAACGCCAGCCGGATCCGCGACTTGGCCGTGCCCTCGGGCACGCCCAGTTCCTCTCCCACCTGCCGGTAGGTCCTGCCGCCGAAGTAGGCCAGCTCGACCGCCTCCCGCATGCCGTCGGGCAGCTTCGTGACGGCCAGCCGTACCCTGTCGGCCTCGTCGGCCGCGAGCACCGACTCCTCCAGCCACACCGGGTCGGGCTCGAAGAGCCTCGGCCCGATCACCGAGACGCGGCGGCGCTCCTCGGTGCGCACGTGATCGACCGCGCGACGGTGCGCGATCGTGGCCAGCCAGGCGCGTAAGGACCCCCGGTCGGGGTCGAAGGCCAGCGGCCGCTCCCAGAAGACCAGGAACACCTCCTGGGTGATGTCCTCGGCGATCACCCGATCCCTGGTGATCCGCACCGAGAGACCGAAGATCAGCGAGGCGAAGCGGTCGTAGACGTCCCCGAGCGCTGACTCGTCGCCGGCGACCACCCGCTGGTGCAGCAGACGGTCGTCGTACGGTGCCTCCACTGGCACCACACTCCCTTGACATCCTCCAGGAACCGCGGCCCCGCAAGTCATCCCCGCGCCGACTCGGACATGGCCGACCCGCTCCACCGTAGGCGATCCAGCGGGCAAAGAACAGGAGATCGAAACGGTCGAGCACTACGCTATTCGCGGGAGGAGCCGGACCGGATGACGGTGCTAGGGTCGATTCCATGGCAACGACTCGCACCGCAACGACGCAGTGGAAGGGTGCCCTGCTCGACGGCTCGGGCACGGTCTCGCTCGACACCTCGGGCGTAGGCACCTTCGACGTCTCCTGGGCCTCGCGCGCTGAGGCGGCCAACGGCAAGACCTCCCCTGAGGAGCTCATCGCCGCCGCCCACTCCTCGTGCTTCTCCATGGCCTTCTCGCACGCGCTCGCCGGTGCGGGCACGCCGCCGCAGGAGCTGGAGACCAGCGCCGACGTGACCTTCCAGCCGGGCGAGGGCATCACCGGCATCGTGCTGAGCGTGCGCGCGCACGTGGCCGGGATCTCGGCCGAGCAGTTCCAGGAGCTGGCCGAGACGGCCAAGGCCAACTGCCCGGTCAGCAAGGCCCTCACGGGCACGACGATCACGCTCAAGGCCGAACTTCTGTAGCTACTGGCCGTTCGCATGAGACAATCGGGTCACATGCGAGAGGTCTGGCCAGGCGAACCTTATCCACTCGGCGGCACATGGGATGGTGTGGGCACCAGTTTTTCGGTGTTCTCCGAGGTCGCCGAGCGGGTCGAGCTGTGCCTGTTCGACGACGAGGGTGTCGAGGAACGGGTCGAGCTGCCCGAGGTCGATGGGTTCGTCTGGCATGGGTACCTGCCGGGCATCGCGCCGGGGCAGCGTTACGGTTTCCGGGTGCACGGTCCGTTCGACCCGTCGGCCGGTCATCGGTGCAATCCGGCGAAGCTGCTGCTCGACCCGTACGCCAAGGCGATCGACGGCGAGCTGACGTGGAACGAGGCGCTGTTCTCCTACCACTTCACCGACCCGGACAAGCTCAACACCCTCGACAGCGCCCCCTACATGCCGAAGAACGTGGTGATCAACCCGTTCTTCGAGTGGGGCAACGACCGGCCGCCGCGCACGCCGTACCACCAGACGGTCATCTACGAGACGCACGTGCGCGGGCTGACCATGCGGCACCCGGCCATCCCCGAGGAGCAGCGCGGCACCTACGCCGCGATCGGGCATCCGGCGATCATCGAGCACCTGCTGTCGATGGGCGTGACGGCGGTCGAGGTCATGCCGGTGCACCACTTCATGCCCGAGCACTTCCTGGTCGCCCGCGGGCTGACCAACTACTGGGGCTACAACACGATGGCCTACCTCGCGCCGCACGGCGCCTACTCCAGCGCGGGCACGCGGGGCGAGCAGGTGCTGGAGTTCAAGGCGATGGTGCGGGCGCTGCACGAGGCGGGCATCGAGGTCATCCTCGACGTGGTCTACAACCACACGGCCGAGGGCGACCACATGGGGCCGACGCTGGGGTTCCGCGGCATCGACAACTCGGCCTACTACCGGCTGCACGACGGCGACCGGCGCTATTACCTGGACTACACCGGGTGCGGAAATTCGCTCAATGTACGGTCACCGCACGCGCTCCAGCTGATCATGGACTCGCTGCGTTACTGGGTGCTGGACATGCACGTGGACGGGTTCCGGTTCGACCTAGCTTCTGCGCTGGCGCGGGAGTTGCACGACGTGGACCGGCTGAGCGCGTTCTTCGACCTGATCCAGCAGGATCCGATCATCTCGCAGGTGAAGCTGATCGCTGAGCCGTGGGACGTGGGCCCCGGCGGTTACCAAGTCGGAAATTTCCCGCCTTTGTGGACGGAATGGAACGGGAAATATCGCGATGTCGTGCGAGATTTCTGGCGGGGTCAGGGGTCGGCGCTGCCGGAGTTCGCCTCCCGGCTGACCGGCTCGGCCGACCTCTACGCCACCTCCGGCCGCCGGCCCGTGGCGTCCATCAACTTCGTGACCTGCCACGACGGCTTCACCCTCACCGACCTGGTCTCGTACAACCGCAAGCACAACGAGGCCAACGGTGAGGACAACCGCGACGGCACCGACGACAACCGCTCATGGAACAGCGGCGCGGAGGGGCCGGTCGAGGACCCGGCGATCGTCCGGCTGCGCCAGCGGCAGCGGCGCAACTTCCTGGCCACGCTGTTCCTGTCGCAGGGCGTGCCGATGTTGTCGCACGGCGACGAGATCGGCCGCACGCAGCGCGGCAACAACAACGCCTACTGCCAGGACAACGAGGTCGCGTGGGTGGACTGGTCGCTCGCCGGGGCGGAGTCCGACCTGCTCGACTTCATCCGCGGGCTGGCGAGGTTGCGCCGCGAGCACCCCGTCTTCCAGCGGCGGCGCTTCTTCCGCGGGCGCACCGACGAGCACGGGCGGCGCGACCTGGTGTGGCTGACGCCGGCGGGCACCGAGATGACGGCGGGCGACTGGCACACCGGTTACGCCAAGTCGATGGGCGTCTACCTCAACGGCGAGGCGATCAGCGAGCCCGGTCCGCGCGGGGAGCGCATCGTGGACGACTCGTTCCTGCTGCTGATCAACGCCCACCACGAGGACATGACGTTCACGCTGCCCGGCGAGGAGTTCGGCGCGGGGTGGCTGCCGGTGCTGGACACCAACGACGACGCGGCCCGCGACGAGCCCTTCCCCGACGAGCGCTGGCCGCCCGGCGCGCTGGTCGCCGTCACCTCGCGCAGCCTCCAGCTCCTGCGGCGCCCGATGTAGCGTGAGGCCATGCGGGTGCGGCTGACCGGGCGACGCTGCCGACCACCCCGCGGCCACCGTCCTGCATCTGGGGTGCGGCCTGGACACCCGCGTGGACCGGATCGACCCCGGCCCCGGCGTGCGGTGGTTCGACGTCGACTACCCCGACGTGATCGAGCTGCGCGAGCAGCTGTTCGCCGCCCGGCTCGGCTACGGGACGATCGGCTCGTCGGTCACCGACCTGGCGTGGCTGGACCGGGTGCCCGACGATCTGCCGACGCTGGTGGTCGCCGAGGGGCTGCTGATGTACCTCCCGCGCGAGCAGGGCAGGGCGATGGTGCGGGAGATCGTTCGCCGGATGCCCTCGGGGCAGCTCGTGTGCGACGCGCTCAACGGGCTCGGCGTGCGGCTGCAGCGGTTCAACAAGGCGGTCCAGGCGGCTGGCGCGACGCCTGACTGGGGCATCGAGGGGGCCGAGGACTTCGGCCCCGGCCTCCGGCTTCTCGACGCGCTGAGCGCGTTCGACCCCGCCGCCTACGACGGGGACTTCGACCGGCTGCGCGGTGACTTCCGGGTCACGGCCAGGATCGCCGGGTTCATCCCGCCCCTCAAGAGAACCGCCGTCTACTACCGGCTGGCGTTCTAGCAGGAGCTACCCACCTCACACCACCGACAACTCACGCAGCCATTGACAAAAAAGTTTGTCGGTGAAAGAGTCAGGGCATCGCAAACGGAGAAAAGGTGCCCGACATGAAGAGCAACACCCTGCAGCTGCCCGGCGTCGACCTGTACTACGAGGTGCGCGGCTCCGGCCCGGTCCTGCTGATGATCCCCGGCGGCCCGGTCGACGGCGGCGTCTTCACCGGCCTGGCCGAGCTCCTGGCCGACCGCTACACCGTGGTCACCTACGACCCGCGCGGCATCTCGCGCAGCGTCGTCGCGGGCGAGCCTCAGGACCAGGACCTCGACGTGCACGCCGACGACGCGCGCCGCCTGATCGAGTCGTTCGGCCCCGAGCCCGCCTACGTCTTCGGCAGCAGCGGCGGCGGCACGATCGGCCTCGCGCTGGCCGCCCGCTTCCCCGGCCACGTCCGCACGATGATCGTGCACGAGCCGCCGGTCGTCACGCTGCTCCCCGACGCCGACCACCACCTCGCGCAGATGCTCACCGTCGTCGAGGCCTGGGAGCAGGGCGGGTGGGGCGCGGGCATGCAGCGCTTCGGCGAGGTCATCGGCATCCCGCCGCAGCAGCAGGACGGCCCGCCGCCCACCCCGGAGCAGCAGGCGGCCTTCGGCCGGATGATGGGCAACTTCGACTTCTTCCTGGGCCGAGGCATCAAGCCCATCAGCGGGTACGTGCCCGACGTCGAGGCGCTGAAGTCATCGGACATCGTGGTGGGGATCGGCGCGACGTCGGAGGGGCAGCTCGCCTACCGCACCGGCGTGGTGCTGGCCGAGCTGCTGGGCACCGAGCCGGTCGTCTTCCCCGGTGACCACGGCGGCTACGCGGCCTCGCCGGCCGAGTCGGCGGAGCTGATGCACCGCAGCTTCGCTTCACGGGCGATGTAACGGCGGGCGGCCACGTACGGTCGCCTGCCAATGGGAGAGGCCGGTCACCCACGTCGGCGGGTGGCGATCCCCTGGCTCCGCCGTACCCTCAGATCTGGGTTGCCGCGAGAAGCGCGAGGATGAATGTGGTGACTCCGGCCAGGCCGTGCAACGCCACGGCCAGCACCGGGAAGCGGCCCTCTGCCCCGCGCCCGCGCGCGTGCCGCCCCGCGCCCAGCCACTTCGTGAACATCGTGAAGCCCAGCAGCGCCGCCACCGCCAGCACCCCGAACGCGGTCCAGGCCAGCAGCCGCTGTCCGGTCACCAGGAAGCCCGCCCAGCACGCCAGCGCGCTCACCGCCAGCGTCGGGTGGGAGAAGATCAGCGTGGTCGGGAAGCGGGTGACCTTCGTGGCCTGCTGTCTGAGTCCACCGCCGGAAAGCCACAGATAGAGCAGGTACGCCCCGAAACCAGCGGCGATGACCCATGTCACGACTGCGGCCAGACCCACCGGGCCTCCCTGTGGTCCCCGATCCCTGCCGCCACGTTATGCACATAGAGGCACGTACGTCACGCGATACACCAAAGTGCTATCCGACTGAGTAGTCGCGACGTGACCATGTGCCAAGGTAGAGGGGTGCGCCGCATCCATCCCGACTTCGAGGACGACCCGGACATCGGCCAGGCCTACGCCTACCCGGACGAACCCTGGCTGCGGGTCAACATGGTCGCCAGCGTCGACGGCGGCGCGTGGCTGAAGGGCCTGTCCGGCGGGCTGTCCAGCAAGGGCGACAGGAGGATCTTCGGGGTCCTGCGCGGGCTGGCCGACGTGGTCCTGGCCGGGGCCGCGACCGTCCGCACCGAGGGGTACGGCCCGGCCAAACCGCGCGCCTCCCGCCCCGTGGCGCCGCCCATCGCGGTGCTCACCAGGCGGCTCGACCTCGATCTCGGCAGCTCGCTGTTCACCGAGGCGGCCAGCCGTACGATCGTGATCACCTGCTCGGCGGCGCCCGCGGACCGCCGGGCGCAGGCCGCCGCGCTGGCCGACGTCATCATCGCGGGTGAGGACCGGGTCGATCCGGCTTCCGCGATCGCGGCCCTGCACGAGCGGGGGCTGACCAAGGTGCTGTGCGAGGGCGGTCCGCGGGTCAACGGCCAGCTCGCCGCCGCGGGGTTGCTCGACGAGCTGTGCCTGTCGGTCAGCCCGCTGTTGATCGGCGGCGGCGCTGCGCGCATTCTGAACGGCGAGGCGTCCCAGGTGCCCCTGGCTCTCAGCCAGGTGCTGGAGGAGGAGGGCGTCCTCTTCTGCAAGTACACGAGGAAGTGAGCGCATGGAAGAGCTCGAGCTCCAGCTGGACCTCCCGGTCATGCCGCCGGTGGCGCCGATGCTGGCCAAGCCGGTCAAGGGCATGCCCAAACAGGATGGCAACCTGTTCTACGAACCCAAGTGGGACGGCTTTCGCTGCATCATCTTCCGCGACGGCGACGAGGTCTTCCTGGGCAGCCGCAACGAGCGGCCCTTCACGCGCTACTTTCCCGAGCTGGTCGAAGCGGTTCGGGCGGAGCTGCCCTCGCGGTGCGTGGTCGACGGGGAGATCGTGCTGCGCAAGGGGGACGAGCTCGACTTCGAGCAGTTGCAGCAGCGGATCCACCCGGCGGCTTCGCGGGTGAAGATGTTGTCGGAGACGACGCCGGCTTCGTTCATCGCCTTCGATCTGCTGGCATTGGGGTCGGAGTCGTTGATGGAGACGCCGTTCACGGAGCGGCGGGCGCGCCTGGAGTCGATTTTTCCGGAAAAAGGCGGATCCATCAGGTTGACGCCGGTGACGACGAACGACGAGCGGGCGTCCGAGTGGTTCGAGATGTTCGAGGGGGCGGGGCTCGACGGCATCATCGTCAAGCCGGGCGACCAGCCCTACGTGCCGGACAAGCGGACGATGTTCAAGGTCAAGCACGAGCGGACGGCCGATGTCGTGGTGTGCGGCTACCGCGAGCACAAGACCGGGCCGATCGTGGGGTCGTTGCTCCTGGGTCTCTACAGCCCCGACGGGAAGCTGCACCACGTGGGGGTGGCCGCCTCGTTCCCGATGGCTCGGCGGGCCGAGCTGGTGGAGGAGCTTCAGCCGTACCTGGCCAAGCTGGGTGAGCATCCTTGGGGCGAGTGGGCCGACCAGGCGATCCGCCACATGGGTGAACCGGCTGCCACGCCGTCGCGCGGGGGGCAGCGGATGCCTGGGGCGGTGTCGCGGTGGAACGCCAAGAAGGACCTGTCGTTCATTCCGCTGCGTCCTGAGCTGGTGATGGAGGTGGCGTACGACCAGATGGAGGGGGATCGGTTCCGGCACACCGCGCATTTCCGGCGGTGGCGGACTGACCGTACGCCTGAGTCGTGCACGTACGAGCAGTTGGAGCGGCCGATCGGTTACAACCTTGACGACATCCTTGCCCGTTGACCGATAGATACGTTATATCTCGATATATGACGGGATCTTCCACGGGCGACGAGCTGCGCGCCGCTGTGTCCGCTCGGCGCGACCTCGGCCCGGAGTTCGAGGACGCCATCGTCGAGTCGTTCCTCGACAAGATGGGCAAGGAGGTCGACCGGCGGGTGGACGAGCGGCTGGCGACCTACAACCCCAAGGCGGCGGCGAAGGCCGCGAAGTCCAACGAGGGGATGCGCCTGGCGTTGGCGATCGTGTCGATGTCGTTGGGTACGGTTGCCACGATCGCCTTGCTTTTCGCTGACGTCGGCGTGACAAGCTTCATCACCGTGTGGGCGGGAATCGTCCTGGTCAACCTCGCCTGGTCCTGGGGCGGCCGCCGCTCCTGACACCCCCGCCCCTCCAGCCCAACCCCGACACGGCCCACTCCCCTGGCACCGCCCACCCCCCTGGCACCGCCCACCCCCCTGGCACGGCCCACTCCCCTGGCTCCGTCCACCCTCTGGCGCGGCCACCCCTTGGCGCCGTCCACCCCCTTGGCGCGGCCACCCCCAGCACCAACTCAGCACGCCCGCTCCTACCGCGCCCCCTGCCCTACGCAGCGCCCACCCTCAGCGCAGCGATCCCCTGCTACGCCTTGCCCGGCCAAACGACCGCCCCTTGCATGGCCGCCCCACCCTTAGCGCGGCCACCCCGCCCGCCAGCGGCGCCCCCGCAAGAACGACACCCCCGGGCATCCGCCTGCGTGCCTCCCCCGAAACTCCCGGGAGGTCGTCAGGTGAGCCAGATCAACCCGGCGAACCGCCCGCCGACCTGCTCGCGTCGGTGCGAGTAAAGGTCCTCCTCCTCGATCGTGCACCGGGCGTCGTGCCGGACATCCCCAACCCCGGCCCCACGCAACTGCGCCTCGATCCCCGCCCGAAGGTCGAGCGCCGGTGTCCCCCACGAGGTCGTCGACCAGGTAGAAGGCACCCGCCCAGCCACCCGATCCCGCAGATCGGCAGGCACCTCGTAACACCGCCCACAAGCCCCAGGCCCCACCAGCGCCACCATCGCCCCTGGATCCGCCCCCTTGGCCGCCATCGCCTCCACCAGCGCGGTGGCGATCCCCGCCTCGGTCCCAGGACGCCCGGAGTGCGCCGCCCCCACCATCCCGCTGACCGGATCCCCCACCAGCACAGCAGGACAGTCCGCCCCCAACGACGCCAACGCCAGCCCGGGCTCGGTGGTGAACACCCCGTCCAGCGGCGGCGCGTCATCCCCGAACGGCTCGCTCACATAGGCCACGTCGGCACTGTGTACCTGACGCATGAACACGATCCCTCGGACCCCGAGCTCCGCGGCCACCGCCACCCGATTGGCCCGCACCGCGTCGGGGTCGTCCCCGACCATCCCGCCCAGGTTCCGCGTGCCGTACGGCGGGCCACTCACCCCACCGTGCCGATCAGTGACAGCGACATGAACCCGCCCAGCAAGCAACATCCCCCGATCCTACGCACCCCCACCCCCACCCCCATCCGATCCGAACGCCACAGCCAGGGGAGGCGGGTCACCATCACGCGACTCCCCCACAACCACGCCGTCCCCACCCCGCCACACGCCCGCCCACCCCACAGCCGAGCGCGTCGTCCCCAGCCGAGTTGCACACCCCCCACCACGCGCCCGCCCATCCGACGACCGAGCGCCTCTTCCCCGGCCGAGCCGCACCCCCCTCACCCGCACGCCCACCCGACAGCGGAGCGCATCTTTCCTGGTAGAGCTGCACACCCCCCGTCACGCTCCGCCCACCCGACGGCTGAGCGCCTCTTCCCTGGCCGAGCTGCACACCCCGCCACGCACCCGCCCGCCCATCCGACGGGAGGGTCGGCGGTACGCAAGGACCTCCCACAACCACGCCGTGCCACGCGTCCGGCCACCGGACGGCCGGGCCGGTGCTCCGCGGGCTCTCCCGCGGCCGCGTCCCCACCTCTCGCCAGTCGCCCTCTCGCGGGCCGGACATATCGCCCACCGATCGTCGGGGCAGCCGGTCGGAGGTTTCTGGGGGCGTAGGGGTGGAGCTACTCAAGATGTGGCAAGCAAGCATATGCTTGGTCGCGTGACTGACTATCGCAACTTGATCGGTGGCAAGCTGGTCCCCGCCGCGGACGGCAGGACGTTGGACTCGGTCAACCCCGCCACCGGCGAGGTCTGGGCGCGGATCCCCGCCTCCGCGAAGCCCGATGCCGACGCCGCCGTCCAGGCAGCGCGCAAGGCGTTCCCCGCCTGGTCCGCCATGCCCGCGCTTGGCCGGGCGCACTTCCTGCGCAAGGTGGCCGAGGTCTTCGCCGCCCACGCCGACGAACTGGCCCGCCTGGAGACGCGCGACAACGGGAGGATCCTGCGCGACACCCTCAGGAAGGACCTTCCGGGCATGACGTACCTGTGGCAGCTCGCCGCCGGTCAGGTGCTCGACGCGGTCAAGGGGGACACCGTCATCCTGGGGCCCGATGCGATGGGGTTCACCCGGCGCGAGCCGTACGGCGTGGCCGTGTGCATCATCCCGTGGAACTCACCGATCTCGACCTTCTCCGCGAAGGCCGCCTATGCCCTCGCGGCCGGCAACACGGTCATCGTCAAGCCTGCCGAGCAGGCCTCGGCGTCGGTGTTGCGGCTGGGTGAGCTGCTGGCGGACGTGTTCCCGCCCGGAGTGCTCAACATCGTCAGCGGGCTGGGCGAGGAGGTGGGCGATGCGCTGGTACGGCACAGCGGGGTCAACAAGATCAGCCTCACCGGCTCCACGGAGACCGGGCTGGCGATCACCCGGGTGGCGGGGATCAAGCCGATGACGTTCGAGCTCGGCGGCAAGTCGCCCAACATCGTCTTCCCCGACGCCGACCTCGACAAGGCGGCCGAGGGAGTGACCGTGAACTCGGTCTTCACCGGGAACGCCGGTCAGGTCTGCGTGGCGGGCTCGCGCATCCTCATCCACCGCTCGGTCTGGGACGAGATGCTGGCCAGGATCACCGCTGTATCCGAGGGAATCATTCTGTCCGACCCGCTCGACATGAACACCACGATGGGCCCGATCGTGTCGGCCGGACAGTATGAACGGGTGAAGTCATTCCTCGAAATCGCCGAGAAGGAGGGCGCTGAGCGGGTGTTCGGCGGGGCGACGGGGGCGGAAGTCGTTCCTTCCATGCCGGGCGGCTACTGGGTCGCGCCGACGCTCTACGCCACCACGGACAACGCGTTGCGCATCTGCCAGGAGGAGATCTTCGGGCCGGTCGCCGTGGCCATCCCGTTCGAGACGGACGACGAGGCGCTGGCGATCTCCAACGACTCCGCGTACGGGCTGGCGGCCGGGTTGTGGACGCGGGATCTCGGGCGGGCGCACCGGTTCGTCAGGGATCTGCAGAGTGGCACGGTCTGGGTGAACACGTTCCGGCAGATGCCGCCTGGCCTGCCGTTCGGCGGGGTCAAGGACAGCGGGTACGGACACGACGCCGTACTCGAGTACACCAGAGAGAAGGCTGCGATCATTCAGACATGAGAGTGATCCTGTTCGGGGCGACCGGGATGGTCGGTCAGGGCGTGTTGCGCGAATGCCTGCTCGACCCCGGGGTCGAGGCCGTGCTTTCCGTGGGGCGGACGGCGCTCGGGGTGAGCCATCCGAAGCTGAGCGAGCTCGTGCTGGCCGATCTGTTCGCGCTGGAGCCGATCGAGGGGTTCGACGCTTGTTTCTTCTGCCTCGGGGTTTCTTCTGTGGGGATGAAGGAGGCGGACTATCGGCGGGTGACGTATGACCTGACGTTGTCGATCGCGGGGAAGGTGCCGGAGGATCTGACGTTCGTGTACGTGTCCGGGGAGGGGACGGACGCTGAGGGGCGCAGCATGTGGGCTCGGGTGAAGGGGGCCACCGAGAACGCTTTGCTGGCTATGCCGTTCCGGGCTTACATGTTCCGGCCTGGGTATATCCAGCCGCTGCACGGGGTGCGGTCGAAGACGCGGTGGTATCGGGTGGCTTATGTGGTGGTGGCTCCGGTTTATCCGCTGTTGCGGCGACTGTTTCCGGCCACCACGACGGAGCAGATCGGGAGGGCGATGCTGGCTGTGGCGCGGTACGGCTCGGCCAAGCGGGTGCTGCGGACTCGGGACATCAATGCCATCGCTGGTGGGTCGTAGACACCTGACCGAACAAGGTTCTAGATTCGGCGCATGGGCATCGCACTGACCGAGGAACACCGGGCGCTCGCCGCCTCCGTCCACGGCATGGCCGAGCGCATCGCGGCCCAGAGAGACACGCAGGACGAAGCGGCTGCGGGCCCTTCCGGGGGTGCAGGGACCGCCAGGGGTGTCGGGCCTACTGATGGTGCGGCGCCTTCTGGGGGTGCGGGGATAGACGGAAGTGTCGGGTCCGCTGACGGCGCGGCACCTTCTGAGGGCATGAGGTCAGCTCAACACGCTCGGCCCGGCGCGAGTGACGAGGCCGCCGCAAGTGCAGGACCCCCCGACGGTGCGGGGCCATCCGGGAGTGAAAGGCCGCCCGGGGGTGAAGGGACGCCCTGGGGTGAAAGGCCGCCCGGGGGTGCGGGGCGGTCCGAGGGTGTGGGGTCTGCGGGAAGCGCGGGGCATCCCGGGGGTGTGGGGTCTGCGGGAAGCGCGGGGCATTCCAGGGGTGTGGGGAGTGCGGGGGCTGTTGGGGGTGCGGGAGCGGGTTCTGGGGTGGAGGTTCGGGGGCTGGCTGAGCTTGGGGTGCTTGGGCTGCATGTGCCTGAGGAGCAAGGCGGGCAGGGGTATGGGCTGCTGGAGCTCTGTGTGGCGCTGGAGGCGCTGGGTGAGCGGCGGTTCACGGGTGAGTACCTGCCTACGGTTCTGGTGGCTGCGGTTTTGGCTCGGGGTGGGGTGCTTCCCGGGCTGCTGGAGGGGCTTGCCACGGGGCAGTTGACGGCTGCTGTTGTGGTGGAGGGGGTGGGGTTGGGGAGTGCTGGGGCGGATGTGTTCCTGGTGCCGCTGGATGGTGGCGGGTGGGCGCTGCTGGATCGGGGGGATGTGACCGCCACGCCGGTCGAGGGGGTGGATCTCGATCGGGCGTTGTGTGAGGTGGTGGTTGCGGGCGTGCCTGAGGGGCGGGTCATCGGGGACGCGCCTGTGCGGGAGTTGGCGGCTGTGTTGCTGGGGGCCGATGCGTGCGGGGTTGGTGCGTGGGCGGTGGCTACGGCGGCTGACTACGCGAAGGTGCGTGAGCAGTTCGGGCGGCCGATCGGGCAGTTCCAGGGGGTCAAGCATCGGGTGGCGGCTGCGCTCGTGGCGTTGGAGCAGGCGCGCGCCGCTGTTTGGGACGCGGCACGTGCGCTGGATGAGACTGCGGGCCGTGGCGCAGAGGTGCTGGGCGACGGTGGAAGGCCTGGCCAGGAGGCGCTGGATCAGAGCGCAGGGCGTGGCCAGGAGGCGCTGGACCAGGGGCGCGGTCAGGAGGTGCTGGGCGGCGGTGCGGGCCGTGGGCCGGAGGCTGGGGAGAGGGACGGGGCCGCTTGGGAGTTGGCGGTTGGGGTGGCGGCTGTCCTGGCGGCCGATGCGGCTGTGCGGTGTGTGGCGGATGTGATTCAGGTGCTCGGCGGCATCGGCTACACCTTCGAGCACGACGCCCACCGCTACTACCGCCGCGCCCTCTCCAACCGCATGCTCACCGGCGACCCCGGCCCATGGGCTGAGCGGGTCGCCCGCCTGGCGGTCCGTGGGGTACGGCGGGCCATGGAGCCTGACCTGCCCCAGGAAGCCGAGACGCTCAGGGATGAGATCCGGGAGCTGGCGGCCGGGCTGCAGCAGGAAGAGCCGCTCAACAGGCTGGGGAGGTTCGCCAGGGAAGGGTGGATCATGCCCTACCTGCCCAGACCGTGGGGACGCGGCGCCTCCCCGCTGGAGCAGGTGATCATTCACCAGGAGTTCAAGGGAGTCAAACGGCCCAACCTGGGGATCGCCGCCTGGGCGGTGCCGTCCATTGTCGCGTACGGCACGCCGGAGCAGCAGCAACGCTTCCTCCCCAAGACGTTCACCGGCGAGCTCGTCTGGTGCCAGCTGTTCAGCGAGCCAGGAGCAGGCTCCGACCTGGCCGGACTCTCCACCAAGGCGGTGCGCGTCGAGGGCGGCTGGTCGATCAGCGGGCAGAAGATCTGGACCTCCCTCGCGCAATACGCGCACTGGGGCATCTGCCTCGCCCGCACCGACCCGGACGCCCCCAAGCACGACGGCATCACGTACTTCCTGGTCGACATGGCCTCGCCAGGGGTCACCGTACGCCCGCTGAAGGAGATCAACGGCGAGGAGATCTTCAACGAGGTCTTCCTCGACGACGTCTTCGTCCCCGACGACCTGGTGGTCGGGCAGGTCAATCAGGGCTGGCGGGTGGCCAGGGACACGCTCTCGCACGAGCGGGTCGCGCTGGGCGACTCCTGGGGGCCCGGTTCCCAGCACACCGACATGGTCCGGCTCATCGCGAAATTTCCGGGGATGCGGCAGGCGCGGTGGGAGCAGGCGGGGCGCCTCTGGGCGGAGGGGCAGGCCATCTCGGCGCTCGGGCTGCGCGTCACCCTGTCCCAACTGGAGGGTACGGCGGGCAACACCGCGTCCAGCGTGCGCAAGCTGCTCGGCATGCGCCACGCCCAGGCCATCTCGGAGTTCTGCTGGTCGGTCGCGCCGGCGAGCACCTACTGGAACCGCATGGTGCTGACCACCCGCGCGTTCACCATCGGCGGCGGCACGACGGAGGTGCAGCTCAACATCATCGCCGAGCGGGCGCTGGGACTCCCCCGCGACCCGTGATCACGTCTTCGGGTGGTAACCGTACGCGAGGTGGGCGTAGACGATCGTGTTCTCCTTGTAGGAGTGCGCCTTGCTGTCGAACGCCCCGCCGCAGGTGATGACGCGCAGGCCCGGGTAGGCGACCTTGCCGTAGACCTTCGACGTGGGGAAGGTGGCCTTCTGCGTGTGCTCCACCCGGTCCACCACGAAGATCGCCACGGAGCGGTCGGCGCGGAGCACCTGCACCTGGTCGCCGCGCCTGAGGTTGCGCAGGTAGGCGAAAACGGCCGGGCCGGACCTGGTGTCCAGGTGGCCGGTGATCACGGCGGCGCCGCGCTGTCCGGGCACCGGGCCGTAGCGGTACCAGCCCGCGACGTTGGCCGGGCTGAACGGCGGGTTCTGGATGGCGCCCTTGGCGTCGAGGCCGAGCTCCATGAGCGGCGCGGACACGCCGATCCTCGGGATGTAGACGGCGGTGGGTTTGACGGCCTTCATCGGCTTGGCCACCCGGGAGACGAGGACCTCGGGCGGGTCGGTGAGCGTGGGGGCGGACGGCTCAGCCCGCTCGGCAACCACCGGGGTCTCCGGAGAGGAAGACAACATGCCGGTCACGCCGTAACCGATCAGCCCCACTCCGGCGACGCAGACCACCCCGGCAACGGTCAGGATCGAGAGCTGGCCCAGCTTCAACTACGGCGCCTGCGCAGCGCGAAACCCGCCAGCCCACCGCCCGCCAGCAGCGCCACGCCGCCCACGGTGAACGGCCACAGCGCCGGGTCCGAGGCTAGCGCGCCGCCACCGGTCTGGGGAGCGCCGTCGGGGATCTTGTGCTCGTCCTCGTCGACGGGCTTCCACGGGTGGTCGGGCTCGGGCTCGGTGGGCTGAGGGGTCTGACCGGGACCGGATGACCAGGAGTCCTGCGGCGCGGGCCCAGAGGACCAGGAGTCCTGGGGAGCGGGCCCTGAAGACCACGAGTCCTGCGGCTGAGGCTCCCAGGGATCGCCGGACGAGCCCCCGGAGCTGGGCTCGTCGCAGGCGATCAAGGGGATCAGGCAGGTGGCGGCCACCGTGGGAGCCTGCCGTGCGGCTGCCGTCGCGGTGCCGATGCCCACCGCCATACTCAGGCCGCCCACTGCGAAGGCCGTCACCGCCCCCGCCGCCGCGAGACGTCGCGCTCTTGCCATAACTGGCTCCCGGGTCCGGTTGTCGCGCTTCCCGATGTAGAAAGAGAGCCTTGCGACTATTGGACCAGGCGTCAAGTAGTGTGACCGAAGTGAAACCGCCTACGTGTCGTCGCGGGCCTTGCTGGGCTGGACCCGCTTCGGCTCGCCCGGCATCTTCGGATAGTTCGGCGGGTACGGCATGTCGCCGCGGTCGTCCTTCTCGTACCACTCCAGGAGCGTCTCGATCGAGTAAGACACGTCGTCGATCGCGGCGTGCACGTCGCCGAGCTTCTTGAACCGGGCGGGCACCGTACGGATGTCGAAGTCGGCAGGCTCGGCGTCGGCCAGCTCGTCCCAGGTCAGCGGCGTCGAGACGGGCGCGTTGTCCTTGGCGCGGATCGAGTAGGCGCTCACGACCGTCCTGTCGCGCGCGTTCTGGTTGAAGTCGATGAACACGCGGTCTCCGCGCTCCTCCTTCCACCACGCCGTCGTCACCAGGGCGGGGTCCTTGGCCTCGATGGCGCGGGCCAGGGCGATGCCGGCGTGCCGTACCTCCACGAAGTCCCACCGCGGCTCGATGCGGACGTTGACGTGCACGCCCCTGTTGCCCGAGGTCTTCACGAACCCGGTCATGCCCGCCTCCTCCAGCACCTCGCGCGCCAGGAAGGCGGTCTTCCTGACCGCGTCGAAGTCGAGGCCGGGCTGCGGGTCGAGGTCGATGCGCAGCTCGTCGGGGTGCTCGACGTCGGCGGCGCGGACCTGCCAGGGGTGGAAGTCGATGGTGCCCAGGTTGGCGCAGTAGGCGATCGCGGCCACCTCGGTGACGCGCACGGACTCGGCGGTGCGCCCGCTCGGGAACGTCACCGTGACGCCCTGCAGCCAGTCGGGGTGCTTGGTCGGCATGCGCTTCTGGTAGATCGCATCGGTGTGCACGCCGTCCGGGTGGCGCTTGAGGTTGGTCGGCCGGTCCCTGAGCGCGCGCAGGGCGCCCTCGCCGACGCTCACGTAGTATTCGACCAGCTCCCGCTTGGTCGCGCCGATGCCGGGGAAGTAGACCTTGTCGGGGTTGGTGACCTTGACGGTCCGCTCCCCGACCTGCAGTTCGATGAACGGCGATGCCATGTGCTGAACCTACCCCTTCACGGTGACAGAACGGGCTTGTCGTGCTTGGGCACCCGGATGACCAGCGAGGTGCACGCCCTCGACGGGCAGTTCGTGGCGGGTTCCGAGGTGACGACCGTATTCCGCATGGTGCCGTCGCCGCCACGCCGTACCTTCAGCGAGTAGGTGACGACCGCCTTCTGCCCGGGTTGCAACGTGCCGCGCCAGGTCAGCTTGGGCGCCCGGTAGGTCACCTTGCCCACGGTGGCCTCGGCGTCGCCCAGGTAGCGCGCGTCGTCGAGGTCTCGGGTGAGGTCGTCGGTGAACGAGGTGTCCTCCAGCGGCCCGTCGCCGGTGTTGGTGGCCGTGATGCGGTAGGTGAGCGTCGCGCCGGGCCTGACGCGGGTGACGTCCGCGCGCTTGGCCAGCGTCAGGTGCCCCTTCCCGAGCGTGACCGTGGTACGGCAGGCCGGGTCGTCCTGCGCCGAGCGGCAGTTGGAGCCCTGGGTCGTCGAGGTGACGCCGTTGCCGAGCCGCCGGTCGCCGCCGCTCTTCACCTTGACGGTGTAGGTGATCGTCGCGGTCTGCCCGGCGTCGAGCGGGCCCTCCCAGGCGAGCTTCGGCGCGGTGTAGGTCACGTTGCCGATGTCGGCCTCCGGCGTACCCACGAGGTCGGCGTCGTCCAGGACGCGGCTCAGGTCGTCGGTGAAGCGGGCGGTGCGCAACTGCTCGTCGCCGGTGTTCTCGGCGAGCACCGTGTAGGTGATCACGTCGCCCGGTTTGGCCGTCGTCGCGGAGGCCTTCTTGGACAGGTGCAGGATGCCGCCGCTGACCGGGACGGAGACCGTCGACTCGTTGGAGGTCACCGCGCCACTGCCCGAGGTCCCCCTGGCCCTGGCGGTGTTGACGAACTTGCCCCCGGAGATCTCCGCGCCGGTCAGAGTGTGGCTCGCCGTACAGGTCATGGTCGAGTTCGGGGTGCCGCGGGCGGTGAGGGTGGTGCGCGGGCAGGTGATGCCGCTGATCTTCGGGTCGACGACGGTGACGTTCGTCAGCGTGCTGGTGCCCGCGTTGGTGACGACGAACTGGTAGGGGACGGTGTCGCCGATCTCGTAGACGTCGGGCTGCGTCTCGGTCTTGTCGACCTGCTTGACGATGTTGAGCGCGGCCAGCGGCACCACGGAACGCACCTCGACGTTGCGGATGAGGTGCACGTCGTTGTCTGAGCCCGTGGAGGCGGCCCAGCCGAACTTGTACGTGCGCGGGGCGTCCGTGGGCATCTTCTTGCTCAGCACCTGCTGGAAGCCGCTGCCGAAGTCGATCTCGACGGTGACCGTGGGGCGGGTGTCGTCGCTGACCGTCACCCGGACGGTGCGCTTGGCCGCGCCGAGCGTGGTGTCGCGCAGGCTGCCGGGCAGGCTGCTGCCGTACAGCTTGTTGCCGTCCGGGTCGGTGCCGATCTGGGTGGAGTTGCCGGTTCCTGCCAGGTAGCAGTAGCCGGTGTCGCCGTTGCCAGGTCCGCGCAGCGTGACGGTGTTGGGCGGGCGGTCGTAGACCTGGTAGACCGAGGGCGGCTTCTGGTCGGCCGGGCAGCCGGTGCCCCTGCCCTCGAAGTCGACGGCGAAGTTGCCGTAGGCGTCCAGGCCGACGCCCAGGTAGGCGTCCGCCACGCCTGGCTCGGCGCCGCGCTGGGCGTAGCCGAGGCCGCCGCCGTACGCGCCGGTCTTCTCCAGCTGGGCGGCGCCGTCGATGAGGAAGAAGGAGATGCCGTCCGCCCCGGTCCCGCCGTACTGGTATTGCTCGAAGGTCACCTGGAGCCCGCCGTTGCCGGGCAGCGCCCGGTTGTAGAGGGTGCCGCCGGTGGCGCCGCGCAGGGAGTCGGTGAGCTGCAGCCAGCCGGGCGTGTCGCCGATCGTCGGGACGGGTCCGGTCTGGTGCGCCGTGCACGGCCCGAGCGTGGACCCGCCGGCCGGAGGCGCGGACGACGCGCCGGTCAGGCAGGCGTCGTTGAGCGGGACGAACCCCGCGTTCGTCACCGAGGTCCCGGCGAACGTCTCGTCCAGCAGCAGCGTGCCGGTGGCCGCTGAACCGCTGTTGAGAGCGGTCGCGACAAGCAGAAGGGGCACGATTCCCCACAATCTCATGATCGGACGATATGACCGGCCCGATCATTGACCAGCCGGACACGGGGGACTTGGTGGAGAAATGGGGGTGGTCCGCCCCGGAGCCACCACGGTGGCGGGACCGGGCGCTCGACGGGACGGACCACGAGACCACTCGTCGTTCTCGCCGTTCCGGACGCTGGCGCGTCGCCCGGCCGGCCTTGATCGGTCACCTGCGGCGCCAGCACGGGCGTGGGCTGTGCCGCTGGGGTGACCAGACGGGTGATCTGCGGAAGGCGATGACACCCCCCATGCCTACAAAGACGCAGAATCACCCCAGAATGGATGCTTCGCCCGCGGAGATCTCTCTTTGCCGCGCATGGGTAAGGTGGAGAGATGGACAAGGTGGTCAAGACCGACGCCGAGTGGCGCGTGCAGTTGTCGCCCGAGGAGTTCCACGTCCTCCGGCAGGCCGGGACGGAACGAGCGTTCACCGGCGAGTACGTCGACACCAAGACCGAGGGCGTCTACTCCTGCCGCGCGTGCGGCGCCGAGCTGTTCAGGTCGGACTCGAAGTTCGAGTCGCACTGCGGCTGGCCGAGCTTCTTCGAGCCGTCCCAGTCGGAGGCGGTGGTGCTGATCGAGGACAGCAGCCACGGGATGGCGCGCACGGAGGTGCGGTGCGCACGGTGCGACTCGCACCTGGGGCACGTGTTCCACGGCGAGGGGTACCCGACGCCGACCGACGACCGCTACTGCATCAACTCGGTGTCGCTGCGCCTGGAACCCCTACCGGAGGGATAGATGTACCACCCGCGACGGTTAGTCGGGGAGTGATGGCGCGACAACAGCGCGTACCGATCGCCTGCAGCGGGTAGGAGCACCATGTGAGCCGTCTTGTCCATATTCGTCACCGCTGGGTGACGATCGAGACGATCGGTCGCGTTGTAACGCAGCGCTGCGAGGTGTGCCGGAAGACCCGCGTCCGCGTCCACTAGTCGAGATCGGGATGGGTCACGCGGCAGTCCGTGTCGCTCGCGCCGAGCACGTTGGCGAGCACCGGATTGCCGTTCTCGCCGAACTCCGCCTGGACGAAGACGACGGGTTCCGCGACTCCGGCCTCCCGCAGGTACTCCAGGCCGCGCTCACACAACGTGAGCGCCTCCTTGGAGTTGTTCGCCGACTCCGGCAGATCGGTATAAATCCGCAAATATCCGCCGACGGTGCGGATGTCTTTCAAGCGGGTCGCGGCCTTGTCCGACCACCGTTTCTTGAAATAGTCGGCAGCCCGCCGATCGGTGTGTTTCGACGGAAGAGCCTCAACCGCAGAAACAGGCGAAGGCGAGGGCGATGCCACCACAGGGACCGGAGCGGAAACCCGGACGACAGGCGGCGTGCTCACGGCGAACAGGCCGTAGGCCGCCGCCCCCACGGCAACCAGCCCCGACACCCCCAAAACCAGCGGTTTTCCCGCCGCCTTGCGGCGGCGTCTTCTGGAACGTACCACAATGCCCGATTGTGACAAATCCCGGGCGATAAAGAGGCCCGATTACGGAAGTGCGCTGATGAGTTCCTGAACGGGCTTACGCACCCCGGTGTAGAAGGGAATCTCGATGCGCGTGTGGCGCCGCGCCTCGGCTCCACGCAGGTGCCGCATCAGGTCGACGATGCGGTGCAGCTCGTCGGCCTCGAAGGCCAGCATCCACTCGAAGTCGTTGAGCGCGAAGCACGCGACCGTGTTGGAGCGGACGTCGGGATACTCGCGCGCCATCTTGCCGTGCTCGGCCAGCATCGTGCGCCGCTCGGAGTCGTCGAGCAGGTACCACTCCAGCGTGCGGACGAACGGGTAGACGCACACGTAGCCGCGCGGCTCCTCCTCGGCCAGGAACGCCGGGATGTGCGACTTGTTGAACTCGGCCGGCCGGTGCAGCGCCATCGCCGACCAGACTGGCTCGCTGTGGCGGCCCAGGGTGGTGCGGCGGAACCGGGAGTAGGTCTCCTGCAGCAGCTCGGGCGTCGGCGCGTGCCACCAGAACATGTAGTCGGCGTCGGCGCGGAACCCGGCCACGTCGTACAGGCCCCTGGTCACGACGTCCTTGCCGGCCGCCTGCTCCAGCAGCTCCTCGACCTCGTCGCCCATGCCCTCGCGGTTGCCTGGACACGGCTCGGTGGTCCTGAAGACGGACCACATGGTGTAGCGGATCACCTGGTTCAGATCGCGCGCCTTCAACCTGTCGTTCATGCTTCCCATCCTCCCAGGATCCTGGCCGCCGCCGTACGGGCGGTGGAAATGCACGCGGGAATGCCCAGCCCGTCGTAGGCGGCCCCGCAGACCGCCAGCCCCGGCTGCACGGCCACCGCCGCGCGTGCGCGCGCCACCCGGTCGAGGTGGCCCACGTTGTACTGCGGCAGCGCGCCGCCCCAGCGTGAGACGCGGCTGTCGACGGGCAGCCCGCGCACCCCCATGACCTCGCTCATCTCGGCCACGCCCATGGCGACCAGCTCGGCGTCCTCGCGCTGCAGCAGGTGCTCGTCGCCGACGCGGCCGATCGAGCAGCGCACGATGACGTGGTCGCCCGCCAGGTGCGGCCACTTGACCGAGCTGAACGTCGCCGCCTTGACCGCGCGTCCCTCGACCGGCGGCACGAGGTAGCCGCTGCCGGTGGGCGCGGCGCCGAAGGCGGAGACGGGGAAGGCGAGGGTGACGATGGCCATGCTGGAGTATTCGATCCTGCCCAGCTCGGCCGCGGCCTTGGGCACCTCGTCGCGCAGCAGCCTGCCGGCCGCCGGGCCGGGCACCGCGAGGATCACCGCGTCAGCCTCGAAGACCGTGGGGCTGGGCACCGGCCCGGTGACCAGGCGCCAGCCGTTCAGCGTGCGGCGCAGCTCGCGTACGGTCACCCCGGTCCTGACGTCGGCGCCGGACGCCTTGGCCACGGCCTCGGGCAGGCTGCCCAGGCCGCCGCGCAGCGTGGTGAAGACCGGCCCGGCGTCGGCCGGCGCCTCGTCGACGATCTGGCGGGCGGCGGCGAGCAGGGAACGTTCCGACCGGGCGGCGGCCGCGATGCGCGGCATCGTCGCCTCCAGCGACAGCATGTCGGAACGGCCCGCGTAGACGCCGCCGAGCAGCGGCTCGATCAGCCGGTCGAGCACCTCGCCGCCCATCCTGGCCCTGATGTAGGCGGCGACGGACACGTCGGTGGTGACCAGCGTTGCGGGCAGCACCTGGTCGAGCGGCACCCGCAGCAGCCCGGCCGGCGAGATGATGCCCGACTTGGCGAGCTCGGTCAGGTCGGACGGCACGCCCATGACCTGGCCCTTGGGCATCGGGCGCAGCGCGCCCCTGGTGTAGATGGCCGCCTGGGTGGTGCCCGGCGGCACCAGCTCGTCGCCGAGCCCGACGGCTCTGGCGAGGTCCTTGCCCTCGGGCCGCCTGGCCAGCATGGCCTCGGCGCCCTCGTCGACGCTGACCCCGGCCACTTCCGACGCGTGCAGCTTGCCGCCGATCCGCGGGCTGCCTTCGAGTACGGTCACCCGCACGGCGGCCCCGCCCTGGCGGAGAAACCAGGCCGCGGCCAGACCGGAGATGCCGCCACCGACGATCACAACATGCCGTTCCACGTCTCCTGACGCTACCGCCTCATGGGGGCGGTCCGTCGCCGTGACCGGGCAGAGCGCGTAACGTGACGGCTTCGTGACGGCGCGAATCAAACCAGGACAGATCAAACCCCGTCTCTAAGGACATGAAGACAACCAGGTACGGCGTTGCGTTAACGGCGGCCTGTGCCGCCTTACTCCTGTCCGGTTGCGGAGGCGGCGGCGGAGAGGCCTCGACGGCGGGCGGCCGGCCGGAGCAGGCCGCTCCCGCCATGGCCCCCACCCCCGCCCCCTCGGCGGCGGCGGACGAGTCCAGGGCTGCGGACGGCAAGTCGATCACCTCGGACGTGAAGGTGGTCCAGCAGAACCGCTCGATCGTCTACGTCGCCTCCATGACCGTCAGAACCAAGGACGTCACCGCGTCGGCCGAGAAGGCCAAGACCATCGTCACCGGCGCGGGCGGCTACCTGTCCAACGAGAAGTCCTCCTCCCCCGACAGCGGCTCGGCCATCGCCACCCTCGAGTTCAAGGTCCCGCCTGACCGTTACCCAGCGGTGCTCACCAGCCTCGGCAAGGACCTCGGCAAGCGCGAGAACCTCACCCAGGGCACCCAGGACGTCACCCAGCAGGTCGCCGACGTCGACAGCCGGCTCAAGTCGGCCCAGCGCGAGCTGGAGACCCTGCGCTCCATCATGACCAAGGCCAAGACCATCGGGCAGGTGCTCGAGGTCGAGCGGGAGATCTCCAGCCGCCAGGCCGAGCTGGAGTCGCTCCAGGCGCAGCAGAAGGAGCTCGCCAGGCAGGTCGGCATGGCCACGCTCACGCTGGAACTGGTCGGCCCCGAGGTCGTCGTGGCCGAGCCCGACGACGACCCGCCCGGCTTCATGGGCGGGCTCAAGGCGGGCTGGGAGGCCCTGCTGACCTTCCTCAAGGTCGCCGTGACCGTGGTCGGCGCCGTGCTTCCGTGGATGCTGATCGTCGCCCCCGTGGTGGCCCTGATCATCTTCGTCGTACGGCGGAGCAGCCGCCCTGCCGGCCCGCCGCCGCAGCACTCGGGGCCACGGCCCACCGAGCCGCCGCCGCCCCCCACCCAGGAGGACGAGCGCTCAGGCGTCGCCGGGTAGCCGGGCGAGCAGGTCGCGCGCCTGCTGCTCCAGCCGCCTGTTGGCCGTCGCCGAGGCCAGCCGTACCGCAGCGGCCAGGCACTGCCTGGCCTCTGCGACGCGGCCCAGGTCGATGAGGTTCTCCGCGCGCATGCTCAGCGCGAGCGGCTCGAACATCCGGTCGTCGATCTCAGTGACCATGGTCATCACCCGGACGTGCAGCTCCTCGGCGCGCGCGTAGTCGCCCCTGCGGTGGTGGAGCCTGGCCAGCAGCATGACGATCCAGGTCAGCGGGCGCCTGATCCCGGCGGCGTGCGTGGCGGCCCAGGCCAGCACGCCCTCGGCCGTGGCGTAGTTGCCGCGCCGCTCGTGCACCGTGGCCATGTCGGCCATCACCATCGCCTCCATGGCCTTGTCCCCCGCCAGCCTGGACAGCTCCTTGGCCTCCTCGTACAGCACCAGCGCCACGTCCAGGTCGCCCTCCACCCGCTCCACGTCGCCCAGCGCGCACAGGGCGATCGACCTGAACGGCCCCTCGACGGCGGGCAGCGCCTCCTTCAGCACCTCGCGCGCCTCGGCGAAGCGGTCCGTCCTGATGTACAGGAGGCTCATCGAGACGAGCGTGGCCGCGGTCCCCACCGTGTCGCCGTCCCTCCTGCACATCTCCAGGGCCAGCCCGGCCGTACTACGCCAGTCGGACAGGTATCCCTTGACCTCGAAGATCCTGGTGGCCGTGTGCGCCAGCTCCCAGCAGGGGCCGGTCAGTCCGAGCGCGGCCGTCTGGCTGACCGCGGCGACCAGGGTGGCGCGTTCCGCGTCGAGCCAGCCGAGCGGGTCGGGTGGCAGCACCTCGCCGTCCGGCCACCAGCGGGGCGCGTCGCCCTGCGGCAGCGCGTAGCCGCCCTGGTACTCGCGCAGGCACGCGTCCTGCGCCAGAGCGAGCAGGCAGGCGAAGAACCTGGTGAGCGCGGCCTCGCGGCCCTCGTCCGCCGCGCGCTGCCTGGCGAACAGCTTGACCAGGTCGTGGAAGCCGTACCGCTCCTGGCCCGCCTGGTCGGGGCCGAGCGGCTGCAGGAGCTGGGCCTCGGCCAGCCGTTCGAGCAGGACGGCGCCGTCGGCGAGGGAGCCGTCCATGAGGGCGGCGGCCGTCCACGCGGTGAAGCCGGGCACGTCGAGCTGGCCGAGCCTGCTGAACAGCAGGCGCTCCCGCTCGGGCAGGTCGCGGTAGGACACCTCGAACGTGGCCCGCACGTCGAGCTCTCCCGCGCGCAGCTCGTCGAGCCTGAGCCGCTCCTGCGCCAGCCGGTCGGCCAGGCTGTCCGGCGTCCATCCCGGCCTGGTCAGCAGGCGCGCCCCCGAGATGCGCAGCGCGAGCGGCAGGCCGTCACACAGTTCCGCCAGCCGTCCCGCCTGGCCCGCCGCCACACCGGCGACGCGCTCCAGGAGTTCGGCCGCCTGCTCTACGCCGAGCACGTCGAGCTGGATGGGCCTGGCGCCCTCGCCCGCGATCAGGCCCTCGAAGCTGCGCCGTCCCGTCACGACCACGCAGCAGGAGGCGGAGCCGGGCAGCAGCGGCCTGACCTGGTCGGCGCCCGTGGCGTTGTCGAGCAGGACCAGGATCCGCCTGCCCCTGAGCAGGCTGCGGTAGAGGGCGGTGCGCTCTTCGAGGCCGTCGGGGATCCGCATGACACCGAGCGCGGACATGAACCGCTCCAGCACCTCGCCGGGCTCCCTGCCGCCCAGGTCGGCGTAGAGCTGGCCGTCGGGGAAGCGGGCGGCGACGCGGTGCGCCCAGTGCACGGCCAGGCCGGTCTTGCCGACGCCGCCCACCCCGCTGACCACCGCGATGGGCAGGTGGGCGCCGCTGTCCAGCAGGCCGTCGAGCTGGTCGAGCTCGGCTGACCTGCCGGTGAAGGCGAACACGTCCGGGGGCAGCTGGGCCGGGCGTACGGCTGCCGCGGAGCCGTCGTCGCGCAGGACCTCGGTGTGCAGGTCGCGCAGGGTGCGCCCCGGCTCGATGCCCAGCTCGGTGGTGAGGATCTCGCGGCCCTCGCGGTAGACGCGCAACGCGTCCGCCCGCCGTCCCGCCTGCTGCAGGGCGCGCATGAGGTGTTCCCTGAGCCGCTCGCGCAGGGGGTGCGCGGTGACCATCGCGGTGAGCTCGGTCAGGCACTCCTTGGCCCGGCGCAGCGCCAGCAGCGCCTCGGCGCGCTGCTCGAAGGCGGTCAGGCGTAACTCCTCCAGCCGCAGCGCCTCAGGCCGGACCAGGTCGAGCTCCGGCAGGTCGGCGTAGGCGGGGCCGTGCCAGAGCGCCAGCCCCCTGCCGAGGGCGCGCGCCGCCTCCTCGTGCCTGCCGGCGGCCAGCGCCTGGGCGCCCTCGGCCGCCGCCGCCTCGAAGCGGCGGGCGTCGAGCTCCTCGGCCTCCAGGTCGAGCGCGTAGCCGTCGGGTAGGCGGAGGATGCGGTCGGCGTCGCCGAGCGCCTGCCGTACATGGTGGACGTGCCAGCGGAGGTTGGCGGACGCCGGGGGAAACTCGCCCCACAACGCCTGGGTCAGCTGGTCGTCGGAGACGGCCCGGCCGCCCGCGGCCAGCAGGACGGCCAGCAGCGCCCGCTGCTTGGGCGAGGTGAGCTCGATCGGCCGGCCGTCACGACCGGCGCCCAGCCGTCCCAGTACGCGAAACTCCACCCTCACCGCTCCCCCCGCGGACATCCAGCCGCCCCAACGGTGCCACAACGCTCGCCCAACGGCCAGGTGAGATCGTCCGTTCCGGGGATCGGGGGATTCGTGGTGTCAGTCGAGCTCGTCGTCTTTTTGCTGGTCGTGGCGCTGGCCGCCGGATGGGTGGACGCCGTTGTGGGTGGTGGGGGGCTGGTCCAGCTCCCGGTGTTGCTGCTCGCGCTCCCTGGCGCGCCGCCGTCGGCGATCCTCGCCACGGACAAGCTGTCGTCCATTTCCGGGACGACAGCGTCGGCCGTCGGTTTCGCCAGGAACGCGGGGGCCGAGCTGCGGGTCGCGGTGCCCGCCGGGGTACTCGGACTGGCCGCGTCAGGCGCGGGGGCGCTGACGGCCGGTACGGTGCCCGCCACGGTGTTCCGCCCGTTCGTGCTGGTCGCGTTGCTGGTCGTGGCGTGCGTGGTGATCCTGCGCCCGGGGATCGGCACGGCTTCGGGAGGCGGCGGGCGGCACGCTGCCGCGCCCCGGCTGGCAGGGGTGGTGGTGCTGGTCGGGGTGGCGCTGCCGTTCTACAACGGGCTCGTCGGTCCGGGGACGGGGGCGATGATCCTGCTGGCGCTGTCCGTGCTGCTCAGGATGGACTTCCTGACCGGGTCGGCCACGGCCAAGGTGGTCAACGTGGGCGCCAACCTGGGGGCGCTGGTGGTCTTCGCGGCGCAGGGGCACGTGTTCTGGCTGCTCGGGCTGGGCATGGGCGCGTGCAACGTGCTCGGCGCCCGGCTCGGGACGCGGACCGCCCTGCGCCGGGGGTCGGGGTTCATCAGGGCGACCCTGCTGTGCGTGGTCGCTGCGCTGCTCGTGAAGCTCGGTGTGGATCAGCTTGGGTGATGCCATGCTGGGGGTTATGTCCGAGCCCTCCGCCCTGGCCGCCGGGCAGGTGCGTGCCGTACGCGATGATCCGCCCGCGAGGCTCCGGCTGGCCGCCGCCTTCTACAGCGGTCACGTCAGCCGGTACGGCAGAGCCGAGCTGAGCTTCCTGCGCTGGGAGATCGCCCGCGGCGTCCTCGACGCCGACGGGAGCCCCTGGTGGCGCGCGGTGAACGACCGGCTGCTGCGCGACAAGGCGGAGGCGGTCCTCCTCGACGGCGTCGCCCCTTCCGCGCCCTCAGTGGCGCTCTGGGCGGACTTCCTGCGCTCGCCCTCGCCGGTCGCCTGGTACCGCGCGCACAACGCCAGCGTCGTGTCCGCCTACCTCGCCCACGAGGACCTCGCCCACCGGGAGCTGCCCGCGGAGCGCTTCATGATCAACGTGGCGCTGGTCCGCGTGCTCTACACGCACGCCCTGGTGGCCGGGCCCCGGCTGGCGCTGGGCGCGTTCGCGCCGCTCGGCCGGTTGCTCGGCGATCCGCGCGGCGGTTCCGTACGGTTCTTCCTCGACATGCGGCGGGCGTTTCCCGAGGTCTACCCGCTGACCGGGCTGTCGGTCGAGAGGCTGATCAGCATGGAGGGGCGGCTGGCGCAGGCGCTCGACTTCGGGATCATCGTGCCGCGCCTGCCCGCCCTCTTCGCCTTCGCCGCCACGTCGCTCGGGATGCCGGAGATCGACCGGCTGCTGTGGGAGGGCGCGCCCTGCTACGCCGCTCCCACCAGCGGATCAGCCTGGATCAGGGCCAACGACGGGCGGCTGCTGCCCAGGCTCGCCGCCGTCGCCACCAGAGCCAGACGCTAGCGCCTTGCTCTCCAGGTAGCGGCGCTCGGGCAGGCTGAGCGTGCGCCTCGCCGCGCTCCTGTACTCCTCGCGGGCCGCCTCCATGTCACCCGCCAGCTCCAGCAGGTGTGCCCGCACGGCCGCCACCCGGTAGTGGCCGTCGTCCTCGAGCAGCTCCAGGCCCGCCTCGGGGCCGTGGACCATCGCGTGCGCCACGACCCGGTTGAGCGTCACCATCGGGCCGGGCGCGAGGGTGGTGAGCAGCTCGTACAGGCCGAGGATCTGCACCCAGTCGGTGTCCTTGGCCTCGGCCGCCTCGTCGTGCACGGCGGCTATCGCGGCCTGCACCTGGTAGGGGCCGATCGGGGCGCTCGACAGGGCCCAGGTGACCAGCTCGACGCCCTCCGCGACGGCTTCGCCGTTCCACAGGCTGCGGTCCTGCTCGGCCAGCGGCACCAGCAGGCCCCTCGCGTCGGTGCGCGCCGGGCGCCTGGCGTCGGTGAGCAGCATCAGCGCGAGCAGGCCGGCGACCTCGGTGTCCGACGGGAGCAGCGTGCGCAGCTGCCTGGTCAGGCGGATCGCCTCCTTGGTGAGCTCGACCCGGTTCAGCTCCGTGCCCTCGCTCGCCGTGTAGCCCTCGTTGAAGATCAGATAGAGCACGTGGAGTACAGCGGGCAGCCTGTCCGTGCTCGCCGAGAACTCCGCTCCCCTGATGCGCTGCTTGGCCCTGCTGATGCGCTGGGCCACCGTCGCCTCGGGGACGAGGAGCGCGCGGGCGATCTCCGCCGTGGTGAGCCCGCCGACCGCGCGCAGCGTCAGGGCGATCTGCGAGGCCTCGGTCAGGTCCGGGTGGCAGCACATCATCAGCACCAGCAGCGTGTCGTCGCGGTCCTCCGCCTGCGGGTGCGGCTCGGTGGCCACCGCCTCCTCGCGCCGCCTGCGTGCCGTCTCGTTGCGCCACAGCTCGGTGCGCCTGCGGGAGGCGACCCTGATCAGCCAGCCCTTGGGATGGTCGGGGAGGCCCTCCTCCGGCCACTGCCGGGCGGCGGCGAGCAGGGCCTCCTGGACCGCGTCCTCGCACATCTCGAAGTCGCCGTAGTGACGGACGAGGGCGCCGAGCACCTGCGGAGTCAGGTCCCTGAGGAGGTCATCCAAGCTGTTTGACAGGACGCACCTCCACGACGCCGTAGGGGGCTTCGGGGATCTTGGCGGCGATCTCCATGGCGCGGTCCATGTCGCGGCAGTCGAGCAGGAGGAAACCGGCCAGATGCTCCTTGACCTCGGCGAACGGCCCGTCACTCGGCACCGGCCGCCTGCCCTGGGAGGGGTCTTCCAGCGCTTCGGACACGACGAGCTCGCCCGCGGCCCTGAGCTCCTCGTCGAGCGCGGCGTAGGCCTGCCAGCCCACGCCGCGCTCCTGCTCGGACATGCTCTCCCAGATCTTCCTGGTGTCCGGGTTGCTGTAGATGAGAACCAGGTATTTCACGCCTACCTCCAGGATTCCGGCCTCGACCCTATCGCTGGAGGGCCGTGGTCAGAGGGTGATGACAACGCGGCCGGCGGCGGAGACGCGTTCCGTGGTGTCGTGGGCCTCCGCGATCCCGTCCAGGGGGAAGCGGGCGGCGATCGGGTAGAGCAGGTCGCCGTCCACCAGGGCCGCGGTCAGCTCCTCCGCTGCCGCCTGGTTGGCCGCCTCGGGGAAGTCGTCGTTGCTGAGGAAGCGCACGGTGATGTTCTTGAACCCCAGCGGCCAATACGGCACGGCCGGGTTCGCGTCGTCCGTCGCGTAGGTGGCGATGGTTCCGCCGTAACGCAGGATTTCCAGGTCGAGGGCGATGTTGGCGCCGAAGGCGAGCTCGGCGACGCGGTCGACGGGGCCGATGGCCTGGATGCGCTCCTGGACGTCGCCGGCCGAGACGTCGATGGCGTGGTGTGCGCCCGCTTCCAGGGCGGCGGCGACCTGGGCCGCCTGCCGTACGGTCGCGATGACGGTCGCGCCCGCGCGCCTGGCCACCGCGACGGCGGCGCGGCCGACCGCGCCCAGCGCGCCGGTCACCACGATCGTCTGCCCCTCCACGGGGCCGTCGCCCATGATCGCCCGGTGCGCGGTGATGCCGGGGATGCCGAGCAGCGCGCCCTGCTCGAACGGAACCTGCTCAGGCAGCGGTACGGCACGGCCGGAGGGGACCACGGTGTAGTCGGCCGCCGTGCCGAACGGGCGGTAGGACTGGGCCAGGTACACCCACACCCGCTCACCGATCCGGGCGGCGTCCACGCCCTCGCCGACGGCGTCGATGACACCGGCGCCGTCACCGTGCGGGATCACCCTCGGGAAGGCCATGGTCGAACCCCACCAGCCACGCCGCTTGCCCAGGTCGCCCACGTGGATGCCGGAAACGGCCACCTTGACCCTGACCTCACCGGGTCCGGGCTCCGGGTCGGGCATCTCCCCCACGGTCAGGACTTCTTCCGCAGGTCCCTGCTTCTCATACCAAGCGGCTCTCATGGTGTTTCTCCTTCAGTAGTGAGGCGGTTTCTTCGTCGGCCGGGAGGAACGCCTCCAGGCGGTACCCGGCCAACGCCGGGTCCACGGCCGTGGCGAGCGAGGTGATCGTGGAGATCAGCCGCAGCTCGCCGTTTTCGGTGCGCAAACGGAGGGTTGCGGCGAAGCCGAGCGGCTCCTGCGCCTCCTCCGGGACGTACGAGGAGAGCTCCGCGATGACGTCGCGGAGCGCCTCGTCAGGGGCGGTGGTTCTGGCTATGTCGCGCAGGCCCTCGAGGACGTGGTGTCCCCAGGCGGGGAGGTTGGCGACGCGGGGGGCCATGCCCTGGGGGTGCAGCATGAGGCGGCACAGGGAGACGGGCTCGCGGAGCAGGTCGGGGTGGGCGCCTTCGGTGAGGACGGCTACCGCGTCGTTGGCGGCCACCACCTCGCCTCCCGGGCCCACGACGACCGCGGGGGCGGGGAGGTGGGCGGTGAGGACCGCTTCCAGGGCTTCCCTGGTGGGGTCTGGAATCTGGGCCTGCTCCAGTTCGGGGGCGAGTCCGGCGGCGAGGAGGAGGAGGTGGTTGCGTTCCTTCGGGGGGAGGTCCAGGGATTTGGCGAGCCTGTTGACTATGGAGCGGCCTGGGTTGGCTTTGCCGCGTTCCATGTAGCTGAGGTGGCGTTGGCTGGTGCCTGCGCTGTCGGCGAGGGTGAGCTGGCTGAGGCCGCGCTGCAGCCGCCATCTGCGCAGCTCCTGACCGAAGTCCCCCATGTTCATAGGGGGTTTTTAGCAGGGGGCGGGGGATGAAGACGATTCCCTCGACGGTATGACGGAGATCATCCCTGGGGCGTACGGCACCGCAATCCCCTACGCCACAAGGCCCACCGTTAACCCTGACCCATTTACAGAACATCCAGGCATTCGCGCGCGATGTCCCAGCGCCCCTGCCCCCAGTGGCCCGTTGGCCAGCCGCCCGTTGGCCGGGTGGGCCGTTGGCCCGATGGGCCGATGGGCCCGATGCCCGCTGACCTGGCAGCCCGGCAGCAGTGTCCCCTGGCGCCGCGGGCGGGTCATGCCGCCCCGAATGGAACGCGCGTCTCCTTCGTGGTGCGCCTTCCGCATACGGCGTCGCCCGCCCCTGTGTGGGCGGGCGTACCCGAGCGGCGCTGCTCCGAGGCGTTGAGGTGAGTGCCCCCGAGGGCGGTCCCGGGAGGGGTCAGGTGGTGGTGGATTCGTGGATCAGGTCGGTCAGGCGCTTGAGCTGGTCAGGGTTGGTGTTGGGGAGGACGCCGTGGCCGAGGTTGAAGACATGTCCCTCGGCCGCCTTGCCCCGGCGCAGGATCTCCAGGCTCTTGTGCTCCACCGCCTCCCAAGGAGCCAGCAGCACTGCCGGGTCGAGGTTGCCCTGCAACGCCTTCCCGGGACCCACCCGCCGCGCGGCCTCGTCGAGGGGGACGCGCCAGTCGACGCCCACCACGTCCGCCCCCGCCTCCCCCAGCAGGCCGAGCAGCTCGCCCGTGCCCACGCCGAAGTGGATGCGCGGCACCTCCGCCAGCCCCGCGAAGATCCGTGAGGTGTACGGCATGACGAACTCGCGGTAGTCGTCCGGCGCCACCGCCCCCACCCACGAGTCGAACAGCTGGATGGCCGAAGCGCCCGCCCTGATCTGGATGCGGAGGTGCTCCAGCACGATGTCGGCCAGGCGGTCCATGAGGGCGTGCCACAGGTCCGGCTCGCCGTACATCATGGCCTTGGTGTGGTCGTGGTTCTTGGACGGTCCGCCCTCGATCAGGTACGACGCCAGGGTGAACGGGGCTCCGGCGAAGCCGATGAGCGGGGTGTCGCCGAGCTCGCCCACCAGGGACTGGATGGCTTCGGTGACGTAGGGGACGTCGTCTGGCTGGAGCGGGCGCAGGACGTCTAGCCCGGCGGCGGTGCGGATGGGGTCGGCGACCACGGGGCCTACGCCGGGCTTGATGTCGAGGTCGACGCCGAGGGCTTTGAGGGGGACGACGATGTCGCTGAAGAAGATCGCCGCGTCGACGCCGTAGCGGCGGACGGGTTGCAGGGTGATCTCGACGATGAGGTCGGGGGTGGCGCACGCCTGCAACATCGGCACGCCTTCGCGGACGGCCAGGTATTCGGGCAGCGAACGGCCTGCCTGGCGCATGAACCACACGGGCGTGTGCTGGACGGGCTGACGGCGGCAGGCGCGCAGGAACGCGGAATCGTCGAGACTCACCCGTCAAGGGTCCCACGTATAGCCACCGGTCACGGAACCGACGCCACAGGGGACCGCACCGGCCCGGAAAGAACGGAAGCCCTCACGGGGTGCAGGTCCTCATGAAGAGCGAAGGCCCTTGGGGGTGGAGGGCCTCACGGGGTGGAGGGCCTCACGGGGTGGAGGGGCGGAGTCGCGAGAGGGCGGGGGTGCGGAGTCGCGGGGCGTTTGAGGGGTGGAGGGGGTGAGGGGTGGGAGGAGACGGGGTTGTGAAGGGGTGAAGGACAGTTTGGGGCCGCTCGTTGCGTCCGTGCGTCCCAGTGGTCCCAGGCCCCGACCCCAGACCCAACGTCTGTCACCCGCACCCTTCCCGCGGGGCGGGAGGGGGCGAGGGGTGGTTTGCGGTCGCTTGTTGCGTCCGTGCTGCTCAGTGGCCTCACCCGGTGGACTGCCCCGCGCCCTCCCCTGGGGGTGTGTCGGAAAAGTAGGCATTGGGCTGCTCAAATCACGATCAGGTACGCCGGGGCATGTTTAGCGCCCCCCACGGGGCTGCCCGCCGTACACCTCCCAGAAGGTCGAACCCGCGTCACGGAAGCCCCGAAAGCCCGTCACGGTCGGACCAAATGTTCGTAACCCCACCGCGCGGCATCGATTCAGGTACCACTTTCAGGACACGCCGAGCGCGTTGCGCGGAATTGTCAGCGGGTCGTGCCAACGTCGGACCGACGACCCGAAGAAAGGCTCCGTTGCGATGACCGCCATGTGGAGTTCCCCCGAGCGCCGCAGTGAGCACTGCGCTGACTGCGCTGGTGAGCGGCTGTTCGAGCAGCCGCCCTGCCTCGATGGACACGAGCCAGGCGCCTGCCCTGAATGGGCGTGCGCCGACTGCGGCCACGCGTTGTTCATCGGCCTGCGCGACATGCGAGCGCGCAGGCTCCCGGTTACGGCAGCGGCTTGATCGTTACCCATGAGCACCCCCGTGGTCCACTTGCGCCCGCCCGCGACCTACGCTTCCGCTATGACACTCGGTGACCAGCCGCCGGCCCCCGCCGAGTTCAGGCGTGCGGTCGAGAGCATGAAGGCCACCGAGGTCAGGCCGGAGATCGAGCTCGAGGATCTGCCTGCGCCGCAGCGCCTCGCGCCGTTCTCCGCCGCCATCGGCGCGTCGGTCTACCGCGACGACGAGGAGCTGGCGGTCGGCCGCCTGATCCTGCTGTACGACCCCGACGGCCAGCGCGGCTGGGAGGGCCCGTTCCGCCTGGTGGCCTACGTCAGGGCCGACATGGAGCCGGAGATCACCTCCGACCCCCTGCTCGGTCCCGTGGCGTGGAGCTGGCTGACCGAGGCTCTCGAGACGCACGAGGCGGGTTACTCGGCCGCAGGGGGTACGGTGACCAGGGCGGTGTCCGAGGGCTTCGGCAACAAGGCGGAAGACCCGGTCACCACCGAGCTGGAGCTGCGCGCTTCCTGGTCGCCGGCGGAAGAGGACCTTTCCGGACATGTCGCCGCGTGGTGCGATCTGATGTGCGTGGCGGCCGGCATCCCACCCCTCCCCCCCGACGTGGCAGCGCTGCCGCGACGTCATGAAGATCCGGAGTCCTACAGGACGTGACAGCACAAGCACGGTGGTCATGGGGCCGATAATGGAGGTCTCATGACTGAAGAACCGACCGTCGTCCCGTTGCTGGAGCCCCGCGAGGGCATCCCACCCGTCATCGCGGACGGCGACGCCCTCGAGGCCGCCGTGGCCGGGTTCGCCGCGGGCACGGGTCCCGTCGCCGTCGACGCGGAGCGCGCGTCGGGCTACCGCTACGGCGGCCGCGCCTACCTGGTGCAGCTGCGCAGGGCAGGCGCGGGCAGCGCGCTGATCGACCCGATCGCCTGCCCCGACCTGTCGGGGCTCGACGCCGCGCTGGACGGCGCGGAGATCGTGCTGCACGCCGCTTCGCAGGACCTTCCCTGCCTGGCAGAGGTGGGTTTCCGGCCGAAGAAGATGTTCGACACCGAGCTCGCGGGCCGGTTGCTCGGCTACGAGCGGGTGGGCCTGGGCACGATGGTCGAGACGGTGCTCGGCCTGCGCCTGGAGAAGGGCCACTCGGCGGCCGACTGGTCGACCAGGCCGCTGCCGGAAGACTGGCTGCGTTACGCGGCGCTCGACGTCGAGGTGCTGGTGGAGCTGCGTGACGTGCTCCACGAGGAGCTGGAGCAGAGCGGCAAGCTGGAGTGGGCGCAGGAGGAGTTCCAGGCGATCCTCGACCTGCCGCCGCCCCCGCCGCGCACCGACCCGTGGCGCCGCACGTCGGGCATCCACAAGGTGCGCAACGTGCGGGCGCTGGCGATCGTGCGCGAGTTGTGGAACATGCGCGACCGCATCGCCCGCGAGGGTGACACCGCGCCGGGCCGGGTGCTGCCGGACACCGCGATCATCGCGGCCGCCCTGGAGGTGCCGCGCACCAAGAAGGCGCTGACCGAGATCTCCGCGTTCACCGGGCGCAGCGCGCGCAGGCACATGAGCGACTGGCTGGCCGCGGTCAGCAGGGCGCGCGCGCTGCCGGACGCCGAGCTGCCGCAGCCGAGCACGCCCGGCGACGGGCCGCCGCCGGCCAACCGCTGGGCGGACCGCGATCCGGTCGCCGCCAAGCGCCTGGCAGCGGCGCGCGCGGTGATCGCGGCGCTGGCCGACGAGCACCGCATGCCGACGGAGAACCTCCTGCAGCCCGACGGCGTCAGGCGGCTCACCTGGGAGCCACCCGAGGAGATCACCGACGAGTCGGTGGCCGAGCGGCTGCGTTCCCTCGGCGCCCGCGAGTGGCAGATCTCCCTGGCGGCGCATCCGCTGGCCAAGGCCCTGTCCAGGCTGGACGCCAAGGGCGACGACGCCTAACGCAGCCAGACCGCCGTGTCCGGCGGGAGCAGGTCGCTCTCGACGGGCCCGCTGGCCAGCACGATCTCGTCGTACGGCGGAAGCCGTACAGCGGACGTGCCCATGTTGACGACGCAGGTGAAGCCCCGCTCGAAGGCCAGCACGTCGTCGCCGAGGGAGAGCCAGGCGAAGTCCTGCCCCGGCGGCCGGAGCCTGATCGCCGAGCGGTAGAGGTTCAGCGTGCTGTCCGGGTCGGATTCCTGGGCCGAGGCGGTCAGCGGACCCCAGCCGTCCGGCTGCGGCAGCCACGTCTCCGTGCCCGTGGTGAAGCCGTACGGCGCCGCCGTACCCGACCAGGGCAGCGGGATGCGGCAGCCGTCCCGCCCGAGCCTGGCGCCGCCGGAGCGGAGGAACACCGGGTCCTCGCGCGCCGCGTCCGGCAGGTCGAGCACCTCGGGCAGGCCCAGCTCCTCGCCCTGGTACACGTAGGCGGACCCGGGCAGCGCCAGCAGCATGAGCGCGGCCGCCCGCGCCCGCTCCACGCTCCCGTAACGCGTCGCCGGCCGCGTGACGTCGTGGTTGCCGATCACCCACGGCGCGACCACGTCGGACCCGGCGGACAGCGCCAGCGAACCGGTGATCGTCTCGCGCAGCGCGGCCGCGTCCCAGGCGGCGGCCATGAGGAAGAAGTTGAACGTCTGCGGGATCCCACCGGGCGCGAAGTACGGCGCGAGGTGGACCAGCTCGTCCCCCCAGAACTCGCCGACGGCCGTGCGCCTGCCGGGGAAGACGTCGGCGGGGTAGGAGTCGAGGATCGCCCGCCACGAACGGTAGTGCTCGGCCAGCTCGGAGCGGTGGAACCAGGGCGAGGGCCGGTCGGACGGCTTGGGGTCGGCGACGTCGGGCAGCAGCGGGTCCTTGTAGAGCGCGTGCGCCACGTCGATGCGCAGCCCGGCGACCCCGCGGTCGAGCCAGAAGCGCAGCACCTTCTCGAAGAGCGCGGGCACGGCCGGGTTGGCCCAGTTCCAGTCGGGCTGCGAGGAGTCGAAGAGGTGGAGGTACCACTGCCCGTCGGGGACCTGCGTCCACGCCGAGCCGCCGAAGATCGACTGCCAGTTGTTCGGCTGGTCGCGGAAGATGAACATCTCCCGCTCCGGGCTGCCCGGCCCGGCCTCCAGCGCCGCTTGGAAGGCGGGATGCGCCGATGAGCAGTGGTTGGGCACGATGTCGACCAGCACCCTGATCTCGTGCGCCGCGGCGGCGGCCACGAAGGCGTCGAAGTCGGCCAGGGCGCCGAACCTCGGGTCGACGTCGCAGTAGTCGGCGACGTCGTAGCCGCCGTCCAGGAACGGCGAGCGGTAGAACGGGGAGAACCACACCGCGTCCACCCCCAGCTCGGCGAGGTACGGCAGGCGGTCGAGCGCGCCGGCGAAGTCGCCCAGGCCGTCGCCGTTGCCGTCGGCGAAGCTCCGCGGATAGATCTGATAGACGACGGCCTCGCGCCACCACTCGTTCATCATGATTCCTCCCAAATCCCGACACTTTACGTTGACGACCCCAAGTGTGTCGTTCTATGGTGCGGGAAAGCGCTTTCCTGAGGAGAACATCGAATGAGCGTGCGCACCATCGGCGTCGTCATGAACGGCGTCACCGGGCGGATGGGGTACCGGCAGCACCTGGTCCGCTCCGTCCTCGCCATCAACGAGCAGGGCGGCGTCACGCTCTCCGACGGCTCGCGGGTGAAGCTGAACCCGATCCTGGTGGGACGCAGCGAGTCGAAGCTGGCCGACCTGGCCGCCAAGCACGGGCTGACCGACTACACCACCGACCTCGACGCGGCGCTGGAGCGGTGCGAGATCTACTTCGACGCCCAGGTCACCCAGGCCCGGGTGAAGTCGGTGCTCAGGGCCATCGAGGCGGGCAAGCACATCTACGCGGAGAAGCCCACGGCCGAGTCGGTCGAGGAGGCGGTCGCGCTCGCTCAGGCCGCCGAGGCCAGGGGCGTGAAGAACGGCGTGGTGCAGGACAAGCTCTTCCTGCCCGGCCTGCTGAAGCTCAAGAGGCTCGTCGACGGCGGCTTCTTCGGCCGGATCCTGTCGGTGCGCGGCGAGTTCGGCTACTGGGTGTTCGAGGGCGACTGGCAGCAGGCGCAGCGGCCTTCGTGGAACTACCGGGCCGCTGACGGCGGCGGCATCATCCTGGACATGTTCCCGCACTGGCACTACGTGCTGGAGAACCTGTTCGGCAAGGTCGAGTCCGTGTACGCCAAGGCGATGACGCACATCCCGACGCGCGTGGACGAGCGGGGCGTGCCGTACGAGGCCACCGCGGACGACGCCGCCTACGGCATCTTCGAGCTGGAGGGCGGCATCGTCGCCCAGATCAACTCGTCCTGGACCGTCCGGGTGAACCGCGACGAGCTGGTGGAGTTCCAGGTGGACGGCACGCACGGCAGCGCCGTCGCCGGGCTGCGCAACTGCCGCATCCAGCACCGCGGCGCCACCCCCAAGCCGGTCTGGAACCCGGACCTTCCGGTCACCGCGCGGTTCCGCGACGACTGGCAGGAGGTGCCGGACAACGCCGAGTTCGACAACGGCTTCAAGATCCAGTGGGAGATGTTCCTGCGTCACGTGCTGGAGGACGCGCCGTTCCCGTACGACTTCGCCGCGGGGGCGCGCGGGGTGCAGCTCGCCGAGCTGGGCCTGCGCTCGTCCGCGGAGGGGCGCAGGATCGCGGTGGAGGGTCTGTGAACCTCGACCTCCCCGGCGGGCGATATGCGCTGCGCGAACCCGTCACCTGGGTAAAGCCCGAAAAGCCACTGGAGAGCCGGATCGTCTACGCCGCCGCCCACGTGGTGGCCGATCCCCTGGGCGACAACACGCCCGGCTCCCCCGCCGCCGTCGACTGGGACGCCACGCTGCGTTTCCGCAGCCACCTGTGGTCGTACGGCTTCCGCGTGGCCGACGCCATGGACACCGCCCAGCGCAACATGGGCCTGGACTGGACGGCCACCAGGGAACTCATCTCCAGGAGCGCCGAGGCGGCGCGCGCGTTCGGCGACCCCGCCGACCTGGTCGCCTGCGGCGCGGGCACCGACCACGCCCCCGGCGCCGGCACGCTCGACGCGATCGCCTCCGCCTACGCCGAGCAGATCTCGGTGGTGCAGGAGGCGGGCGCGGGGGTCATCGTGATGGCCTCACGGCAGCTCGCCCGCGCGGCCACCGGGCCGCTGGACTACCACCAGGTGTACGGCAAGCTGTTCGGCGTCGCCGAGCGTCCGGTGATCCTGCACTGGCTGGGCGAGATGTTCGACCCGCAGCTCGCCGGTTACTGGGGCTCGCGGGACGTGGCCGCCGCGACGGACTCGTTCCTGGAGCTGATCCACGCGCACGCCTCGATGGTCGACGGCGTGAAGGTGTCGCTGCTCGACGCGGACCACGAGATCGCGCTGCGCGCCGCGCTGCCCGAGGGCGTGAAGCTCTACACCGGCGACGACTTCAACTACCCGTCGCTGATCAGGTCGGGGTCGCACGCGCTGCTGGGCATCTTCGACGCGATCGCCCCGGCCGCGGCCGCCGCGCTGCAGGCCCTGGACGCGGCGGAGGCCGCCACGTCCGAGGCCGACCGCGCCCGGCACCTCGCGCTCTACGATGAGATCTTCACCCCGACGGTCGCCCTGTCGCGCAAGATCTTCGAGACGCCGACCTTCAACTACAAGACCGGCATCGTCTTCCTGGCCTGGCTCAACGGCCATCAGGACGCGTTCTCGATGGTCAACGGCGCCCAGTCCGCCCGGTCGATCACCCACCTGGCCGAGGTGTTCCGCCTGGCCGACGCGGCCGGACTCCTGGCCGACCCGTCCCTTGCCGTGTCGCGCATGAAGGCGCTCCTGGCGGTGAACGGGCTGTGAGTCTCTCGCTGAACCAGTGGACGACCCGCAGGTGGACGGTGGCCGAGGCGGTCGACGGGTGTGTACGGCACGGCGTCGAGGCGATCGGGCTGTGGCGGCAGGAGGTCGAGGCGCAGGGCCTCGACGAGACGGTCGCGCTGGTCCGCGACGCCGGGCTCAGGGTGTCCTCGCTGTGCCGTGGCGGCTTCCTGACCAGCGGTGACGCCCTCGACGACAACCGGCGCGCGATCGACGAGGCGGCGGCGCTGGGTGCGCCGTGCCTGGTCATGGTGGTCGGCGGACTGCCTGGGGTGGTGCCTGGCGAGCCCCTCGGGGAGGTGTCGAAGGACCTGGCCGGGGCCCGCGAGCGGGTGGCCTCCGCCCTGGAGGTGCTGGCGCCGTATGCGGGTGAGCGGGGGGTACGGCTGGCGCTGGAGCCGTTGCACCCGGTCTACTGCGCGGACCGCGCCGTGCTGTCCACGCTGGGACAGGCGCTGGACCTGGCGGAGCCGTACCCGGTCGAGCAGGTGGGGGTGGTGGTGGACACCTTCCACGTGTGGTGGGATCCGCAGGTGTTCGAGCAGATCGCGCGTGCGGGTGAGCGGATCACGTCGTACCAGGTGTGCGACTACCTGCACCCGTTGCCTGCCGACGTGCTGCTCGGGAGGGGGATGATGGGCGACGGCGTGATCGACTTCGGGCCTCTCACGGAGGCGGTCGCCAAGGCGGGGTACGCGGGTGACATCGAGGTGGAGATCTTCAACGCCGACATCTGGGCGGCCGATCCTGACGAGGTGATGGCGACGATGAAAGATCGCTTCACCCACTTGATCCTTACGTCCTGACATGATCGTATTTCCAGGGAAAGGACCACAGTCACCCCCCTTCTCCCTGGAGGTCCGTTTGTTCAGCAGAATCGCCGTCACCGTCGCCGTCGCAGCGGCCAGTCTCGCCATGCTGCCTTCCACGGCGCAGGCCAGCTTCTGCAAGGTCGGGTACACGTGCCAGACGACTTACTATTCGGACGCCGCCCACACGGCGGTCGTCGGCCGCTACACCGCCGACTGCGGCGGCGCCACCACCCTGGTCGGCGAGCGGTCCGCTTACACGTCCTACTACTCAACCCTCTGCGGCCCGTGACCCACCCGTAGCGACGGCGCCACCCCTGCGACGCAACGGGTGGCATCGACCGCGGACACCCTCTGACGCCACCCGTAGCGACGCGACGGGTGGCATCGGCGCACCACACCACCGACTACGGCGACCCACCCATAAGCGACATGGCCGGGGCGCCGCCCCTCTGCGGCCCGTGACCCGATGGCGTCGGCCGCGGAGACCCTCTGATCTCGCGGCGACGTGACGGGTGGCGCCACCGACCGCGACAAACCAACGGCATCGCGGTCCGTCTACACGTCCTGCGGGTCGTGAGCCAGTGTCACGGTGCCCGCGGCGCCGTCGACGGTGATGGTCTGGCCTGTGGTGATGCGGTGGGTGGCGTCGGGCACTCCGACCACGGCCGGGATGCCGTACTCCCTGGCCACCACCGCGCCGTGCGACATGGCGCCGCCCATCTCCATCACCAGGCCACCGGCGGTGAGGAACAGCGGCGTCCAGCCCGGGTCGGTCGAGGGGCAGACGAGGATCTCGCCCGGTTCCAGGTGCGCGCCGACCGGGTCCATCACGACCCTGGCCGGGCCGGTGACCGTACCAGCCGAGGCCGCAGACCCGGTGAGGGCGCCCTCGGCCGCGGGGGCGGCGAGCGCCTCGGGCTCGGTGCCGTCGGAGACCATCATCCTGGGCACGTGGCGGCGGCGCTGCTCCCGCTCGTGCGCCTCGCGCCGCTCCGCGACCGTCGCGCGCAGGTCGCCCCCGGCTCTGGCCTCACGGAAGTCGAGGTAGTACACGTCGTCGACGCGGTCGATGCTGCCCTTGGCCACCAGGTCCTCGCCGACGGCGACCATACTGTGCCGTATGGCGGCCAGCGCCTTGACGGCGTAGTACTTGGGCAGCTCGCGCAACCCCACCAGCTTCCTGGTACGGCGGAGCGCGAAGCGCACCACCGGGGCGCGCCACCCGGCCCGGCGCGCGATCCGGTCCACGGCGGCCTCAGCCTCGGCCGCGCCCCTGGCGAACAGGGCGTCGGGGGCGAGACCGCCGTCCATGCGCAGGTAGTTGGCCAGGACGCCGATGATGTGGGTGGGATCGTCAGACCAGCGGGGCACCCCGAGATCGATCTCAGCCACCCCCCGGTGACCGTATTTGGCAAGAAATTTCGCGATCTCATCTGACCCGGGCAGCTCGCCGGCTCTGTAGCGACGAACCAACTCGGCGACCGGCTCATCCGGCCAGACCTGCCGCCCACCAGCGGACACGCCAACCCCGGCGGGCGCACCCGAGGACGGGGCGGGCGTGCCGGAGGACGGGGCGGCCCCGGTCGGCCCGCCCGGAGACAGGTCGGTCCCGGTGGGGGTGCCCCGGGACGGGGCGGTCCCGGTCGGCCTGCCCGAAGACGGGTCGGCCCCGGTCGGCCCGCCCGAAGACAGGTCGGCCCCGGTCGGCCCGCCCGAAGACAGGTCGGCCCGGAGCGGGCCGATCCTGGTAGGGGTGGCCTGGGGTGAGCGGATCCGGGTGGCCAGGTGCCAGAGTTCCAGGTCCATCTCGGTGGTCGGGTTGTTCGGGATGCTGCGCAGTACGGTCTGCAGTTCCTGCGCCGAAGCCCCGGACAGCTTCGCCGCGATCCCCATGAGCCCGTATCCAGCGAGCACCATCGGCATGATCTGGATGATCGTCGGGAACGTCCCGCTCAACACCCGCGCCGCGTGGTCGAGGCGCTGGGCCGGGGTGGCGTCGGCGGGTACGGCGAGCCGGGCGTCGAGATCGTGGCCGATGCGGCGGGTCAGGGCAAGCGCCCGTTCGGGGTTCGTGAGCGCCAGCCACGCCCGGGCCGGTACGTGGACGCGTCTGGCGAAACCCACCGCTCGCCGTACGAACCTGGCGCGGGAGTGGTCGGTGACCGACAGCCTGGGATCCTCGGTGAGCCGCTCGAACAGAACCCTGGCGCGGGCCTCGCCGAGCGTCAGCATCCTGGGGAGGATGACGCGGCCCATACGGTTGCGTACGGCCGGGGTGAGGTCGATCCACATGCGCTGCCCGGACTCCAGGAGCGCCTTGGCACCCTCCAGGGGGTCTGCGACGGGGAAGCCGAACAACCCGGACGCGCCGGAGCTGATCACCCGGAAAGCAGCCAGGCCCATCGGGGTCAGCGGCCCCATGACGCCTTGGGCTACGTTGACGGAGAAGTACACCCGCAGGCCGTCGTAGCGCGGCTCGGGCAGCGGGTAGAGGGTGGTGATCGGCCTGGCCTGGGTGAGCCAGAGCTTCCCCTCCGCGTCGATCGCCCACTCGGTGTCCTGCGGCGCACCGTAGTGCCCCTCGACCTTCGCCCCGAGCGCCGCCAGCTCGCGCACCTGATCATCGGTCAGACAGAACCCCTGCCCAGCACTCTCGCCCCCTCCCCCGCCCCCCTCAGCGCTGCTGGGCCCCTCGGCGCTACGTGGCCCCTGCGCGAGACCGCGCCCCTCAGCGTCACCGCGCCCCTCAGCGTCACCGCGCCCCTCAGCGTCACCGTGCCCTTCCTTACCGCCAGGCCCTTCCTCGTCACCGCGCCTCTCCGCGTCACCGCGCCTCTCCGCGTCACCGCGCCTCTCCGCGTCACCGCGCCCTTCCGCGTCGCCGGGCCGTGCGGCGGGTTCGGGTTCCGCGTGGCCCTTTGACGCGCCACCGGGGAAGGTGCCAGCGGGCGTTCGCTCGATGCGTTCTGTGCCGCCGCCGGGGACGGAGCGGATCGCCATCAGCTTGTCGCCCTCGTGTCTGTCGAGGATCTCACCACTAGCCACGTCGACGACGAAACGGTCGGGGTTGACCGAGCCGGACACCACCGCCTCCCCCAGCCCCGGGCTGGCGTCGATGACCGCCTCCCGGCGCCGCCCCGTGACCGGGTTGGCGGTGAACATCACGCCCGCGACCTCGGCCTCGACCATCTCCTGCACGACGACGGCGAGCTGCACCGCCGCATGGTCGATGCCGTTGGCCGCACGGTACGCCACGGCGCGGTCCGTCCAGAGTGACGCCCAGCACCGCCGTACCGCGTCAAGGACCTCCTGCTCGCCGACCACGTTCAGATACGTGTCCTGCTGCCCGGCGAAGCTCGCGTACGGCAGGTCCTCAGCCGTGGCCGAGGACCGCACGGCCACCGCGCCCATCCCCTTGTACGACGTCGTGACGGCGTCACGCACCTCGACCGGGATCGGCGCGGCGAGCAGCAGCTTCCTCGCCTGTTCCGCCAGATCCCGGGGAGCCTCGGCGATCACGTCGGCCAGCCCAGCCGTACGCGCCGCCAGCCGGTAGGCCTCGGTGGTCAGGCACCAGCCCGGCGGGACGGGCAGCCCCGCCCTGGTCAGCTCGCCGAGGTTGGCAGCCTTACCGCCGACCTCCGCCAGCATCCCGGCGTCGATGGAGACGAAGTCGCGTGCGAAAGACATGTGGTGTACCCCCAGCGTTCACCCCAGTCTGTCCCTTCGCGCACGGGAATTCAACACTTGATGAATGAGCCGTCGAACGACGGGTCGGGGTCCACCCCCAGCAGGGTCAGCGCGGTCGGCGCGACGTCCACGAGCCTGGCCTCGTCCAGCCGCACGCCGCCGAGATCCTCGCCGAGGCGGTTGAGGATCACGAAGGTGGTGCGCTCCTCGTCGCTCGTGCCGCCGTGCCCGCCCGCGTCGACGTGGCCGTGGTCGGTGGTGACCAGGACGGTCCACTGCTCGCCGTCCCGCGACCGGACCGCTTCGAGGAGGCGGCCCAGGTAGGCGTCCTGGCGCAGCAGCGCGTCAGCGTACTCCCGACCCATGGGTCCGAGGTCGTGCGCCACCTCGTCGGTGTCGCCGAAGTAGACGAACGAAAGGTCGGGGCCGCGCTGGGCGAGGTGGGTGGCGGCCTGCTCGGCGACGCGGGCGTCGCAGGCGGCGAAGGTGTCGGTGTAGCCGTCGAGCACCACGCGCACGTCGATGTCGGTGCTGAACGCGCCGTGCTCGCCGAGGGCCGCCCAGGAGACGATGGCGTAGGTGGTGAGCTCGGGGTTGGCGACCTTCGCCCTGGTCACGAAGTCCGGATATTTCGTGAAGTTGGCTTCCTTGAAGCTGTTGTCCACGACGCCGTGCTTGTCGGGCCACACCCCGGTGGCGATCGACGACCAGCCGGGACCGGAGTCGGTACGGGAGGTGATGCCGCCGGGCACGACCTCGCCCGGCTCCTCGGTGCGCGGCGCGGCGGCCTGGCCGTACGGAAGCTTGCTCGTGCCGTAGGTGCCCGTCGCCATCAGCCCGGTCAGGACCGACGGGGCGAGGGCGACGAGGCGGTCGAAACGCAGGCCGTCCATGCCCACGACGAGGACCTTCATGCGGTTTCCTTCGGTGCGTAGCGCGACACCCAGGCCGCCGCGCCGGGGAGGATCTCGTCGACCGGGGCGACGTGGGGGTACCAGGTGCGCTCCCACTCCAGCGACACCCAGCCGTCGTATCCGGCCGCGCGCAGCAGCTCGCCGCACTCGTCCAGGGGTACGGAGCCCGACCCCATCGGCACCGGGGTGGTGTCGTGGGCGGACACGGCATCCTTGACCTGGACATAAGCCAGGTAGGGGGCGAGCGCCTCCAGCGTGCGCGCCGGGGACTCGTCGTGCCGCCACGGGTGCAGCAGGTCCCACAGCGCGCCCGTGGTGTCCGGCTCTCCCGCCGCTTCGAGCAGCCCGGCGACGGCCTGGCCGGTGGCCATCAGGTCGTGCGTCTCGACCAGGACGCGCACGCCGAGCTCGCGTGCCGTACCCGCCACCGCCTTGAGCCTGCGCGCGCCGACCGCCGGGTCGTCGCCGCGCGGGAAGACCCGCACGCCGGGCGCGCCCAGGTCACCGGCGAGTCGCAGCTCCTGGGTGAGCGCCTCGATCTTCTCGGCGTCGTCACCCGGCTCACACACGCGCACATAACCGGCGAGCGCCGATATTTCCAGATTCGCGGCCTCGACCTTGCGCCGGACTTCTGCCCTTTCGTCGGCCGACAACCCGACATGGACGCCCGTGTCGGGATGCAACCGCAGTTCCAGACCCTGGCACCCGTGCTTGGTCGCGACCTCGATCGCGCCGTCGAGCCCGACTCCCGGGAGGCCGAGCGTGCTGACGGAGAGCTTCATCCACGTCCCTTCAACGGCCGCACGCTTGCGCGCAGCACGACTTCGCCCGCCACCTGCTCGACGACGGGCGTCTCATCTCCGGCGAGGGCCAGTTCCAGCGCCCTGGCCCCCATGTCGGTCAGCGGCAGCCGTACCGTCGTCAAAGCCGGAACATGATCACGCAGGGTGGCGATGTCATCGAAACCGGCCACGGACACCTCGCCGGGGACATCCACCCCACGGTCGCGATAGGAGGCCAGCGCGCCGACGGCCATCACGTCGTTGACCGCGAACACGCAGGTCGCCTTCCCGGTACGGCGGGCCGCTTCGTAACCGCCGTCGCGGTCGAACGGGCCATGGATCACCTGCGGCTCGGGCAGCCCGAGCTCGCCGAGCGCCCCGGCGAACCCCTCGCACCTGTCCCTGGCGGTCATCAGGTGCTCGGGACCGGCGAGCACGGCGAAGCGGGTGTGGCCCAGCGCGGCGAGCTCCCTGGCGAGGGCGGCGGCGCCCTGCCTGTTCGCGGGGGCGACGGTGTGGACGCCGAGCAGGTCCTGGCCGATCACCGCGACGCGGCCGCCGTTGTCGCGGTAGCGGGCGAGCTCGTCGCCGAGGCGGCGGGTGGCGTCCTCGTCGGCGACGCGCGAACCGGCCAGCAGGACCGCGCGCACCCGCTGGGCGTTGAGCGTGGCGACGTAGGCGATCTCCTGCTCGGGGTCGCGGTGGGTGGTGCCGACCATGACGAGCAGGTTCTCGCCTGCGGCGGCGCGCATGGCGCCGTCGGCGAGGGCGGCGAAGTAGGGGTCGGTGAGGTCGTGGACGACGAGACCGATGACGTTGGAGGCGCCTCTGGCGAGGGTCTGGGCGGCGATGTTGGCCCGGTAGCCGAGGGCGTCGGCGGCTTGTTCCACTCGTTCGCGCAGGTCGGCGCCTACTTGGCGGGTGCTGCCGTTGAGCACGCGCGACGCGGTGGCGAGCGAGACGCCCGCCTGCTTGGCGACGTCTTCCAGCGTGACCACGACACCTCCCGGAAAGCGGTTTCCCAGTCTGCCAGACGGCTCGGGAAACCGCATCCTCCCACGCCTGCCCACCCCCACACGACCACCGGAGGGCCAGCCCCGGGGAGATGCACTCAGACCCTCAGCGACACCCCTCCCACGTGGCACGCCTGAACAACCAAGCGACACCCCCTCTCGAGCGACGCACCTCACCAACCCAGCGACGCGCCCTCCCAAGCGCCGGTACCGCGTACGGCGCAACAAGCACGACACCCAACCGGCGGGCGCATCCCACAGGGTGCGCCTCAACAACCAATCGACGCCCCTCCCAAGCGCCGGTGCGGCGAGTCGGTGTACGGCGGAGCCCGGCGCAATGTGCACGGAGCCCGGCCGGGGTGCGGGGAGGTGCAGTGCGGGGTGCGCCGTGGCGTGTCCACACCCGTGGGACTAGCGCGTAGGCGTGTCCACGCTTGCTGGGTTAGCGCGTGGGCGTGTGACGGTGGCGTTGCGGGAGCGCACGTGAGGAAGCGGATGCGCTGCGCTGGTGGGCTCCTTGGGGCGGGCTCGGGAGCGCACGTGAGGGGGCGGGTGCTCTGGCGGGCTCCTTGGGGCGGATGCGGGGGCGGATGCGGGGCCCCGTGGGGCGGGTGCGGAAGCGCGCGTGAGGGGCGGATGCGTGCGAGGGAGGCGGGTGTGCTGGTGGGTTACTTGGCCCAGCCGAAGAGAAGGTCGAGGAGGCCGCCGCCGTTGTTGGGCTGGGTGGGGGCTGTCGTGGGGGCCGCTGGGGCGGTGGTCTGGGAGGACTGCGTGGGTTGCGTGGAGTCCGACTGCTTGGTGGATGTTTGTGAGGTTGTGGCGTGGGACTCGGGGTTGTCCACCGTCTCCACGTCGCCCGACACGTCCCTGGTGGGCTTGGCGGAGGGTTTTGCGGTGGCGACGCCTACCCGGGTCGGCGTCGGCTTCGGGGTGGGTTGGCGGGTGGCTCGGACGTGGTCAGCCGTGGGGGTCGGGGAGCCGCCGGCTGTGGGGTCCGGGTCGGTGGCGTCCGGGTCCGAGGTCGGGGAGGACTCGGGAGACGTGGCGGGGTTCTGCATCGGCGTGTGCTTGCCTACGCTCACGCACTGGCCGGACGGGCAGTCTCCGGTCGTGGATGACGAGGACATCAGCCATCCACCTGCCACACCTACCAGCACCACTGCCGCTGCTCCGGCGATGAGGATCCTGGTGCGGCGGCGGACCTCTGTGCCCTGGTCCGGCTCCTCCATCCAGCCTGAGCCGAGGAAGCCGCGCCTGGGCTCCTCATCGTCCTCTCGCGGCTGCTCGTAGCCGCGGTCGAGGGGGAGGTAGGCGGGCTCGCTGTCGTCCTCGGCGTCTGAGGGTACGGACGACAGGTGCGGGTCGGAGACCGCGTGGGGACCGGTCGGGGTCGGGTCCAGGGACAGCGCGTCCCCTGCGAGCGACAACGACTGAGGGTCGAGCGTGGGGTGCGGGCCGGAGGCGAGCGGGTCAAGCGTCGGGTGCGGGCCCGACGGGGAGCCCGGCGCAAGGTGCGCGCCTGACGGGGAGTCGCCCACCAGGTGCGCGCCCGACTGGGGGCCGTGCGAGCCCGACGGGGTACCCGGCACGAGGTGCGGGCCCGACAGGGAGTCGCTCACTGGGTGCGCACCCGACTGGGGGCCGGGCGTGAGGTGCGTCCCGGTCGTGAAGGGTGCGCCCTGATGGGAACCGGCCCCCGCGTGTGGGGCGAGCGTGGGGTGGGGGCCGGAGGGGGGTTCTGGGTCGAGGACGTCGGCTGGCGGGGGCGTCGGGTCGGCGGAAGGCTGGTATGCGGCGGCCGGAGGGGTCTGCGAGTCGGCAGCGGGCTGATATGCGACGCCGTGAGGGGTCTGCAGGTCGGCCTCGGGCTGATATGCGGTGCCGTGAGGAGACTGCAGGTCGGCAGCGGGCTGATATGCGGTGCCGTGAGGGGTTGGCTGGTCGGCGGGAAGGAGGTACGCGACGTCTCCGCTGCCGACCACGATGGCCGGCTGCTCGTCGGTGTCGGCGGCGTCCGCGTTCCAACGGGGTGACAGCACGTCGCCCGTCATCTGCGGATCTTTCCGCTCGTCCTCGTACGGCTTCTCGTCGCGGGACACGGTTGGACCTCTCTGGCGTGGCGTGAATACGGAACGCGATCTTTCCTAACAGATTCCACACCGCCTTGTCCGGAAATTTCACACCTTGCTCGCAAATCTCAGCCGAACCAGTGGGTTACTGCTTTCTCCAGAGACAGCGCGTCCTCATGGGAGAGTGCTTCGGAAACAGATCCTGTGGTCTCCCAGGCCAGGTAGCCGTCCGGTCTGATCAGCAGACCGACCCAGGGCGACGGCGAAGACGCCACCCCGCGCACGACGTCCACCCGCCCCTCGACCACCGCCACGAGGTCGTCACGGGAAGCGAGGTCCACGTATAGAGGACGACCGGAATGCAGCAGCGACGCCAGCCGTACGGCACCGTCCGGAGTTTTGACCTCGATGTCCGGCGCCATCCCGAACCCCGAGTACCGCGTGTCCACCCCGCTGATCATCCCGCTCAGGTACTCGTTGACCTGCGGGAACTCCATCAGCTCCGCGAACAGCTCCCGAAGCGGGTCCAGCGCCGGGTCAGGATGCGCCAGGGCGTTCTGCGCCCGGACGTTCCACAACACCCGCGCCCCCACCGGGTGCCGCTCGGCGTGGTACGTGTCGAGCAGCCCGGCGGGCGCCCGCCCCCGCACCTCGGCCGCCAGCTTCCACCCCAGATTGAAGGCGTCCTCCAGCCCGGTGTTGAGCCCCTGTCCACCCCACGGGAAGTGCACGTGCGCCGCATCGCCCGCGAGCAGCACCCGCCCGCTCCGATAGGACTCGGCCTGGAGGGCGGCGTCGCCGTACCGGGAGAGCAAACGTGGGTCGGACATAAGAATAGGCTCGCCCGCGATGTAGGACGCGGCCTCCTGGAGCTCCTCCAGCGTCACCGGCGCCTCCCGGTCGGGGTGCGGCCCCCGGTAGTCGTAGGTGGTGACGCGGCTGTGGCCGCCGGGTCTGGCCCAGACCATCAGCCATCCCCGAGGCGTCCTGTGCCAGCCGCCGGGCACGTCCGGCGGCAGCCGTACCTCCCCCATGAGCGCCGCCACCCGAGCGCCGGAACCGACGAACGGGATGCCCGCCGCCTTGCGCACCACGCTCCGCGCACCATCCGTTCCCACCACATAGCGAGCGTCAAGGGAGGCGTCGCCCACCGACCCGGCCGCGAAGAGGGGGGTGCCGCCGACACTCCCCGCCGCGAAGGCGGAGGCACCACCCACACGTCCGGCGGCAAGAGGGGTGCCGTCCACACTCCCGGCCGCGAAGGGCGCGGCTCCGTCAGCACTCCCGGCCGCGACAGGCGCGGTTCCGTCAACACGCCCGGCGGCAACGGGCGAGGCTTCGCCCCCTGGCGAGCCTGCGAGCGTGAGTGTGACGTGGTCCGCGTGCTGGACCAGCCCCGTGACCTCCTGCCCGCGCCTGATCTCCGCCCCCAGCTCGAGGGCCCGGTCGGCGAAGACCTGCTCCGCCCAAGCCTGCGGGCTGCCGACGATCACCGGCCCCTCCCCGACGACCGCGCCGAGGTCCAGCCCGAACATGCCCGAGAAGTGGAAGAGCACGTTGTCATAACTGGCCCGGCCGACCCGATGGAGAAGCCCGCGCCGGTCCAGGCTCTGGGCGGTCCTGGCGTGCAGGGTGCCCGCCTTGGACTCCCCCGACGGTACGGCCAGCCGTTCCAGAACCACGGGACGCACTCCCTGCAGCGCCAACTCCGCTGCGAGCAGCATCCCGACCGGCCCGCCACCGACGATCGCGACGTCGTACATCAGTGACCCACCAGAACCGGCTCGGCCTCGAGCACGACGGCCCGCTTCCGGGCGAAGGTCAGCGACACCAGCGCACCGAGCAGGATCCCCGCTGCGGCGACGAACATCGCCGTCCGCACCCCGCCCGCCAGCGCAGCGCCGGAAGCCGAGCCGAGCCCACCCGCCGCGACCAGGACCGCCAGCCCGAGCGCCGAGCCGACCTGCAGCGCCGTGGACGCCATGCCGGACGCGATGCCCTGCTCTGACCCCGCGACACCGGTCGCTGAGGCGATCCACATGCCGGTCCAGGTGAGCCCCTGCGTCACGCCCAGGACCACGATGCCGGGCAGCACCGCCCAGAAGCTGCCGTCGGCACTGACCCCGAGGGCCAGCATGACCGTCCCCACGGCCCCGCCGACCGTGCCGATGAGCAGCGTGGCGCGCATCCCGAGCCGCCCGGCCATCCGCCCGCCGAGCTGCGTGCCGATCATGATGAGCACCGACGGCGCCAGGAACGCCAGGCCCGCGGTGACCGCGTTGTAGCCGAGCACCGTCTGGAAGTAGACGGTCAGGAAGTACGGCAGGGCGTTGAAGGTTCCACCGAAGACCAGGATGACCAGGATCGCCGAGGACAGGCTGCGGTTGCCGAACAGCCGCAGCGGCATCAGCGGATCGCGGCTGGAACGCTCCACCGCGACGAAACCGGCCAGCAGCGCCACCGCCAGGCCGAAGCTCACCAGGATGGACGGCGAGACCCAGCCGGACTCCGGCCCCTGGATCAGCGCGAACGCCAGCAGGCTGACGCCGCCGGTGGCCAGCACGGTGCCGGGGAAGTCGAAGCGGCGTCCGCGCTCACGGGCGCCGTCCGGCGGGATCAGCGCGAAGGCGGCGACCATGGCGATCACGGCGAGCGGCACGTTGACGTAGAAGACCGCCGCCCAGCCGAACGCGCCGGTCAGCAGGCCGCCGAGCAGCGAGCCGAGGGCCAGCCCGCTGGCTCCCGCGCCACTCCAGACGCCCAGCGCCCTGTTGCGCGCGGGCCCCTCCGCGAACAGCGTGTTCACCAGGGAGAGCGTGGCGGGGAAGAGCAGCGCGCCGCCGATCCCCTGCACCGCCCGCGCGGTGATGAGCAACGCCTGGCTCTCCGCCAGGCCACCGGCCAACGAGGAAACGGCGAACAACACCAGCGCCAGCACGAACATCCGGCGCCTGCCGAGCAGGTCGGCTGCGCGGCCGCCGAAGAGGAGGAAGCCGCCGTAGGTCACGGCGTACGCGCTGGACACCCATTGCAGTGCCTGCGCGGAGAAGCCGAGGTCGGCGCCGATATCGGGGAGGGCGACCATGACGATGAAGAAGTCGAGCGCGGTGATCAACTGGGAGAGCGCGAGGAGCGCCAGCACCCGGGAGGAGGAATGCATGACAGAAGGTCCCAACTGTTCGGGATTTACGAACAGTACGAGATCCTCGTACAAACACACCCGAAAGGTCAACTCATCGTACGAAATTTCCGTACAATGGGGGCATGACACCTAGCCGGGAGCAGATCCAGCTGGTCGACGTGCTCGCCGCCATCGGCCACCCCGTTCGGGCCAAGATCGTCAAGGTGCTGGCCGACGGCGCGGAGCGCCCCTGTCGCGGCATCGCGCCCGACGTCCCGAAGTCGACGCTCACCAGCCACTGGCGGGTGCTCACCGACAGCGGCGTGATCTACCAGCGGCCGGTGGGGCGCAACCTGTTCATCACGCTACGCAGGGACGACCTCGACGCCCGCTTCCCCGGACTGATCGACCTGGTCATCCAGCAGGAGGAAGTGGACGATCCGCACGACGCCTGACGCGGCGACCTCCAGCACCTGCAGCGCGTGCTGCCTGCCGTACTGATGGACGGTGAAGCCCGGCTGGCCGTTCGCCCTGACCGGGACCAGGCGGAACGCGCCTGGAGTGAGGCGATGGGACAGGAAGCTGCCGATCGCCTCGCGGCCGGAGAACCACTCGGCGAGGGGCGGCATCTCCCAGATCGCGTCGTGCGCCATCAGCCGCACAAGGCCTTGCACGTCGGCGCGCTCGAACGCGGTGGCGTAGGAGTCGAGCAGCTCGCGCAGCCGCGGCTCTGACGGCTCTGCCAGCCGCGCCGGCTCGACCTGGGCGAGCTGCGCCCTGGCCCGGTGCAGCGCGCTGTTGACCGCGACCGGGGTGGTGCCGAGCAGCTCGGCGACCTCGGCGGCCCGCCAGGTCAGCACGTCGCGCAGGATGAGGACGGCGCGCTGGCGCGGCGGCAGGTGCTGCAGCGCCGCGACCAGGGCCAGCCGCGTGTCGTGCTGGGCCTCCACGATGTCGGCCGGGTCGGGGAACGGCTCCAGCCAGGGCACGTCGAGGCCCTTGCCCAGCTCGACCCCGGGATCGCTGGGGCCGCCGAGCCCCGAGGGCAGCGGCCGCCGGCTGCTGCCCTCGAGCGCTTCGAGGCACGCGTTGGTCGCGATCCGGTAGAGCCACGTGCGCAGCGAGGAGCGCCCCTCGAACCGGTCGAGGTTGCGCCAGGCGCGCAGGTAGGTCTCCTGGACCACGTCCTCGGCGTCGGTCGCCGACCCGAGCATCCGGTAGCAGTGGGCGAGCAGCTCGCGCCGGTACCGGTCGGCCAGGCCGCCGAACTCCTCAGTGGCAGTGATGGTCCGCCTCCGCGCCCTCGTACCTGTCGTGGTGGAGGAACTCGCTGACGTGCCGCTGCCTGCCCAGCGGGGTGAGGTCGAGGTAGTGGTTGGTGCCGAGCAGGTCGTCGAGGCCGCGGCCGTAGGTGGAGTAGGTGTGCAGGACGTCCTCGCCCTCGCGCAGGAACACGCTCAGGCCGGGGCCGTCGTTACCCTTTCCGGTGAAGTAGCTCTGCCCCTTGCTCTCCAGGGTGGCCTTGTCCATGTAGTTGTACTGGATGGGCGCGACGTCCTCGTCGGCCGTGACGTGGAAGTCGTAGTTGAAGGTGCTGCCGTGCGAGGAGTACCAGGGCACGGTCCAGCCCATGCGCTTCCTGAACCGTTCGATCGAGTCGTACGGCGCGCGCGACACCAGCGCCAGCGTGGTGTCGACGGCGTGCAGGTGGGACAGGTGGCCGATGTTGTCCGCCGTGAGCGAGCAGCTGGGGCAGCCCTGGTCGGTGTCGTCGAGCCACATGAAGTGGTAGATCATGAGCTGGCGTCGGCCCTCGAACAGCTCGGCGAGACCCAGCTCCCCCGACGGGCCGGTGAAGACGTAGTCCTTGTCGATCCTGACCTTGGGCAGCGCCCTGCGCTGCTCGGCGATCTCCTCGCGCAGCGCGGTGAGTGCCTTCTCCCTGGCGAGCAGTTCCATTCGCTGGTTCATGGAAGTACAGAGTCTTGGTGCTCCCGAAACTCATCGCAAAGCCGCACACTATTACTCGGTGTGACGCCATGATGACCGTCATGCTTTCGACGGAGTTGGCCGCATTGCGCAGCCGGGCGAGGGCGGCGCGGCGGCTGGCCCGCCTCACGCTGTGCGGGTCGATCGCGTTGCTCTGCTGCGTACAACTGCTGGCGGAACGGTCACCGGCGGCGGAGCTCGCGGTCCTGGCGCTGACCGTGTTCCTCATGGCGCTGCCGGTGCAGGCGCTGACGCAGCTCGCGTGGGGCGTGCGGATGCGGCGGGTGCGCGCGCTGGAGGTCAGGCTCTACGGGGTCTGCTCCACGCCGCGCTGGAGCCGGTTGGCGGTGGCGGCCTGCTGGGCGCTGACGTTGCTGCTCGGGCTGACCGTCCCGCAGCAGTTCAGACGGGCGGGTCTGTACGGCTTCGCCGACCTGGCGGGCAGCGCGCTGGAGGGGCTGGCGCTCGCGGCGTGCGTGGCGGGGGTGGCGTTCTGCCTGTGGTGGGCGCGTGACGCGCGCAGGCCGGGTCCCTGCGATCCGTGGGATCCGGGGCGCAGGTCCGGGAGCGGGGCCGGGTGGGTGGGCGCGGCGCTGGCGGTTGCGGTGCTGGTCGGAGCGCGGGCGCACCTCTGGGAACCCCCCGTTGTCCTGATATATGCGCTCTTGGTGGCTGCTATCGTCTGTCCATTAGTTACTGACGAGTAGCATAGGCACTCCAGGCTTCCAACTCTTGAGGAGCGAACGAGTGCCTTCCTCCCGTGACGTCGTGTTCGTCGACGGCGTACGCACGCCTTTCGGCCGTTCCGGCCCGAAGGGCATGTATGCGGAGACCCGCGCCGACGACCTGGTCGTCCGTGTGATCCGCGAGCTGATGCGCCGCAATCCCTCGCTGCCGCCCGAGCGGGTGGACGAGGTCGCCATCGCGGCCACCACGCAGATCGGCGACCAGGGGCTGACCATCGGCCGCTCGGCCGCCGTGCTGGCCGGGCTGCCGAAGAGCGTGCCCGGCTACGCGATCGACCGCATGTGCGCGGGAGCGATGACCGCGGTGACCTCCGTGGCCGGCGGCATCGCGTTCGGCGCCTACGACGTGGCCATCGCCGGCGGCGTCGAGCACATGGGACGCCACCCGATGGGCGAGGGCGTCGACCCCAACCCGCGCTTCCTGTCGGAGAAGCTGGTCGATCCCAGCGCGCTCGTCATGGGCATGACGGCGGAGAACCTGCACGACCGCTACCCGGAGATCACCAAGGACCGCGCCGACGCCTACGCGGTGCTGTCGCAGGAGAAGGTCGCCAAGGCGTACGCCGACGGCAAGATCCAGCCCGACCTGGTGCCGACCGCCATCAGGACGGCGGCGCTCGGCTGGGGTCTGGCCACCGAGGACGAGGCGCCGCGCCCGGAGACCTCCCTCGACGGGCTGTCGAAGCTGAAGACGCCGTTCCGCTCGCACGGCCGGGTGACGGCGGGCAACTCCTCCGGCATCAACGACGGCGCGACCGGCTGCCTGGTGGCCGCCGCCCCCGTGGCCGAGGAACTGGGCCTGTCGCCCAAGATGCGCCTGGTGTCCTACGCCTTCGCGGGTGTGGACCCCGAGGTCATGGGCGTGGGGCCGATCCCGTCGACCGAGCGCGCCCTGCGGCTCGCCGGTCTCGACATCTCCGACATCGGGCTCTTCGAGATCAACGAGGCCTTCGCCGTCCAGGTGCTGGCCTTCCTCGACCACTTCGGCATCCCCGAGGACTCGGACAAGGTCAACCAGTACGGCGGAGCCATCGCGTTCGGCCACCCGCTGGCCTCCTCGGGCGTGCGGCTGATGACCCAGCTCGCCCGCCAGTTCGCCGAGAAGCCCGACGTGCGTTACGGCATCACCACCATGTGCGTCGGCATGGGCATGGGCGCCACCGTGATCTGGGAGAACCTCGCATGATCGACACCCTCCGCACCCTCCTGACCGCCAGAGAGCAGGACGAGGTCGTCACCAACGCCCTGGTCCGCGACGTCGAGCTGCCCGGCGGCGCAGGGACGATGGCGCTGATCACGCTGGACAACGGCTTCGACCACACCAAGCCGAACACCTTCGGCCCGCTGGGGCTGTTCGCGCTGAACGACGCCCTGGACTCGATCGCCGGAAGGAATGACCTCGCGGCCGTCGGCGTCATCGGCAAGCCGTTCATCTTCGCCGTCGGCGCCGACCTCAAGGGCGCGGCGACCGTCGCCTCCCGCGAGGAGGCGCTCGCCATCGGGCAGCTCGGCCACCTGGTCTTCCGCCGCCTCGGCGAGCTGGGCATCCCGTCGTTCGCCTTCGTGAACGGCGCGGCGATGGGCGGCGGCCTGGAGATCGCGCTGCACTGCACCTACAGGACGATCTCCTCCGGCGTACCGGCCGTGGCCCTGCCCGAGTGCTTCCTCGGCCTCGTGCCCGGCTGGGGCGGCACGCAGCTGCTCCCGCGCCTGATCGGCCCGTCCAAGGCGATCAAGCTGATCATCGAGAACCCGCTGTCGCAGAACCGCATGATCAAGGGGACGGACGCCTTCTCCCTCGGCGTCGCCGACGCGCTGTTCGAGCCCGCCGACTTCCTGGAGGAGTCGCTGCGCTGGGCCGCGAAGGTACTCACGTCCGACATCTCCGTGACGCGGACCGAGAGCACCGAGGACTGGGACAAGGTCGTGGGCGACGCCCGCTTCCTCGTCGACATGAAGCTCCACGGCGCCTCCCCCGCCCCTTACCGGGCGCTCGACCTGATCGCCCAGGCTCGTACGGCCACGCGCGACGAGGGCTTCGCCGCCGAGGACGAGGCGCTGGCCGACCTCCTCATGAGCGACACGCTCCGCGCCGGGCTCTACGCCTTCGACCTGGTCCAGCGGCGCGCCAAGCGCCCGGTCGGCGCGCCGGACAAGGCGCTGGCACGCAAGGTCACCAAGGTCGGCGTCGTCGGCGCCGGGCTGATGGCCTCGCAGATGGCGCTGCTGTTCGCCCGCCGCCTCGAAGTGCCCGTCGTCATGACCGACCTGTCGCCGGAGCGCCTCGACGCCGGCGTCGGATACGTGCGCAAGGAGGTCGACAAGCTCCTCGCCAAGGGGCGGATCTCCGCCGACCAGGCCAACCGGCTCAAGGGCCTGGTCACCGGGTCGCTGACCAAGGACGCGTTCGCCGACGCCGACTTCGTCATCGAGGCCGTCTTCGAGGAGATGTCGGTCAAGCAGAAGGTGTTCGCCGAGGTCGAGCAGGTCGTGTCGGCCGAGTGCGTGCTGGCCACCAACACCTCCTCGCTGTCGCTCACCGAGATGGGCTCCTCCCTGGAGCACCCGGAGCGGCTGGTCGGCTTCCACTTCTTCAACCCGGTCGCGGTGATGCCGCTGCTGGAGATCGTCCGCGGCGCGTCCACCTCGGACGAGACCCTGGCCACGGCGTTCGCCGTCGGCAAGTCGCTGCGCAAGTCGTCGGTGCTGGTCAAGGACGCTCCGGCGTTCGTCGTGAACCGCCTGCTCACCCGCTTCATGGGCGAGGTCATCGCGGCCGTCGACGAGGGCACGCCGCTGGAGGTCGCCGAGCACTCGCTGGACGACCTCGGGCTGCCCATGACCCCGTTCGCGCTGCTGCAGCTCGTCGGGCCGGCCGTGGGGCACCACGTGTCCGAGACGCTGCACGCGGCGTTCCCGTCGCGGTTCGGCGTCTCGCCGAACATGGCGAAGCTGGTCGCGTCGGGCAAGCCCGGCGTCTACGCGCCGGACTTCTCGCTCGACCCCGAGGCGGTGGCTCTCTTCACCGGAGGCACCTCGCCGTCCACGGCGGCCGAGGTACGGCAGCGCGTCCTGGAGGCGCTCGCCGAGGAGATCCGCATCATGCTCGACGAGGGCGTGGTCGCGGCGGCGCAGGACATCGACCTGTGCATGATCCTCGGCGCGGGCTGGCCGTTCCACCTGGGCGGCATCACGCCGTACCTGAACCGGGCGGGCTTCTCCTCGCTGGCCTCATAGGGTCCACGCGGCGGCCTGTTCGCGATGCTTCCAGTAGGACGCGAACCGGCCGCCGCGCTCGACCAGCTCGGCCAGCGTGCCGCGCTCCAGCACACGGCCGTCCTGGAGGAACACGATCTGGTCGGCGCGGGCGATCGTGCTCAGCCGGTGGGCGATGATGACGGTCGCCCGCTCGCCGCGCCCCGCCTCCAGCGCGCCGATGATCGCCCGCTCGTTGCCCGCGTCCAGCGCGGCCGTAGCCTCGTCGAGCAGCAGCAGCGGCGCGTTCTTCAGCAGCGCGCGGGCGATGCTCACCCGCTGGCGCTCCCCGCCGGACAGCGCGGCGCCGCGCTCCCCCACCCGGGTCTCCCACCCGCCGGGCAGCCGGGCGACCACCTCGTCGAGCTGCGCCCGGCTTGCTGCCGCCTTGACCTCCTCCTCGGTGGCGTCCGGGCTGCCGAGGCGGATGTTGTCGTAGAGGCTGGCGTCGAAGAGGTAGACGTCCTGGAACACGATGCCGAGCTGCCGCATGAGGACGGCCGGGTCGTAGGCGCGCACGTCGTGCCCGGCGACGAGGATGGATCCGCCGCTCACCTCGTGGAACCTGGCGATCAGCGCCAGCAGCGTGCTCTTGCCCGCGCCCGACGGGCCCACGACGGCGGTGGTGGTGCCGCGCTCGACGGTGAACGACACGCCCGCGACGGTGTCCTCGCCCTCCTCGTAGCCGAAGCGCACGTCGCGCAGTTCGAGCGCCGTCCTCGACGGGTCTGGCGTGACCGGCTCCGCCGTACCACCGAGGGCTGGGGCGTCGAGCAGGACCTGCACTCTTTCCACGGTGCCGCGCATGGCCTGCATGGCCGGGGAGAGCTCGGCCAGCGTCGTGAACGGCTCGACGAACCGCACCGCGACGATGACGACGGCGACGATTCGCGCGCCGTCCAGCCCTTGGAGTACGGCGGTCGCCACCAGCCCGAGCAGCACCGCCTGGGTGGCGAAGCCGAACATCACCTGACCGGGCAGCCCGAACCCGACCAGACGCAACGCCGCCGATCGCTGCCTGTCGAGGGCCCGCCCCACAGCCGACCCCTCTCCTTCTGTACGGCCGGCAGCGCGCAACGCGGGCTGCGCCTGGGCCAGCTCGATGATGCGTCGCCCCGCCTCGGCGGACGCCGCAGCGTAGGCGTCGTCGGCGGCCCGCAGGCTGCGCCCGCTCGCCCACACCGTGACCAGCAGCAACGGCACGGCGGCCAGCGCGACCAGGCCGAGCACCGGTTCGATGAACAGCAGCCCGAGGCCGATCAGCGCGGGCGTGGTGAGCGCGCCGACCGCCGGGGTCATCAGGTGCGCGATGCCCTGGCACAGCTCGCGCCCGGACGAGGTCAGCGCCCGCTGACCCTCCGACCGGCGTTCCGCGGTGAACCAGCCCAGCGGGATCCGCTGCAACCGGTCCACGATCCGCGTCTCGATACCGGACAGCAGCGCGAACCCGATGGCGAACCCGGCGCCCGCGACCGTGTAGTCGACCGCCCAACCGGCCACGACCAGCCCGGCGAACGCGCACGCCCAGACCAGCGCGCCGGGATCCGCCGAGAACAGGGCGGTGAGCAGCGGCACCAGGGCGAGGACGGCGCCCGCCCTGATCACGGCGCTGAGCCCGACCAGGGCCAGGTAGCGCGCGGTGGCGCGGCGGTCGTCGGCCAGGCGGAGGGTCTGACGGATCATGACGACGTCTCCTGCGTGAGATGGGCGGCCTGCCACAGGTCGCGGTAGAGGCCGGGGCCGCCGAGCAGCTCCGCGTGCTTCCCGCGCTGGACGACGCGGCCGCCGTCCAGTACGACGATCGCGTCGGCGCCCGTGACGGTGTGCAGGCGATGCGCGATGACCAGCACCGTACGGCCGGCCACCAGCCTGCCGAGCGCCTCCTGCACCAGGTGCTCGGACTCCGGGTCGGCGAACGCGGTCGCCTCGTCGAGAACCAGCACCGGCCGGTCCGCCAGCAGCGCCCTGGCGATGGTGATCCGCTGCGCCTCGCCGCCCGACAGCCCGTCCTGCCCGAGCTCGGTGTCGTAGCCGTCGGGGAGCCGCACGATCCGCTCGTGGATCTGCGCCGCCCTCGCCGCCTCCTCCACCTCCTGCCGTGACGCGTCCGGCCTGGACAGGGCGATGTTGTCGTGGACGCTCGCGTTCACCAGCGACACGTCCTGGAAGACGAAGCCGACGGCCCGGTAGAGCTCGTCGAGCGGCAGGTCGCGCAGGTCGGTCCCGTCGATGGTGATCGAGCCCTCGGTGACGTCGTGGAACCTGGCCAGGAGGGCGGCGAGCGTCGACTTGCCCGCGCCGCTGGGGCCGACGAGCGCGGTCACCGTACCGGGGGCCAGGTCGAGGTTGACGCCGGACAGGACGCGGTGCTGCCCGTAGGAGAAGGACACGTCGTGGAAGCGGACCGTTCTTCCGTGACCGGGCGTCAGCGCGCGTGGCGGGTCGGGTTCCGCCAGCTCGGGCTCGGACAGCAGCAGCCCGATGCGCTGGGCGGCGGTCGTCGCCTCGCGCACCGAGGCCAGGCCGTACGAGATGGCCAGCAACTGGCCGCCGAACGTCACCCCGAGCAGCAGGAAGGGCAGCAGGTCAGCCGGTTCGAGCAGCAACCCGCCCGCGACGACGATCAGCAGCAGCGAGGTCATCGGCCGGGTGACCAGGTCGATCAGCGTCTTGCGCGAGGTCAGCGGGCGCTGCCAGCCGTCCAGGAACCGCGCGCGCTCGGCCAGGGTGGCGCGGAACCCGCCGGCTGGACCGGCGTCGTAGGCCCTGACGACGGCCAGGCCGTCCAGGTAGGCGACCGCCTCGGAGCCGACCCGCGTCTCCCACTCGGTGAACCGGGCGAGCTGCGCGGTCGACGCCGCGATCATCCTGGCCGTCAGGACCATGTAGACGAGCACCGGCACCAGCAGGATCGCGGCCAGGGCGGCGGAGACGGAGAACAGATAGGTGAGTACGGCCAGCGGCGCCACCACCGCCGCGACCACGTCGAGCACGGCGTGGGTGACCAGGTAGTGCACGCTGGCGGCGTCGTCCTGCACGGCCTGCTTGACCATCCCGGAGGTGCGCTGGGTGAACCAGCCGAGGGGGAGGCGGGAGAGCTTGCGCACCACCGTGGTCCGTACGAGGTGGCCGAACCTGGCGTCCATCACGTGCATCGCCAGCAGCAGGACACCGGCGAGAGCCGTACCGGCACCGAGCAGGACCAGGGCCAGGAAACCCAGGCTCTGGAGTGGGGTCTTCGTCAGGAGACGGCGGCACACCTCCACGAGCAGGAGATATGGAGCGAGCTGGACCAGGGAGACCACGGCCTGGAAGATCCCGGCGAGGATGAGTTTGGGGCGTAAGGGGGCCAGCAGTCTTGCTCCGGCTCGTGAACGCCACTGCCCTTTCGTCGTGGGTGCCGCGGGCGCTTCCTCGCGGTCGGTGCCCATGGCCTTGCCCTTGATCCAGTAGGCGCGGCCCTTGACGTCGGTGCGGGGGAAACCCAGCTCGGTGAGCCTCGCCTGGACACGTTTGGTCGCGGCGGACTCGGCTGTGACCCAGGCGAACCAGTTCGACCAGTCGCGGTCGTCCACGGCGGCGGCCAGGTCGGACACCCAGGTCACCGTACCCATCGGGTGGTCGGCGACCGGGAGGTCGCTGTCGCCCTCCTCGTACTGCTGGAGCAGCACCTCGACCGGCGTCGTCGCGGGCAGGGCGGTGAGGATGGCGTTGATGCCGGGCAGCGCGGCCGGGTCGCCGACCAGCAGGTACCCGTCCGGAGCCGGGTCGGGGGCCTGGAAGTGGCCCGACGCCCAGCGGGTCACCTGGATGGTGTCGCCCCGCTTGGCGTTGGACGCCCATTCACAGGCGGGGCCCTTGGGTTCGTGCAGCAGGAACTCCAGGCTCACGTGGCTGGTGTCTGCGTCCGGGTCTACGAGGGTGTAGCCGCGCTGGTGCTCGCGGCCGGGTTTGACGGGGTCAGGGGCCCAGAGGCGTACCCAGGCGGCGGGCGGGAACGGCTGGCCGTCGAACAGGGTGGGCGCGTGGAAGGTGATGCGGCGGTAGCGCGGCGTCAGGTCCTCTATGGCGGAGACGGTGAGCGTGTGCTCACGGGCGCCGAAGGTCTTCATCATCGCACCGGCGTATCCGCGTGCCATCGATCCTCGCTTAGATAGGCAAGCCTAACCTTAGTTCCCCGCGATCGTAGCGCCCACCCCCGCCCACAACCACCCCTATCCGCCCCAGACCCTGACTCCCCCACCGACCCCCGCCCCCCTCACCCCCACACGGACCCCACCCCCACAAACCCCCGCCCCCATACGCCCCCTCTCACCCACAAAAAGGACCTCAGCCATCCCCTCATCAATCTGATCTAGGGTTGGAGGATGAGTTCACAGCGCCTGGGCATCGTGCCGTCGGTGTTCGCCGTGGAACACCTCCCCCACGCGACCTTCCCCGAGGACGACGAGTGGATCGCCCTGGTCCGGGCCCCGGAGGGCCTGACCGTCGTCCGCGAAACCTGGCCGACCGGCTCGGGCGAGCGCTGGATAGGCCTGTACGGCTCAGCCCACGACCTGGCCGCCACCGGAATGCTCGCCGCCATCATCACCCCGCTGGCCGAAGCGGAGATCTCGGTCTTCGTCGCCTCCACCTACCACGCCGACCTCGTCCTGGTCCCCGAACACCGGATCAAGGAAGCCGTCACAGCCCTGGAACAAGCAGGCCACCGCGTGGACACCAAACACCTTGCCCAGCCTTTTACCTGACGCAGACACCCACAAGGCAACACGTGAGTCACGTTAGGTAATCGAATGACTCTTTTGGGTTACTCCGTCACGTGTCCGGAAGACCCCCCGGGTACGGACACTGCATGCGCAATCTAAACAAGGGACTTCTCGCAGTAGCGATCGGTATTTCCACGTTCGGCCTGGCAGGGGCGCTGCCCGCCCAGGCGGCCACCGACATCCGCATCGCCGGCGACCCGCCGGACGACGACCTCATCGCCGGCCTCAGCGGCAGGACGCTCGACGTCATCCTCAAGGACCTCGGCGACGACGGCGTACTCTCCCCGGAGAGCAAGTCACTGGTCCTCAAGGACTTCTTCGGCGCCCCGAGCCCGCAGGGCAAGCCGGTCAAGGAGCCGGAGCAGGCCAGCCAGACCACCGACGGCCCGCCCACCGCGCCCCTGCACCCGCTCAGCCCCGGCTTCCTGTCCATCGTCAGCGACCTCCTCGCCAGCGACGTCCTGTCGACGGACACGAAGGCCCTGGTCAAGGTAGAACTGGGCGACGCCCTGGAGAAGGCGGCAGGCGTAACCTCCCCCTCAGAAGAGGCAGCGGCCCCAGAAGAGGATGCGGCCTCAGACGAGGATGCGGCAGACGACACAGCACCCACCAACCCACTCCCCTCCGACGAAGCCCCACCAGCCTCCGACACCCTCACCCCCGTAACGGCCCCCGCCACCGACCCTGCACCGGCCACCGACGAAGCCCCTGAGGCCCCGTCCGACGAAGCCGCCCCAGCCACCGACGAGGCCCCGGCAGCTTCATCCGACGAAGCGGCCCCGGCGACCGAGCCCGAGCCTCCCGCCGCCGACGAACCGGCAGCCCCAGCCGTTGACGAAGCCGCGCCGTCCGACGAGGCAGCCCCCGCAGACATGCCCGCCGCCGACCTCGCACCGGCCACCGACGAAGCCCCGGTGGCACCGGCCGACGAAGCCGCCGCACCGGCCTCCGACGAGGCAGCCCCGACCGACCCGACGGCCGCGCTTGCCGTCGAGCCGGTGGCCGCGAGCGTCGAGGACATCGCCGGACCAGTCGCCGCCGAAGCCGCCGACCCCGTCCCCGCCGACGAAGCCCCCGCCGCCGACGAAGCTGCACCCGCAGCGGAGGAAGCAGCCGCACCATCCGACGAGGCCGCCCCAGCAGTGGACGAGGCAGCCCCAGCCACGGACACAGCGCCTGCCGACGAAGCCGCCCCCGCAGCGGAGGAGGCGGCGCCCGCAGCGGAGCCCGCCGCTGACGAGGCCATGGCCGACGAGGCAGTCCCGGGCACCGAAGACACCACGGCCGTCACCGACGAAGCCGCTCCTGCCGATGAGGCGGCCCCCGCCGACGAAGCTGCTCCCGTTGAGGAGCCCGCTGCCGAAGTCGCAGCCCCGGCCGCCGACGAGGCCGCCGCCGATGAGGCCGCAGCCACCGATGAGGCGGCCCCGGCCGTCGAAGAAGCAGCACCCGCCGACGAAGCTGCACCCGCAGCGGAGGAAGCAGCACCTGCGGCAGAGCCCGCCGCCGAGGAAGCAGCACCCGCCGACGAAGCTGCACCCGCAGCGGAGGAAGCAGCACCTGCGGCAGAGCCCGCCGCCGAGGAAGCAGCACCCGCCGACGAGGCCGCACCGGCCGCGGAAGAGGCAGCTCCCGCAGATGCGGCGGCCGCTGACGATGCCGCACCCGTAGCGGAGGAAGCGGCACCCGCAGCCGAGCCCGCCGCCGAGGAAGCCGTGGCTGACGAGGTCGCTCCGGCCATGGAGGACACCGCGGCCGTCGCCGATGAGGTGGCCCCGGCCGTCGAGGAAGCAGCGCCCGTGGCGGAGCCCGCCGAGGAGGCAGCGGCACCGTCCGACCAGGTCGCCGCACCGTCCGATGATGCAGCCGCACCGTCCGATGGGGTCGCCGCACCGTCTGACGAGGCCGCCGCCACGACCGAGGACAGCAGCGTTCTCGGCGTGGATGGGACGACCATCGGCGAGGCTGCGACCTCGGCCGACGAAAGCGCTCCCGCCGCTGACGAGCTGGCTCCGGTCGCGGAAGAGGCCGCAGCCTCGGCGGACGTCGTAGCTCCGGCCGCCGATGACGCTGGTGGTGAGGCGGCTCCGGCGGATGACGCTGTGGCCGCTGACGTGGCCGTCGGTGACGATGTGGCGAACGACGCCGCCGCAGACACCGACAGTGCCGACGACGAGATCGCCGACGAGGCATCTGCCGAGTAGCACACCGCACACGAAAAGGCCGTTGGGGGCGAACGTACCCCAGCGGCCTTTCGCGTTCGACGCCAAGGGAGTTGGGCGAGCAACGACAGGCGGAGGGCGGTCGCAGCGCATGCCGACAGGCCCAGCGCGTTGGGTGCGGTGGGCCTGTCGGGTGGGTGTCTCTCGGTGGGGCTTTGGGTTGCGGGACCCGGACTCTAGGAGCGGCGGCGGAGCCGTACGGTCAGGAGGGCTGCTCCCGCCACCACGAAGAGGGCTATCAGGGTGTACGGCTGGCGCCACCACGATGGCGTCGGGCGGTCCGGGGAGATGGCGGCTACCGGGGCGGCTGCTGGGAGGGCGGCGGCGGGTGGCTGGGCGGCGGTGCTGGGTTTGGTGGGGAGTGCGGCTGGACGGATCGTGCCCCAGGGGTCCTTGCCGTTGTTCGCGCTCAGGTACGCGGCCGCGGCCTCCTTATGTTCCGGGGCGGGAGGGTTCAGGCGGAGGGCGCCTGGCACGGTGAGGGTGCCCAGCGGGAAGGGGGCGAACCACTCCTGGACGCCCACGACCTGCCACGTTCCCGCGGGTACGGCGACGGCGGTGGCGTAGTGGGCGGGTTCGCGGAGTTTGACGGCGGGGAAGTCCAGGGTGCGCCGGCCGTCGGTGAATCGCAGGCCGACCTTGAGGTCGGACTCGCTGCCCCAGTACGGATGGCTCCCGTGCTGCAGCACCCACGAACCGATCGTGTACGACGTGTCCGGCTGGAAGGCGGCCGGCGCCGGGTCCAGGTACGTGACCGCCCATCCGCCTGCCTTGGCGGGCGCGGTGAGGGCCAGGATGGGGGCGATGATCGCCAGGAGGAGAAGTATGCGCCTCATGTAGTGCTTACACCGGCGGCCGGGGAGACGTTCTCTGGGCTGCCATTTGCGCGTTTATGCCCATACGGTAGGTGTGTGCGACACATTTCGGCATCGACGCCTCTTGAGAAGCCCGTGGTCATCCCTGCTCTGCAGACGTGGACGGGTGGATCGGGCACCTTCACCCTCCCGGCGGAACCGACCATCGCCACCCACGACGCGGCCCTTGCCGCGATCGCCGCCCCCGACCCGGCCCTTACCGCCATCGCCGCCCCCGACTCGGCCCTTACCGCCATCGCCGCCGCCGACCCAGCCCTTGCCGCCATCGCCAACCGCGACGCGGCCCTTGCCACCCGCGACGCGGCCATCGCCGTCCCCGACCCTGCCCTTGCCGCCCTGGGCACCCGCGACGCGGCCATTGCCGTCCCCGACTCTGCCCTTGCCGCCATGGCCACGCGGCTAGCCGCCGACCTCACCCGGCACACCGGGCGCCCCGCCCGTGTCGCCGACGCGGGAGGGGCGGATGTGGTCCTGGTGCTGGATCCGTCGTTGGGTGATGACCGCGGTGGTCTGCGGTTCGATCGGGAGGGGTATCGGCTGGAGGTCACGGCTCAGCGAGTGGTTGTCACGGCGCCTTCGGTGACCGGTCTCTTCTACGGGACGCGGAGTCTTCTGCAGATGCTGGTGCGGGGGGCGGTTCCGGTGGGGACGGCGGTGGACTGGCCCAATTATGAATCTCGTGGATTCATGCTTGATGTCGGGCGGCGGTTTTTCACCGCGGAGGCCATTCGGGGCTATATAGAGGTGATGGGTTGGTACAAGCTCAACGAGTTCCAGCTGCATCTCAACGACAACGAGATCAAGGCGCCGGATGGGGACTGGACCAAGGCGAAGGCGGCGTTCAGGCTCAGGAGTGACAATCCGGAGTTCTCTGGACTGGCGGCCGAAGATGGGGCTTATGACCGGGCCGAGTGGGATTCCTTTGAGGATCTCGCGAGCGCCAACGGGGTGACGATCATTCCGGAGATCGATGCTCCCGGGCATGCGCGGGCGTTCGTCGCGTTCCGGCCTGAGCTGGGGTTGGACGGGGGGAATTCCGACCACCTCGATCTCAGCAAGCCCGAGAGCACGGACTTTGTGAGGGATGTATTCACGGAATTCATGCCGTGGTTCAGGGCGGAGGAGGTTCACTACGGCACTGATGAGTACTTCGCTGATCCTGAGCTCTATCGCGGGTTCTTCAATGACATGGCCGCGCATGTGCGGGGGTTGGGGAAGCGGGCTCGGGCTTGGGGCAGTGCGACGCGGATGACCGGGACGGCTGATGGTTATGACCGGGGTGTGACGATCAACAGCTGGAACAACGGGTGGTACGGCCCAGCCGAGGCGGTTCGCGACGGGTACCGGTTCATCAACACCAATGATGATTTGTTGTACATCGTCCCCTATGCGGATTACTACCGCGGGGAGGGGTTGGACGGGCGGTGGTTGTACGAGAACTGGGAGCCGCACGTGTTCGCGGACGGGCAGGTGGTCGAGCCTGGGGAGCCGTTGTTGCTGGGGGCCATGTCGGCGGTGTGGAACGACCTGGTGCGGGCGGAGTACACGGAGCTTGACGTGTGGCGGATGGTGGAGCCGACGTTCGGGCTTCTCGCGCAGAAGATGTGGGCGGGGGGTGGGGGTGTGGCTTACGAGACGTTCATGGAGCACGTGCGGGAGGTCGGCTCACCTGGCCAACCGTGGCGAGGCTGACGGCCAGCCTTATGCAAGGGGCAGTGAGGGGTGCGGGCCACACGGAAAGCGGGAGACCTCGGGGTGCGGGAGCGCTGAGGGCGCGCGTGCTGAGGGCGCGCGTGCTGAGGGCGCGCGTGCTGAGGGCGCGCGTGCTGAGGGCGCGCGTGCTGAGGGCTCAAAAGAGATAGGGCCCCGCAAGCGAAGGGAGGGCGATCACCGTGCCCGGGTGGGCGGGGCGATCGCCCTGGTTGGTTAGGGCTTGGGGGCATTGGCGACGCGGCTGTGGCGGTAGCCGTACAGGAAATAGACGACCACGCCGATGATCATCCACACCACGAACCGGAGCCACGTCTCCACCGGCAGGTTCAGCATCAGGTACACGCAGGCCAGCACCGACAGCGCAGGCACCCACGGGACCAGCGGCGTGCGGAACGAGCGCGGCAGGTCCGGGCGCGTCCTGCGGAGGATGACCACGCCGATCGACACCACCACGAAGGCGAAGAGGGTGCCGATGTTGACCAGTTCGGCCAGGGCTCCCAGAGAGATGAAGCCGGACAGCAGCATCGTCACGCCGCCCACCAGCAGCGTGATCGTGGCCGGTGTGCCATAGCGGGGGTGGACCTTGGCCAGGCCGCGGGGCAGCAGGCCGTCGCGGCACATGGCGAACAGGACCCGCGTCTGACCCAGCATCAGGATCATCACGACCGTCGTGAGACCCGCGATCGCGCCGATGCTGATCAGCGTCGCCGCCCAGGTCTGCCCGACCGCGGCGAACGCGTCCGCGAGCGGCGCCTTCTCGCTGAGCTGGCTGTACGGCTGCATGCCGACCACCACCAGCGACACGGCGACGTAGAGGACCGTGCAGATCAGCAGCGACCCGATGATCCCGCGCGGCAGGTCACGCTGCGGCTCGATGGTCTCCTCGGCCGCGGTGGCCACGATGTCGAACCCGATGAAGGCGAAGAACACGATCGCGGCGGCGGAGAAGATGCCGATCACCCCGAAGGCGACCGGCGTGATGCCGAACAGCACCTGGATCAGCGGCGCCTTGAGACCGGAAACGCCGGCGGTGGACTCGGCGGGCGGGATGAAAGGCGTGTAGTTCGCGGCCTTGACGAAGAAGAGCCCGGCGATGATGACGAGCAGCACCACCGACACCTTGATCACCACGATGACCAGGTTGACCCGCGACGACAGCTTGATCCCGGCATAGAGGATGGCCGTCAGCAGAGCCACGATGACCATGGCCGGAATGTTGATAAATCCGGACTCGGCGTCGGCTATCGACGCCGGTAGATGGATGCCCATCGACGCGATCAGCGAGCTGAAGTACCCCGACCAGCCGACCGCCACCACGGCGCCGGCCAGCGCCATCTCCAGCATCAGGTCCCAGCCGATCACCCAGGCGGGAAACTCGCCCAGGGTGGCGAAGGAGAAGGTGTACGCGGACCCGGCGACAGGCACGGTCGAGGCGAACTCCGCGTAGCACAGCGCGGCAAGCGCGCAGACGACGCCGGCGACCACGAAGGACAGCGCGACGGCGGGCCCGGCGCTCTCCTTGGCCACCCGGCCGGTCAGCACGAAGATGCCGGTGCCGATGATCACACCGATGCCGAAGACCGTCAGATCGACGGCCGACAGCCGCTTGTGCAGCCGGTGCTCCGGCTCCTCCGTGTCGCGGATGGACTGCTCGACGCTCTTGGTGCGAAAGATCTCCACATTGTGATGTTGCCCACACCGCCGATGATCATTCACCTCCTCCTTCTGGCCGCCGCAGGTTCAGGCTGCAGGCCGATGTGGCGGACCAGCGGGAACGGCAGGCTGGACGCATGTTCAACGACCTGCTCGACACGCTCGCCAGCCAGGACATCGGTGTCGTGTGGCCGCTGATGCTCGCTTTCCTCACGCTCGACGCCTCCGTCGGCGTGGGCCTGATCATCCCCGGCGACGCGTTGCTCATCGTCGCGGGAACCACGGCGGACAGCCCCGCCGAGGCGCTGGCGCTGATCGCCGCGGGGGTGCTGGCCTGCGCGGCGGGCGCGACGGGAGGTCACTGGCTCGGCAGGAAGACCGGACCCAGACTGCGGTACGGCAGGCTGGGGCGGCGCATCGGCGAGGAGCGCTGGCTCAAGGCGGAGGCGTTGTTCGAGCGCAGCGGGTGGGCGCTGGCGGTGGCCTACTTCCTGCCGGTGGTGCACGCGCTGACCCCGGCGGTGGCGGGGACGCTCGGCGTGCCGTACCGGAAGTTCATGCCCTGGGCGCTGACCGGCGCCACCGCGTGGGTGAGCGCCTATGTGGCGCTGGGCGCGCTGGCCAGCGGCGTGGTGCGGGAGAACGCCGGGTTGCTGGTGCCCGTCGCGGCCGTGGCGGCCGTGGCCGTCGCCGGGCTGGCCGCCGTCGCCCGCAGAGCACTCAGCGGTGGCCGCCGAGCGCGCAAAAACGGCCACGCGCCCGAAGACCGCCAAGCGAGCGAAGGGCGCAAAGCAGGCAATACGCCTGAAGGCCACGGAGCACACGGTGCGCCCGAGGGCCACGGAGCACACGGTGCGCCCGACGACAGCGGAAAGGTCAGTGTGGCGCGTCGATCGGGGCGCTCCGGCGAGCGACTGCCTCGGTGATCTCGCGGGCCAGGTCCTGCCCCGTCAGGCCGATGTCGCCGAGGATCTTGGCCCGCTTGGCGTGGTCGAGGAAGCGCTGCGGGATCCCGAAGGTCCGCACCGGCACGTCCACGTCGGCGTCGCGCAGCAACCGCGCGACCGCGTCACCCACCCCGCCGACCCGCCCGTTGTCCTCCACGACCGCCACCAGCTTGTGCGCACCGGCCGCGAGCACGAGCGCGGCGTCGAGCGGCTTGACCCAGCGCGGGTCGACCACCGTGGCCGAGATGCCCTGAGCGTCGAGCAGCACCGCCGCGTCGAGGCACACCTGCGCCATCGGCCCGACGGCCACGAGCAGCACGTCCGGATCACCGGCCCGCAGCACGTCCATCTCGCCGAGCTTGCCGATCGCCGGGACGGTGTCGGCCACCGGCCCCTTGGGGAAGCGCAGCACGCTGGGCCCGTCGTAGACCACCGCCTCGCGCAGCAGCTCGACGACCCGCTCGCCGTCGCGCGGGACCGCGATGCCCAGGCCGGGGACGACCTGCAGGATCGACAGGTCCCACATGCCGTTGTGCGAGGCGCCGTCGTCGCCGGTGACGCCAGCGCGGTCGAGCACGACGGTGACCGGCAGCTTGTGCAGCGCGACGTCCATGAGCAACTGGTCGAAGGCGCGGTTGAGGAACGTCGCGTACACGGCGACGACGGGGTGCAGCCCGCCGAGCGCGAGCCCGGCCGCGCTGGTCAGCGCGTGCTGCTCGGCGATGCCCACGTCGAACGTGCGCTCGGGGTAGGCGTCGGCGAAGGCGTTGAGCCCGGTCGGGTGGAGCATCGCGGCGGTGATCGCCACCAGGTCCTCGCGCTCGGCGCCGAGCTTGACCAGCTCCTCGCTGAACACGTTGGTCCAGATGCGCCCCTTGGGCTTCTCCAGCCCGGTGGCGCGGTCGAAGGCGCCCGGCGAGTGGAACTGGTCCTCGTCGTGGTTCTCCGCCGGCGCGTAGCCTCGGCCCTTCTGGGTGAGCACGTGCACGATGACCGGTCCGCCGAAGGCGCGCGCCTTGGCCAGGGCCACCTCGACGGCCTGCTCGTCGTGCCCGTCGATCGGCCCGACGTACTTGAGCCCGAGGTCCTCGAACATGACCTGCGGCGACAGGACGTCCTTGACGCCCTTCTTGATACCGTGGAGCGCGTCGTAGACGAAGGGAACGTTCCCGATCTTGCTCTTGACGAACTCCAGCATGTCCTCGTAGCCGCGGGTCATCCGCAGCGAGGACAGGTGGCTGGCCAGGCCGCCGATCGTCGGGGAGTAGGAGCGCCCGTTGTCGTTGACCACGATGACGCAGCGCAGGTCCTTGACGTCGGCGATGTTGTTGAGCGCCTCCCAGGCCATGCCGCCGGTCAGCGCGCCGTCGCCGATGACCGCGACGACCGTGCGGTCGTGCTCGCCCTTGATCTTGAACGCCTTGGCCAGGCCGTCGGCGTAGGACAGCGCGGTCGAGGCGTGGGAGTTCTCCACGAAGTCGTGCTCGGACTCGGCCTGGCTGGGGTAGCCGGACAGGCCGCCCTCCTGCTTGAGCCGGTCGAAGCCGCCCGCGCGGCCGGTGAGCATCTTATGGACGTACGACTGGTGGCCGGTGTCCCAGATGATCGGGTCCTTCGGCGAGTCGAAGACGCGGTGCATGGCGATCGTCAGCTCGACGACCCCGAGGTTGGGCCCGAGATGCCCCCCGCTGCGGGCGCAGGAGTCGACGAGCAGGTCACGGATCTCCCCCGCCAGCTGTGGCAGCTCCTCGACCGCGAGCCGTTTGACGTCGTGTGGTCCCTTGACTGAGCCCAGCAGCCCGCTCACGGATCTTCCCCTCTGTCCACATCGCCAACAGACCGAGTCTAGTTCGTGGGGTCCGTGCTGACTCATCGGAGTCAAATCCGCCCCTCTTTGTCCGATCTTGACCTATTGTTTTCCCCACTATGATGACTTCTCCCCTCAGGAAACTCTCGTCACTCCTTGCAGCAGGCCTGGTGTTCTCCCTGGTCGGGATGGGTTCGGCTGAGGCTTCCGCCCAGCCGGCGCCCGCCGCGTCCCAGTCCGCTCCCCCGAGCGGGAAGCTGGCGGCGACGGCGAACCCTCTGTACAAGACCGGACGGCTGGCCGACTCGCACTGCCAGCCCGGCGACCTGCCCTCCGGAAGCACCGCGGCGTACAAGAGCTTCCTCACGAAGATGACCAACTGTCTCAACGCCTCCTGGACCTCGCAGTTCAGGAAGGCCGGTTTGTCGTTCAGCAAGCCCAGGCTGCGCATCATCACCAGGAAGGTGAAGACGCCCTGCGGCGCGTGGAGCACCGGCGCCGACGGCCTCTACTGCTCCGGCGACAAGACCATGTACATGCTGATCACCAAGGACCAGCTGCGCCAGCCGTTCGCGCTGGGCATCGCCCGCCTGATGGCGCACGAGTACGGTCACCACGTGCAGCAGATGTCCGGCATCTGGAACTACTACTGGGCGGCCAGGAACAGCTCGGGCACCGCCGCTGGGCTGCAGCTCTCGCGCCGCTCCGAGCTGCAGGCCGAGTGCTTCTCCTCGGTGTTCATGAGCACGATCGCCGACGACATGCCGATCGACCAGCAGCAGTGGGACGGCGTGGTGGACTGGTTCCGCAAGAACGGCGCCAAGAGCTGGCCGCAGAACGACCACGGCAAGGGCCCGACGCAGGCCGCCTGGATGGAGCGCGGCTACAAGTACGCCATGCCCGGCGCGTGCAACACGTGGAAGGCCAGCGCCGGCAACGTGACGTGACGCACGAAGCGGTACGGGCGCGACACGCCCGTACCGCGCTTTACCTGGGCACATCCCTCCAATAGGGTGCCTTCTCATGCGTACCCCCCTTATGACGCTGTTGTGCGGCGTCCTGGCGAGCTTGCTCTTCGCCGGCACGGCCTCCGCGGCCGCCACTCCGTCACCTGGGTTCAAGCCTGTGCTGACCAAGAACCCGCTCTACAAGACGGGCAAGTTCGACCTCGAGGAATGCCACGAGCAGCCGGTCCAGTCGGATGACCTGGACGGGGCGAGGATCTACCTCGAGTTCGTCATGGAGTGCCTGGACAAGTCCTGGACCGACCAGCTGGCCAAGGTGAACATCAAGTACGCCAAGCCGAAGTTCCAGGTCATCTCCAAGCCGGGCGCCCCGACGGGCTGTGGCACGTTCCCCCTCGGCGCCCAGGCGCTCTACTGCCCCAACAACAAGAAGATCACCTTCCTGCTCGACGCGGGCATCCTGTCCGAGCCCACCGAGCTGTTCCTCATGGAGGTGATCGCGCACGAGTACGGTCACCACATCCAGCAGCTCACCGGCATGCTGCCCGAGGTCGACAAGTACAAGGGCAAGAGCAAGGCGCGCATCTTCGAGGAGGCCCGCCGCGTGGAGCTGCAGGCCGAGTGCCTGTCCGGCGCCTTCATCGGCAGCATCTGGCACTCGCTGGGCCGGCGTGACTTCGACTGGAAGTACATCGTGAAGGTCGCCCAGGCGGGCTTCGACGACGGCATCCACGGCAAGCCGTCCAACATCGCCAAGTGGCTGCAGCGCGGGTTCGACGCCGAGTCGCCGAACGCCTGCAACACGTGGAGCGCCAAGAAGTCCACGGTCTCCTAGGACGCCACCGACCCGGGGTCAACCAACCCCGGGTCAACTTATCTCCATTTATTGCTCTATGATCCGCCGTCATGCGTATCCCCTTCCTCGTGGTGTCTGCTTGCATGATCACGGGCCTGGCCCTGTCCGGTACGGCGACCGCCGCCACCCGCCCTTCCGCCAGTCCCGCCAAGGTCGAGGCGGCGCCGATGCCCGCCGTACTGGTGAAGAACAAGATCTACCGGTCGGGCACCACCTCGCCCCAGTCGTGCAACATCCCCGAGATCCGCGCGGGAAGCACCGCCTCGCTGAAGTACTTCCACAAGGCGATGGCCAACTGCGCCAACCGGTTCTGGGCCACCAGGTTCAAGTCCGCCGGGCTGCGTTACACCCCGCCGAAGATCTTCATCACCACCGGCAGCAACTCCGTCTGCGGGAAGATCACCACCAACGGCGCCCAGTACTGCCCCACGCAGCGCACGGTGGCGATCCGGATCATGAAGCGTGACCTGAACGACCCGTTCAAGATGAACATCGCGCACTCCGTCGCCCACGAGTGGGGCCACCACGTGCAGCAGCTCGCCGGGATCCTGGACGCGCAGAACGTGCTCTACTGGCGGGCCAGGGGCACGGCCCGCGACATCGTGAGCCACCGCCTGGAGATGCAGGCCGAGTGCTTCGCCGGGGTCTTCTACAGCTCCACGCTCGAGTCGATCAACCCGGGCATCGACTGGGACACCTGGCTGGACGCGGTGAGCAGGGCCGGTGAGAGCAAGGTCCACGGCAAGCCGCGCAACCTGGCCTACTGGCAGAACCGCGGCTACAGCGGCGCCTCCGCGTCGTACTGCAACACCTTCGCCGCCCCGCTGACCCGCGTACGGTGAACGTCAATCAATCTTCAACCGGGGCGTAACAGACTCCTTCGCATGAAGCTCCCCCTCATCGCCACGGCCTCGGCCGTACTTGCCGGGTTGCTCTGCGCGACCGCGCCCGCTCCCGCCTCGGCCGCTACCAGCGCCGGGGCGTCGGAGACCCACGCCGTCTATCCGATCAAGAGCCGTCAGCTGACCCACCACAAGCTGTACACGACGGGCGCGCTCGCCCCCGTCGACTGCCCAGAGCCGCCGCTGGAGAACCGCAACGCGCGCCTGGCCAGGGAGTACGTGCAGAAGATCTACAACTGCCTGGGCCGCAGCTGGGGCGCGCACTTCAAGGAAGCGGGCATGCGCTTCAGCAGGCCGTCCCTCGGCTTCATTTCCAAGGCGAAGCGTTTCTGCGGCGACTCCTGGGGCGAGGCGGCGGGCATCTACTGCAACAAGAGCAGGAAGTTCGTCGTCCTGCTCGACAAGAAGACGTTGAAGAACATCGACGACCTGTTCCTCATGGACGTGGTCGCTCATGAGTACGGTCACCACTTGCAGAACATCTCCGGCATCAGGGCCGCCTTCGACGACGAGCCGTACCGGAACAAGAAGGAGCTCAACGAGCAGTACCGGCGTTACGAGCTGCAGGCCGAGTGCCTGTCCGGGGTCTTCATCGGCAGCGTCTGGGACTCCCTCGACCGCACCGACGAGGACTGGCAGCTCCTGCTGGACATCGTGGCCGCCAGCGGCGACGAGCACAGCAAGATCAGGGACCACGGCAAGGGCAGGATCCAGAAGTACTGGCTGAGCAGGGGCTTCGAGGCCGCTGCCCCGAGCGCCTGCAACACCTTCGCCGCCCCGTCGTCGAAAGTCGCCTAATCGCGGAAAGAACCTTTCCGCATAGGGTGATGGACTGTCTCCACAAGCCAAAGGAGACAGCCATGATCCTCGTCACAGCCGCCACCGCCCCCGTCGGCCGCTCCATCGTCGAGCAGCTGGCGGCGGCGGGCGCCCCCGTCCGCGCTCTGACCCGCGACCCGGAGAAGGCCGGCCTGCCCGCAGCCGCCGAGGTCGTGTCCGGTGACCTGGCGGACGCCGAGAGCCTGCGTGCCGCCTTCGACGGGGTCTCGGCGGTGTTCCTGCTGGCCGCGGTGCCCGGCTTCGCGCCCGCCTTCCTCGCCGCCGCCAAGGAGGCGGGGGTGCGGCGCGTCGTCTTCCAGTCGTCGGGCGCGATCGGGCAGGACAACGAGATCGCCGCCTTCCACGAGGACCTGGAGCGGCAGATCAGCGAGTCAGGGCTGGAGTACACGTTCCTGCGCCTGGCGGTCGCCTCGTCCGACCCGCTGATGTGGGCCTTCGACGTTCCCGGCCAGCTGCTCGCGGGCGACGTGGTGCGCGGGCCGTACGCGCGGGCGCAGGTCTCCTCCATCCACCCGGCCGACTTCGCGGCGATCGCGGTCGAGGCGCTGACCGGCGACGCGCACGCCGGCCGTACCTATGACGTGACCGGGCCCGTGTCGATGACGCACGCCGAGCAGATCGAGCGGCTCGGCAAGGACCTGGGGCGCCCGCTCACCTACGAGGAGCTCTCGCCCGCGGAGGCCAGGGCGGCCATCAGCCCCTTCGCGCCCGCCGACGTGCTCTTCGAGACGTGGGAGCGGCATCTGGACGAGCCCGCTCCGGTCTCCGGCGTCACTCCCGCCACAATGGGCGAATGAGACAGATCGCTTTGCTGGACGCCCCTTCCAACCTCGGCCTGCGCCCGCCGCTGCAGGGGGCCGTTCCCGGTTGCTACAAGGCCCCCGGCGTGCTGCGCGACGCCGGGCTGCTGGAACGGCTCGGTGCGCGCGAGGCGGGCGTGGTGACCGCCGCCCGCTACCTGCCCGACTGGACGCCCGGCATCGTGCGCAACGAGGCGGCCATCGCCGAGCACGGGCTGCTCCTGGCCGACCGGGTGGGCGCTCTGCTGGACGGCGGACGGACGCCCGTGGTGCTGGGCGGGGACTGCAGCATCCTCGTCGGTCTCGCGCTGGCGCTGAAGCGGCGCGGCCGCTACGGGCTGGTGTCGCTCGACGGGCTGGACTACCGGCACCCGGGCAACAGCGACAACGTGGGCGCTGCGGGCGGCGAGAGCCTGGCGATGGTCACCGGGCTCGGCGGGCCGCTGGCCGACCTGGGCGGGCTCGGCCCCTCCCTGCGCACCGAGGACGTGGTCGCGATCGGGTTCAGGCCGGACGACGAGTGCGCCGAGGAGGCCGCAGCGGCGGGCATGCACCTCATCGACGCCACCGCCGCCGTCGCCGACCCGGCGGCGGCCGTCGCGCGGGCGCTGGACGTCGTGGCGCGCCAGGAGCTGGACGGCTTCTGGATCCACTGCGACGCCGACGTCCTCGACCCGGCCGAGCTGGCCGCCGTGGACAGCCCGGAGCCCGGCGGGCTCGGCTTCGAGCACCTGGGCGCGCTGGTGTCCGGCCTGGTCGCCTCGCCGCGCTTCGCCGGGCTCGACCTCACCATCTACGACCCCGACCTCGACCCGGGTCTCGTCGGGGGCCGCCGCCTCGCTGACCTGCTGGTTCAGGCGCTCTTGTAAGGCTTTGCGCCCTTCGTTCCAAGTACCGGTTGTAGATCGACGAAGGGGGCAGTGCCGGTGCTGCGAAAGAAGGCGGAGTTCGCTAAGGATCCCGCCGCGTTCGAGACCTTCTACCGGCGGCATGTCGACGACATCACCCGGTTCCTGGCCCGCCGGGTCGACGATCCCCACCAGGTGGCCGACCTGGTGGCGGACGTCTTCCTGGCGGTGCTCGACTCGGCCCACACCTACAGGGCGGGGCTGGGCAGCGAGGTGGCCTGGCTGTACGGCGTGGCGCGGAACACGCTGTCCGCCGAACGCAGGCGGGCCGTCCAGGAGTCGCGGCTGACGGGCCGGGTCGGCGGGCGGCGTCAACTCGACACCGACGACCTGACCAGGCTCGAAGAGCGGATCGACGCGGAACGGCCGGCCAGGCGGGCCTTCCAGGCCATGACCGATCTGCCCGAGGGCGAGCGCGCCGTACTCGAACTGGTCGTCATCGACCAGCTGACGGTCACCGAGGCGGCCGCCGCTCTGGGCATCCGGTCGGGGACCGCCATGGTCCGGCTGCACCGCGCCCGCCGGAGGTTGCAGGCACTCCCTCTCGTCATGGAAGGAACACCCGGATGAGGTTCGAGGAGCAGATTCTCATGGAGATGCAGACAGAGATCGTCGCGCGTAACGCCCGCGGCCGCCGCAGGCGCGTGCTGGCGATGGGCGCGACGGTGGCCGGGCTCGCGGCCGTCGCGGCCATCGGCGTACCCCTGCTGACCGGCACGGAGTCGCCCGCGTACGCGGTGAGCAAGGGCGCGGACGGCACGGTCAGGGTGCTGATCAACGAGTTCAGGGACGCCGACCGGCTGGAGCGCGACCTGGCCAAGGTGGGCATCACGGCCGACGTGTCCTACCTCAAGCCCGGCACGAGGTGCGACTTCGACCGCGGCGAGCTGGCCGGGGGCAAGGACTCGATGCTCCAGGACAACTACAGGTCGTCCGTGCACGCGAAGGTGATGCGGGGGCGCGACCGCGGGTTCGACATCAACCCGGAGTACCTCGGCAAGGGCCAGACGCTGGTGCTGGAGTTCAGCGAGAACGACGACCAGTCCACCGGCAAGCCGAAGGTTCTGTATTCCTTCAGCGCCAGGGTGGTCGTCGGCAAGGTCAAGCCCTGCAAGGTCATCGCCGACCCGTCCTGGTACGACGTGGGCGGCCCCGAGGGCCAGCCGCCCGCCGGAAGCTAGGCGTTCCCGGCGCGGGCCAGCGCTTCCAGGGGGTCGGCGAGCACCTGTGAGAAGGCCAGCTCGGCGGCCCCCACCAGCGTCGCGTCATCGGCCAGCGCCGAGGTGCGCAGCCGCAGCTTCTCCCTGTGCACCGCGAGGGCGTGCAGGGCCACGCGGCTGCGCACCTGGGCGGCCGAGCCCAGGTAGACCTCGCGCAGCATCCCCCCGAAGATCACCATTTCCGGGTTGAAGATGTTGACCAGGCTCGCCACCCCGAGCCCCAGCCAGTCGCCGACCTTGCTGAGCGCCTCCTGCGCCCTGATGTCGCCGCGGTCGGCCGCGTCCACGACGGCCCTGACCGCGTCACGGCCGACGGAGCCGACCTCGACCCCGGCCCGTCCGGCGAGTTCGAGCAGCGCCCGCTCCCCCACCTCCGACTCCAGGCAGCCGCGCGAGCCGCACCCGCACTCGCGCCCGCCAGGATGCACGACCATGTGGCCGATCTCGCCGCCGTAGCCCTCGTGGCCGCCGAGCAGGTGGCCACCCGCGATCACGCCGCCGCCGATGCCGACGTCGCCGTGCAGGTAGATGAGGTCGCGCACGCCCGCGCCCACGCCCCTGCTGTGCTCGGCGAGCGCGCCGAGGTTGGCGTCGTTGCCGACGCTGACCGGCAGCCCCAGCTCGCCACCCAGCGCCGAGCCGAAGGGCACCTCCTCGACGTGCAGGTTCGGCGCGAACCTGATCACCCCGTCGCCCCTGCGCACCCCGCCGGAGACGGCGGCGCCGACGCCCACGCAGACCGTGTCCTTGCGCCGCATCCGCTGGGCGAACCCGGCCAGCTTCACGACCGTCTCGTCCAGGCCGAAGGTGCCGCGCTGCCGTACCGACTCGTGCCGGTCGAGGATCACGCCGCCCAGCCCGACGCGGGCGGCCACCAGCCGGTCGGGACCCACGTCGAAGGCGAGGACGTGGACACGCGCCGACTCGGGGCGGACCACCAGCGAGGGACGGCCGGCGCGGCCCGTCTCGCGGGGCAGTTCCTCCCGCACCAGGCCGGCCGCCGCCAGGTCGGCGGTCAGCGCCATGATCGTGCTGCGGTTGAGCCCCATCCGCGAGGTGAGCTCGGCCCGCGAGGTCGGCCCGCCGAGGTGGACATGACGCAGTAGGGCGCCCAGGTTGTGGCGCCTGATGTCCTCCTGGGACGGGCCGGCACGCATGATCGTCGGTTCCTGGTAGGCGTCGAAGTCGCTGATCACCTTAGACCAGCGGCGGACGCGCGACGACGCGAGATGGCGTCGACGCCCGCTGCCAGCAGGAGCACACCTCCGGTTACCAGGTACTTGGCGCTGGAGCCCAGTCCCATGAGGCCCATGCCGTTCTCGATCACCGCGACGACCGCGCCGCCGAGCACCGCGTCCAGCACCCTGCCCTTGCCGCCGAACAGGCTGGTGCCGCCGATGACGGCCGCGCCCACGGCGTACAGGAGGACGGTGCTGCCGCCGGTGTTCGGGTCGACCGAGGCGGCCTTGGACGCGGCGATGATGCCGCCGATCGCGGCCATGCCCGAGCAGATCACGAACGCGCTGATCTTGATCCGGTCGACCGGGATGCCCGCCCTGCGCGCCGCCTCCACGTTCCCGCCGACCGCGTAGACGTGGCGGCCGAAGGCGGTACGGCGGAGCACGAACGTCCACACCACGAGCAGCACCAGGATGATCGGCACCACGATCGGCACGCCGCTGAGCGAGGCGAACAGCGGGTTCCTCGACCGTTCCAGGTTGAGCACGTAGACGGAGGCCCCGGCGATGACGGCCAGCGCGCCCACGCGCGCCGCGATCAGCGTCAGCGGCTCGGCGACGAGCCCGCGCGCCGCCCGCTTGCGCGCCCTGACGATCTGCACCGCCGCGTAGGCGGCCACGCACAGGGCGAACAGCGCCCAGCCCAGCGTGGGCGGCAGGTTGTTGTTCTCGATCGCCTTGATCACCGGGTCGGTGATCGAGATGTTGGTGCCCTCCTTCAGCAGCACCAGCACCAGGCCCTGGAAGCCGAGGAAGGCGGCGAGCGTGACCACGAAGGACGGCACGCCCACCTTGGCCACCAGCGTGCCCAGCAGCAACCCGATCACCACCCCGGTGACCATGGCGGCCAGCACGCAGACGTACCACGGCAGGCCGAACTGGGTGAGCGTGACGGCCAGCACCGCGGCGCACACGCCGCTGGCGAAACCGGCCGACAGGTCGATCTCGCCGAGCAGCAGGACGAACACCAGGCCCATCGCGATCACGGTGACCGCTGCGCCCTGGGTGAAGAGGTTCGCGAAGTTGCCCGCTGAGACGAAGTTGGGGCGCAGGATCGCGAACACGACGCAGAGCACGAGCAGGCCGAGCACGGCGGGCAGGGCGCCGATGTCGCCCTGCCGTACCCGCTCGACGTAGGCGCGGCTGCTGTGCGCGATCGAGGGTGACTGGGTCGCGGTGACGATCGCGTCGTCCGCGGGGAGGTCCTTGACCTTGTTCATTGGGCGATCCCCAGATCTCCGCTACGGCCTGAGGTGATGAGTTCGACGATCTGCGCGTGCGTGACGTCGGACGTCTTGACCTGGGCTGCCATCCGGCCCAGGTAGAGCGCCGCGATCCGGTCTGACACGGCGAACACGTCGTTCATGTTGTGCGAGATGAGCACGACGGCCAGGCCCTTGTCGGCCATCCTGCGCACGAGTTCGAGCACCTGCGCGGTCTGGGCGACGCCGAGGGCGGCGGTCGGCTCGTCGAGGATGACGAGCTTGCTGTTCCAGAGCACGGCCTTGGCGATGGCGACGGTCTGCCGCTGGCCGCCGGACAGGCTGGAGACCTGCTGCCTGATGGACTTCACCGTCCTGACCATGAGGCTGGACAGGGTCTGCTCGGCGAGCTCCTCCATCGTGGCCTCGTCCAGGATCAGGCCGCTCTTGCGCTCCCTGCCCAGGAACATGTTCTGGACGATGTCGAGGTTGTCGCACAGCGCGAGGTCCTGGTAGACGATCTCGATGCCCAGGGCCGCCGCGTCGCGCGGGCTGTGCACCTGCACGGGCTTGGCGTCGAACAGGAACTCGCCCGAGTCGATCGGGTAGATGCCGCCGACACACTTGACCAGTGTGGACTTGCCGGCGCCGTTGTCGCCGACGAGCGCGGTCACCTCGCCGGGGTAGGCGGTGAACGCGACGTCATGCAGGACCTGGACGGGACCGAAGCTTTTGTCGATCCCCCTGAGTTCGAGCACGGGGTTCAATGGGGGCTCCTCGGGGAGGAGGGGGTACGGCGACGCCGTACCCCCAGCCGATTTTCTACTGGATTCCGGCTTCTGTGCACTTCTTGGCGAAGTCGCCGGTGCACAGCTCCTCCTTGGTGACGTAGCCGTCGGCCACGACGTCCTTCACGTTGTCGAAGTAGATGGCCTGCGGGGTGAGCAGCTCGGCGGGGACGTCCTGCTTGCTCTCCGGGTCGGCCACCTTGCCGGACGCGGTGGGCTTCTCGCCCTTGGCGACCGCGATGGCCAGCTTGGCTGCCGCGTCGGCCTCCTGCTTGATCGCCTTGTAGACGGTCATGCACTGGTCGCCCGCGAGGATGTTCTGCAGGCCCTGGACGGTGGCGTCCTGGCCGGTGACCGGCACCTTGCCGTTGAGCTTGTTCTTCTTCAGCACGGTGATGGCCGCGTTGCCGAGCCCGTCGTTGGCGGCGAGCACGCCGGCGATCTTCGACTGCTCGCTGAGCATGTTCTCGAAGATCGTGCCCGCCTGGGTGTTGTCCCAGTCGGGCACGGACTGGTCGGGGCCCTTGACGTACTCGCCCGCGTCGTACTTGGGCTTGAGTACGCTGTCGTAGCCCTCCTTGAACAGGGTGGCGTTGTTGTCGGTCGGCGAGCCGTTCAGCTCGGCGATGATCGGCTTGCTGGCCTTCTTGTCGGTCAGGCACTTGACCAGGCCCTCGCCCTGCAGCTGGCCGACCTTGGTGTTGTCGAAGCTGACGTAGAAGGCCGCGCCGCCGCCCAGGGTGAGGCGGTCGTAGTCGATGACCGGGACGCCCTGCGCCTTGGCCTTCTCGATCACGGCCTTGCCGGTGCCCGAGTCCAGGTTGACGATCATCAGCACGTTGGCGCCGTTGGTGATCATCTGGTCGGCGATGGTCTGGAAGGCGTTCTTGTCGTTCTGCGCGTTCTGGATGTCGGACTCGACACCGGCGGCCTTGAAGGCCTCCTCCAGATACTTGCGGTCGGCCGTCTCCCAGCGCGCCGAGGACTTGCTGTCGGGCAGGATGACGCCGACCTTGGCGGCCTTGGCCGCCGGAGCGCTGGCGCTGGCACTGGCGCTTCCACTGTTCTGCGTTGTCGTGGTGTCACCGCTCTGGCCCCCGCAGGCGGTGAGACCGAGGGTCAGCGCCGCTGTCGCGGCGGTCAGGCTGAGGATCCCCTTGCGCATGGCATGGGTCCTTTCGTGGGGGGTTTGAATGTTGTTTGCGGCAACGTATTCCGCCCTGGCGCGCATGGGAAGACCTAGCGGAGACTGAGTTTGTTGTTCGGGGTAACAATCCAGAAACGCCCGCTTAACGGGCGAGGCTCTGCGTGATCAGGGCAAGCGCGGAAACCGCTGCCACGCCGAGGACCGCGACGCGCACCCGGCCGCCGTCCAGGTAGCGGCGCAGCGGGCCGGAGACGAGGAAGCCCACGACCATGAAGGGGATCAGCAACGCCCCGGAGACGAGCGCGGTGTTCGGCAGGTGGCCGACGATCTTCAGGATCACGAGCGACTGGGCGGCGCTGAGGAAGAAGAACATCGCGAGCGTGGCCCTGATCTGCGGCCCCTTGGCCGTCTGGTAGACCAGCCCCATCGGCGGCCCGCCGATGCCGGTCGCGGTGCCGGTGACCCCGGAGACGAACCCGGCCCCGGTGAGCGTGCCCCCGTTGCGCGGTACGGCGGGCGCCCAGGCGGTCAGCGCCACCGCGACCAGCACCATGGCCCCCACCAGCACCCCGAGCGTCGACACCGAGATGTAGACGACGACCAGCGCCCCCAGAGCGCTGCCCGGCAGCCTGCCGAGCACCGCGAAGCCCAGCCCGCGCCAGTCCACCTTCCGCCACTCGGCCGCGAGGGTGAACAGCGGCAGCGTGACGTTGACCACCTGGATCGCGCCGGGCATCAGCCCGGGGTCGAGCATCGTGAGCACCGGAGCGGCGACCAGCCCCAGCCCGAACCCCACGCCGCCCTGGACCACCGAGCCGACAAATACCGCGAAACCCGCAATAACCAGGCTTAATGTCGTCATACCCGGAGATCTAACCAGTAGGCTCCATGCCCGTGTTCACCCCCTTGCTCGTCGCCGCGCTGGCGCTCACCCCCACGCCGCTGTACGACTCCGGCCGCATGAAGACCTCGTCGTGTCACGAGCGCGTGCTCACGCAGGGCGGCATCCCGCACGCCAAGGAGTACCTGGCGGCGGTGACGTCGTGCCTGGACGCCGCGTGGTCGGCGCACCTGCACCCGTTCAGCAAGCCGTCCGTCCGCTACTACGAGGAGCCCGCCGACCGGGTGTGCGGGGTGCCGTGGCCGTCGGGCGCCTCGGCGTTCTACTGCACCACCTCGCGCACGCTGCACTTCCCGCTGGAGGGGGCGTGGATCGAGGACCGCACCGATCTGTACCCGTTCAAGGTCGCCGCCCATGAGTACGGCCACCACGTCCAGCAGGTCACCGGCCTGCGCCGCGCCTACGAGCGCCTGGCGCGCGCCACCCCGCGCCGCGCGGCCGAGTACAACCGGCGCTACGAGCTGCAGGCCGACTGCCTGGCCGGGGTGTTCCTCGGCAGCGTGTGGGACTCCCTCGACCGCTCGCCCAAGGACTGGGCCGACCTGGTGGACGCCACGATCGCCAGCGGCGACTGGGGCGAGGACTACCGCAGCCACGGCAGGGGGACCACCCGCGCCTACTGGCTGAAGCGCGGCTACGCGGCCGTCTCCCCCGGCGCCTGCGACACGTGGAAGGCGCCCGCCTCGAAGGTGTCATGAAAGCGACGATCAAGCCGGGTCGCGCACGCTTGGCGCATGAAGCTCGCCTTGATCGTCCTCACCGGACTACTGACCACCACCTCGCCCGCCCTGACCCACAACAAGCTGTACGAGACGGGCGCCATGGCCCCCACAGCCTGCAAGCTGCCGTCCATGCCCAACCGGGGACACAAGGCCGTGTCCGCCCACGTGAACAACCTGCTGACCTGCCTCGACACGGCGTGGGGCAAGCACCTGGGCGGGTACGGCAAGCCGTGGGTGCGCTACTACACCGACGGCAGCGCGAAGTTCTGCGGCGGCAAGGTCGGCGACTCCGCCCCCGGCGCGTACTGCAACATCGACCACCAGATCGCGATCATCGTCCCCGAGGCGGTGCGCGAGTACGCCCCCGAGGTGGGCTTCATGCTGGTCATGGCGCACGAGTACGGTCACCACATCCAGTACACGACCGGCATGTGGGACGCCGTGCTCAAGGAGCGGTTCAAGGACAAGAAGCAGCTGCTGGAGGCCAACCGCCGCTACGAGCTGCAGGCCGACTGCCTGGCCGGGGTCTACATCGGCGCCAACTGGCAGGGCCAGAAGCGCTCGGTCGGCGAGTGGGGCGCGCTCATGGCGCTGACCTGGGCCATCGGCGGCGAGAAGGGCAGCATGACCAACGACCACGGCTCCCGGGAGAACCGGGCGAGCTGGTTCAACAAGGGCTTCGCCGCCGAGTCCCCCAGCGTCTGCAACACCTGGTCCGCGCCCTCGTCGAAGGTGGCCTAGCCAGGGCGGCATCCGGTCGCGGCGAGCGTCGCTGCGCTCGCCGCTCCTCACTACCGGAGTCGCTAGCCGGTGTACTGGGCGAAGATCTTGGTGAAGTCGTAGGGCTGCTGGGAGACGCCGCTGCAGGCGTTGAGGTCACCTCCCGAGCCGCAGGCACGGTCGCGGTTGAGCTCCCAGAAGGTGAGGCGGGCGATGTGGTGCTCCTGCGCGTAGGCGAGCATCGTGCGGAAGTCGGTGAGGCTGACCACCTCGTCCGCGTCGTCCGTCTTGCCGTTCATGGACGACAGGCCGATGTGGGCGTAGGTGACCGCGTCGCTGTAGCCGTACGCGGCCTTGACCCTGGCCTTGAGGCCCTCGACGGCGCTGACGGTCGCGGCGCCCATGGTGCCGGTGTGGCCGCCGAAGTCGAACGGCATGACCGTCCAGACGTCGTTGGCCAGGCCGGAGTTGGCGCCTCTGGTGATCATGTCGACGCCGGTGGAGTCCGGGCCGCTGGGCGTGGTGCCGAAGGTGATGACGGTCTTCAGCCCGGGGTTGTTCGCCTTGACGGTCTTCAGTGCGTCGATCACGCGCTGCCTGACGGTGGCGCTGGCCCACTCGGTGTTCTCGATGTCGATGTCGAGGACCTTGAGGTTGAAGGCGCTGATCACCTTCTGGTACGCCCCGGCCAGGGCGGAGGCGCTGGTGCACTTCTCGCCCAGCTTCGTGCCCGACCAGCCGCCGACCGAGATGACGACGTCACCGCCCGCCGACCTGATCGCGTTGATCGCGGCCTGGTCCGTGCCGCCGGTGAGGGCGCGCGTGCCGTCCCACTTGGGGTTGCAGGTGCCGTCGGACAGGATGAACGCCAGGGTGAACCACTTCACGCCGGTCGCGGACATCACCGCCGCCGGAGTGCTGGAGCTGCCCCAGCCCGCGTACTTGTACGGCGCGACCGCCATGCCCGGCCCCGTGGACCCCGGCTGCGTCGTGCCGGTCACGGGCGCGCTGGGCGGCGAGACGTTGCCCGCCACGTCGACGGCGACGATCGTGTAGGTGTGGGTGCTGCTCGCCGCCAGCCCGCCGATCGTGGCGCTGGTACCCGCAGGGCTGGCCTGGACGGTCGAGCCTTCGAGCACGCGGTAGCCGGTCACGCCGACGTCGTCGGTGGAGGCGTCCCAGGCCAGCGAGATGCTGCTGCTGGTGGTGCCGGTCACGCGCGGGTTGCCGGGCGCGGTGGGCGGCTGGCCGTCACCGCCGCCTATGGACAGCTTGTCCAGGTTCGGGCCGCCGTTGGCGGTGGTGGCGGTGGCCCTGATGGTGTTCGCGCCAGCGTTCAGGGTGGCGGGCACCTGGATGGTGGCCCAGGTGTCCCAGTTGGCCGTGCCGGTGAAGTCCTGGGCGACGGGCGCTCCGCCGTTGACGGTGATCGCCAGGGGGCGGTTGACCGTGGTGCCGTTGGCGTACCTGAAGGCCAGTACGGCGGCGCCGGCCTGCTGCGGCGTGACGGTCCACTCCACGTAGCCGCCGGTGGTGTTGACGTAGTCGACGAAGCCGGTGCCGGTGAAGCCGGTGTGGTTGGTGGCGACCATGGCCTGGCTGAGGGTGGCGTCCTCGGCCTGGTAGTCGTTGGTCGGCTGCTGGACGTCGGCTTCGAGGTAGTCGAGGTTCGGCCCGCCGTTCGCGGTGGTCGCGGTGGCGGTGATCGTGTTGGACCCGGCGTTGAGCGTGGCCGTCAGGGTGGCCGTGGCCCAGGTGTCCCAGTTGCCCGTGCCGTTGAAGTCCTTGGCCGTGGGGGTTCCGCCGTTGACGGCGATGGTCATCGGGCGGTTGGCGGTGGTGCCGTTGGCGTAGCGGAGGGCGATCGTGGCCTGGCCCGCCTGGGGGGCCGACACGGTGAAGGTGATCGAGCTGCCGGTGACGTTGTCGTAGTTCACGAAGCCGGTGCCCGAGTAGCCGGTGTGGTTGGACTCCACGACGCCCTGGGAGATCGCGGCGTTCTCGGCTTCGTAGCGGGTGGTGGCTGCTTGGGCTGGGGTGGCGGTGAAACCGAGAAGGAGGGATAACGCGAGGATGGCTCTGCGCACGGGGCTCACGCCCTTCCACGGGGGGTGTTTGTTAGGAAGGGTTCCTAACAACTAACCTCATGTCAAGGCATGAAAAAACCGCCCGTCCGCTCGGGACGGGCGGCTCTTCCGTATTTACTTGGCCAGGAGCGAGCGCAGCACGTACTGCATGATGCCGCCGTGGCGGTAGTAGTCGGCCTCACCAGGGGTGTCGATGCGGACCACCGCGTCGAACTCCACGTCGCCCGCCTTCACGTGCACGGTGCTCGGGATGCCGCCGCCGTTGAGCTCCTCGACACCGGTGATGTCGAAGGTCTCCTCGCCGGTCAGGCCCAGCGACTCCGCGCTCCGCCCCTCGGGGTACTGCAGGGGCAGGACGCCCATGCCGATGAGGTTGGAGCGGTGGATGCGCTCGTAGGACTCGGCGATGACCGCGCGCACGCCCAGCAGCGCCGTACCCTTGGCCGCCCAGTCGCGGCTCGAACCCGAGCCGTACTCCTTGCCCGCGAGCACCACCAGCGGGGTGCCCTGCGCGGCGTAGTTGACCGAGGCGTCGTAGATGAACGACACCGGGCCGTCCGCCTGGGTGAAGTCGCGGGTGTAGCCGCCCTCGGTGCCCGGCGCGACCTGGTTGCGCAGGCGGATGTTGGCGAACGTGCCGCGGATCATGACCTCGTGGTTGCCCCGGCGCGAGCCGAAGGAGTTGAAGTCCTTGACCGCGACGCCGTTGGCCTCGAGGTACTGCGCGGCCGGGGTGCCGACCTTGATCGAGCTGGCCGGCGAGATGTGGTCGGTGGTGACCGAGTCGCCGACCTTGACCAGCACGCGGGCGCCGGCGATGTCGGTGACCGGCTCCGGCTTCTCCGGCATGCCGTCGAAGTAGGGGGCCTTGCGCACGTAGGTGCTCGACGGGTCCCACTCGAAGGTGTTGCCGGTCGGGATCGGCAGCGACTGCCAGGTCGCGTCGCCCTTGAAGACGTCGGCGTAGTCGCGCTTGAACATCTCGCTGTCGATCGAGTCGTTCACGACGGCCGCGACGTCCTCCGGCGCCGGCCAGATGTCCTTGAGGAACACCGGCTGGCCGTCCGAGCCCGTGCCGAGCGGCTCGGTGTTCAGGTCGACGTCCATCGAGCCCGCGAGCGCGTAGGCGACCACCAGCGGCGGCGAGGCCAGGTAGTTCATCTTCACGTCGGGGTTGATGCGGCCCTCGAAGTTGCGGTTGCCCGACAGCACGGCGGTGACCGCGAGGTCGTTGGCCTGGATCGCGGCCGAGATCTCCTCGTCCAGCGGGCCCGAGTTGCCGATGCAGGTGGTGCAGCCGTAGCCGACCAGGTTGAAGCCGAGCTTGTCGAGGTACGGCTGCAGGCCGGAGCGCTCGAAGTAGCCGGTGACGACCTGCGAACCCGGCGCCAGTGAGGTCTTCACCCACGGCTTGCGCGTCAGGCCCTTGTCGACGGCGTTCTTGGCCAGCAGGGCGGCGCCCAGCATGACGTACGGGTTGGAGGTGTTGGTGCAGCTCGTGATCGCGGCGATGGAGACGATGCCGTGGTCGATCTCGAAGCTGGTGCCGTCGGAGAGGGTGACGGGCACCTTTTTGTGCGGGCGCTTGCCGTTCAGCGTCGCGGCGTGCGGCTGGTCGCCGTTGCCGCCGTGGGAGATCGCCGGGGAGTCGGAGGCCGGGAAGGACTCGTCGGACGCCTCGTCGATCGGGCCGAAGTCGGCCTCGACCGCGTAGTCCTTGACCGCCGCGCGCCAGGCGCTCTTGGCGTCGGTCAGCGCGATGCGGTCCTGCGGGCGCTTCGGACCGGCGATCGACGGAACGACCGTGCTCAGGTCGAGCTCGAGGTACTCGGAGAACTCCGGCTCGGCGCTCGGGTCGAGCCACAGGCCCTGGGCCTTGGCGTACGCCTCGACGAGCGCGAGTTGCTCCTCGGGGCGGCCGGTCAGGCGCAGGTAGTCGATGGTCTGGCCGTCGATCGGGAACATGGCGGCCGTCGAGCCGAACTCGGGGCTCATGTTGCCGATCGTGGCGCGGTTGGCCAGCGGAACGCTGGAGACACCCTCGCCGTAGAACTCCACGAACTTGCCGACCACGCCGTGCTTGCGCAGCATCTCGGTGACGGTCAGCACCAGGTCGGTCGCGGTGGCGCCGGCCGGGAGCGCGCCGGTCAGCTTGAAGCCGACGACGCGCGGGATCAGCATGGAGATCGGCTGGCCGAGCATCGCGGCCTCGGCCTCGATGCCGCCGACGCCCCAGCCGAGCACGCCGATGCCGTTCTCCATCGTGGTGTGGCTGTCGGTGCCGACGCAGGTGTCGGGGTAGGCCTTGCCGTCCCTGGTCATGACGACGCGGGCCAGGTGCTCGATGTTCACCTGGTGCACGATGCCGGTGCCGGGCGGGACGACCTTGAACTCGTCGAACGCCGTCTGGCCCCAGCGCAGGAACTGGTAACGCTCGCGGTTGCGCTCGTACTCACGCTCGACGTTGCGCTGGAAGCTGTCGGGGTGGCCGAAGAAGTCGACGATGACCGAGTGGTCGATGACCATCTCGGCGGGCGCCAACGGGTTGATCTTGTCCGGGTCGCCGCCCAGGTCGCGGACGGCCTCGCGCATGGTGGCGAGGTCGACGACGCAGGGGACGCCGGTGAAGTCCTGCATGATGACGCGGGCGGGCGTGAACTGGATCTCCACGCTCGGCTGTGCCTTCGGGTCCCACTGGCCCAGCGCACGGATGTGGTCGGCGGTGATGTTCGCGCCGTCCTCGGTGCGGAGGAGGTTCTCCAGCAGGATCTTCAGGCTGTACGGCAGGCGTGCCGAGCCCTCGACGGCATCGAGCCGGAAAATCTCGTACGACGCGTCGCCAACGCGCAGCGTGTCACGGCTGCCGAAGCTGTTCGCGGACACGGTGAATCGCCTCCTCGGTGGACCATTGCTCATGCAAATCCTGCCGCACCTTCAGCGTCCCTATGACGTTAGGTAACCCTAACCGGCAGGTTGCAGCGGATCTCTCGACGTCAAGATATCTCGGAAAGTATCTCGACATCAAGTTAAACCCTCAGAGGGGTGCCAGCCGCCAGAAGAGCAGGCCGATAATGACGACGGAAAGTATCGGGGCGAGAATCTTCTGCTCGAACTTCTTGCCCGTCTTGATGCCGATCTTCCACGGCAGCACCCACCGCTGGGCGAACGGCCAGAGCACCGGGCAGCCGCGCTCGGTCATGCAGTCGCCCACCACGTGGATCAGGCAGCCCATCCCCACCGCCATGCCCAGCCAGGCGTAACCGACCTCCATCGACCGGAACACCACGAACAGCCCGGTCGTGATGCCGACGTTGATCATCGCCGAGCCGAGCTTATTGCCGGGGATGCCGATGCCGATCGCGCGTAACGCCAGGCCGATCAGCAGGACGACCATGATGTCGCGGCCGATCGGGTAGGTGCTCGCCAGCCAGTGCGCGCCGAACCCCATGGCGACGGCGAAGACCAGCGAGTGCGTCATGCCCCGGTGCCCGCCGCTGAGCCAGGCCACGATCTTGCTGAGCACCCAGGTGACGGGGCCGAAGGTCTGGGCGATGGTGGCGCTGGGATGGTCGAGGTCGGGCAGCATCGCCGCGCCCGCACAGACGATCGCGCCGGCGACCAGCTCGGTGGGGGCCATCGCGGTGGCCATGATGCCGGTCTCGATGTAGCGGCTGGATTCGTTGAGCAGCGGTAAGACCGAGAGCGCGGGGGCCAGGCCGAGCCAGGCCACGGCACCGGTCATCGCGTGCGTGTGCCCCATCATGCGAAGATCACCTTTTGCACTTTACGGCAAAGCCGTGGGCGTGCGCGGGCGGAGATAAACAGACGAGGTCGTTACCTCGGCGACAGCACCCCCCAGCCCTGCCGACGTGGAACGACCTCGTCTGCCCTAGTTAACGTGCTCCAGTTCGCGACTGTTCCCAGATTTCGCGACTTTTTCGTGATCTGCCTCACTCTGCCCCCCACCCCTCCCCCGACCAGCCCAAACCCCAACCCACACCCCCAAAAACCACCCCAAAATCCCCCACAAGACCCCCCCAAACCCCGGAATCCCCCGCCCGCTCTCCCAGAGAGAGCCACCCGCTCTCCCCAGGGAGAGCGACCCGCTCCGCAACACCGCTCGCGCCCCGGACCATTCGCAGCGCACCCAAAGGTCCAGCCGCTCGCGCCCGGCCGACCGGGCGACCCACACCCCGCCACTCACCTCCCCCCACTCGCCCCACGCGGGGAGAAGCAGGGGCGACCCACTCCCGGGACCCAAGGTCGGCGCGGGGCACCCCCACACGACGCGCAACCACCCGGCGGCGGCCGACCCGAGCGGGTCCACGCACGGACGGCAACCACCAGGGGCGGCCAGCCACCTCACAACCAAGCACGGGTCCCCGCGCATAGGGGAACTCCCAGAGGTGGCCAGCCATCGCAGGACCAGGGGCGGGCGGTGGGCGGGCTGCCGGGGAATGGAATCTGGAAGCGGTGGGTTGCTATAGACATGTTCTCGATATATCGTTGAGGCATCGAGAGCGGTCGAAAGTCGATCGCTCCCTACAGAACCAAGGAGTACAAAATGACTTCCGCACAAGCAATGGGTGGCCAGTGGCCCGACTCCCGTGAGTTGCGACGCGCCGCCCGAGAAGCGTTCAAGAACATGGCCGGAGCCTGGGAACACGCGGGCCACCGGCACCACCACCACCGCCCAGGCCCCACCCCGGAAGAAGGCGAGGGCAGGCGGCGCGGCCGCGGTGGCCCCCGTGGCCCCTGGGACTTCGGCGGCGGACGCGGCGGCCCCTTCGGCCCCGGTGGTCCTTTCGGTCCCGGCGGGTTCGGCGGCCGTGGTGGCTGGGGTGGCCGTCAGCGCAAGGCCAAGCGGGGCGATGTCCGCTCCGCGATCCTCGCCCTTCTGGCCGAGGAGCCGCGCAACGGCTACCAGATCATCCAGGAGATCGCCGAGCGCAGCGAGGGCGGCTGGAAGCCCAGCCCCGGCGCCGTCTACCCGGCGCTCCAGCAGCTCACCGACGAGGGCCTGGTCGTCGCCGAGGAGAACGAGGGACGCAAGACCTTCAAGCTCACCGAGGCGGGCCAGACCTACATCGCCGAGCACCCCGACGACGTCCGCGCCCCGTGGGACGAGATGCGCCCCGACGTGGACGACAACACGGCGGACATGTGGGACATCGTCCGGCAGTCCGGGTTCGCGATGATGCAGGTCCTCCAGACCGGCACGGACGCGCAGATCCGCGACGCCCGCAAGGTGCTCGTCGAGACGCGCCGCAAGCTCTACCAGATCCTGGCCGACGGCCCAGACGACGAGGAGTGAGCACCGCGGGCGCCCACATTCACGACGACGGAGGTAGCGTGCGAAAGGGGCACTTTCGCCCTACCCCCGGCGTTCAACGATATGAGTGACCAGACTGAACGGCAGGCGCCCGGCGGTCACGCGGGCGGCGAGGAGGCAGTATGACCGCCGACGAGCTACGCATCGGCGACGCGGAACGCGAACAGACCATGGCCGCCCTGCGCGAGCACTTCGCACTGGGGCGCCTCGACCACGACGAGCTCGACCAGCGCCTCGACCGCGCGCTGGCCGCCAAGACCGCGCGCGACCTGGCCGCGGTGACCGCCGACCTGCCCTCGTCCGGGTACGGCGAGCCGGCGCGTCAGGCGTACGCCCAGCCGGGGCCGGGCTACGGCCCGTACGGCTGGCAGGGCCATCACGACCACATGAAGCAGCTCCACCAGGCGCATCACGAGATGCGCCACCGCATGCGCGAGGAGCGCCGCGCCCACCGCCACGGCCGCCGTGGTCCTGGGCCGATCGCCCCGATCCTGCTGGTCGCGCTGGTCCTGGGCATCGCGTTCGGCGGATTCGGCTTCTTCAAGGTGCTGTTCTTCGTGTGGATCGTCGCGATGGTGCTGGGCTTCTTCCACCGCCGCTCCCACTACCGCCGCACCGGCTGACGCCGTACCCCAAAGAGCCCGCACCGATCAGGTGCGGGCTCTTTTTGACGTCAAGAACCCCGACAGAAGATCACCTGTCCCACCCGAAGACAGACGTCTCCCCGCACGGGCGAGAAAGACCGGGGTTAAAGGGTGGTGCGCAGTCGGCGTAGTTCGCCTGCGATCGCGTCCAGGGTCCAGTGGGCGTTGAGTCCGCTGGGGTTGGGCAGCGCCCAGACCCGAACACCGCCGACCAGGTCGTCCTGCGGCCCGATCACCGCCTTGGGCCGGGCGAAAGCCGTACGGTAAGCCGAAATGCCCAGCACCGCGAGCACCTTGGGACGCAGCCCGGCCACCAGCGCCGCCAGCCGCTCACCGCCCTCGACCAGCTCCGCCCTGGTCAGCTCAGCCGCCGTCGCGCTGGGCCTGGCGACCACGTTGGTGATGCCCAGGCCGTAAGACGGCAGCAGGTGCTGCTCGGCCGGCGCGAGCTGCCGAGGCGTGAAGCCCGACAGGTGCAACGCAGGCCAGAACCGGTTGCCGGGCCTGGCGAAGTGGTGCCCGGTGGCCTCGGACATGAGACCGGGGTTGATTCCGCAGAACAGCACGTCGAGTGAGGGCCCGAGCACGTCGTCGATCACGGGTGAAGACGCTAGCCCATGTCTTCGAGCCTGCGCCCCTTGGTCTCCCTGATGAACCGCGTCACGAAGAAGAACGACAGCACGGCGAAGATGGCGTAGATGAGGTACGTCATCGACAGGTTCCACTCGGACATGCGCGGGAACGACACGGTGATCAGCCAGTTCGCCACCCACTGCGCGGCCGCCGCCACGGACAGGGCAGCAGCGCGGATGTGGTTGGGGAACATCTCCCCCAGCAGCACCCAGACCACCACACCCCACGACAGGGCGAAGAACAACACGAAGACGTTCGCCGCGATCAGCGCGATCGTGCCCTGCGGGTCGGGCAGCTTCACGTCGGAGCCCTCGCCGACGGCCGAGCTGAACGCCCACGCCGCCGTGGCCAGCGAGATCGCCATGCCTGCCGAGCCCACGAGCAGCAGCGGCTTGCGCCCGACCCGGTCGACGAGGGAGATCGCGATGAGCGTGCCGACGATGTTGATGGCGGCGCTGATGACGCTGATGAGCAGCGACTGGCTCTGGTCGATGCCGACCGACTGCCACAGCGACGACGAGTAGTAGAAGATCACGTTGATGCCGACGAACTGCTGGAACACCGAGAGCAGGATGCCGACCCACACGATCGGCAGCAGGCCGAGCGCCTTGCCGCGCAGGTCGCTGAGGCGGGCGCGGCGCTCGCTCTTCAGCGACTGCTGGATCTCGTTCAGCCTGGCGTCCAGGTCGGCGTCGTCGCCCTCGACCTCGGCCAGCACCTTGCGCGCCCTGGCCATCTTGCCCACGGAGACGAGGAAGCGCGGCGACTCGGGGATCACCGAGGCGCAGAACAGGTAGATCAGCGCGGGGACGAGGCAGGCGCCGAGCATCCACTGCCATGCCTCCAGGCCCCACAGCTGGTTGTTGACGTCGCCGCCGGCGAGCTGGCCGATGAAGTAGTTGATCAGCTGCGAGATGGCGATGCCGAGCACGATGGCGAGCTGCTGGAAGGAGCCGAGCCTGCCGCGGTAGGCGGGCGGGGCGACCTCGGCGATGTAGGCGGGGCCGATCACCGAGGCCATGCCGATGGCGACGCCGGCGAGCACCCGCCAGAAGCCCAGGTCCCAGATCGCGAACGGGAGCATCTGGCCGATCGAGCTGACCGCGAACAGCAGGGCGGCGGCCTGCATCGTCTTCGTCCTGCCGAAGCGGTCGGCGAGCCCGCCGGCGAACCACGCGCCGACGGCGGAGCCGAGGAGCGCGATGGCCACGACGAAGCCGGTCTCCACGGAGCCGACGGCGAAGTGCTTCTGGATGCCGGTGACCGCGCCGTTGATCACGGAGCTGTCGTAGCCGAACAGGAACCCGCCGATCGCCGCGGCTGCCGTGATGAACACGACGTGGCCGAGCTGTTCCTGACTGTCTGTGGGCGTCGCCATGTGCGGACCGTACCCGTACGTCACTTTCTGTAGTCACCACCAAGTCCGAATTTTCGGCATACTGCCCACCCATGCGCCTCTGGATCCTGGCCGTGCTCGCCGTCGGATGGTTCGCGGTCTCCTGCGGCTCCTCCGCCTGCGCCGAGCCCGTGGACTGCGGCGAGCCGGTCGCCTACGCGATGCCCCTCCCCGCGACCCGCTGACCTGGCGCCTCGGCGAACCCCACCCTCTCCGTACGGCCGAGCCGCCGGAGGCGAAGCGCTGGCGGCTCCGCGACGGCGTCGTCGAGCACCACGACGGCGCGGGCTGGCGCGCGGAGAAGCTACCCGAGGTTCCAACCCCGGAGAAGGTGCCGCGCGGGCGCATCACCGCGTGGCCGTCCTGCTGCACCACCACAAGGGGGAGTGGACATACAGCCCGCTCCCCCTTCCCGGAGGGGACACCGGGGCGGAGGCGCTCACGTTCAAGCGCGACCGCCTCACGGCGATCGGGTACCCGAGCAGCAGGACCCTCACCTGGGGCCCGCCCGGCTAGAGGCGGGGGTCGACGGGCTCGGACTCCAGGGCGAGGACGCCGAAGACGGGCTCGTGGACGCGCCACAGCGGGTCGCCGTCGGCCAGCCGCGACAGCGCCTCCAGCCCCAGCGCGTACTCGCGCAGCGCCATCGAGCGCTTCTTGCCCAGGAACCTCCTGCGCAGCACGTCGAGCGACTCGGTGTAGTCAGGCCCGTAGATGATGCGCAGGTACTCCCGGCCGCGCACCTTCACGCCGGGCTGCACCCGCCCAGGCACGTAGGTGGCGGGCTTGACGACCATGCCCTCGCCCCCGGCCTCGGTCATCGACTCCCACCACGCCGTGGCCTCGGCGCGCGACTCAGGAGAGTCGAGGTCGACGAAGACGTGCCTGGTCGGGGTGATGATCTCGGAGGATTCGAGCAAGCCCAGCGTGGACAGGTGCCACGCGTGCGGCTCCAGGGCCGTGGCCCTGCCCTCGACGGCGAGGATCTGGAACGGCGCCAGCCGTACACCCTCCAGGCCCTCGACCGGCCAGCAGTACCGCGCATAAGCGTCGCGGAAAAGGGCAGCGTTGTCGTGGCGGCGCCGGGTGCGGGCCAACAGTCCGCCCACATCCAGCCCGCGCCCGGCCGCCGCCTCGAGCGCCTCCACCGCCGCGGGAAGCGCGGCGCGCGCCGCGGCGCCCACCGAGGCGTACTGCGTCCTGATCAGGTCGAGCGCCTTCGCCGACCACGGCAGCAGCTCGCAGTCGAGCACCACCCAGTCGCTCCCGAGCTCGTCCCACAGCGGCTCGCAGGCCTCGCGCAACCGGTCGACCAGCGGGTTCAGGTCGCCGAAGAACGGGCGCCCGGTGCGGGTGTAGACCGCGCCTGAAGAACCGTCCGTCACGTTGAAGCGATGCGCCGCCACGTCAGGAGTCCTGGCGAGTACGGCTACCGCCCGCGAGCCCATGTGCTTCTCCTCGCACACGACCCGCGTGACCCCCGCCGCGGCGAACTCCTCGAACGCCTCGTGCGGGTGCTCCAGGTACCCCTCCAGCTTCGAGGTCTCCGGCGGCGCCATGGTCGGCGGCAGGTAGACCAGCCAGCGCGGGTCGACGGCGAACCTGGACATGATCTCCAGGGCGGCCGTGGCGTTCTCCTCCATGACCTTGACCCTGGTGCCGAAGCGCGTCTCGACGTGCCTGGTGCCCTGCACGTCGTTGATGTCGAGCGCGGCCGGGTCGCGGTAGCCGGGAGCGGACAGCGGCTTGACCGACTCGTACCAGACCTTCTCCGCCGGAACGGAGACGATCTCGCGCGAGGGGTAGCGCAGCGCGGTCAGCCGCCCGCCGAAGACGGCGCCGGTGTCCAGGCAGATCGTGTTGTTGATCCACTCGGGCTTGGTGGTCGGGGTGTGCCCGTAGACGACCATGGCGTGGCCGCGGTACTCCTCGGCCCACGGGTAACGCACCGGCAGGCCGTACTCGTCGGTCTCTCCCGTGGTGTCGCCGTAGAGCGCGAAGCTGCGCACGCGGCCGGACGCGCGGCCGTGGTAGGCCTCCTTGAGGCCGGCGTGCGCGACGACGAGCTTGCCGCCGTCGAGCCGGTAGTGGCTGAGCAGCCCGTCCATGAAGGTGCGCGCGCGGGCCACGAACTCCTCGTCGCAGGCGGCGAGCTGGTCGAGCGACTCCTGCAGGCCGTGCGCGACCTTGACCTTGCGCCCGTTGAGCGCGCGCACGAGCTTCTGCTCGTGGTTGCCCGCCACGCAGATGGCGGTGCCCGCCTCGACCATGTCCATGACCAGGCGGAGGACGCCGGGGGTGTCGGGACCGCGGTCGACGAGGTCGCCGACGAAGACGGCTGTACGGCCCTCCGGGTGCGTCAGGCCCTGCCAGCCGAGCTCGGCCAGCAGCGTCTCCAGCTCCGAGCGGCAGCCGTGCACGTCGCCGATGATGTCGAACGGGCCGGTGAGCTCGGTCTTGTCGCTCCACGACTTCTCGAGGGCGATCGTGGCGTTCTCGATCTCCTCCAGGCCGCGCAGCACGTGCACGCGCCTGAAGCCGTCCTTGCTGATCTTGGACAGCGACCTGCGCAGGTCCTTGCGCTGCCTGATCACCACGCCTGGGCCGAAGTCGCGGTCGGGGCGGCTCTCGTTGCGCGCGATCGCCACCTCCTCCGGGGTGTCGAGGACGATGGCGTCGACCATGACGTCGTGCCGCTTGGCCAGGTCGATGAGGCTCTTGCGGGCGGCGTACTGGACGTTGGTGGCGTCGACGACGGTCAGCAGGCCCCTGGCCAGGCGCACGCCGACGATGTGGTGGAGCAGCTCGAAGGCGGGGGCGGTGGCCGACTGGTCGTTCTCGTCGTCGGAGACCAGGCCGCGGCAGTAGTCGGAGGAGATGACCTGGGTGGGCTTGAAGTGCTTGGCGGCGAAGGTGGACTTCCCGCTGCCGGACACGCCGACGAGCACCACCAGCCCCATCGATGGAACCTTAATCACGAGGGTCCTCCTTCGTCGGACCCAAAGAGGCTGTGTTGATTGTTTCTCTCGCTCCGCTCGAGAAAATCCCCATCTGGGTCGGCGAGCCCAGCTCGGGGTCATCATCGCCAACAGGCTTGAAAATCACGCTGTATCCGTTTTCCTGGGCGACGCGGGTAGCCCAGGACCGGAACTCCGCGCGGGTCCACTCGAAGCGGTGGTCGCGGTGCCTGAGCCCGGTCAGGAACTCGTAGCGCACGTTGTACTCGATGTTGGGCGTGGTGACGATCACGTGCTCGGGCCTGGCGCCGCCGAACACCACCCGCTCCAGCGCCGCCAGCCGAGGCGGGTCGACGTGCTCGACGACCTCCATGAGCACGGCCGCCTCGTACCCGGCCAGCCGCTTGTCGGTGTAGGTGAGCGCGCCCTGGAAGAGCGTGAGCCTGGCCCGCTTGGCGTCGGGCATCCGGTCCAGCTTCAGCTTGCGCGCGGCGATCATCAGCGCGAGCGCCGACACGTCCGTCCCGGCGACCCTGCTGAACCTGGGCCGCCCCAGCAGCGCGCCGACCAGCTCGCCCGAGCCGCAGCCCAGGTCGATCACGCTGGAGACGCCCAGCTCGTCGAGCGTGGCGAGCACGGCCTCGCGGCGCAACGTGTTCAGCGGCTTGGGCCGCTCGGGCACCTCCTCGGCGTCGGCGACCGCCGCTTCCTCCGCCGCCGTCTCCTCCGGCGTCGACTCCTCGGCGACCGCGGGCTCCAGCGCCTCCTCGGCGTCGTCGCCCAGCTCGGCGAGCCTGGCGAACGCCGAACGCTCCAGCGCCCTGCGGTGGCCCAGGTAGCGGCGGGTGATCAGCCCGCGCTCGGGGTGCGGCTGCAGCCAGCCCTCACCGGCGCGGATCAGCTTGTCGACCTCGTCGGAGGCGATCCAGTAGTGCTTGCCGTCGTCGAGGACGGGCAGCAGCACGTACAGGTGGTTGAGCGCGTCGGCCAGCCGCAGCGTGCCGGTCAGCGTCAGCCGTACATATCGGGACTCGCCCCACTCGGGGAAACCCTCGTCCAGGGGTACGGCTTCCGCCTCCACCTGCCAGCCCAGCGGCTCGAACAGCCGGTGCGCCAGGTCGGGGCCGCCCCGGCAGGGCAGCGCGGGCAGCCTGATCTCCAGCGGGATCGGCGTCGCGGCAAGTGAAGGCTTGGTGTTGCAGCGCCCGGCCTTGGCCGTGCGGAACACGTCGCCGAGCGCCCCGGCCAGCAGCGACGAGGCGGCGTAGGGGCGGTCGTTGACGTACTGCGACAGGCTGAAGTCCGGCGAGCTCTTGCCCCTCGACCTGACCAGCGCGATCGGATCGACGTCGAGCAGGAGCGCCACCGTGCAGCGCTCCTGCCCGGCCTCGGGGTAGAAGACCCTGGCCGTGCCGAACGACTGGCTGAACTCCTGCACGCGGTCTGGATGCTTGTGCAGGAGAAAGCCGAGGTCAGTGGCGGGCTGGGCGGTGGTCGAGATCGTCAGGAGCACCACCCAAGTCTGCCGTAGCCCGATTGCAAGGCGCTAACCGATATTGGGCAGGATCTCCGCCGCGATCAGCTCGAGGTGCTCCAGGTCCGACAGATCCATCACCTGCAGATAGATCCGCTCGGCGCCCAGAGCGGCGAACTCGCCCAGCTTGTCGAGCACCTCCTGCGGCGTCCCGGCCAGGCCGCCGGCGCGCAGGCCTTCCGCGGTCTGGCCGATCGCCTCGGCCCGCCGTACGACCTCGGCCTCGTCCTTGCCGACCGCCACGGTCTGGGCAGCGGACAGGATCAGCGTGCGGCCCTCCTCCTCTGCGGCCTGGCGCACCCGGTCGAAGGCGAGCGCCGTGTCCGCCACGGTGTGGAAGGGCAGGTTGTACTCGTCGGCGTACCGCGCAGCCAGGCGCGGGGTGCGCTTGGCGCCGAAGCCGCCGATGATGATCGGCGGCGGCGTCTGCACGGGCTTCGGCAGCGCGGGCGAGTCGACCACGCGGTAGTAGGCTCCGTCGAAGGAGAACTCCTTCTCGGCCGCCCACAACCCCTTGATGATCTCCAGCTGCTCCTCGAAGCGGATGAAACGCTCGCCGAGCGGCGGGAACGGGACGCCGTACGACTTGTGCTCGGTGTCGAACCAGCCGGTGCCGAAGCCCAGCTCGACCCGGCCGCCGCTCATCCGGTCGACGGTCGCGACGCTGATGGCCAGCGGCCCTGGCAGCCGGAACGTCGCCGGCGACACCAGCGTGCCGAGCCTGATCGTGGAGGTCTCCCTGGCCAGACCGGCCAGCGTGATCCACGCGTCGGTCGACCCGGGGCCCGGGTCGCCCGGTCCGATCCGCTGGTAGTGGTCGGACCGGAAGAAAGCGTCAAAACCCAGCCGCTCCGTGGCCTGGGCGACGGCGAGCAGGTCGTCGTAGGTGGCGCCCTGCTGGGGTTCGGTGAAGATCCGCAACTTCATGAACACCATTATCGACGCGTTCCGGAGAATGCCCTCGTCGCGGTGCGAACACTTGCTAATCTTCACTACCCGTAAGCGACTAACCACGGGGGGTGGCACATGTCGCAAGAGAGGCACAAGCGCGAGCCTGGCAATCCGCCGCGCTTCCTCATCCTGCTGGCGGCGATGGCACTGACCGGCGGCACCGGGGTGGCGGTCTGGTTACTGCCCGCGCAGGCCGAGCTGTCACCGCCGCCCGCCAGGCCGACGGCTGTCACCGCCGCCGTCGTGACGCCGACGCCCTCGCCGGTCGTCCCTGAACGGCCCTCGGCGTTCATGGCGTTCGTCGACACGGCCAGGGAGCCGGGGCTCAACCTGCCCGCGACGGCCCGCCGTACCGGCTTGCGCTGGTTCACCCTCGGCCACCTCGTGGCCGGTCGCGACGGCTGCTCGCCCCGGTGGGGCGGCCAGCTCGACCCGGCCAGCAATCCGGTGGCCAACAAGGTCGGCAGGCTGCGCGCCGAGGGCGCCGACGCCGGTCTCGCCTTCGGAGGTACGGCCGGCCGCGAGCTGTCCGCCGCGTGCACCTCCCCCGACGCGCTCGCCGCCGCCTACCGCAGGGCGATCGCCGCGTTCCACGCCACCTACGTCGACTTCGAGATCCGCGACAGCGCCGACACCGCCACCACCCTGCGCCGCGCGGCGGCCATCCGCACGCTGCAGCGCGAGAGCCCACTCGCGGTGAGCTTCACCCTGCCCATCGACGGCACCGGCCTGGCCCGCGCCGACCGGGACCTGCTGCGCCTGACCCGCGAGGCGGGCGCCGAGATCGGCACGGTCAACCTGCTGGCCGCCATCGAGCCGCAGGCGGCCGGCCTGGCCAGGATGCGCAGGCTCGCGACAGCCGTACGGACCACAGAGCGCCAGCTCGCCGAGGCGCTCGGCACGGCGGACGCGTGGTCGCGCATCGCGCTGACGTCGGTGCTCGTCAGCCCGGACGACCTGAGCCAGATCGACGCGCGCAAGCTCACCACCTTCGCCGCCCGCCACGAGCTGGCCTGGCTGTCGCTGCGCGGCGCCTCCCCGGCCCGCGAGGCTTCGGAGATTCTCTGGCGCACCCGCAGCTAGCGGTAGGCTTTAGCCTGGTTTGCGGTGGGTGAGGGGAGGACGAGTGGCGACCCGTCCGGAGACGGCGCGCAAGATCCTCGTCCACTGGATGGACGGCGTGATCGCGTTCGTCGCCTTCTTCTTCACCGTCGCGGTGGTCACCGCCGCGCGTGAGGACCAGATCACGATCCCCGTCGCGCTCGTCGTCTGGGTCTCGCTGATGGGCGTGTGCGGGCTGTTCCTGCTGATCCTGCGCACCGCCTTCGAGGACCGGCCGCGTCCTGTCGTGTACCTCGTGGTCTCCGGCCTGCTCGCCGTCCTCGCGACGGCCCTCATCGTGCCGGACTCCCCCGCCGGATCGTGGGAGATGGCGCTGGGCATCTGGCTGTCCGGACTGGCCCTGTGCGTGCGGGCCCGGATCACCGCCCTGTGGTTCGTGGCCGTCACCGCCGCCTCCACGGTCTACATCAGCGCGATCTCCGACCTCCCGTGGCAGGTGACCCTGGCCGTCCAGGGTGTCAGCAACGCCGTCATCGCGGCGTCGATGATGCTCTGGCTCTGGCTCTGGCGCACGATCAAGGAGGCGCACCACAGCCGCGACGCCAAGGCCAGGCTGGCGGTGTCGGAGGAGCGGCTGCGGTTCGCCCGCGACCTGCACGACCTGCTCGGCCACAGCCTCTCGGTGATCACCCTGAAGAGCGAGCTGGCCGCCAAGCTCGCGGAAAGGGACGCAGGGCGGGCGGCGGAGGAGATCGCGCAGGTCCGGACGCTGGCCGCGGACGCGCGCCTGGAGGTCGACGCGGCCGTGCAGGGGTACCGGCAGCTCGACCTCGACGCCGAGCTGGCCGGGGTGCGCGCGGCGCTGGAGGCGGCGGGGGCGACGTGCGTGGTCGAGGCGAGCGCCGCCGACCTGTCGCCCGCTGCCCGCGCGCTGCTGGCGTGGGTGGTCCGCGAGGGGGCGACCAACGTCCTCAAGCACAGTACGGCGAAGCGGTGCGTGATCACGTTACGCGAGGGCGTGCTGGAGATGCGCAACGACGGCCTGCCCGCCTGGCCGTCAGCCGACGACTCCGGCACCGGGCTGCGCGGCCTCTCGGAACGGCTGGCCGCGGCTGGCGGTTCGCTGTCGGCGGCGCCGACGGACGCCGGTGAGTTCGTGCTGCGAGCGGCGGTGTCCGGATGAGGAAGGCCACGAGGCTGGACAAGGTCCGCTGGCTGATGGTGTACACGACCGACGTCATCTTCCTGACGGTCGGCTTCGGTTTCGTCGTCCTGGTGGCCATGGCGGAGCAGCAGGTCATGCCGCTGCCGGTGCTCTACGCCCAGGGCGTGCTGCTGGTCGTTCTGTACGCGCTGTCGACCAGGCCGTTCCGCATCGCCGTGCGCGGCGGGCCCAGGCCCACCAAGCTGCTGATCGCCTCCGGCGTGATCACGTTGCTCCTGCTGGGGTCGTTCGTGTTCTTCGCGGTCCCGGTGTGGCTGGCGATGCTGGCGCCCTTCGTGCGCAGGCGCACCATCGTGATCCTCTCGGCCGTGCTGGTGGTGCTCCTGTCGGCCGGGTCCGCCCTCGGCGGGGTCGAGGCGCTGGCCGTGGTCGCCCTCAGCATGACGTTCCTGACCACGGTCATGGTCGGCGGCGTGCTGGCCAACCTGTGGCTGTGGCGCATCGCGGCGGAGGCGCACGAGGGGCAGGAGGCCACGGCGCTCCTGGCCGTCGCCGAGGAGCGGCTGCGGTTCGCCCGCGACCTCAACGACCTGGTCGGCAGGGGGCTGGCCGACATCACCACCCGTTCAGGCGAGGCCGAGGACCTGCTCGCCACCGACCCGGCGCTGGCGGCGCGGGAGATGTTCGAGGTGCGCGACCTGGCCAGGAGCTCGCTGCGTCAGGTGCGTACGGCGGTGCAGGGCTACCGCGCGCTCGACCTGGACGAGGTGCTGGCCAGCGTGCGTGCCGTACTCGAGGCGGCGGACGTGCGGTGCGCGGTCGACGCGGACACCTCGGAGCTGCCGCCAGAGACGCGCACGCAGCTCGCCTCCCTGGTCCGCGCTGGCGCGACGAACATCCTCATGCACAGCAAGGCGCAACACTGCACGATCACGATCAGGAATGGGGTCCTGGAGATGTCCAACGACGGGGCGGGGAGCCAGGTCGACGACGGGCTGGCCACGCGGGTGACGGTCGCTGGCGGTTCGCTGACGGCCGACGGCGGCAGGTTCCTGCTGCGCGTGGCGGTGCCCTCATGACGCGCGTGTTGCTGGCCGACGACGAGCACCTGATCAGGGGCGCGCTGGCCGCGCTGCTCAACCTGGAGGAGGGCATCGAGGTCGTCGCCCAGGTGGGCAGGGGCGACGAGGTGGTGGCCGCGGTGGCGGAGCACCGGCCGGACGTCGCGGTGCTGGACATCGAGATGCCCGGCATGGACGGCCTGTCGGCGGCCGAGCTGATCAGCTCGCAATGCAAGATCGTCATCCTGACGAGCCTGGGACGCCCCGGCTACCTGCGGCGGGCCATGGCGGCGGGGGTGAGCGGGTTCCTCGGCAAGGACGCCTCGGCCGAGGAGCTGGCGATGGCGATACGCAAGGTTCAGGCGGGCGGGCGCTACCTGGACGCGGAGCTGGCGGCGGCCGCGATGGCGGCCGGGGACAGCCCGCTGACCGACCGGGAGCGGGACGCGTTGCGCCTGGCCAGCGACGGGGCGTCGATCACCAGGATCGCGGGCGAGCTGCACCTGACGGAGGGGACGGTGCGCAACTACCTGTCCAGCGCGATGACGAAGCTCAACGCGCAGAACCGGCTGGAGGCGATCCGCACGGCCCAGCGGATGGGCTGGCTTTGACCTCAAGCGCCCTTGAGGTTGCACGATGAGGCCATGACTTCTTACGACAGGGGCCTGGTCCTGGGGCCGGGCGGTGTGGTGGGTACGGCGTGGCTGGCCGGGCTGGCGCAGGGGTTGCGTTCGTCGGGGGTCGATCTGGGGGCCGCCGACCTGATCGTGGGCACCTCGGCCGGGGCGATCGTCGGCGCGATGCTGGCCGGTGGCGAGGACCTTTCCCGGCTCTCGACGGCGCGGCCGTCGTCTTCTTCTTCCGGGCCTTCGCGGATCGAGGAGGTCTTCGCCGTGCTGGCCGGTGGGGCGCCGGACGCGTTGCGCCAGGTGGGCGCGATCGCGCTGGCCACCTCTGCGGGGCCGGAGGAGGGGCACCTCTCGCGCATCGGCCGGCTGGTGACGGCGCGCGCGTGGCCGTCCACCGCGCTGCTGATCCCGGCGATCGACACCGCGACCGGAGAGCCTGTGGTGTGGGACGCCGCTTCAGGGGCGCCGCTGCTCGCCGCCGTCGCGTCCAGCTGCGCCGTACCCGGGGTGTTCCCGCCGATCACGGTCAACGGGTCCCGGTACATGGACGGGGCGTTCCGCGCAGGTTCCAACGCCGACCTGGCCGCCGACGCGCGGTCCGTGGTGCTGGTCGAGCCGCTGGCGCACCTGTTCCCGAGCGCGCCGCCCGCCGAGGGCGTCGTGGCCGTGGCTCCGGACGCGGGCTCGCTGGCGGCCTTCGGCGCCGACCTGCACGACGCGGCGGCCTGGGCGCCGTCCTACCAGGCAGGGGTACGGCAGGCGGCGGCGGAGCGCGACCGCATCGCAACCCGGTGGAGATTCGCGTGACGCTTCACCCATACTGCTGGGGTGTTTTCTGACGATGAAATGGCAGAGCTGTATGACGTCCAGAATCCTTGGGATCCTGCCCGATACCGCTCCGACGCCTTTTACACCGACCTGGTGATGGCCGCGGGAACCGTCCTTGACGTGGGGTGCGGGACGGGCTCGATGTTGCATCACGCCCGCTCCGCCGGGCACGCCGGGCGGCTTGTCGGGGTGGATCCAGATGTGCCGTCGTTGCGGCGGGCCCGCGCACGTGCGGACATCGAGTGGGTCGAAGGGACTGCGGCGGACCTCGCGTGGAAGGGCGAGTTCGACCTGGCGACCATGGCCAGCAACGCCTTCCAGTGCTTCGTCTCCGACGACGACCTGCGCGCCTCGCTCACCGCGATCCACGCGGCGTTGCGCGACGGCGGGGTGTTCGCCTTCGAGACCCGGCACCCGCAGGCCCACGCCTGGGAGGACTGGAACCCGTCCAACGCCTCCGACGTGGTCAGCGGTGGCCGCACATTGAGGGTCTGGCACGAGGTGGAGTCGGTCATGGACGGCGTGGTGACGTTCACCGAGACGACCGGGGAGCAGGACGGCACGGTCCTGCACGTCGGCCGGACGAGCCTGCGCTTCCTCGACGTGCCGGAGCTGAACACGTTCCTGGAGGAGGCGGGGTTCACGATCCAGGCCCAGTACGGCGACTTCCAGCACGGCCCCCTCACCCCGGCCAGCCGATCCATCGTCACCCTCGCCCGCCGGTGATGACTCCTGTCATGTCAGCTCGGTGATTACGGCGACTACAGCGGCGCTCGCCGTCCAGCCAAGCTCGACACATGGATGCGACGATCGAAGTAAGCGGCCTCACCAAGGCCTTCGGTAGGACGCGGGCGGTCAACGGGCTCACCTTCCAGGTGCGGCCCGGCGTCGTCACCGGGTTCCTCGGCCCCAACGGCGCGGGCAAATCCACCACGATGCGCCTCATCATGGGCCTCGACCGGCCCACCAGCGGCCACGCCACCATCGGCGGCCGCCGCTACCGCGAGCTCTCCAAGCCGTTGAAGCAGGTGGGCGCGCTCCTCGACGCCCGAGCGGCGCACAGCGGGCGCACCGCCTACCACCACCTGCTCGCTCTCGCCCAGAGCAACGGGATCCCACGTCAGCGGGTGGACACTGTCCTCGAGATGACCGGCCTGACCCCGGTGGCGGGCAGGCGGGTGCTCACGTTCTCGCTCGGCATGAACCAGCGGCTGGGCATCGCAGCCGCGCTGCTCGGCGATCCCCGGGTGCTGCTGTTCGACGAGCCGGTCAACGGGCTCGACCCCGAGGGCATCCAGTGGATCCGCACGATGCTGCGCGGCCTGGCCGCCGAGGGCAGGACGGTGCTGGTGTCCAGCCACCTGATGAGCGAGATGGCGAGCACCGCCGACCACGTCGTGGTGATCGCGCGCGGCGAGCTGGTGGCCGACTGCCCGACGCGGGAGCTGATCGAGTCGAGCTCGCAGGGATATGTCCGGGTGCGCGCCAAGGACCTGGACAAGGTCGCCGCGCTCCTCACGCAGGCGGGGGCGCGGGTGGAGACGGGCGCGGAGGATCTTCGGGTCACCGGGCTGGAGATGGAGCGGATCGCGGACCTGGCGGCCGAGCACGGGCTGCCGTTGTACGAGCTGTCACCCCAGCACGCCTCGCTGGAGACGGCGTTCATGGAGCTCACGGAAGGCAAGGGCCTGTGATGGGTGGGATTCTGCTGGCGGAGTGGACCAAGACCAGGTCGGTCCGCTCGACGTACTGGACCGTGATCACCGCGGTCGTCGTGACCATCGGGCTGAGCGCGATGCTCGTGGGCCTGGTGGTGGCCGCCGCGGGGGCGGCGAGCGCCACGGAGCGGACCATGATGCTCTCCCAGGTGGAGGCCGTGTCCTTCTCGACGTCCGGGCTGACGTTCGGCTCGATCGCGGTCGTCGTGTTCGGGGTGCTCATGATCACTTCTGAGTACGGCACGGGCCAGATCCGCAGCACGATCGCCGCCGTGCCCAACCGCTCGCTGCTGATCGCCGCCAAGGCGGGGTCGGTCGGGCTGGTGTCGCTGGCCGTGGGTGTGGTCGGCAGCTTCGCGTCGTTCTTCGTCGGGCAGGCGCTGCTGGCCGGGGAGGGCCTGCAGACGACGATCGGCGCGCCGGGCGTGTTCTGGGCGGTGGCGCGCGGGGCGCTGATGGTGGCGCTGCTCGGGCTGCTGGCGCTGGCGGTGGGTGCGCTGCTGCGCTCCAGCGCCGGGGCGATCACCATCATGATCGCGCTGCTGTTCGTGCCCGCCATCCTGGCCGCTTTCGTGCCCGCGTGGGTGCGCGATCACGTGATCGCCTACCTGCCGACGTCGGCGGCGTCCGTGATGGTCTACCCGGCGGACGCGGCGCCGACCACGGAGGTGCTCTCCCCCACGCAGGCCACGCTGGTGCTGGCCGGTTGGGTGGTGGCGCTTCTGGTGGCGGCCGCCGTGGTCACGGAACGCCGGGATGTGTGATCCCCGGCAGTAGCCGGTCGAGGCCACGCGTGCCTTGCCGCCGCAGGTGGAGGGGTACAGGGTCAGGGTGGGACACCGGACAACCGAGGAGCGTTCATGAGCGCAGTCACCGGAACGGCAGCGGGCGTGCCGTACATCGCCTTCCCTCCGATCACCGCGCGCCAGGACGCCCCCGTCGTCGTCGCCTGGCACCTGCTCGACCCGCCACGCACCGAGACGGCCTTCGCCGCCGCCGTGCCGCTGGACGGGCTCGACGCCTGGCGCATCTACCTGGGCCTGCCGATGAGCGGCTCGCGCCTGCCCGAGGGCGGGTTCGCGGAGCTCGTACGGCTGGCCGGCGAGGACGCGGTGCTCAACCTGCACGGGCCGGTCGTGCTCGGCGCCGCCGAGGAGTTCGCGGCCGCGTGGCCGGTGTTGCGCGAGCGGCTCGGGCTGGGCGACGGGCCGCTCGGCGTGATGGGCGGTTCGATGGGGTCGGCGGTGGCGCAGTTCGTGGTGGCGGAGGGCGGCTTCCAGGTGGCGGCTGCCGTGCTCATCAGCCCGGTCGTGGACCTCCGCGCGGTCGTCACGGCGCTGAGCAAACGCTACGAGATGACCTACACCTGGAGCCCGGAGTCCGACCGGCTGGCCGAGCGGCTCGACTTCACCGCCCGCTCCCTCGGCGACACGGCGCTGCTGTACGTGGTGGGCGAGGAGGACGACGCGGCCGGATTCCACGAGCCCCCGGCGCGGGTGCCCGGCGCGCGGGTGGAGACGGTGGCGGGCATGGAGCACGCGCTGGCCGACGAGCCCGGCATGGAGCCCGCTCCGCAGTCACCGCACGCCGCCGCCGTCGACCGGCTGGCGGTCGACTGGTTCTCCCGGCACCTCGTCGCGAACACTTAAGCGAACACTTTACTTTTAGCCTCCAAACCCGGATAGTTAAGCGCATGCCTAACCAACTCGAGGACGTCGACCTCCTGCTGCACGCGCTCGCCGACCCCACGCGCAGGCGGATGGTCGAGCGGCTCGGCCAGGGCCCGGCCAGCGTCACCGAGTTGGCCGCGCCCCTGGCGATGTCCCTGCCCGCCGTCCTCCAGCACCTCCAGGTCCTGACGGACAGCGGCGTCGTCGCGACGGAGAAGGCCGGGCGGGTGCGCACCTGCCGCCTCGAACCCGGCAGGCTCGACGTCGTCCAGGACTGGATCGCCGCCAGGCGCCACACCTGGGAGCGCCGCCTCGACCGGCTCGGCGCTGCCCTGTCCGAGGAAGAGGAGGAAACGACATGACCGATCGTTCTGTAGCGCACGGCTCGTTCACCATCGAGCGCACCTTCGCCCAGCCGCCGGAGAAGGTGTTCGCCGCCTGGGCCGCCGAGCCCGCCAAGGCCGTCTGGTTCGGGGCCGACGACGAGTTCCTCACCGTCACCGGCGCGTACACGCTCGACTTCCGCATCGGCGGCCGCGAGCACCTCGACGGCACCCTCCCGGGCGGCGCGAAGTTCACCTATGACGCGATTTATCAGGACATCGTGGATGGGCACCGCATCGTCGTCTCCTACGACGTGGGTATCGGCGGGCGGCGCATCTCGGTGTCGCTCATGACGGTCGAGCTCACCCCGGCCGCCGAGGGGACCAGGCTCGTGCTGACCGAGCAGGGCGCCTTCCTCGACGGCCTCGACACCAACGCCGAGCGCGAGAAGGGCGCGCGCGACAGCCTGGACAAGCTGGAGGCGTTCCTTGTCTGACGCCATCAGGCTGACCTCGGTCGCGATCAACTGCCCGGACGCGAGCGCGCTGGCCGCCTTCTACGCGGACATCACGGCCGGTACGGTCACCGTCGACGGCGAGCACTGGGCGACGGTCGAGGGGCCCGGCGGGCGCATCGACTTCCAGACCGTGCCCGGCCACACGCCGCCCACCTGGCCGGGGACGGCCCACATGCACCTCGACTTCCTGGTCGACGACCTGGCGGCGACCGAGGCGCGGGTGCTGGCCGCCGGGGCGACGAAATACGCCTTCCAGCCCAACGACGACCACTGCCTCGTCTTCGCCGACCCGGCGGGCCACCCGTTCTGCCTGTCAACGTGGAGTTAGTACCGCCGCACGCCCGCCCAGGTGCAGGAAGGCGATCCGGCCCTTCTCGTCGCGCAGGAACCGGCCGACCGGCCGGGAGGGATCGGCGGTGGGCACCAGGAAGTCTCCCGAGAAGGACAGCCGCATCACCGGCAGCCCCTCCACTCCGGCCAGCACCAGGTCGGGCCGCAGCTCCGGCGTCGCCACCAGCTCGGAGCCGTCCAGCGTGACGTGGACGAGCCACTGCCCGGCGTCGTAGGTGCCCGCGTACTCCTCGGCGACCGTCTCCCCGCTCAGCACAGGGGCCTGGGTGGAGGACACGGCGCCGAGCAGGTGCTCCAGGCACCAGGCGGTCACCAGGTCGAGCAGCCGCCGCCCGGGGGCCGCGTTCGTCAGCGCGGTGACCGCGAAGCCGTGCTCGGGCGCCATCACGAACGACGAGAGCTGCAGGTTGCCGACGTTGCCGCCGTGGGTCACCAGCCGCACCCCGGCCCGCTCCTCGATCAGCCACGGCAGCCCGATCGCCCGCCACGGCACCCCGACGGCGACCCGGTCGCGCTGCATCAGCGCCCGCGTGTCCGCGCCCAGCGGAGCCGTACCCTCGGACTCGCCGGAAAGGTGGAAGGCGGCGTAGCGGAGCTGGTCGGCGACCGACGACAGCAGGCCGCCCTCGGCCATGCCCTCGCGGAACAGGCCCCAGGTGTGCGACACGTGCGCGCCGTCCTCGCGGACGACGTGCCCGACCGCGTGCGGCCTGGTCGCCGCCTCCCAGGGGAAGTAGAAGCTGTCGGCCATCCCGATCGGTTCCAGCACGTGCTTCCTGGCCGCTTCCTCGTACGGCAGGCCGGTCACGACCTCGGCGATCCTGCCGAGCAGCCGGAACCCGGCGTTGCTGTAGGAGGCCACCGCGCCGGGCGGGAAGAGCTGCGGCAGCGTGCCGTACCCCTGGATGGAGGCGCCCAGCGCGCCGGTGTCCCAGGTCTCGCCGTCGTCGATGTCGCCGAGGAAGCCGCCGGTGTGGGTGAGCAGGTGCTCGACGGTCACCGCGTCGGCGGCCGCCTCGTCGGACAGCCGGAAGCCGCGCAGGTAGTCGCGCACCCGGCCGTCCAGCCGGATCTCGCCCTGCTCGACCAGGTGCATGATCAGGGTGGCCGTCACCGTCTTGGTGGTGGAGCCGATCTGGAACAGCGTGTCCCCGGTGACGGGCGCGGGGGCGTCCACGCTGGTCACGCCGGTCGTGAGGACGTGTCGGCGGCCGTCGTTGAGGACGCCTACGGCGGCCCCGGGGACGCCGAGCGCCTGCGCCTCGGTGTCGATCAGCTTCTGCAGGTCGGTGAGATCAGCCATGCGCCCATCGTGGGCGAGCCACCGCCCTGACGCTTCGGCCGAGCGCACCAAAATCCCGCCCTCGCCTAGAACACCTAACCAAAAGACCTCTGACGAGGGGGGTTCTTCAGTCCGTGGGGCAGAGCACGGACTCGGCTGCCTTCCTTATCGCGTCGTCGATCGGCCTGGGGTCCTTGACGCTCAACGTGGCCGAGACGACGAACTGGCGGCTGCCGTCCGGCGAGACGAACGTGATGGCCAGGAAACCAGGTGCTTGTCCCGCGTAGGCCCGGTACCCCCCGCACAACTCCCCCGGCTGACCGATGGAGCGGTAGAAGGCGCTGAGGTCGTCCGCGGTGGAAATGACGCCACCCGCCGCACCGCCGTAGCTGGCGTTCTGCCGGTCCACGCAGGGCTCAGCAGGAGCGCCGCGGCCGTCACGATCGCTGTCATCGTCATGATCCGTTTGTAGGATCACGGGTGCTACACCGGCATAAGGAGGGCGACGCACTCCACGTGGTGCGTCTGCGGGAAGCAGTCGAAGGCCCGCAGGTCGGACAGACCGTAGCCGTGCTCGGCGAACCACGCCAGGTCCCTGGCCAGAGTGGCAGGGTCGCACGACACGTAGACGATCCGCGTAGCCTCCAGCCCGCTGACCCGCTCCACCACCTCGCGGCCCAGGCCGGAGCGCGGCGGGTCGACCACGACGAGGTCGGCGCGCTCGATCTGGAAGCGGTCCAGCGCGTCCTCCACCCGCCCGCGCTCCACCCGCGCCTGCGGCAGGTCGCGCAGGTTGCGCTGCGCGTCGCGTACGGCGGGCCCCTCGGTCTCCACGCCGAACACCGCGCCTGAGGGCCCCACGCCCTCGGCGAGCCCGGCGGCGAACAGCCCCACCCCGCAGTAGAGGTCGAGCGCCCACTCCCCCGGCTCCGGCGCCGCGTAGGCCAGCACCGCGTCGAGCAACGTCTCCGCCGCACCCGGGTGCACCTGCCAGAAGCCGCTGCCCGCCACCTGGAACTCGCGGTCGCCGACACGCTCGTGCAGCATCCCCGACCCGTAACGGGCCTCGGTGCGGCCCTTGCCCTGGTTGACCAGGATCGAGGCGGGTTCGTCGAGGTCCGGGACGGTCACCGTACGGCGAGGCCTGGGCGAGACGACGACGGCGTGGTCGCCACCGGAGGACGCGATGACCTCCACGGCAGCGGCCCCGCGCCACGACTGCGCCTCGGCACCGACCGCCTCCACCTCGGGGTGGGCGATCAGGCAGGCGTCGACGGGCTGGATGTCGTGCGAGCGGTGGCGGCGGAAGCCCAGCTCACCGGAGGGCGTGGCGGCGAACTGGACGCGGGTGCGCCAGCCGAGCCCGTCCTTGGCGCCGGGCACCTCCTCGACCACGACCTCGCGCAGGATCCCGGCGAGGCGCGAGAGCTGCTCGGCCACGACCTCGGCCTTGAGCGCGCGCTGCGCCTCCAGGGAGGCGTGCTGCCAGTCGCAGCCGCCGCACATGCCAGGCCCGGCGTAGGGGCAGGGCGGCACCACGCGGTCCGGCGACGGGGTGATGATCTCCACGGCGTCGGCGCGCAGGAAGCGCGTGGTCTCCTCGGTGATCTCCACGCGGACGCGCTCGCCCGGCAACGCGTGCCGTACGAAGACGACTCGTCCCTCGTGGCGGGCCACGCACCAGCCGCCGTTCGCCACAGGCCCTACGGTCAGTTCCACATCGACCACCCTACGCGTCACCCGTGGGGCGTCGGACCGAGCCCGGCGCGAACGGCTCGCGCCGGCCCTTGAGCCGGTCGGAGGAGTGGAGCTGCCACGGCACGCTGGTGACCATGACGCCCGGCTTGAACAGCAGGCGCGCCTTGAGCCGCAGCGCGCTCTGGTTGTGCAGCAGGTGCTCCCACCAGTGGCCGACCACGTACTCGGGGATGAAGACCGTCACGACGTCGCGCGGCGAGCGTTTGCGCAGGTTCTTGACGTAGTCGAGGATCGGCTGGGTGATCTCGCGGTAGGGCGAGTCGAGCATCTTGAGCGGCACCGGGATGCCCCTGCGCTCCCACTCCTCCTGCAGCTTCTGCGCCTCCTCGCCCTCGACGCCGACCGTGATCGCCTCCAGCGTGGAGGGGCGGGTGGCGCGGGCGTAGGCCAGGGCGCGCAGCGTGGGCTTGTGGATCTTGGAGACGAGCACGATGGCGTGGTTGCGCGCCGGGAGCATCGTCTCGTCGAGCTCCTCGGTGACCTCCAGCTCGGCCGCCACGTTGTCGTAGTGCTTCCTGATGCCCTTCATCATGAGGAACAGGATCGGCATCGCGATGCAGACGATCCACGCGCCGACCATGAACTTGGTGAGCAGCACGACCACGAGCACGACGGCGGTCATCACGCCGCCGAAGAAGTTGATGACCCGCGAGCGCATCATCTGGAAGCGCACCTTGGGGTCGGTCTCGGTCTTCAGGTGGCGGGTCCAGTGGATGACCATGCCGGTCTGGCTGAGGGTGAAGGAGACGAAGACGCCGACGATGTAGAGGTTCAGCAGGCGGCTGACGTCGGCCTGGAACCCCCACAGCAGCAGGCACGCCCCGGCGGCCAGGATGATGATGCCGTTGGAGAAGGCCAGGCGGTCGCCGCGGGTGTGGAGCTGGCGCGGCAGGTAGCGGTCCTGGGCCAGGATCGAGCCGAGCACGGGGAAGCCGTTGAAGGCGGTGTTGGCGGCCAGGAACAGGATGAGCGCGGTGACCGCGGAGATCCAGATGAACGGCAGCGACCCGTTGCCGAACACCGCGTCGGCGACCTGGGAGATGATCGGCTGCTGGTAGTAGGCGTCTCCGACGGGAACGCCGTTCCTGAGCAGCCCCTCGGCCACGTGCTCCGGCTCGGCGACCTTTACCCCGGACACCAGGCCCAGCGCGATGATGCCGCCGAACATCGTGACCGCGACCAGGCCCATCATGAGCAGCGTGGTGGCGGCGTTCTTGCTCTTCGGCTTCTTGAACGCGGGCACGCCGTTGCTGATCGCCTCGACACCGGTCAGCGCCGCACAGCCCGAGGAGAACGCGCGCAGGATCAGGAAGGCCGCCGCGAAGGAGGTCAGGTTGCTCTGCTCGGGGACGATGTCGAGATCGGCCGTGGGCGCGACGAGGTCGTCGCCCATGACCAGCCTGAGCCCGCCCCACGCGACCAGCCCGAGCACCGAGATCATGAAGGCATAGGTGGGTACGGCGAAGGCCACGCCTGACTCGCGGATGCCGCGCAGGTTCACCACCGTCAGCAGCACCACGATGGCGATCGCCACGGCGGGCTTGTGCTGCGCCACGAAGGGGATCGTCGCCCCCACGTAGTCGACGCCGTTGGCCACCGACACCGCGACGGTGAGCACGTAGTCGACCATGAGCGCGCTCGCCACCGTGAGGCCCGCGTTCTTGCCGAGGTTGACGGTGGCGACCTCGTAGTCGCCGCCGCCGCTCGGGTAGGCGTGGACGTTCTGCCGGTAGGAGGCCACGACGGTGAGCATCACGAGCACGACCGCGCAGGCGATCCACGGGCTGTAGTGGTAGAACGACACGCCCGCGATCGACAGGATGACCAGAATCTCCTGCGGGGCGTACGCGACCGATGACAGCGCGTCACTCGCGAAGACGGGCAGGGCGATCCGCTTGGGCAGGAGCTGCTCATGCAGCTGACCGCTGCGGAGGGCTCGGCCAACCAGGACCCGTTTGAAGAGATCCGTCATCTTCGGCACGTCTGGAGATGCTAGTCCTGATCCGCGGCCCCGCCGACGCGGCACTCCCTATGCGGGCCATACTGGTGAAGAGCAACCGGTGGGGAGCATATGCATATCGTGATCATGGGATGTGGGCGCGTGGGATCGACCCTGGCGCACATTCTCGAGGACAACGGCCATTCCGTGGCGATCATCGATCGCGACCCACAGGCTTTCCGCAGGCTGCGCGCGGGCTTCCGCGGGCGCCGCGTGACCGGCGTGGGTTTCGACCGCGACGTATTGCAGGAAGCCGGCATCGAGACGGCCGGCGCCTATGTAGCGGTCAGCAGCGGCGACAACTCCAACATCATCTCGGCCAGGGTCGCGCGCGAGACGTTCGGCGTCGACAACGTCGTGGCCCGCATCTACGACTCCCGGCGCGCCGAGGTCTACCAGCGCCTGGGCATCCCGACCGTGGCCACCGTACGGTGGACGGCCGACCAGATCCTGCGGCGCATCCTGCCCGAGGGGGCCGAGCCGCTGTGGCGCGACCCGACGGGCACCGTGGTGCTGGCCGAGGTCGCGACCAACCCGGCCTGGGTCGGCACGAAGGTCACCGACCTGGAGGAGGCGGCCGGCGTGCGCGTCGCCTACGTCAACCGCATGGGCGAGGCCCTGGTCACCAAGAACGACACCGTGGTGCAGGAGGGCGACATCCTGCACGTAATCGCCGCGGAGAACGACATGGACCGCGTCAACAAGGTGTTCACCGCCGCACCCGAGGAGAGCCACTGATGCGGATCGCCATCGCAGGCGCGGGGGCCGTCGGCCGGTCCATCGCGGCGGAGCTCCTGGAGAACGGCCACGAGGTCCTGCTCATCGACATCGACCCCAAGGCCATCAAGATCGACACGGTGCCGCGCGCCGAGTGGCTGCTCGCCGACGCGTGCGAGATCTCCTCGCTGGACGAGGCGGGCCTGAACAACTGCCACGTCGTGGTCGCCGCCTCCGGCGACGACAAGGTCAACCTCGTGGTGTCGTTGCTGGCCAAGACCGAGTACGGCGTGCCGCGCGTGGTGGCGCGCATCAACCACCCGTCGAACGAGTGGCTGTTCAACGAGTCGTGGGGCGTCGACGTGGCCGTGTCCACGCCGCGCCTGCTCAGCGCGCTGGTCGAGGAGGCCGTCTCGGTCGGCGACCTGGTGCGGCTGATGACGTTCCGTCAGGGGCAGGCGAACCTGGTGGAGCTCACGCTGCCGGAGGACGCGCCCGTGGTCGGGCAGCGCGCCGGGTCCGTGCCGTGGCCGAGCGACTCGGCGCTGGTGGCGATCCTGCGCGAGGGACGGGTCCTGGTGCCGACCGCCGACGATCCGCTGGAGGCCGGGGACGAGCTGCTGTTCGTGGCCAGCCAGGAGGTCGAGGACGAGCTGGCACAGCTCCTCGCACCACACTGATCACCTTCGCGTCGTCGCCCACAGGGCCCAGAGCGCGGTCAGCACCCATGCGGCCGCGCTCACCTGCGTCAGAAACCCCTCCATGCGTACGGCGACGCCCGCGTCCGCCCAGGAGGCGCTGACGACGGCGAATCCCGCTCCCGCCCCGGTGGCGGCTGCTGACGCGGGTTTGGAGCCCGGCCAGGTGCGCGCCGCCACCGCCACAGCCCAGACCAGCAACAACCCGTGCACGACAGCCTTGCCCATGCCAGGAGGAACCGCATAGGCGGCGACGGCCAGGCAGACCAGGACCGCTAGGGCCACTAGAGGCCTTGGAGCACGCCTTGCCTCAGGCCGGTCCTGTGGCCTTCCCTCGGATCCTTCCTTGGGCCTTTCCTCCGCGGGCGGTTCTGCCCGCCGTACAAGAGCTGCCAAAGCGGCCGAGCCCGTACGGCTGCGCCCGCTGTCGTCGGCGCTCCCGGCCGCGGCGGCCCACTCCAGCGCGTCCCTGGCCTCCTCGTGCCCCAGCCGCTCGGCCGGGTCCTTGGCCATCAACCCCGCGATCACCTCACGCAGCAGGTCGGCGCGTCGCGTCGGGCGCGGCTCGGCCATCAGGATGGCGCCCATCACCGCCACCGGCGTCGGCCCCTGGTACGGCGAGGCCCCCTCCACCGCCGTGTACAGCGTCGCACCGAGCGACCACAGATCAGACCCCGCGGTGGCGCGCCGTCCTTCGAGCCGCTCGGGCGCCATGAACGCGGGCGACCCCATGAGCATCCCGGTGCTGGTGATCGAGGCGGAGTTGTCCACGTGCGCGATGCCGAAGTCGCTCAGCACCACCCCGCCGTCCTCCAGCAGCAACACGTTGCCCGGTTTGACGTCCCTGTGCGTGATGCCCGCCTCGTGCGCGGTGCGCAGCGCGTCGAGCACCTTCAGCCCGATCCCGGCGACCTCCCCCTCGGGCAGCGACCCGGCCCGCTTGAGCCGCTCGTCCAGCGACACCGCGGCCAGCAGCTCCATGACGATCCAGGGGCGGCCGTCGTCCATCACGACGTCGTGGATGGTGATCACCGAGGGGTGGTGGAGCCGCGCCGCCGCCCTGGCCTCCCGGAGCACGCGCTGGTAGGCGCGCTCGCGCTCCTCACCGTCGACCCAGGTGGGGAGCGCGACCTCCTTGAGCGCCACGGCACGTTCCAGGACGAGGTCACGGGCGCTCCAGACCGTCCCCATCCCGCCACGGCCGAGCTCGGCGGCCAGAGCGTACCGGCCGCCGACCAACCGTTCGGGGAGATCAGTCATCGTCCCATGATTGCGCGCTATTCGGCCTGCCTGCCACTTCGCAGGGTGATCCGGGCGATGGCCAGGCCTGCCCAGCAGGCGTAGAGGACCCAGGCGACGCCCCTGAGACCCGGCTGGCCGCCGGACAGCGCGGTGTCGGCCAGGAGCAGGCCGGACACCGCCAGCAGGATCGCCGCGGGCCTGGAACGTTGCCAGGTGCTGAGCGCGACCATCAGCAGCCATACGCACAGCGCGCCGTAAGCGATCCGCCACAGGCCGGGGACCTCGATCCGCAACGGCCACACGGCTGCCGCGGCCGCCAGCGCCACGACGGACGAGAACGCGTAGACCCACTCGAAACGCTCGAAGACCGGGTCGAGGATCGAGCCGAGCATGAAGGTGACGGCGAGCACGGAGCCGAGGAGGACCACCAGGAGGGCCTGGAAGGCGGTGGGGGCGACGACGTATTGGCGGGAGATGTCGAACAGAGGGGTCGGGAACGCCCTCATGCTGACCGCCTCCCACCCCGCCAGCGCGACCGCCAGCGCGCCGCTGAGCCCGAGCACGACCACCGCACCCCGCTGGACCGGCTGCGGAACAGGCAAGGCCCGCGTCCCGCCCCCTTCAGAACCGCCCTCTGTGAGACCGCCCTCCTTGGGACCGCCCGCTTCAGGAGCGTCCTCTGCGGCCCCGCCGTTGTGCGTGGCGTCCTGGGGTACGGCGTGCACGCTCTTGAGGGCGGTTGCCGCGTCCGCGTGGGTCATCCGTACGGCAGCGTCCTTTTCCAGGAGCCCCTCGATGACCGGCCGGAGCAGGTCGGCCTTGGTCATCGGCTCCTGTGGCTGGGTCAGCACGGCGGCGAGCACCGCCATCGGGGTCGAGCGGTGGAACGGCTGCCGCCCCTCCACGGCCGAGTACAGCGTCGCCCCCAACGACCACAGATCGGCCGCGGCGCCCGCCTTGACGCCCTGGATGCGTTCCGGCGCCATGAACCCCGGCGATCCCACCAGCATCCCCGACGCGGTCAGCTGGCTGTCGCCCTCGATCTGCGCGATCCCGAAGTCCGTCAGCACGACCCCGCCGTCGTCGAGCAGCATCACGTTGGCCGGTTTGATGTCGCGGTGCATGATCCCGGCCGCGTGCGCGACCCGCAGCGCGTCGAGCACCTGTAGCCCGATCCGAGCCGCCTCCCGCTCGGGCAGCGGTCCCGAGCTCCTGATCCGCTCCTCCAGCGACACGGCGGGGAGCAGCTCCATGGCGATCCAGGGATGTCCGTCCTCGGTGACGACGTCGTAGACGGTGACGACGGACGGATGGCGCAGCCGCGCGGCGGCCCTGGCCTCGCGGAGCACCCGGGCGAAGGTCTGCTCGCGGTCCTCGGGGGTGACCCACTGCGGGAGGAGGACTTCCTTCAGCGCGACGGGCCGGTCGAGGAGCTCGTCGTGCGCCCGCCAGACAGCGCCCATGCCGCCCCGGCCCAGCTCACCGGCCAGCCGATACCGTCCCCCGACGAGCCTGCCCTCCACAGCGGGAACACTACCGGTATTTCCCCACCCCCCAGAAGATCGTTACCCAACTGGGTCGTCAACACGGCGGGAGGCGTCGCCGCTGGAGTGCCATGATGGACGGCCGCCAAGCCACGTCGGCGGGTGGCCATCTCCCGGCTTGCCGTACTCCCCAAAAAGGAGCGCAACCCGCAACGACGGCCCACCACCGCCCTGCCCCTGAAGAAGCGCAACCCACGGCGGCGGGTCACGTCGCCAGGAGACAGCGGGCCGTCCGAGGAGTGGTCAGGCGGTCGTGGGAGCGATCGGGGTGCGGCCGCGGCCGAGCAGCCAGAGCATCGCCGCGATCGCCGCGAGCTGCAACGGCCACCCCATCGCGATCTTCGCGAACCCCAGCGCCGCCACAGCCGCGTCCCCACCGAAGAACAGGTACACCGGCAACTGCACCGCCACCCGCACCACGCACGGCAGCAGAAGCAACCACGTCAGCTTCGTGCACAACCGCACCACGCCCGGGTCCTTGTGCCAGGCCGTGGGATCCCCCGTCACCGAGCCGATCATGAACCCCACCACCGGCCACCTGACCACGATGGAGAACAACATCGCCACCGAGTAACCGGCGTTCCACAGGATCCCCGGCAGGAAGTACGCCTTGGCATCCCCTGTACGGCTGGCGAAGAACGCCCCGATGGCGATGCCGATGAGGCTGTTGATGACGAACTGCGGCGTGGACCGCTGGACCAGCCGCACCACCAGCAGCAGCACCGCCAGCGAGATGCTGATGATCAGCGAGAGCTTCAGCTGCTCGGAGGAGATCCACGCCAGCGTGAACGCGATCGTCGGAACAGCGGCCTCGACGATGCCGCGCCCCCCGCCCAGCGCCTTGGCCAGCTGTGCCCGCACCGCCGCCTCCACGGTGTCGTGGGTCACGGTCTCCTCCGCCTCAGCACTCACCTGGGTCACTCCCTGTCAGGCGCCGGGGCGCAGCTCGTAGCGCGGGTTGAACATGACCTTGCGGCCGTCCTGGATGCTGACCAGACCTTCGGCCTTGACGTTGCGACCCGGCTCGATGCCCGCGATCCTGCGTCGGCCGAGCCAGACGAGGTCGATGACGTCCGACCCGTCGTAGAGCTCGGCCTCCAGGGCCGGGGCGCCGCCGCGCGGACGCAGGGTCACCGTACGTAGCGTACCGGCCACGCAGAAGCGGCGCCTGCCACCGCACGACACGATGGGCGTGGCTCCGCTCCTGCTGGAGTCTTCAAGCAGCTCTTCGGCCTCCAGCTCGGACTGGGGTGTGGCCAGCCTGCTGAAGAATCCGCGCAATCCCCGGCGTTTGTGGGGCTCTGCCGTACTCGTCATGATGAATCAGCTTATGCGATGCAGCCGTCAGCGAGTTTCGCTGATTTCGGGGCCCCGTTTGAAGGGGTTGAGCGTCTCCTGCTCGTCGGTCTGAGCGGGATTGTCGGACGGTTTCCTGAGCGGGATGGACTCCTCGCGCGCCATCGGGTCGTCGCCGCGGACCACGACCACGTCGCGGATGACGTCCTCCAGCCGGGCGGCGACCTTCTCGTCCATGGCCGCCCTGCCGCTGATGACCGCGCGCAGGAACCAGCGCGGGCCGTCGACGCCGATGTAGCGCACCCGCTCCAGGCTGCCCTCGGAGTTGACCTGCCCGGCCAGCTCGGGGCCGAACGGGCCGTCCTGCTGCTCCAGCGAGCCGCCCGCCTCCTTGACCGCGGCGGAGATCTTCGTGCGCGCCTCGTCCCACAGGCCCGAGGTCTTGGGCGCCGCGAAGGCGTGCAGTTGCAGCGCGCTCTCCTCGTGCAGGACGATCGCGCCGACCGGCTGGTCGCCGACCATGGCCAGGCGGATGTCGAGGTCGTCGGCCGAGGGCAGGCGCAGGCCGCCCAGGTCGATCCGGTCGCTCTCGGGATGCGGCTCCGCCGAATCCCATGGACCGCTCTCGCGCATCTCGGCCGGTGCCACGCTCTCCGCGGCCTCAGACTGTTCGCGACGGCGACGTCGGAACACGTTACTCACACTCCTTGACGTTTTTCATCGGCCGGTGGATCCATGCCCGCCGGTGCCGCGTGCCGAACCGGGAAGCTGCTCTACCTCGCAGAACGCGACCTTCTCCACCCGCTGGACGACCAGCTGGGCGATCCGGTCGCCGCGGCTCAGCCGTACGGCGTCCTTGGCGTCGGTGTTGAGCAGGATCACCATGATCTCGCCCCGGTAGCCCGCGTCGATCGTGCCCGGCGCGTTGACGACGGTGACACCGTGCTTGGCGGCCAGGCCGGAGCGCGGGTGCACGAAGGCGGCGAACCCGTCGGGCAGCGCGATGGCCACACCCGTACGGACGACCTTGCGCTCCCCGGGGAGCAGCTCGACGTCCTCAGCCGTGTGCAGGTCCGCTCCCGCGTCGCCCGGGTGGGCGTACGACGGGGGCGGCAGCTCGGCGTCGAGCCGCTGGAGCAGCACTTCAGTGCCCATCAGTCACTCACCACTCCTCATTCGCCGCGCGGAAGGCTGCTTCGCGACGCCTTCCACTCCGCTCACTGCGTCGGGTTCGCTCCAGCTCACGGGTTCACCTCGTAGTCGTGGTGCTCTGCTGCGATGGCCTGGGCGTCGCCGTGCGTGGCGAAGTGCTCCATCCTCACCTCGATGAAGAGCGCCGCCGCGCGGACGGCGACCGGGCCGTCGGGGGCGCCGAGACGCCCCTCAGCCTCAAGGTACGCCTTCCTGCCCGAGATCCCGTTGCACCAGGCGCGCAGGTGGAGTGTCGTGCCCACAGGGACGGGCATCAGGTAGTCGGTCTCGAGCCTGCCGGTGACATAGGGCTTGCGGAACAGCCAGATGGACATGCCGATGACCTCGTCCATGGCCGCTGCCAGCACGCCGCCGTGCGCCAGACCCGGGGCGCCCTGGTGCGCCTCGCCCACGGTGAACTCCGCCTCGACCGTCACGCCGTCGGGTGTCCTCGCGTCGAGGTGCAGGCCGGTGGGGTGGTCGTCACCGCAGCCGAAGCAGCGGCTGTAGTGGGAGCCGAGCTTGGAGCCGGGCGGGGGCGCGTGGAGGTGCGCCTCAGGCTTGTCCGCGCCGGGCGGCGGGGTCGTCACGGTGGAACGGGTCACGGGTGACGAGGTTACTCCTTGTCCTGCGCGGATACGCCGCAGGCGGCCCAGCCGACGATCTGGTACGGCAGGCACACCCCGACAGACACCCCAAACCCTCCACGAACGACTCCCTCCACCGACGGCAGCAGGACGAGCGGGACTCACGGGCCACAAAGGCGAACAGCCACCCGACGCGACATGGGCAGGCGCGGACGCGACATGGGCAGGCGCGGGCGCGGTGTGGGCGCGGCGCGGGCGCGGTGTGGGCGCGGTGTGGGCGCGGTGTGGGCGCGGTGTGGGCGCGGTGTGGGCGCGGTGTGGGCGCGGTGTGGGCGCGGTGTGGGCGCGGTGTGGGCGCGG
>NZ_JBITGU010000003.1:559748-560053 GCF_044457355.1 Nonomuraea sp. NPDC050556 | reverse complement strand
GGTGTGAGGCGTGACAAGCCCCGGCCCGGCGTTTGGTCGTGACGAGCCTGACGCGCGGGCTGGTGTGACGGCGAGGAGACGGCCTGGCGTGACGACACAGCCTGCCTGGTGACGCCAGGGGGCGTGACGAGTGGCGTGGCGGCGCGGGTTAGCCACGCCTCATGGCCGCACGGAGAGGGCCGCGCCATGAGGCCGCGCCGCGGAGCAGCGCCATGAGGCCGCGCCGCGGAGCAGCGCCATGAGGCCGCGCCGCGGAGCAGCGCCATGAGGCCGCGCCGCGGAGCAGCGCCATGAGGCCGCGCCGC
>NZ_JBITGU010000003.1:488350-559651 GCF_044457355.1 Nonomuraea sp. NPDC050556 | reverse complement strand
CGCGGAGCAGCGCCATGAGGCCCCGCCGCGGAGCAGCGCCATGAGGCCCCGCCGCGGAGCAGCGCCATGAGGCCGGGTGGGCTGGCTGGGCGGGTTAGGCCTTGTCGGTGTTTGTGGTGGGGTTGTCGGTGGTTGGTGTGTCGGTGCTTGAGGCAGGAGCCGAGGCAGGGGGTTCGGGGGCTGGGGTGGGTGGAGGGGCTGGCGGTGGGAGGGCTGGGGGGTCGTGGCGGAGTTCGGGGAGGGCGCGGTAGATGCAGGCGGCCACCGGCACCGCCACCGCGGCACCGGCGATGCCCGCCAGGATGCCCCCCAGCGCCAGCACGACGATGATGGCCAACGGGTGGAAGTTCAGAGCACGACCGACGATCAAGGGCTGCAGGACGTGGTTCTCCAGCTGCTGCTCCACGATCAGGATGCCCAGGAAGATCAGCGCGTAGATCGGGCTGTCCTTGGCCCCCAGCGTGACGAGGGTGGCCACCGTGCCGGCGAAGAAGATGCCCACGATGGGGATGAAACTGGCGAAGAAGATCAACACCGCCAGCGGCGCCCACAAGGGCACGCCCATGCCGGCCAGGACGATGCCCATGATGACGCCGTGCACGGCGGCCACGGCCACGGTGCCCTGCACGTAGTGGGACAGCGTCGTCCAGGCGGCCCTGCCCGCGCGGTCGACGCGGGGGGACATCGAGCCGAAGCCCTTCAGGAACCACGACCAGATGCGCTCGCCGTCCTTCAGCAGGAAGAACATGATGAACAGCATCAGGACGATCGACGCGAGCACCTCGAAAGCCACAGCCCCGGCCGTCAGCACCGTGCTGGTGATCGCGCTGCGCTGGGCGTTGACCATCGCGGCGATCTCGTCCACGTAGGCGGTGAGCTGCGCCTCCTTCAGGTGCAGCGGGCCGGTGATCAGCCAGTTCTGCACCGTGCGCGCGGTCTCCTGCACCTGCTCCACCAGGTTGGGGAACTCCTCGGTCGCCCTGGCGCCGACGAGCCAGCCGGTGCCCGCGAGGACGGCCACGGCGGCGAGCATGGTAAGCCAGGTCGCGTAGATGGGCCGCATGCCCGCCTGGCGCAGGCTCCTGGTCAGCGGGAACAGCAGCGCCGTCAGCAGCAACGCGATCGCGACGGGCAGCGCCACGAAGCTGAAGCGCGCGATGAGCTGGATCCCGTAGGTGACCACGATGCCGACGAGAATCAGGCACGCGCACCACGCGGCCATCTTGGCCAGGACGGGAGGCACGAGCTTGGTCGCACGGTCGGAGAACACGTGTTCAAGACTGGCACGTGTCGGGGAGTGATGCGCGCAGTTATCCCTCGGGCGAAAGATCGGGCCTGGGCAACCGCACACCGGCGTGTCACCGTCGTGAGCATGCGGACGATCGGCCTCTTGGCCACCCTGACGGCGTCCTTACTCATGGTTCCCCCACCGGCGGGAGCAGCGACCCTCGCGCAGGAGGAAGCAACGGCGTCCTTCAGGGGTTCCGGGATCGAGGTGCTGTCCAGCCGCCCCGACCAGGTCACCGGCGGTGACGCGCTCGTCAGGGTCGCGGGCACCACCACCAAGGTCCTGCTCAACGGCAAGGACGTCACCGCCTCCTTCACCCCTGACCCCGGCGGTCGCTCGATGACCGGCCTCGTCACCGGCCTGGAACTCGGCGACAACCGCCTGGAGGCCCGGCCGTACAGACTGAAGCTCCGCAACTACCCGATCTCCGGACCGATCTTCTCGGGCCCCCAGCAGTACCCCTTCCTGTGCAAGACGGAACGCAGCGGCCTCGGCCCGCCGGCCGTGGACAACCAGGACCACCAGGGCATGCGCGTCACAGGCGGCTGGAGCAGGGACTGCGGCGCCCCCACCGTGACCGACCGCCTGTACAGGACCACCTCCGGCCAGTTCAAGCCGATGCCCGCCGACCGCCCGGCCGACATGTCCCAGACCACGCTCCTGGACGGCAGGACCGTCGACTTCGTCGTCACCCGCGAGCGCGGCGTGATCAACCGCTTCCTCTACTCCATAGCGTCCCTGGAGGGAGCCTGGAACGGCAGAGCCATCTTCCGCTTCGACGGCGGCGTCGCGATCGGCCACGACCAGGGCACCCTCGGCGGCAGCGCGCTGGACCCGTACGGCCTGGGCAAGGGCTACGCGATCCTGCACTCCTCGGGCACCAGGACCTCCACCCACTACAACCTGATCCTCGGCGGCGAGACCGCGCTGATGGTCAAGGAGCGTTTCGTCGAGACGTACGGCAAGCCGCTGTACACCGTCGGCCTCGGCGGTTCTGGCGGGGCGATCCAGCAGTACATCTACGGCCAGAACTACGGCACCCGGGTCATCGACGCCGCCATCCCGCAGTACTCCTATCCCGACATGGTCACCCAGACCATCCACGTGGGCGACTGCGAGCTGCTGGAGCACTACATGGACCTTCATCCCGAAAAATGGGCGCAATGGGATACGCGCACCGCGCTGATCGGCATGAACGCGAGCGACACCGTCCCCAACCCCTACACCGGCAAGCCGGGCTCGGACGAGTGCGTGAAGGGCTGGCGCGGCCTGACCCCGCTGACCATGAACCCCAAGTGGACCGACGACAACGACCCCGAGTGGGCGCTGATGGACCCGCCGGGCGTCAAGGACACCGTCCAGTGGACGCACTGGGACGACGTCAGGAACGTCTACGGCGTCGGCCCCGACGGCTACGCCCGCTCCACCTGGGACAACGTCGGCGTGCAATATGGACTTAAATCCCTGCAGAACGGGACGATCACCCCCGCCGAGTTCCTGGACGTCAACGCCAAGGTCGGCTCCTGGAAGGAGGCGCGCGACATGGTCCAGGAGGGCTGCCCGTTCGTGTGCCCAGGCGACTTCGACCCCTGGAGCGCGCGCAACGCCACGACGGGACGCAGGACCGGCGACCCCGTCGCGATCCGCAACGCCGAGCGCAGCGGCCTGGTGTTCCGCGGCGACATCGACATCCCCATCATCGACTGGCGCCACTACCTGGAGGACGAGCTGGACATGCACAACAGCCACCAGTCCTTCGCCAGCCGCCAGCGCATGCTCAACCGCGACGGCGACGCGTCCAACCAGGTCATCTGGTTCACCAAGCCCGACCGCCGCTTCGACCAGACCCCTGAGGCGCTCCAGGTGATCGACGAGTGGATGGCCAACATCCGCAAATATCCATACAAAGGCGTAAAAAACAACAAGCCGCCCCTCGCCGTCGACCGCTGCTTCAACGCCGACGGCACCCAGCTCGCCGCCGGGCGCGACGTCTGGAACGGCATCCTCGACAGGAAGGCCCCAGGCGCCTGCACCCAGGCCTTCCCCCTCTACGGAACCACCAGGACCGTGGCGGGCGGCCCGATCGAGGGCGGCGTCTACAAGTGCCGCCTGCAGCCGCTGTCCCGCGCGATCGCCCACGGCGTCTACGGCTCGTGGCGACCCAGCGAGACCGAGCGGGCGCAGCTGGAGCAGATCTTCCCTACCGGGGTGTGTGACTACTGACCGGCAGCTCGCGCATCGTGCGCATCGGCGAGAGGAACACCCACAGGAACGCCACGGCCTGGCCGACCACCCCGACCAGGATGGCGTTCCTGACGCCGACCGTCTCGCCCAGCACGCCGCCGACCAGCCCGCCCAGCGGCAGGGTGCCCCACACCAGGAAGCGCATGGTGGCGTTCATCCGCCCCAGCAGCGGCTCAGGCGTGGCCGCCTGGCGGAAGCTCAGCTGGGTGACGTTGTAGATCACGACGCCGAACCCGTAGGTGAACTGGGCCAGCACCACCAGAGCGAGCCGCCAGTCCGCCTGCGCCCACGGCAGCGCGAAGCCGAACGGCGCGGTCAGCCCGATCGACAACCACATGGCCGGCCCCTGGCCGACCCGGGCGGCGACCTTCGCGGCCACCGCGGCCCCGGCCAGGCCGCCGAGCCCTGCCGCCGCCGTGATCAGCCCGATGGCGCCCGCGCTGAGCCCGAGCTCGCCGGCCAGCAGCAGCATGAACATCGAGAAGGCGACCGCGTTGAAGAAGTTGGCGGTGCCGGTGCATCCGGCGATGCGGCGCAGCAGCCGGTGGCCGAGCACGAAGCGCAGCCCCTCCATGATCTCCCTGCCCAGGTGGCGGTCCGCGCGGCGCTCCTGGCGCTCCTCCCGCTTGCGTATGCCCGTCAGGCACAGCGCCGACCAGGCGAACCCGGCGACCGTGACGAGCACCGCGAAGGGGGCGGTGACCACCTGGATCAGGTAGCCGCCCGCGCTGGGCCCGCCGAGCTGGGCGATCGTACGGACCACCTCCAGGGTGGAGTTGCCCTTGACGAGTTGCTCGCGCTCGACCAGGTGCGGCAGGTAGCTCTGGTACGACACGTCGAAGAAGACGGTGAACACGCCGAGCACGAGCGCCACGCCGTACAGCTGGTAGATCGTCAGGAAGTCCAGCCACCACGCGACGGGCACGGAGGCCATGGCCAGCGCCCGCCCCCAGTCGCTGACGATCATCACGGACCGCCGGCGCAGGCGGTCGACGATCGCGCCCGCAGGCAGGCCGATGACGGCGAACGCCATCGTCTCGCACGCGGCCAGCAGCCCCATCTCGAACGGCGTCGCACGGAGGGCGGTGACCGCGACCAGGGGGAGCGCCAGCATGAGCACCTGGGTGCCGACCTGGCTGGCCGAGTCGGCCAGGAAGAGGCGGCGGAAGTCGTGGTCGCGGAGGAGGTTCACGGTTCTACGATGGCCAACCGATTGGGATTAGTCAATCGGTTGTAGAGTTGGCGTGGTGACGACCCATCGCCGTCCGGCCACCGAGGAGGAGGCGCGCGCGCTGGCCTCCGGCGTACGCGTGCGCATCCTGCGCCTGTGCCTGGACGAGTCGCTGACCAACAAGGAGATCGCCGGAAAGCTCGGCGCCAACCCGGCGACCGTGCTCCACCACGTCCGCAAGCTGGTCGACACCGGCTTCCTCGTGGCGGAGGCCAGCCGCAAGGGGCCGCGCGGCTCGACGGAGATCCCCTACCGGTCGACGGGCAAGTCGTGGGAGATGGACATCCACGAGAGCGGGGTGCGTGGCGGGGCCCAGGCGCTGCTCGACGCCTTCCTGGAGGAGATCAAGCTCACCGACGTGGAGGATGCCCTTCTGTGGCGGCTGGGGCCGCGGCTGAACGACCGCGACCGCGAGGAGCTCGTCGCGCGCCTGACGGTGCTGTTCGACGAGATCGCCGCCCGGCCGCCGTCGCCGGACGGCACCCCGTTCTCCCTGTTCTTCGCCATGCACCGGGATCCGGGCCGCTAGACGCGGGTGTTCTCCCTCGGGCAGCGGTCGTAGCCGGTGTCGCGGATGTCGCGCAGGTTGTCGACGGACATCCAGCCCATCGTGCCCGTGCCCTTCACCCGCGCGTAGACCCACATGTTGCCGCGCCTGTTCTTGACCCAGCACTGGAAGTAGAGCACCTGCCCGGCGCTCAGCCTGGTGACGACCGCGCAGGACCCGCCCGCGTACGGCCCGGCCTTGAGGTTGAACGACCCCTTCATCACGCCGGAGCCGTGGTCGACGTTCCGCGTGGGCGGCCGCACGCAGGCCGACGCCGCGGCGGCGGCCGGGGCCGGGCTGTGGACGAGAGGGAGCGCGGCGATCGCGAGTGCCGCTCCGAGAATGCGCATGCTGCCTGTCCTTTCCAAGGAGGATCGAAGACAGGCAGCACGCTAGAACCGCCGTTGTTGAGCCCGTGTTGAGGATCAGTCGAGGGTGACCTCGACCGTGAGGGTCTCGCCGGGTTCGAGGACGAACTCCTCGACGTTGCCCGCCCCGCACAGGTCGTCCTGCGCCAGCCGTACGAGCTCGTGCTCCGGCCCGGACACCGTCAGCCGAGACACCTCGGCCCGCATCGACAGCTTGGCCTCCGACTTGGCCTTGCGTATGCGGCCGAGCACGTCGGTCGCCACCGCCAGCACCGCCGGGTCGCCGTCGCCCGCGGGAAGGGACGGCCAGGGGGCGCGGTGGACGGAGCCCTCGCGCCACCACGACCACACCTCTTCGGTCACGAACGGCAGGAACGGCGCGAACAGCCGCAACTGCACGTCGAGCGCCTCACGCAGCGCCGCGTGCGCCGAGGCGGCAGCGGGAGACGAGTCGTAGGCGCGCGCCTTGACCAGCTCCAGGTAGTCGTCGCAGAACGCCCAGAAGAAGCGCTCGATCACCTCGATCGCCCGGGTGTGGTCGTAACCGTCCATCGCTGCGGTCGCCTCGCGGACGGTCGCGGCGAGCGCGGCCAGCATCGACCGGTCGACCGCCTCGGTGACCTCGCCGGAGTCCGCGCCCATGGAGAGCACGAACTTCGAGGCGTTGAGGATCTTGATGGCCAGGCGGCGGCCCACCTTGAGCTGCCCGGCGTCGAAGGCGGTGTCGACGCCGTAGCGGCCGTTGGCCGACCAGTAGCGCACCGCGTCCGAGCCGTGCTGCTCCAGCAGCGCCATCGGGGTGACGACGTTGCCCTTCGACTTGGACATCTTCTTGCGGTCGGGGTCGAGCACCCAGCCGGACAGCGCGACGTCCTTCCACGGCAGGACGTCGGCCTCCAGGTGCGAGCGGGTCACCGTGGAGAACAGCCAGGTGCGGATGATCTCGTGCGACTGCGCGCGCAGGTCCATGGGGTAGACCCGGTCGAACAGGTCGGTCCCCCACTGCCCGGCGATCTGCGGGGTGAGCGAGGAGGTGGCCCAGGTGTCCATGACGTCGGTGTCCGCGGCGAAGAGGACCCCGCGCTGGTCCTCGGTGTAGCCGGGCGGCACGTCGGAGGAGGGGTCGATCGGCAGTTGGTCCTCGTCGGGCAGGATCAGCTCGTCCGAGCCGTCCAGCTTGTACCAGACGGGGAACGGCACGCCGTAGAACCGCTGGCGGGAGACGAGCCAGTCGCCGTTCAGCCCTTCCACCCAGTTGTCGTAGCGGGTGCGCATGAAGGCCGGGTGCCAGGTGAGCTCCCTGCCCCGCTCCAGCAGCCTGGCGCGCAGAGCCTCGTCGCGGCCGCCGTTGCGTATGTACCACTGCCGGGTGGTGACGATCTCGAGCGGCCGGTCGCCGCGCTCGTAGAACTTCACCGTGCGCTGCACCGGCCTGGGCTCGCCGTCCAGGTCGCCCGACTCGCGCAGCAACTCCACGATCCGCTCGCGGGCGCTGTGCACGGTCTTCCCCGCCAGTTCCTTGTACGGCTCGCCGTCCACGCCCTCCGGCGGCTCGGGCAGCAGCCTGCCGTCCCACCCGACGATCGAGCGGGTCGGCAGGTTGAGCTCGCGCCACCAGATGACGTCGGTGAGGTCGCCGAAGGTGCAGATCATCGCGATGCCCGAGCCCTTGTCCATCTCGGCCAGGTGGTGGGCGAGGATCGGCACCTCGACGCCGAACAGCGGCGTCAGCACGGTCGTGCCGAACAGCGGCTTGTAGCGCTCGTCGTCCGGGTGGGCGACCAGCGCCACGCAGGCGGGGATGAGCTCGGGCCTGGTGGTCTCGATCCACACCGGCCCCGCGTCGCCGTAGAAGGAGATGCGGTGGAACGCTCCCGGCCATTCGCGGTCTTCGAGCTCCGCCTGGGCGACAGCCGTACGGTCGGTGACGTCCCACAGGGTCGGCGCCTCCGCCCGGTAGGCCTCGCCGCGGGCCAGGTTGCGCAGGAACGCGCGCTGGGAGACCGCGCGGGAGCGGTCGCTGATCGTGGTGTAGAGCAGCGACCAGTCGACCGAGAGGCCCATGCGCTTCCACAGGTCCTCGAAGGCCTGCTCGTCGACGGCGGTCAGCTGGTGGCACAGCTCGACGAAGTTGCGCCGCGAGACCGGGACCTCCCGCTTGCCCGGCTTGTCGGGCGGCGTGAACGACGGGTCGTAGGGCAGCGAGGCGTCGCCGCGCACGCCGTACACGTTCTGCACCCGGCGCTCGGTGGGCAGGCCGTTGTCGTCCCAGCCGATGGGGTAGAAGACCTCGAAACCCGACATGCGCTTGTAGCGGGCCATGATGTCGGTGTGGGTGTAGGAGAAGCAGTGGCCCACGTGGAGGGAGCCGGAGACGGTCGGCGGCGGCGTGTCGATGGAGTAGACCTCGGCGCGCTCACGGGTCCGGTCGAACCGGTAGGTGCCCTCTTCTTCCCAGCGGGCTACCCATACCTGCTCCAAGCCATCGAGAGTCGGTTTCTCGGGCATGGGCGCATGGCCGGTTCGCTGGTGAGTCATGCCTCCTTATGGTACGGCGTTGCATCCACTCGTATCCGCAGGGAATAGGGTTTTCGTTACGGAGCTGAAAGGGCCGCGAGGGAGCGCCGGTGTCTGGACTGAGGAGCGCAGGGAGCGAAGCGACCGGAGCGACGAGGGAAGACACCGGGTCCAAGCGAGCGAGCCGCGGCGCGAAGCGTCGCAAGGGAGGTATGGACATGGCGGACGACAAGCCCGATATCGCTTGGCGGGTCATCGGCGGTCTCATCGGTCTGGTGACGGCGTGGGGAGCCAGGAAGCTCCTTGGCATCGTGTGGGTCAAGGCGACGGGCAAGGAGGCGCCGGTCGACTCCGAGTCCGACGAGGTGAGCATGGCCGAGGCCATCGGCTACGCGGTGGTCATGGGCGTCGGCATGTCCGTCGCCCAGATCGTCGTCAACAAGACGGCCAAGAAGCGCTACAACGCCTGGAAGGCGCTCAAGACTCCAAAGCCGTGAGGAAGTCGCTGGCCCAGCGGTCCACGTCGTGCGTGGAGACCCGGCGGCGCAACGCGCGCATCCGCCTGGCCACCTCGTGCGGCGTGGCACGCATCGCGGTCAGCATCTGCCGCTTGAGCCCCTCCACGTCGTACGGGTTGACCAGGTATGACTGGCGCAGCTCGTCCGCCGCCCCGGCGAACTCGCTGAGCACCAGCGCCCCGCGCAGGTCGTGCCTGCACGCGACGTACTCCTTGGCCACCAGGTTCATCCCGTCGCGCAGCGGCGTGACGACCATGACGTCGGCCGCCAGGTAGAGCGCGGCCAGCTCGCGCCGGTCGTAGGACTGGTGGAAATACTGCACCGGCGCCTGGCCCAGGATCCCGTGCTCGCCGTTGATCCGCCCGACCTGCAGCTCGATGTCGTCGCGCAGCCGACGGTATTCCTCCACCCGCTCCCTGCTGGGCGTGGCGATCTGCACGAACACGGCCTCGCCCGGCTGGATGCGCCCCTCGTCGAGCAGCTCGCCGAACGCCTCCAGGCGCTGGCCGATGCCCTTGGTGTAGTCGAGCCGGTCGACGCCGAGCAGCATGTGCTCCGGGTCGCCGATCTCGGCCCTGATCTCCTTGGCACGGGCCATGATCTCCGGCTCGCGGACCATGGAGTCGAGCTCGGTGAAGTCGATGGAGATGGGGAAGGCCTGCGCGGTGACCGTACGGTCGTCGACGTAGATCTCGTTCCCCTTGTACGGCAGGCCGAGCAGCCTGCGGCACAGCCGGATGAAGTTGGAGGCCCCGCCGGGCCGCTGGAAGCCGACCAGGTCGGCCCCGAGCAGCCCCTCGACGATCTCCCTGCGCCACGGCAGCCGCCAGAACAGCTCCACGGGCGGGAACGGGATGTGCAGGAAGAACCCGATCCGCAGGTCGGGCCTGAGCGCGCGGAGCATCGCTGGCACGAGCTGCAGCTGGTAGTCCTGCACCCACACCACGGCGTTCTCGTCGGCCACCTGCGCTGCCGCCTCGGCGAACCGCTGGTTGAGCGCCTTGTAGGAGTCCCACATCGCCCGGTCGAACACCGGCGGCGCGACCACGTCGTGGTAGAGCGGCCACAGCGTGGCGTTGGAGAAACCCTCGTAGTAGAGCTCGACGTCCTCACTGGACAGCGGGACGGGCACCAGGCTCATGCCGTCGAGCTCCAGCGGCTCCAGCTCCTCGTCGGCCGCGCCGTGCCAGCCGAGCCAGGCGCCGTGCCTGCGCTGCATGATCGGGGCGATCGCGGTGACCAGGCCGCCTGGGCTGCGCCGCCATGACGAGGTGCCGTCGGGCTCGATCCTGCGGTCCACCGGCAAGCGGTTGGCCACGGTGACAAACGAGCTTCGGGCAGTCACGGCTAACGTCCTCCTACGGCTCAGCTTACGAGAGCCGCAGGGCGCGACTCACAGCGGCCGCCACCGTACCGGTCCCCGCGCGGGGGATGATCGCGGCGATGTGGGCGTCGGGGCGGATCAGCCATGCCTCCTGGGGCTCCACAAGGTCCGCGAGCTCGCGTACGGCGAGCGGCGCCGTAGTGACCTTGCCCAAGACCTGCGCAAACAAACGCGAATCGAGCATTTCGCCCAACAAGACCAGGAATCCCGACCGGCAAAGTTCTCGCAAACGACCGCCCGGAATCTCCAGGTCCGGCATGATCACGCCGGGTACCGGAGGGGGGTTCGCCCCCTTCGGCGGCCGCCCGGCGAAGATCCGCTCGGGTGACGGGGTGGTCAGGGGCGAGTCCACATACCAGTACGGCTCGGCGAACCTGCCGGAGTCGACCTCCGCCGCCGACCCGCGCTCCAGGATGTCGCGCCGCCGCTTCCACCCGTCCTCGCCGTCGGGCACGAGGAAGCGCATCGTGTCCGCCACGACCGCCAGGTTCTCCCGCGCCGCCGCGTGCCGTTCGTCGTGGTAGGTCTCCAGGAGCGCGGGCGGCGCCCAGCCGTTCAGCACGAAGGCCAGCTTCCATGCGGCGTTCTCGGCGTCGGGGACGCCGGAGTTGAGCCCGCGCGCGCCGAAGGGCGCGACCAGGTGCGCGCAGTCGCCCGCCAGGAGCACCCGCCCGACCCGCATCCTGGAGGCGATCCTGGAGTGGAACTGGTAGACCGACTGCCACAGCAGCTCGTAGGGGCGCTCCCCGATGATCTGCCGCACCTTGCGGGAAATATCCTCTGGTGAGGCCTCGTAGTCCGGCGGGACCTGCCAGTCGATACGGAACGTCGACCCCGGGCACGGGTGGATGAGCACCTGACGCCCCGGATTCCACGCGGGATCGAAGTAGAAGCGCCGCTCGTGCTCCCACCCCGGCAGGTCGGCACGGATGTCGCAGATGAGGAACCGCTCCTCGACGCTCTCCCCGTCGAAGGTGACCCCCAGGTCCCGCCGGATGCCCTGGCCGCGCGGACCGGCGCAGGCCAGCACGTAGGGGGCGCGCAGCACCCGGTCGCCGCAGCGGACGGTCACGCCGTCGTCGTCCTGCTCCAGCCGGGTCACCTCGTGGTCCCAGCGCACCTCGATCAGCGGCTGGGCCGCGATGGCCGCGTCCAGGAGCTCCTCGGTGCGCGCCTGGGACAGGTTGACGAACGGCGGCAGCGGCCCGCTCTCCTCGAACCGCCAGGAGAACAGCTCCCTGTCGCGGTAGTAGGTGCGCGCCGTCGTCCAGGTCAGCCCCTCCTCGACCACCTGCGGCGCGCCGAGCGCCGCCCACAGGTCGATCACGTCGCGCTGCTGGCAGATCGAGCGGGACCCCTCAGCGGAGCGCGCGGGGAGCCGGTCGAGCAGCAGCACGCGCACGCCCCAGCGAGCCAGCGCCAGCGCCGCGGTCTGACCGACAGGACCCGCCCCGACGACTATGACTGCAGGGCGGCCCATACCTGCCTGTCCCTTTCGGCCGTCCAGATGGCCGGGCGCTCGACCCCGTGCGCCTCGTCCCACAGCCGCGAGACGTTGAACGGCAGGCAGTGCTCGAAGATCGGCCAGCTGCCGAACCGGGGAGCGAGGGCGGCGTGCGTGCGGTCGAAGGCCTCCTTCAGCGTGCGGCTCGCGGTGACCTCGGCGATCATCACGGCCAGGAAGTCGCGGGTGAGCGCGATGGCCGCCTCGACCTCCGCCTTGCCCCTCGCCACCGCTCCCCTGCCGCCGACCAGCGTCTCCGCGCCCAGGGACGCGACCCGGTCGAGCGTGGCCGTGGACCACTCGCGGTGGAAGGCGTCGCCGGTGTAGAGGGCGGCCTGCGACTCGACGAGGTCGCCGGCGAAAAGGATCTTCTGCTGGGGCAGCCAGGCGACCAGGTCGCCCTCGGTGTGGCCGCGGCCGCAGTATTGCAGGACGAGGTCGCCGCGGTCGCCGCCGAGGTCGATGGTGAACCGGTCGCTGAAGGTCGCGGTGGGCCAGGTGAGGCCGGGGATCGACTCGGGTTCGCGGAACAGCCTGGGCATCCTGCCGTACTCGCTGGCCCAGTCCTGCATGCCGCGCTCGGCGATCAGCTCCCTGGTCCGCTCGTGCGCCACGATCACCTCGGCGTCGAACGCCGACGCGCCCAGGACGCGGACCGCGTGGTAGTGCGACAACACCAGATACTTGACCGGCTTAGTGGTGATTTTTCGTAGCATGGTGAGCCAGTCGCGGGCCGCCACCGGGGTGGCGAGCGCCTCGAAGCAGACCAGGAAGTCCTCGCCCTCGATCGCGCCCACGTTGGGGTCGCCCTCGGCGGTGAGCGCGTGGACGCCGTCCGCGAGGGTTTCGAGCGACCGTTTCTTGTCGGCCAGGTCCGCTGAGGACGCGAACGGTTTCACCATGCGTAGAACCCCTTCCTGCTCTTCCTGCCCAGCTCTCCCCTGGCGACCATCTCCCTGAGCAGCCGCGGCGGCTCGAACCTGGGGCCGAGCTTGTGGTGCAGGTAGTCGGCGATGGCCAGCCGTACGTCGAGACCCACGAGGTCGCCGAGCTTCAGCGGTCCCATCGGGTAGCCGTAGCCGAGCGTCATGGCCGTGTCGATGTCCTCCGGCGCGGCGACGCCCTCCTCGACCATGCGGATCGCCTCCAGCCCGAGGAGCACGCCCAGGCGGCTCGTGGCGAAGCCGGGCGAGTCGTTGATCACCACCCCGGTCTTGCCGAGCAGCTCCACGTACCCGCGCACGAGCGGCAGGACCGCCGTGGCCGGGGTGACGACGATCTCCACCAGCTTCTGCACGGGCACCGGGTTGAAGAAGTGCATGCCGACGAACCGCTCGGGCCGCCGCAGCCCGGCCGACAGCTCGGCGACCGACAGCGAGCTGGTGTTGGTGGCCAGGACCGCGTCCGCGCCCACCCGCTTCTCCGCCTCGGCCAGCACCCGGACCTTCAGCGCCGGGTCCTCGGGCACCGCCTCGACGACCAGCTCAGCGTCGCCGGGCACCTCGCCCAGCTCCAGCCTGGCCAGCGCCTGGTCCACCGAGAGCCCGCCCTTGCCCGCGGCGATGCGCAGCCCGCGCTCGATCCGCTCGCGCGCCGCGTCCTCCTCCGGCTCCCGCACGGTGACGTGCGCGCCCTTGGCCAGGAAGACCTGCGCGATGCCCGCGCCCATCCGCCCGCCGCCGATGACCGCGACCTTCACCGCTCCAGGAACTTTCGCATGCGTGCCTCCTTGTCCGGGTCCTCGAACAGGATCGCCTGCGCCAGGTGGTCCGTCACCGGGTGGGCCCCGGCCGGGCTGTCGAGGACGAGCTTGGTGAGCCGCAGCGCGGCGGGCGACATGCGGGTCATGCCGTCGATCAGCCGGTGCCCCGCCGCCTCCAGGTCGGCCGGGCCGTGCACCTCGGCCACCAGCCGGGCGCGCAGCGCCTCGTCGGAGTCGATGCGGTGGCCGGCGAGCAGGACCATCTTGGCGAGCGGCTCGCCGACGAGCTCCTTCAGCCGCCAGCACGCCCCGGCGCCGGGGATGATGCCCAGCGAGGGCTCCGGGTTGCCGAAGACCGCGCTGGTGCTGGCGATGCGGATGTCGCAGGCGTAGGCCAGCTCGGCCCCGCCGCCCAGCGCGTAGCCGTCGACGGCGGCGATCGTCGGCATCGGCAGCCGCCTGATGCGTTCGAACAGCGTGCTGTTGATGCCGCGCAGCGCGTGGTCGCGCCGCCGTTCCAGGAGCTCGGCGATGTCGGCGCCGGCGGCGAAGAACCCGTCGCCGCCGGTGAGCAGGAGCGGCTTGGGCTGCCGCTCCAGCAGGTCGCACACCGTGTGCAGCTCCGCGACCATCTCCGCGTTGATCGCGTTGCGCGCCTCCGGCCTGTGCAGCCGCACCACCACCCGGTCGTCCTGGGCGGCGATCCGCAGCGTGTTCATGCCGGGCGGCGGGACTGCACGAGGTAGAAGCGGCCGGCCACGTAGCCGGGGTCGGTGAGCGAGGCGGTGGCCGCCGGATTGGCGCCGGTGCCGTGGTAGTCGCTGAACGCGGCCGACTGGTTGACGAACACCCCGCCGGTCAGGTTGCACGACAGGTTGACGCCCGCGTCGACGGCTGCCCGCTCGGCGGCCCGCAGCACCTCCTCCGACGTGGAGTAGACGGCCGCGGTGAGCGCGCCGCGCCGCCCGATGGTCCTGCGCAGCACGTCGAGGCTGTCGCCGGTGGACGCGGTGGCGACGACGAAGGCGATGGGGCCGAAGTGCTCGCGCCCGTAGACGTCCTCCTGCGCCGCGTCCAGCTTGACGATCACCGGGGTACGGACCACGGCGTCGGTGAAGGCGGGATGCTTGAGCGCGCGCGACTCCAGCACCACCTCGCCCAGCGACGGCGCGCCCTCCACCCGCGCCAGCACGTCCGCGCTGACGATCGCGCCGGTCAGCTCCACGGCCCTGGCGTCGTCGCCGAGCAGCCGCGACACCCCGCCCGCTATGCCCTGCACGACCTCGTCGAAGCTCTTGTGCCCCTCGTCGGTCTCGATGCCGCCCTCGGGGATGAGGATGTTCTGCGGTGCCGTGCACATCTGCCCGCTGTAGAGCGACAGGGAGAAGGCCAGGTTGCCCAGCATGCCCTTGAAGGAGTCCGTGGAGTCGACGACGATCGTGTTCACCCCGGCCTTCTCGGTGTGCACGAGCGCCTGGCGGGCGTTGGCCTCCAGCCAGTCGCCGTACTCCGTGGAGCCGGTGAAGTCGACGATGCGCACGTCCGGGTGGGTCGCCAGGTCGGTGGCCAGCCCCTGGCCCTCCTCGGCGGCGAGCTGGACCAGCGCGGGGTCGAAGCCCGCCTCGGCCAGCACGGTGCGGGCGATCTGCACGGTGATGGCCAGCGGCAGGATCGCGCCCGGGTGCGGCTTGACGATGACCGGGTTGCCGGTGACCAGCGAGGCGAACAGGCCGGGGTAGGCGTTCCAGGTCGGGAAGGTGTTGCAGCCGATCACCACGGCCACGCCGCGCGGCACGACGGTGAACGTCTTCTCCATCACCAGCGGGTCGCCCTTGGCGGGCTTCTCCCAGCGCGCGTGCCCGGCGGCAGCCGTCATGGCGGCGTAGCCGTACGCGATGGCCTCCAGGGCGCGGTCCTGCGCGTGCGGGCCACCGGCCTGGAAGGCCATGACGAAGGCCTGCCCGGTGGTGTGCTGGACGGCTCCGGCCAGCTCGAAGCTGCGCTTGTTGATCCGGTTGACGATCTCCACGCAGGTCAGCGCGCGGGCCAGCGGTCCCGCGTCGCGCCAGGCGGGCAGCGCGGCCCTGGCGGCGGAGACCAGCTCGCCGGCCGAGGCGGGCGGGTAGGTGACCCCGAGCTCGATGCCGTACGGCGAGCGTTCGGCCCCGATCCACGCGCCGTTGCCCGGCTGGTCGGTGGGGAACGGCTTGCCCAGGTAGGACTCGAACGCCTCCCTGCCCTGTTCTGCCGCGCCCTCACCGTACACGCGGGGGCTCGGCGACTCGGGATAGGCGCTCCAGTAGGCGCGCTCAGCGATCGCCTTTACGGCGCTGTCCAAGGTGTCTCGATGTTGCTCGAACACAGGCAAACTCCCTACCTATTGGTCGCTCACCCTCCTCATTCGCTTCGCGGCCCCACTCCTTCGTCGCGGGTCCACTCCGCTCACTGCGTCGGGTTCGCTCCCGCCTTGACAGGTTCCGCCGGACGTTGAGAGGTTTACCGAACATTCGGTCAGTTGACAAGGGAGACTTCCGTTGGACAACGTGCGCCGCATGGAGGCTGCCGACACGGCTTCCAAGTCTTTGGGCATCACCGTCCTGGGCTTTGCCCAAGGGCGGGCGGAATGCCGGATGGCAGTGACCGCCCAGATGATCAACGGGCACGCGCTCTGCCACGGCGGCTACGTGTTCCTCCTGGCCGACACCGCGTTCGCCTACGCATGCAACGCGGGCAACCCGCCGACCGTGGCAGCGGGGGCCGACGTCACGTTCGTCGCCGCGGCCCGCGAGGGCGACGTGCTGACCGCGACGGCCGTCGAGCGGGTCAGGTACGGCAGGAGCGGCGTCTACGACGTGACCGTGACCGACCAGGACGGCGGCGTGGTGGCCGAGTTCCGCGGCCGCAGCAGGGAGCTGAGATGACCTCGCGCGACGAGCTCATGGCGCTGCAGCTGGAACGCCTCCAGTGGTCGCTGCACCACGCCTACTCCAACGTCCCCTTCTACCGGGCGAGGTTCGACGAGACCGGCGTCCATCCGAACGACTGCAAGTCGCTCGACGACCTGCGCCACTACCCGTTCACCACCAAGCAGGACCTGCGCGACAACTACCCCTTCGGCATGTTCGCCGTCCCGCGCACCGAGGTGGTGCGCGTGCACGCCTCCAGCGGCACCACGGGCAAGCCCACCGTCGTCGGCTACACCAAGGCGGACATCGACCTGTGGGCCGACGTCATGGCCCGCTCGATCGCCGCAGCGGGCGGGCGCCCCGGCGACGTCGTCCACGTGGCCTACGGCTACGGTCTGTTCACCGGCGGCCTGGGGGCCCACTACGGCGCCGAGCGGCTGGGTTGCACGGTGGTGCCGGTCTCCGGCGGGATGACGCCGCGCCAGGTTCAGCTGATCACCGACTTCCGTCCCGAGGTCATCATGGTGACCCCGTCGTACATGCTGGCCCTGCTGGACGAGTTCGAGGCCCAGGGCATCGACCCGCGCTCGACGTCGCTGCGGGTCGGGATCTTCGGCGCCGAGCCCTGGACCGAGGAGATGCGCACCGAGATCGAGGAGCGCTTCGCCATCGACGCCGTCGACATCTACGGCCTGTCCGAGGTGATCGGACCGGGGGTGGCGCAGGAGTGCGTGGAGACCAAGGACGGCCTGCACGTCTGGGAGGACCACTTCTACCCCGAGACCGTCGACCCGTTCACCGGCGAGCCGGCCGAGGCGGGCGAGCTGGTCTTCACCTCACTCACCAAGCAGGCCATGCCGGTCGTCCGCTACCGCACGCGCGACCTGACCCGCCTGCTGCCCGGTACGGCCAGGCCCGCCTACCGCCGCATGGAGAAGGTCACGGGTCGCACCGACGACATGATCATCCTGCGCGGCGTGAACGTCTTCCCCACCCAGATCGAGGAGCTCGTCCTGCGCACGCCCGGCCTGTCCCCGCACTTCCAGCTCCACCTGACCCGGCCCGCGCGGCTGGACGAGATGACCGTCGTCGTCGAGGCCCGGCCCGGCTTCGAGTCCCGCGCCGAGGCGGCCGCCTTCCTGCGCAAGGCGGTCAAGGACACGGTCGGGGTGAGCGTCCAGGTGACGGTCGTCGACCCCGAGTCGCTGGAGCGCTCGGTCGGCAAGCTCAAGCGCGTCATGGACCGGCGACCGTGAAGCGACGGCCGCACGACCCCGAGTCGGTGCTGCACACCGCGGTGTCGGTGTTCATCGAGCGCGGCTACGACGGGACGAGCATGGAGGACCTGGCGCGGGCGCTGGGCGTGACCAAGTCGGCCATCTACTACCACGTGCCCGGCAAGGAGGAGCTGCTGTCGCGGGCGCTCGACCGCGCCTTGGACGGGCTGTTCGCCACCATCGCCGACCCGCGGGCGGCGGAGGGGCGGGCCATCGACCGGCTCGAGTGGGTGGTACGGCAGAGCGTCGCCATCCTCGTCGACCGCCTGCCGTACGTGACGCTGCTCCTGCGGGTGCGCGGCAACAGCGGGACCGAGTTACGCGCGCTGGACCGGCGCAGGGAGTTCGACCGGTTCGTCAGCACGCTGGTGAAGGAGGCGTCGGCGGACGGCGACATCCGCCCGGACCTCGACCCGGCGCTGGTCACCAGGCTGCTGTTCGGCACGGTGAACTCGATCACCGAGTGGTACCGCCCCACGCGGCCCACCAGCGCGACCGAGCTGGCCGACGCGATCGTCAAGCTCGCCTTCGACGGACTGCGCGTCTAGCCCGAGCCGAGCTCTCCTCTTACCGGAGCGGGCGGGAGGGGGCGCTTGCCGCGCAGGTCGTTGCGTACGGCTTCGCCGAGCTTCTTGGTGGCGGCCCTGTTCAGCGCCCCGCCAGCGACCGCTCCCGTGAGGAACGGGCCGAGCGTGGTCAGGTGCCTGCCGAGGGTCTTCATGAGCCGGTTGCGCAGCGCCGTCTTGGCTGCCGCGCCCAGCGCCAGGGTGACGGACGTCGTCACCGGGTCGACGCCCCGCTGCCTGGACCAGGCGACGGTGAAGGCCACGGCGCGCTGGGTGCCCGTGCCCTCGATCCGCACGCCGTACACCTCGTGGAGCTCGGCCAGGAGCTTGACCTCGATGGCCGCCACGACGATGGTCTCTGCGACGAGCTGGGCCGGAGCGGAGAGGAGGAGGGGTGGTGCGGCGAACTCCGCCGCTGCGAGCGCCCCACCGATGGCGCCCACGGTCATCGTTGCCTTCTGCGCGGTACGCACCAGATCGTCGGCCAGCTGTTCGCCGAGGAGCCCGTGATGGTGCTCCGAGAGGGTTGCCAGGTCTCTGATCGGAATGCGTGGCGCGATGTTCAGGAAGACGTCGGCAAGCCAGCGGCCGCGGCCCACGCCGGACTGGCGCGCCTTCCTGGCCCCGGCGCTCAGCGATCGGGCAAGGCGTCCGAGCAGCCTCCGCCGCTCGGCGCCGTCGAGCTCACCCGGTGTGGTGAGCCTGCCCACGAGCTCGCCTACTTCCTCCTCGGAGGAAGTGGGGGCGATCTCTTTGCCGTCGTCCTTCTGTGCTGACATGCGGAGCCTCCTTCTCAGGCGGCGCACTCCCGGCAGACCTGCTGGCCGTTCCTCTCGGAGGCGAGCTGGCTGCGGTGGTGCACCAGGAAGCACCGCGAACAGGTGAACTCGTCCGCCTGGCGCGGAATCACCCTCAGGGAGAGTTCTTCGTTCGACAGGTCGGCGCCGGGAAGCTCCAGCGACTCTGCCAGGTCGGTCTCGTCGATGTCGATGCTGCCGGACGACTTGTCGGTGCGCCGCGCCTGGAGTTCCTGGAGGCTGTCCTCCCCCAGGTCGTCATCGGTCTTGCGCGGGCTGTCGTAGTCGGTTGCCATTGTGCTTACTCCATCCCCCTCATCTATATGCGCGTTCTCTAACGTCTGAGAGGCTCAACTTGTGCCCGTTTCCCACCGGGAGATTTTTGCATCGGTACCCCGCGGGAACGGTCGCTGAACCTCCCTACACGCCAGGGCCTGCTGCCAACAGCTCTGGTTAGCCAAATATGGCGAAAACCACAGCATTGGCGTCATGCGCCACCGTGTTCGACGGCACATCCAACCACATGTACGGCGCGAACGAGACTCCCGTGCCGGATCAACACGCCGGATCAACGTCCGGGAAGCCGAATGGTCACGACAAGTCCGCCGCCGTCACGCGGTACGGCGGTCACGTTTCCGCCGTGGGCCTGCACCACCGCACGGACGATGGACAGACCCAGACCCGACCCCTTCGCGGAGTCCACGCGGTCCGCGTGGAGCCTCCTGAACGGCTCGAACAGGCTGTTCACCTCGTACGCCGGCACATGTTGCCCTGTGTTGGCCACCTGAACAACCAAAGCCCCGTCCACCATTCCCGTGCGGATCCAGACTTTTCCGTTTTCGGGGACGTTGTATTTGACGGCGTTCTCCAGCAGGTTGCCGATCGAGCGCTCCAGAAGCACCGGATCGCCCACTGTGGGGGCGTTCTGCAGCTCCGTAGTGACCGTGACGCCACTCTCCTGTGCGAACGGTGCAACCTGCTCCACAGCGGTCTCCGCGACGTCCCTGACGTCCACGGGCTTGCGCACGGCCAGCTCCCGCTCGCTGCGCGCCAGCAGCAGCAGGCCCTCGATGAGCTTCTCGTTGCGTGCGTTGACTTCCAGGAGGGTACGGCCCAGCGCCTTCAGGTCGGGCGACGCCTCGGGATCGCCCAGGGCGATCTCCAGGACCGTCCTGTTGATGGTGAGCGGCGTGCGCAGCTCGTGCGAGGCGTTGGCGACGAACCGGCGCTGGGTGTCGAAGGCCACGTTGAGCCTGGTCAGCATGGCGTCGAAGGTGTCGGCCAGCTCCTTCAGCTCGTCGTCAGGGCCCTGGAGGTCGATGCGCTGGTGCGCCAGGGTACTCTCGGACAGCTTGCGCGCCGTGGCGGTCATCTTGGCGACCGGCTTGAGCGCGCGGTCGGCGACGAAGTAGCCGAGGATCAGGGCGAAGATGCCCACGCCGAGCAGGGCGAGCAGCGAGCTGTTGAACAACGCGTCGCGGGCGCGCTCGACCGCCGCGTGCTCGGCGTCGCTCCAGACGCGCTGGACCTTGGCGTACTCCAGCGGTTCCAGGTCGTCGATGTTGAGGTTCGGCCAGGCGTAGTTCACCGCGGAACCGACCACCGTGTACATGACGACCAGCAGCATCGCCCCGGCGGCGAAGAACAGCGCGCCGTACGTGGCCGTCAGCCGCCAGCGGATGCTGACCCGCCCGGCCAGCCCCTTCACCCGGTCGATCGCCTTCATCTCGGGAGCGGGGTGGATGGGCGGCGGCGGGCCGTCCCAGGCGGGCGGCCCCTTGGGCGGCGGGGCCTGGGGCCTTACCGTCTTGCGCTCCGAATGCGGGCTGATCATCGGGTGGGTCGGAACCGGCTCGCGCGCGGGCTGTTCACTCACAACTTGTACCCAACTCCGGGCACCGTCTCGATCACCTGCGGGTCGCCCAGCTTCTTGCGCAACGTCATCATCGTCACCCGCACCACGTTGGTGAACGGGTCGATGTTCTCGTCCCACGCCTTGTCCAGCAGGTCCTCCTGGCTGACGACGGCGCCCTCGGCGCGCATCAGCTCCTCCAGGACCGCGAACTCCTTCTTGGTGAGGATGATCTCCTTGCCGTCCCGCTCGACCAGGCGCTTGCCCGGGTCGAGCTTGATGCCGCCGCGGTCCAGGACCGGCGGCAGCGCGGGCGCGGAGCGGCGGCCCAGGGCGCGCACGCGGGCGACCAGCTCGATGAAGACGAACGGCTTCGCCAGGTAGTCGTCGGCGCCCAGGCCGAGACCCTCCACCTTGTCGTCCACGTCGCCAGAGGCGGTCAGCATGATGATCCGCGACGCCGTGCGCTGGTCGATCAGCTTGCGGCACACCTCGTCCCCGTGCACGACGGGGAGGTCGCGATCCAGGACGATGACGTCGTAGTCGATGTAGGACGTCTTCTCCAGAGCTGCGCCGCCGTCGTAGGCCACGTCCACGGCCATCGCCTCACGGCGCAGACCGGTCGCGATCGCGTCGGCGAGCACCCGCTCGTCCTCGACCACCAGCACCCGCACAGCTACTCCTCAAGTCGGTGACTCATTGTGCCCACAGCATCGATAAGCGCACGGTAAGCCATCTCACACGGAATCTCATGTTTCAGCTGTCGGGGGGCGTGGGTAGACCGCATGAACACCCGCCGCCGTGTGCCGAGGAACACCTGTGCGCTCTTCAGGCTGAGCGAACGGCCGGGCCCCGAACCCCCTGAGAGAGAAGGTGAGATGGGCGAGTTCACGACCACGATCGAACGCCGCCTCGACCAGGCATACAAGGGTCTCGACGACGCCAGGTCCGCCGGCGACGACTACCTCGCAGACACGCTCAGCGCCGAGATCGAGGACCTGCACCGCCTGGCCGTCGACAACGGCGTGCCCTTGCCCCGCTGACGTCCCGTAGACGCCCGCGACCTCTTTGTGGGTCGCGGGCGTTTCCATGTGCGGCGCGACTCCCCGTAGACAGCCGCCCACCCTTCGCGAGGTACAGCCCTCACGGGGTTGGGGTCCTTTAGAAGCAGGCCCTGCGGACTTCGTGTGGGGTCCCGCGGCGGCGTTCCCGCAGCCCCCGGCGCCCTTCCCCGCAGCCCCGCGGCACCCTTCCCGCGGCCCCATGGTCCTTTCAAAAGGACCTCAGCCACCTACGGGGGTGTGCTCCCTGGAGGGGCTCAGCCACCTACGGGGGGTGGTCAGTCTCTCAAGGGGTCCAGAGGGACCAGCAGGTCGTGGAGCTCTTCGAAAAGGCCCGGGGAAGCGCACAACGTCAGCTCGCTGTTCGGAGCAGTCCCGTGCAGGCCGCCGATGCGGGCGCCCGCCTCGCCGGCGATGAGCCCCGCGGCCGCCCAGTCCCAGTAGTTCACCCCACGCTCGTAATACGCGTCCAACCGGCCGGACGCCACCGAGCACAGGTCCAGCGCGCACGACCCGCCCCGCCGGATGTCACGCACCCGCGGCAGAACGGCGGCGACAACCTCACCCTGTACGGCACGCCGCCCGGACGCATACCCGAAGCCCGTGCCGACCAGAGCCTGCCCCAGCGGCACCCCGCTGTTGCAGCGCAGCCGTTCCACCGCCAGACCGTCCTTCTTCAGCACAGCCCCGGACCCCAGCGCGGCGGTGAACATCTCCCCGCGGGGCACCGCGTTCACCACCCCCGCGACGATCCGCCCGTCCACCTCGACAGCGATCGACACCGCCCAGTCCGGCAGGCCGTACAGGAAGTTGACCGTCCCGTCGATCGGGTCGACGATCCACCGGACCCCGGACGAGCCGGGCGTGTCCCCGCCCTCCTCGCCCAGGACCCGGTCCTCAGGGCGCGCCGACATGATGCGCGCCCTGATCAGCTCCTCCGACGCCCGGTCGAGCGCGGTGACCACGTCCGTGGGGCTGGACTTGGTCTGCACGACCTCGGGGTTGGCGGGCCGCTTGGCCAGGAGCATCTCGCCCGCCTCGCGGGCGATCTCCTCGGCCAGTCCGACGAAATCGGTCACGCCACGGACTCCGGACGCTTCCACTCCTGGTCGAGCACGTGCTGGGCGAGGAAGGCCAGGACCGTCTCGTACCAGGCCACGGCGTTGCCCGGCTTGAGCACCCAGTGGTTCTCGTCGGGGAAGTAGAGGAACTTCGACTCCACCCCGGAGCGCTGCAAATCCCACCACAGCCGCAGGCCCTCGCCGATCGGCACGCGGTAGTCCTTGTCGCCGTGGATGACCAGCATCGGCGTGCGGATCTGGTCCAGCGCGGCGTGCGGCGACAGCTTGTCGTACAGCTCGGAGCCGGGGGCGCCGAACTCGCGCTGCCAGTACATGGCCGCGTCGGTGGTCCCGGCGAACTGGTCGAGGTTCCACAGCGAGGCGTGCGTGACGATCGCCTTGTAGCGGTCGCTGTGCCCGGCGACCCAGTTGGCCATGTAGCCGCCGAACGAGCCGCCCATCGCGCCGAGGCGCGACCCGTCGATCTCCGGGAGGGCGACGGCCACGTCGACGATGGCGTCGAGGTCGGCGAGCGTGCGCGGACCCCAGTCGGCCCACCCGCGGTCGATGTGGTGCTGGCCGTAGCCGGTGGACAGGCACGGGTCGGGCAGCAGTACGGCGTAGCCGTGCTCGGCCATGATCCACGGGTTCCAGCGCCACGACCAGTCGTTCCACGAGGAGACCGGGCCGCCGTGGATCCAGAGCAGGAACGGCGCCGGGTTGTCCGCCGAGGCGCCCTCGGGCAGCACGAGCCAGCCGCGCACCTCCTGGCCGTCGTCGGCGGTCGCGCTGATCTCGGTCAGCGTGCCGGGCAGGTCCAGCTTGGGCCCCGGCGAGGGCAGCTCGACGACCTCGCCGGTGGCGACGTCGACGCGCGCCGGGGTGGCCGGGCCGTGGTAGCCGCTGCGCAGCGCGTAGACGAACCGGCCGTCGGCGGAGGGGTTGATCTCCAGGTAGGCGGCGTCGTCGGTGGTGAGCCTGACCGGCTCGGCGTCCCCGGAGATCGTGAAGACCGGGCGGCGGCCCTGGTGGTCGGCCACGTAGTAGAGGGCGGAGCCGTCCGGCGCCCACTTCAGCTCGTAGGCGAACACGTCGGTCACGCGGACGGCGCCCTCGCCGGTCGCCAGGTCGCCGATCCAGATCTCGCCGTGCGCGGAGATCTCGGTGGTGGTGTTGCGCGCGCGGGTGCAGGCGACCTTCGTGCCGTCGGGCGAGATCGCGATCGGGCCCTCGAAGTCGTAGCCGTCCTGGCTGAACAGCGTCCTGCGGGCGCCGGTCGCCACGTCGACGGCCACGACGTCGGTGCGCTGCTCGCCGAGCTCGCGCGGCACCGTCCAGGTGGCGACCACGGTGGCGCCGTCGGGGGTGACGGCGAAGGTCAGGTTGCTGCCGAGCGCCTCGCCGGCGTCGGGGGTGAGGTCGCGGACGTTCTCCAGGCGGTCCTCGCCGAGCGTGGCGGCGAACAGGCGGGTGCGGTCGGGGCCGAGGTCGTGGTCCCAGTAGCGCACCGGGTACGACTCGTGCAGGATCGCGCTGATGCCCGCGTCCTTGCGCGCCTTGCGGCGCTCCTCCTCGGTGGACTCCTCGCCCGGCAGCACGTCGGAGGAGAAGACCACGACGTCGCCGGCCGTCTTGACGCCGCCGATGCCGCCTGGCCTGGTGGCGATCTGGCGGGCCTCGCCGCCGGCGCGCGGGAGCAGCCACAGGGCGGGCACCTCGTCGGTGGCGTCCTTGACGGTGGGGTCGGGGCGGCGGCTCGAGAACAGCACGTCACCGGATCCGGTGAACTCCGCGCCCGTCTCGCCCTTGGCGGACCTGGTGAGGCGGTACGGCTCGCCGTCCACGGGGATCGCCCACAGTGCGGTGCCGTACGACTTGCCATCGGGGTTCAGTGACTGAACCGCGCTGATCAGCCTCGACCCGTCAGGGGCGAGCCTCAGCGACAGAACCCGCGGGATGGCTACGTAATCGCGAATGTCCCTAAATGCGCTCACCTGATCGAACCTACCGTGCAAGCGACCGTGTGTGACCACCCCGTACCCACCACCCTTGACAATCCTCTGACCTCGCGTGTCCGAGACGTGGCCGACGGGGTGCGTGGACCGGGTGAGTGCACCCCTAGGGTGGTTGGCGTGGGAAGCTACGACGCGCTGCTGGTCCTTTCTTTCGGCGGGCCAGAGGGTCCTGACGATGTCATGCCGTTCCTGGAGAACGTCGTGCGCGGGCGCGGGGTGCCGCGGGCGCGGCTGGAGGCGGTGGCCGAGCACTACCTGGCCTTCGGCGGCGTGAGCCCGATCAACGGGCAGAACCGGGCGCTCGTGGAGGCGCTGCGCGGCGTGGTGGACGTGCCGGTCTACTGGGGGAACCGCAACTGGCACCCGTTCGGCGAGGACGTCGTCCGGCGGATGAAGGACGACGGCGTACGGCGGGCTGCCGTGTTCGCCACCTCGGCGTTCGCCGGATATTCCAGCTGCAGGCAGTACTACGAGGACATCGCCCGCATCTCCGTCGAGGGCGGCCCCCAGCTGGTCAAGCTCCGCCACTTCGGCGACCACCCGGGGTTCGTCGCCGCGATGGTCGACCACGTGGGCCAGGCGCTGGAGAAGCTGCCCGACGCCCGCCTGGTGTTCACCGCGCACAGCGTGCCCGTGTCCGCGCCGGGAACCGGCCTCTACGAGGCGCAGCTCAGGCGGTCGGCGGAGCTGGTGGGCGAGGCGGTCGGCCGTACGGACTGGGACCTGGTGTGGCAGTCGCGCAGCGGCCCGCCGCAGGTGCCGTGGCTGGAGCCGGACATCCTCGACCACCTGCGCGCGATCGACGCCCCTGCGGTGCTGGCCCCGATCGGGTTCGTCTCCGACCACATGGAGGTCGTCTACGACCTCGACACCGAGGCCGTGCAGCTGGCGGCCGAGCTGGGAAGGCCGCTGGTACGCGCGGCGACGGTCGGCACCCACCCGCGCTTCGTCCACATGATCCGCGAGCTCATGAACGAGCCTTCCCAGCCGCAGTGCGCCGTCGACTGCTGTCAGGCGTACGCGCGGGCGTAGGCGTCGGCCAGGCCCATGACCTTGTTCACGTAGTCCCACGAGTGGTTGTAGAACCAGATCGACTTGCGCAGCTTCTCGCCGCCCTGCCCGGCGCCGTTGGCGCACAGGTAGTTGGCCGCGCCAGGCACGGCGTCGTAGGGGCTCCAGATGTCGGCCTTGCCGTCCCCGTCGCCGTCGACCCCGTAGTGCTTCCAGGTGGCGGGCATGAACTGCATCGGCCCGAGCGCGCCCGCGCTCGACGGCCCGTTGTTGCGCCCGTGCGAGCTCTCCACCTGCCCGATCGCCGCCAGCACGGTCCACGACAGCCCCGGGCAGCGGGTCGCTGACGCCTTGTACAGGTCGAGGTAGTTGTCGGGACGCCCGACCACCGCCACCTTCCTGTCCGGCGTACGGCTCTCGCCGCCCAGCGACACCACCTGCGCCCCGGCGCCGAGCACCTTGCGCACGCCTGCCGTACCGATCGCCTTCCTGCCGTGCAGCAGGACGGCCACGCCCTGCAGCAGCCCGAGCGACCTGCCGGTCTCCACGCTGACGATGCCGTCCACCCCGGTCAGCCCCAGCCTCGCCGACGCCGCCAGCCGCAGCCTGGGCCCGCTGTCCACCTGGTACTCGGCGCCCAGCACCATGCCCAGCCTGCGCGCCGCCTTGGTGTCGGCTACCAGCTCGCCCCTGGCGATCGCGCTCCACACGGCAGGCTGGTCGGCGACCGCCTTCGGCGTCCAGGAGCGGAACTCCGACGGGTCGACGGCCAGCAGGTTGAGCCCGGTGCCCGCCACGGTGACCGCGCCCGCGTCGACGGCCATGACCTTCTCGACGTGCTTGAGCCTGGCCAGCGCGAACCTGGTCTCCTTGGGTACGGCCTGCCCGGCGATGGCCAGCACGCGCGGCGGCGTCGGCGTGATGCCGGGACCGCCCTGGCCGAAGTCGGTCACCTGCTCCGTGCCCGGCGCGAGGTGGTCGAGCCGCTGCGTCTGCGTCTGCGCCGCCGTCTCGCGCCTGAGCGGCCGTACCTCCTCGCCCTGGACCCCGCGCACGAGCGCCAGGCTGCCGACCGTGATCGTCGCGACGACGGCGACGGCCAGGAGCAGCACGAGGGCGCGCGGCGAAGGAAGGGCGGACACCCGGGATACGTTAACTCAGCCAGGGAAAAATCACTTCCAGTCCGGACAGTCCGTACGTAAAGGTTGGTGTTGTGTCTTATCGGGGGTTGTTCGGCAGGCCGGGCGTCAAGGGGTTCGTGATCGCGGGGTTCGTCGGCCGCATGCCGATGTCCATGCTCGGCATCGGGATCGTCCTCCTCATCTCCTCGCTGACCGGCTCCTACGCCACGGCGGGCGCCGTGGCCGCCGTGACCAACGTGTCGTTCGCCATCGCGGCGCCGCTGTCCGGGCGGCTGGTCGACCGGTTCGGCCAGGCCCGCGTGATCGCGCCGCTGACCGTCGTCAGCGGTCTGGCGCTGGCCGCGCTCATGCTCTGCGCCGGGTTCGGCCTGCCCGACTGGACCCTGTACGTCGCCGGGTTCGCGCTGGGCGCCTCGTCGCTCTCGCTCGGGTCGATGGTCCGCGCCCGCTGGTCCAACCTCTACGCGGGCTCCCCCAAGCTGAACACCGCCTTCGCCTTCGAGTCCGTGGCCGACGAGGTCGTCTTCGTCACCGGCCCCGCGCTGGTCACCGTGCTCGCCACCGCCGTGAACCCGTTCGCCGGGCTCGGCGTGGCGCTGGTGCTCCTGGTCGGCGGGTCCTTCGCCCTGGCGCTGCAGCGCCGTACCCAGCCGCCCGTCCAGGAGGTGCGGCACGCGGGCGGCAGCCCGATCCTCATCCCCGGCATCGCGTTGCTGTCGTGCGTCTACCTGGCGATGGGCGCGGTGTTCGGCTCCGTCGACCTGATCACGGTGGCCTTCGCCGAGGAGCACGGGGTCAAGGGGATCTCCGGGTTCCTGCTCGCCGCGTTCGCGGGCGGGTCGATGGTGTCCGGGCTGTGGTTCGGTGCCAGGCACTGGAAGGTGTCGCTGCGCAGGAGGTTCGTGCGGGCGCTCGGCGTCTTCGCCGTCGGGCTGCTGCCGATCGCGTTCATCGGGGACGTGCGGGTGCTGGCTGTCTCGCTGTTCTTCGCCGGGCTGGCCATCTCGCCGACGCTGATCACCGGGTTCTCGCTGACCGAGCGGCTGGTGCCGCCGTCGCTGCTGACCGAGGGCCTGGCGTGGATCTCCACCTCGATCGGGTTCGGCGTGGCGATCGGGGCGTGGGCGGGCGGGCGGCTGACCGAGTCGTTCGGCGCGTCCAACGCCTACGGGTTCTCCCTCGCGTGCGCGCTGCTGGCCGCGGTGGTGGGTGTGGCAGGTTCGGGTTTGCTGAGACTTCCCGAGGCTCCTTCACCGGCGAAGAGTTGATCCGCTACTTTCGGTAGATCCCTCTTGTCTCACCCGAAAGACGCGTTATGTCCCGACATTTCAGTTCACTTCTGGCTATCGCGTGTGTTGCCGTCACACTGACCCCAACTGCGGCCCAGGCCAAGCCCGTCGAGGAGGTCGACTGCACGCAGGTGAAGTGCATCGCGCTCACCTTCGACGACGGGCCTGGACAGTACGCGGGCACGCTGCTCGACACCCTGAAGAAGTACAACGCGAAGGCGACCTTCTTCCTGGAGGGCCAGTACGTCAAGGCCCGCCCCGCCTTCGCCAAGCGCATGGCGGTCGAGGGGCACGAGCTCGGCAACCACAGCTACAAGCACCCCAACTTCACGACTCTCGAGGCGCCGGCCATTCGCAGCGAGATCAAGAAGACGCAGGACATCGTCAAGCAGGTCGCGGGCGTCGAGCCCAAGCTGCTGCGCCCGCCGTACGGCATGGCCGACATCGAGACGTCCGACATCGCCGCCGAGTTCGGCATGCCGATGATCCTCTGGACGGCCGGGTCGCGCGACTGGGCGACCAAGAACGAGGCCGAGATCAAGAAGCAGACCCTGGAGGTCGCCAAGGAGAACGGCATCATCCTCATGCACGACTGGGTGAAGCAGACCGTGGACGCGATGCCGTCCATCGTCAGGACGCTGCAGTCGCGCGGGTACCACCTGGTGACGGTGTCCACGCTGGTCAAGCAGTACAACCTGCAGCCCGGCGACATCTTCCCTGTTCCCGAAGGATGGGAGAAGTGAGTATCGTTCACGTTTAACGGAACGATGCTCTCCTGGAGGGGTGCATGCATTTCACCAACTGGGCCGCCAACCAGTCCGGCACCCCCGCCGAGGTGCGCACGCCGTCCTCGGTTGAAGACGTCGTCAGCGCGGTGCTCGACGCCGGCCGTACCGGCAGGCGGGTCCGCATGGTCGGCACGGGCCACTCCTTCACCGGGGTGGCCCTGACCGACGGGATCATGCTGCGGCCGACCGGGCTGACCGGGATCCGCTCCGCGGACGACACCTCGGTCACCGTGCTCGCCGGCACGCAGCTCAAGGTGCTCAACGAGGAGCTCGACCGGCGCGGCGTGGCCCTGGCCAACATGGGCGACATCACCGAGCAGACCGTCGCGGGGGCGATCGCGACCGGCACGCACGGCACGGGACGCGACAGCGGCGGCCTGGCCGACCAGGTGCTCGCGCTGGAGATGGTGCTCGCCGACGGGTCCGTCGTGACGGTGAAGCCGGGCGAGGAGCTGTTCGACGCGGCGCGGGTGAGCCTGGGCGCGCTCGGGATCGTGACCGCGGTGACGCTGCGGGTGGAGCCCGCGTTCCTGCTGCACAACCAGCGGCGCTCGATGGGGCTGTCGGCGATCCTCGACTCGCTCGACACGCTGACCTCGGACAACGAGCACATGGACTTCTTCTGGCTGCCGCACACCGACGAGGGGCTGGCCAAGTTCAACAACCGCCACCCCGGACCTGCCGCGCCTCCCGGGGCCTTCAAGCACTGGCTGGACAACGTGTTCCTGGAGAACACGGTGTTCGGCGCGGCGTGCGCGGTCGGCGCACGGTTCCCCAACCTGATCCCGCGCATCAACGCGGTCAGCGCGGCGACGCTGGGCGACTCCTCCTCCGTGGACACCTCCTACAAGATCTTCACCGCGGTCAGGACGGTGAAGTTCCTGGAGATGGAGTACGCGATCCCGCGCGAGCACCTCGCGCAGGCCCTGCGCGAGACGCGGGACCTGATCGAGCGGAGCGACTGGCGCATCACGTTCCCGGTCGAGGTGCGGGTGACCCCGGCGAGCGACGCGTGGCTGTCGACGGCCTACGGGCGCTCTTCTGCGTACATCGCCTGCCATGTCTATCGGCAGTCCGCGAACCCCGCCTACTTCGCGGGGGTCGAGGAGATCATGACGCGGCTCGGCGGCCGGCCGCACTGGGGCAAGATGCACACCCGCGACGCCTCCTACCTGGCGACGGTCTACCCGCGCTTCGCCGACTTCGTGGCGCTGCGCGACCGGCTCGACCCCGACCGGCTGTTCACCAACGCCTACCTGGAGTCGGTGCTGGGCTGATCGTCAGCCGGCGGGGTGGCGTCGAGCTGGTCCTGGCTCTCGGTCGGTGGCGGCGTGTCCTGCGGCGTGCTCGGCTCACTGGACGGCTCCACCGAATCCGTCTCCGTGGGGGTCGGGGTCGGCTTCTTCGTGGGGGTCGGCGTCGGCGTGGGTGTCGGCGTCGGCGTCTTGGGCCGGTCGGTCGTGGGGGTGGTGGTCGGCTGGTCGGTGGCCGGGGCCTGGTCGTCGGGCTTCTTCTGCGGGGCCCTCTCGTGCTCGACGGTCTGTGGCGTCTTGCCGGTCACCGTCTCGTAGACGGTCTTCTTGGCGAAGCCCTGGTAGGCCAGGATCGCGGCCATGCTGATGGCGAAGACCAGCGCGGTGCCGAGGCCGAGCGTGAGCCACGGCAGCTTCCTGCGCTCCTGCACCGGCGCCATGACCAGGGTGGGTTCCGGCTCCTCCTCACGGACCGTCGCGTGTACGGCTGTCGCCAGCGCGCCCTCACCTTGGATAGGCGCCTCCTCCTCACGGTCACGCCAGGCGATCACCGTGTGCTGCTTGACCTTCTCGCCCGTCCGCTTGAGGTAGTGCGTGTAGATCGCGTTGCCCACGGTGCTCGCGACGCTCGCCACGGCGGCGCCGATCACCGTGCCCGCCACCCCCAGGAAGGAGGCTGCCACCGCGGCCGTCACCGCCGCCAGGGCACCTCCCGCGATCTGCGGAACGCTCAGCTCGAACTTCGGCTGGTCGCCGCTCATGCCCCGAATCAGTCCCCTCTAGGTAAAGAACGTTCTTGTGAATAGACGCCACTGCGCGTCGTGTTGTTCCTGTGACCTGTGTGACAGGCAGATTCGTGGGTCGTGCCCCGCCGATCAGGACTGCCGTCCGTGTATGCCGCCGCGGCCCTGGCGACGGCCGTGACCACGCTGGCCTCCCTCGCCTTCACGCCCGCCTCCGGCGTGTCGGCGCCGCCGTCAGAGCCGGCCTCGCCGTACATCGTCACCGCCCACAGCCGCGCGGACGCCCGCGCCCTGGTCGGCGAGGTCAGATGGCGGGTGCGCAGGTACTACACGGCCGCCCTGCCCGGTTTCGCCACCCTGCTGACCGCCCGTGAGGCGGCCGAGCTGCGCGCCGATCCGCGGGTGCGCTCGCTGGAACCCGACCTTCGCCTCCACCCTACGACCGCGCGCCCGCCGCACCTGCCGCCGTCCGCGACCGTCTACGTGGTCGGCAGCGGGGTCACCCCCGGGGCTCACGACCAGGTCTGGGCTGGTTTCGACGCGACCGGCGGGACCGGGGTGAACTGCTCGGACGTGGCGGATCTCATACCCGACCGGCCCCGGGTGGTCTCGGTGCGGGTCATCGGCTGCGACGGCACCGCCACGCTGACCGACCTGCTCGCCGGGCTCGACTGGGTGCGACGCCACGCCCGGCGGCCCGCTGTGGCGATTATCCCGTTCTCCGGCTTTTCCCCCGCTTTGGACATCGCGGCGCGCAGGCTCGCCCACCTGGCGCCCCGACCACCAGCTCTCGCGTCTTGGCCCAAGTCCACAACGGCGCGTGGCGCGATTCGCCAGAATCCGTCAGGGACCCCTGTGCAGTCCGGCGGGTTCTGAACCAGGATGGAATCGACAAATGTGACCGGCGTCACATCGCCTGGGTGGTATCCCAGGAAGGCGATGTTCGGACATGCCGGGTACGGTGCTGGCAGGCAACCGGCACACGCGAGAGACTCAAGGGTCCGGGGGAAGATTGAGCACGACGCTGACGAAGGGACTCGCATGCAGGAGCTCCGACTCGTCGCGGTGAGTGAGGACGGCAGCTATCTCGTCCTGGCGACTGCCGGGCGAGGAACCCGCTTCACGCTCCCCGTGGACGACCGGCTCCGTGCTGCCGTCCGCGGAAACTTCTCCCGTCTCGGCCAGTACGAGATCGAAGTGGAGAGTCCGTTGCGCCCCAAGGAGATCCAGGCCCGCATTCGTGCCGGAGAGACCGCGGAGGAGATCGCCGCGACCGCGGGTATTCCTGTCGAGCGCGTCCGCTGGTTCGAGGGTCCCGTGCTCCAGGAGCGGGAGTACGTCGCCCAGCAGGCGCAGCGCGTCGCTGTGCGCATGCCTGGCGAGTCCGCGCCTGGACCGACGCTCGGCGAGCTGGTGGCCGAGCGCCTCACGCGCAGGGGGGTGCCCACCGACGAGATCGACTGGGACTCCGCCAAGCGCGACGACGGACTGTGGCGGGTGAAGCTGGGCTACGTGTGGAACGGTCACACGCGGCACGCCGAGTGGCTCTTCGACCCGCGCCGCCGTCACGTCACGCCTTACGACGAGGAGTCGATGCGGCTGTCGCAGGCCGACTTCGACCTGAACCCGCCCGTGCCTTCATCCGCTGTGGAATCCACGGTCACGCCTTTCGCGCCGCGGGTGGCGAAGCTGCAGCCGGTGCCGCCGCTGGCTGAGCCGGTGCTTCCGTTCCCTTCCGTGGTACGGCAGGAGCCGGAGGAGCCTGCGGTGGGGTACGGGGCTCGGTCGGAGAACGCTTATACGCGTCCTGCCGAGGGTGGATACAGCCGTGACCAGGGGCGTCCTGTGGTGGAGCCGGAGCCGGGCTTCGTTCCGCCGTCCACGCAGCCTCGGCGGGTGGACGGGGCGGCTTCCTGGCTGCCTGGCTTCGCTTCGCCACGGCCGGACCGCCCGGCGCCGCGCGACACGGAAGCCATCTACGCCCCAGCCCCGGAGCGCCCGGAACCTCCGACCCTGGACCTCCCCACCCCGGAACCCCCGGCGGACAACCTGGTCACGGACCGCCCCGCGGCACCTCCGGCGGCGGACCACACCGTCACGGACCACCCGGTAGCGCCGCCTTCCGTCGCGGACCGTCCCGTTGCCGAACCCACGGTTGTGGACCGGCCCGTCGCGGACCGCCCGGTAGCGGCGCCTTCCGCCACGGACCGCCCGGTGACGGCACCTTCCGCCACGGACCGCTCGGTGGTGGACCGGCCCGTCGCGGACCGGCCTGTTGCCGAACCCACGGTTGTGGACCGGCCCGTGGTGGAGCCTTCGGTCGTTGACCGCCCCGTCGTGGCGGCCCCGGCGCCGGAGCCGCCCGCTGCCTCGGTGGTTCCGGTCGTGGAGCCCGCCACGCCAGAGCCCGCTGCCACCGAGCACCCCGTCGCTCAGCCGCCTGCTGCCGAGCTTCCCGTCGTGGAGGCACCGGTCGCGGAGCACGCTGTTCCGGAGCGTCCCGTTGTGGACACCCCGGTCGTGGAACGTCCCGCTGCCGAGCTTCCCGTCGTGGAGGCTTCGGTTGCGGAGGTCGTCCAGGAAACCCCCGTCGCACAGGAGCCCGTCACCCAGCCATCCCCCGTCACACCGCCTGCCGAGGCCGCACCACCGGCTCAGGCAGTCACCCCTCAGGTCGCTTCCCCGGCTGCTGCCCAGGAAGCCCCGCCGGTATCCCCCACACCCCAGGCACCACCTGCGGTCGCGGTGACCCCCGACGTCGCCGAGACCCACCCCACCCCAGAGGCACCCTCCGCGCAGGAGCCCACCCCGGAGGCCGTCAAGACACCCGCCGTGGACGAAGCCCCTACCGCGAAGGAACCGACCCCAGCGGAGCAGCCCACTCCAGCGGTTGCCGAGGCAGCCACTGCGGTGAAGCCCGCCACGGCCGTGGCCGGAACCCCTGTCGCGCAGGAGCCCACCCCGGAGGTCGCCAAGACGCCCGCCGTGGACGAAGCCCCCACCGCGAAGGAGCCGACCCCAGCGGAGCAGCCCACACCAGCGGTTGCCGAGGCAACCACTGCGGTGGAACCCGCCCCGGCCGTGGCCGGAACCCCTGCCGCGAAGGAGCCCACCCCCGCTGTGGACGGAGCGTCCGTCGTGGACGGAGCGCCTGCCGTACAGGAGCCCTCCACGGGAGTGCCTGTCGCGCAGGAGCCTGCTCCGGTGGTCGACGAGGTGCCCGCCGCCCAGGTGGTCGCCGAGCCCGTCGTTGTGGACGCGCCCAGCGTCCCGGCTCCTGCCGTACAGCAGAGCACCGGGAAGGCGCCCACGCCCGCGGACATGCCCAAGGTGTCCAAGGCCGACGGGGCGAGTGTGGACAAGCAGGATGGCCAGGCGGCGGAGACGCCGGAAGCGGTTGACGATGCGGAGGCTGCGGTGCCCGCTGCCAGGGTGAGCGAGGACGACGGGACGCAGGCCCAGGAGGAGCCGGTGGCGGAGACGCCCCCGGCGGTGCCGACGCCACCTCCCGCCCCCACGCCGCGCAAGAAGAACGCCAGAAGCCGCAGGGCCTCGGTGCCCAGCTGGGACGAGATCATGTTCGGCGCTCGACGGCAGGACTGATCAGCGCTTCTTCGTGAGGGCGGACCCGTTGCGGGTCCGCCCTCACGCATGTACGGGCCCAGCCCTATCCCCGGAGGGGCCAAGGTCCTGGAGGAGGGGCGGTCGTGGTCCCGGAGGAGACCGTCTGGGGCGCCAGGTGACTGCCTGGTGGGGCCCACTCGGGGCGCGAGCGTTCCAGTGGGCAGTCGCCCGACGGGCGTTACTCGGAGGGTGGGCGGCACTCGGAGAGCGGGCGTTGCCCGAGGTGTTGCTCGCCCGATGGGCGTTGCCCCGGGCAGAAGCTACCCGAGGGGCGTTGGTCGCCCAGTGGGCGTTACCCGAGAAGGCGGGCGTTACCCCGTGGGTGTTACCCCGGGGGGTGTTGCTTGGGGGTGTTGCCCCGGGGGGTGTTGCCTGGGGGGTGTTACTCGGGGGGTGGGGTGGTCAGGAAGGGGGTCAGCCACTCCGGGGTCACCTCGGCGGGAAAGCCCGCCGCCTGTCCCTCGGAGACGTCGATCGCCGCATACCCGCCCGACCCCGCCCCCACCCCCGCGACCAGCGTGTACACCCCCGCCCGCCGCTGGAACCACGTCTGCTGCAACCGCCACCCCACCACGGCACGCCGTTCCACCACCGCCTGGGACCGCCGCAACGACCCCGACCGCACCGACACCCGCACCCCGTCGTACCCATGCCCCAACGACCGGTACCTGTCGGCCCCCAGAGGCACCCCTGCCGCCGCGAGCAGCACCGCCGCCACCGCGAGTACCCAGAACAGCCCCACGCCGCTCCACCACGCCGCCAGCCCCAGCAGGACGGCGACGCCAGCCCACGGGGCGATGGCGCGGAACATGCGCCGATTTCGTGCGATGGGCGGATGGGGGCGCAATGTCCCGGAAAAGGGGCCGATCGCGCCGGAGATGACCTCGACCGCCTTCGCCCTGGGGACGTCGGGCAGCAACTGCCCCCGCGTCTGCGAGTCGCCGAGGCCGGTGACGATGGCCCAGGCGCGCACGACGCCGGCCCAGCGTTCCGCCAGAGCGTCGACGAGCTCGTACCCGCGCACCCTGCGCGCCTCCAGCGACACGCTGCGCCGGTTGATGAGCCCCCGCTCGGCCACGAGGTACCCCTCGCGGTGCTTGAGCGTGAAATCCCAGTTGAAGACCGCGTACATCACCCCGCCGACGAACGGCATCGCGATGACCAGCAGCACGACCGCGATCACCAGCACGTAGGTGTGCCCCCACAGCCACTCGCCCGCGCTCCAGGCGGCGTCCTGCCCGAGCCCGAACTCGTCGCCCCACTGGAACGCCAGCCCGACCGCGCCACCGGCCAGCGCGAAGGGGGTGAGCAGGTAGGAGCCGGACAGCGGGCCGTACAGGAGCCACTTGCGCGGCACCTTCATGATCACATCGTCGGGTACGGCCCGCTGGGGCGCCTGCGCGACGTGGGCGCGCTTCAGCAGCACCGCCTTGAGCCGCTCCGCCTCCGCGAGCGTGACGCCGTCGAGCTCGCCCTCCTGCTCGCCGCCGCCGCTCGCGCCCGTGTCGATCTTCAGTACGGCGAGGCCGAGCAGGCGGTGCATCGGGGGCGTGGAGACATCGACGCCGCGGACCCGCTCCAAGGGGATGGTGCGGACGGAACGGCTGATGAGCGAGCGCCGGATCTCCAGGCGGTCGCCGACGATCTCGTAGGAGAACGTGGCCCAGCGCACCACCGCGAACACCACCGCGCCCGCGACCCCGAGCGCCGCCCAGATGAACGACCGCTCCGAGAACCCGCCCACGAAGAGCACCCCGACCAGGGGAAAGAGCAGTGAGGGCAGCATGCGGACAGGGTCGATGAACAACACCTTCGGGCTGATCTTCCGCACCCCACCCACGGAAACCCCAGCACCGTCCAGATGAGACGGGCCGTCGGGGAGGCGCGGGTCGGTTGGCTCCGCCGTACCCTCTGGGAGGTCCTGGGTCATGTGGCGTCGTCCCTGAGCTGCTCGGCCCGGTGCGCCAGCTGCTCGGCCAGCCCGGCCGCCACCCGATAGTCCAGCCCCTTGATCGTCGACGACCCCGCGTGCGAAGCCGTCCTGATCTCCAGCGTGGCGAGCCCCAGCAACCGCTCCAACCACCCCTGAGCCTTGTCCACCGTCTGGATCCGGCTCACCGGCACGAACACCCATTCCCGGCTCAAAAACCCCGACCGGGCATAAACCACATCCCCCGACAACTCCCACCGATGTACGGCGTAGCGGACGAAAGGCTCAGCCACCAGCGACGGCAAAGACAGCAGGACAACGACCAAGGGAAGCAGCCACCAGTTGTCCGCGAACCACAGCGGCACCCACGACCACTCGCTGGACCCCACCCACCGAGCCAGCAGATAGGCCCCGCCCGCGAGGAAGACGAACCCGATCAGGGACTCGAGCAACCAGAGCCGTACGGCCTTGGGCGAGACCCGGTGTTCTGGCGCCCGCAGGGGCCCGGTCGCACTCACAGATGCCAGCCTATCTTCGCGGCCGAAGCCAGTTGGAATCCCGGCTTCTTCCCAGGGCCGCCGGATCTTCCCACACCCACGGGACAGATGCGTCCACAGGGACAGTTGGGCCAGGACCGAAACCAGGCCTCCCCACCGGCGCTGACCAGCGCGCCCCACGGGCCCGCCACCCCTCCTGACCTCAGCGAAACCCCGGCGCGGTTGTGGCGGACCTCACCCCATCCATACCGTGATTCTGGGTGATTTCGGGCCCTTTCCCGGCCACCGACCCTCGCGAAACGGTCGGCGCATCGCCGAGACCCGCGTAGCATCATCCGGCATGGGGCTGCGGAACACGGCGAAGCGTGTGCGCCTGGCCACCGTCGTAGCGGCGGTGTCGGCGCTCTCGTTCGTCGTGTGTGGATGCAGCTTTATCGGCGGCCGTCCCGCGGCTGCCGAGATCGCCGAAGTCCACGTCGACAGTCCCCAGCTCCGCGACGGCAAGCCGCTGCCGCGGGAGTTCTCCTGCAAGGGCAAGGGCACCAGTCCGCCGCTGCGCTGGTCGACCGAGCCCTTGTCCGCCGCCAAGTCGATCGCGATCGTGGTCGACGACAGTTCCGCGTCCGGGGCCGCCGTGCACTGGGTCATCTACAACATCGACCCGCGCACGACCCTGCTGGGCGAGGATGCCTCCTCCGACCCGCCACCCGGCTCCTCACAGGCCAGGGTGACCAGCGGCAAGGCGGGCTACCAGCCCCCTTGCCAGGACAAGGGCAACTACCGGGTGAGCGTCTACGTCCTGAACGGGAGAGTCCCCGTCAAGAGCGACAGGACCCTGCGGGAGATCCTGCAGGACGTCGCCACCCAGACGATCGCGCGCGGAAGGCTGACGGCGGTCGACATCGAGTGATGGGTCGAACACTGCAGGTGATAGTGGTTACCAATTCTTCACTTAGGGTGTGACAACGCTCATAGCGGTCCGCCAGAATCGGATCCGATTGTTAGGCGTTGGTGATCAAAGGGAGCAGATCGTGTCGATGGCCGCGCGATCTCACCGGCGGCGCTGGAAGGCCATAGCTTTGAGGGTGGTGCAATGGTCTGGGTCGTAATCATTCTGGTCGCGGTCGTCCTCCTCGTGCTCGTCGTCGTGGCGATGGGCATGCGGTCGATGAACAAGCGGGAGAGCTCTCTGCCACCCGAGCGGTTGAAGGCGATGGCCGAGCGGGAGGAGATGACGCAGACCCGGTCGACGGACGAGTTCGCCGCGCACGAGCCTCGCATGGTCAACTTCACCCCTGACTTCAGTCCCATAGACGAGCAGCGCCAGCCCAGGCCCGTGCGTACGGGTCAGCGCGGCAAGCGCGGCGTCGACGAGTGGGGCAACGGGAGCTCCGACGACGACGACGAGGAGTTCTGGGCCAACATCCGCAGCGACGCGGAGGCGGGCGGCTTCGGGTCCGGCGGCACGGTTAAGGCCAGGACGGGCTCCTCGCGCCCGGTCCAGCGCGACCCGGACGCCGAGACGACGATCCAGGCGCCGCTCCCGCAGCGTCCCGTCGCCGCTCCGATGCCCGCTCCGACGCCCGCTCCGGTCAACGCGAGCCTCGCCGACCTGGTCGAGCCGCGCCGCCAGCCGTCCAGCGCCGACCTCGCCGACCAGCGCACGGTGACCTTCTCCGCGCCGACGCCCGACGTGATGAGCATCCTCGGCGCCGGAGCCCAGCCGGTGCCACCGCCCACCGTCTCGCCGAACAGCGGCTCGTTCAACGCCGTCAACCCCGTGAACCACGTCAACAGCAGCGGGTCCTTCCCCGCCGTCAACGCGGGCATGCACGGCGCTCCCACCAGCGACCCGTTCCCCGCGTACGGCGCCGCCGACCCGCTCGAGACCACCTGGCAGACGCCGCCCCCCGCGGCCACCACGTCGGGTTCGTGGCCCGCCGCCTCGCACGACATCCTCGACGACCCCGGCCCGGCGACCGGCCCCACCGGTTCCTGGCCCGCCTTCGAGGCCGCCTCGTACAACAGCCAGCCGTCCTACCCCGCCTCCTACGAGGTGCGTTCCGGGTACGCGGCCATCCCCGAGCCGGACGCGCTCACCGGCCCCTCCCCCGCGACCGGCACCCCGACGGCGCCCGGCCGCGCGGTCTCCCAGTACGAGCCGTACGAGGACATCCTGTCCAGCGGCTACCAGAACACCACCGGCGGCTACGCCACCCCCGCCGCCCCGTCCAGCCCGGCCGCCTGGCCCGAGCCTCCCGCGAGCGCCACCAACTGGCCGACCTACGGCGAGATGTACGGCACGCCCGAGGCGGGAGCCGCTCAGCCGAGCGGCCAGCGCAGCGGCAACCACCGGGCCCCAGACCAGGACTATCCCGACTATTACCGCTGATCTTAAAAGCCTCACATAACCGCCTAGGCGACAGGGCCTCGGCGCAATAGGGTCTGCCCCATGACGGCGGACACTCTACGTAACCAAAGCTCACTTTCCGTGCTTAGACACGACCTGCCCGCCTCGCTCGTGGTCTTCCTGGTGGCGGTGCCCCTCTCGCTGGGCATCGCCGTGGCCTCGGGAGCGCCGCTGGCGGCAGGGCTGATCGCGGCCGCCGTCGGCGGCATCGTGGCCGGCGCGCTCGGCGGCTCCGCCGTACAGGTGAGCGGGCCCGCCGCCGGTCTGGCGCTGGTCGTGGTCGACCTCGTGCAGACGTACGGCTGGCGCGCCACCTGCATGATCACCCTGATGGCCGGGGCGCTGCAGTTCGTGCTCGGCGTCTTCAAGGCGGCCAGGGCGGCGCTCGCGGTCTCGCCCGCGGTCATCCACGGCATGCTGGCCGGAGTCGGCATCGTGATCGCCCTGAGCCAGCTGCACATCGTCCTGGGCGGCAGGCCGCAGCGCTCTGCCATCGAGAACGTCCTGGAGCTGCCCGCGCAGATCGCCGGGATACACCGGCACGCGGCGGCCGTCGGGCTGCTCACGATCGCGGTGCTGGTCGTCTGGACGCGCCTGCCGAAGCCCGTGCGTGCCGTACCCGCTCCGCTGGCCGCGCTGCTGGCGGCCTCCGTGGCCGCCTGGGCGTTCGGCTGGGACATCACCCGCATCGACCTGTCGGGCAGCATGGGCCAGTGGAACGCTCCAATACTGCCGCAGGGCGACTGGCACGGCATCGCGTACGCGGTCATGCTCGTGGCGCTGCTGGCCGGGGTGGAGTCGCTGCTGTGCTCGGTCGCGGTCAGCGGCCGGAGCGTCGACCTGGACAGGGAGCTGACCGGGCAGGGCGTGGCCAACATGGTCTCGGGCCTGCTCGGCGGGCTTCCCGTGGCGGGCGTGATCGTCCGGAGCACGACGAACGTGCGGGCCGGTGCGCGCAGCCGGTGGTCGACGGTCATGCATGGCTGCTGGGTGCTGCTGTTCGCCTTCTGCTTCGGCTGGGTGATCACGCTGATCCCCATGGAGGCGCTGGCCGCGCTGCTGGTGTTCATCGGCGTGCAGATGATCAACCTGGGGCACGTCAGGAAGGTGCACGGGCACGGCGAGGTGCCGGTGTACCTGGTGACGATGGCCGGTGTGGTGCTGCTCGGTTTCGCCGAGGGCGTCCTGGCCGGGCTGGCGCTGGCGGCGCTGCTGGCCCTGCGCAGGCTGACGTGGGTGACGGTCAAGGTAAGGCCGGAGCAGGACGGGCGCTGGCACGCCACGATCTGCGGCTCGCTGACCTTCCTTGGCGTGCCGCGGCTGACCGCCGAGCTGCGTGCCGTACCCCCTGGGGTGCCCGTCGACCTCGACCTGAACATCGACTTCATGGACAACGCGGCCTTCGAGGCCCTGCACGCCTGGCGGCTGGAGCACGAGCGCTCCGGCGGCAGCGTGGACATCGACGAGCTGCACGACGAGTGGTACGCCCTGGCCGCCAGCGGCGACCGCATGTTCCCCGCCAAGACCCCGCCGCGCGCGCCCGAGCGGTGGTGGCTCCCGTGGCCGCAGCGCCGCCAGCAGCTCGTCCCCGCCCAGGGCGGCCCGTGCGAGCTGACCACGGGGGCGCGCGAGTTCCATCGGCGTACGGCCCCGCTGATACGTCCGCTGTTCACCCAGCTCGCCCGCAGGCAGCAGCCCAAGCACCTGTTCATCACCTGCGCGGACTCCCGCGTCGTGCCGAGCCTGATCACCGCCAGCGGGCCTGGCGACCTGTTCACGGTGCGCAACATCGGCAACCTCGTCCCGAGGTACGGCATGCGGGACGACTCGGTGGTGGCGGCGATCGAGTACGCGACCCAGGTGCTGGGCGTGCGCACGATCACCGTGTGCGGGCACTCGGGGTGCGGGGCGATGGCCGGGCTGCTGAGCGGAGGGGTGAAGGCGGGCAGCATGCCCGGCCTGCGCAAATGGCTGCAGCACGGCAACCACAGCCTGGCCAGGTTCATCGACACCGAGAGCGACGGGCTGGACAGCGGGCCGCTCGACCGGCTGTGCCGGGTCAACGTGCAGCAGCAGCTGGAGAACCTGCGCACCTACCGGCGCATCGACGAGCAGGTGCGGGCGGGCACGCTGGAGCTCGTGGGCCTGTACTTCGACATCGGGGAGGCACGGGTGCACCGGCTGGAGCTGCCTACGCTCTCGGTGAAGAGCTGACCGTACGGCGAGCCGTACTGATAAATGTCCCCTATGAGAGTTCTGGTACTTGGTGGGTCGCAGTTCCTGGGGCGCGCGCTGGCCGTGGAGGCGCTGGCGCGCGGGCACGAGGTGACGACCTTCAACAGGGGGCAGACCGGGCGCGACGTGCCCGGCGTCGAGGTCGTGCACGGCGACCGGGAGGTCACGGCCGACCTGGAGCGGCTGGTCGACGGGCGCAGCTGGGACGTCGTGGTCGACACCTGCGGCTACGTGCCGCAGGTGGTGGGCTCGGCCGCACGGCTGCTGTCCGGGCATGCGACGACATATGTCTTCATCTCCTCTATCTCCGCCATCGGGGACTTCCCGGCCAAACCGGCCGACGAGAGCTCAGAGCTGTGGGAGTGCGCGCCGGACGCCGGCCGCGAGGACGGCGACTACGGCGTGCTCAAGGCGGGCTGCGAGCGCGCCGTGGAGCAGGGCTTCGACGGCAACACGCTGATCATCCAGCCTGGGCTGATCCTGGGGCCGCACGAGAACGTCGGCAGGCTGCCGTGGTGGCTGACCAGGATCGAGCGCGGCGGCCGGGTGCTCGCGCCGGGCACCCCTGACCTGCCGATGCAGCTCGTCGACGCGCGGGACATCGCGGTGTTCACCCTCGACCAGGCGGAGAAGGGCGTTTCCGACCGGTTCATCGTGACGGGGCCGCCCGGCAACACCACCTACGGCGAGTGGCTGCAGATGTGCAAGGACGAGACGGGCTCCGACGCCGAGTTCGTCTGGGTCGCCGACCAGTTCCTGGTCGACAACGAGGTCGGCGTCTGGGTGGAGCTTCCCCTGTGGTCGCCGGCCGGGCCGGAGATGGACAACTTCTGGTCCGCCTCCATCGCCAAGGCCACGGCCGCCGGGCTGCGCACCCGCCCCGTCGCGGACACCGTGCGCGACACGTGGGCGTGGTTGCGCGAGATCCCGGTGGACGAGCGGTGGTTCGGCAAGTCCAGCCACGGCATCGAGCCGGGCAAGGAGGACGTCATCCTGAACAAGTGGGCTTCTGTGCAATCCTCCACAGACGGTACGGCCCAGCAGGCATAACGTCGGGAATGTCCGCCGAGGTCGTCGATCCCCCGTAACCCCTCGGCGGCCACCCGGTCCGACTCCCAGGGCCGTTGGGGCGGAGGTGCCGATGCCTCCGCCCCAATCCAGCGCCGGGCGGTTCGCAGGGGTCATCTGGGTGGCGGCGGGGGCTCTGCGGCGGCCCTGTAGCGGTCGGCGAGCGAGCGCAGCAGGTCGCGCAGCTCCGGAGGTTCGATGACGGTGAACGGCACGTCCAGCGTGCCCAGGAAGGCGGCCAGGTTGTGCAGGGAGTCGCCGCCCGTCTCCAGGACGCCGTCCTCGCCCAGCACGCCCGCGGAGGGCGGCAGGTTCTCGCTGGGTTCGTGGAGCTGGACGCGGGCCTGGTACCGCCACGCCGTCGACCCGGTCCCCCGCACGACGTGCATGGCCGCGCCCTCCTCCGGCAGCTCGCGGGGGACGAACCTGGGCCCGTTGGGCGTGCGCGGCCTGATCCGGTCGGCGCGGAACGTGCGCCAGTCGTCCCGGTCGTTGTCCCAGGCCAGCAGATACCACCTGCGTCCCGTATAAACCATCCGGTACGGCTCCGCCCTCCTGACGCTCGGCTCGCCCTCACGGCCCGCGTAGTCGAAGCGCAGCTGCTCATGGTCGCGGATCGCGGCGGCGATCACCGTCAGCGTGTCCGCGTCCACGGTCGGGCCGCGGCCGGCCAGCGAGACGGTGGCGGCGCTCATCGCGTCGATGCGACCGCGCAGCCTGCCGGGGAGCATCTGGCGCAGCTTGGTGAGGGCGCGCAGGGAGGTCTCCTCGATGCCGGTGACCGTACCTCCTGCTGCCGCGTGGAGGCTGACGGCGACGGCGACCGCCTCCTCGTCGTCCAGCAGCAGCGGCGGCAGGGAGCCGCCGGCGCCCAGCCGGTAGCCGCCCGCCGTACCCGTGGTGGAGCGCACCTGGTAGCCGAGGATGCGCAGCCGTTCGATGTCGTTGCGCACCGTCCGGGTGGTGACGCCCAGCCTGGCGGCGAGCTCGGCGCCCTGCCAGTCGGGGCGGGCCTGCAGGAGGGCGAGCAGGCGCAGGAGGCGCACCGACGTGTCCAACATTTTCCTAGTCTCGCAGCATTGAGGAACCGGAGGTTCCACAAGGGCTCGTAATGTTCTTCTTGTCACCGAGGAACACAGGGAGTGCACATGTTGCGAGGACTCGCCACCATCAGCTACTGGACCGACGACCTTGAGGCGGCCAAGGCCTGGTATGCGGAGTTCTTGGGGATCGAGCCGTACTTCGGGGTCGGCGACGGGTACGCGGAGTTCAGGATCGGCGACTACGAGCACGAGTTCGGCCTGATCAACCGCAAGTACGCGCCGGAGGGCGACTCCACGACGGCCGGGGGAACGATCGCGTACTGGGCGGTGGACGACCTGGACGCGACCCTGGCCAGGCTCATCTCGCTGGGCGCCACCCAGCACCAGCCCCCGACCGTGCGGGGCGACGGCTTCGTCACGGCCTCGGTGATCGACCCGTTCGGGAACATCCTGGGCGTGATGACCAACGTGCACTACTTCGACATCCTGGCCCGCGACCAGGCGTAGGGCGCTCGCTGGTGGGGTACGTTCCGAGCTTTCCACGGCGAGGAGGCCCCATGACCCCAGGATGCGGCAACTGCAGCTGCTCAGACCCCCTGACCACCGCCACACCCCCCAGGTGGGCAACCGTCCAACCCGAGTAGAACCCCACAGCGGCCCGCCCCCAGGGGGGCGGGCCTTTTGCGGCACCACCTCGCGGCGCGAGAGGACCTCAGGGAAGGGCTCGACGCGCGAGGTGGGCGGTGACGTCGGCGGCGATCTCCACCGTGTCCGGCAGGACACGCAGGATCTGCTGGAACACCTGCTCCCGGTCGGCGGGCGGCAGGACGAGGTAGGCCGAGACCGTCGAGAGATGCCCGACGTAGTCGGCGGCGCTCATCGTGAGGCGCCGCTCGATCTCCACCTGCCGGACGTCGCCGAACCACTCGGACCGTTCGAGCTCGGTTCCCGGCCACTGCATGTCGTTCTCGGGCGGCGTCCCGTCCGGCGACGGCACGTCATCGCTCGCCAGGAACGGCTCCCGCGCCACCCGCACGGCCTCCCCCACCGTCGGATCGGCCAGTTGGACCGGCCCCCCGAACGAGGCGAACACCCCGCCCGGTTCCAGCAGCCGAGCCACGCGCTCCCAGCGCCCGGCCGGATCCGTCCAGTGCAGCGCCGCCGCCGCGAAGACCAGCCCGTACGTCCCGTCCCCCGGCGGCAGGTCCTCGAAGGCCGCCTGGACGGTCGTGACGCCGGCCGGCACCTGCCTGCGCAGCTCGGCCAGCATCGCTCCGTCAGGATCCGTCGCGGTGACCGCGACGCCTCGTCGCGCGAGCAGCCGGGTCGCCTTGCCGGTCCCCGCGCCGATCTCCAGCGCACTCAGAACCGGCCGGCCCGCGTAGGCCGTCACCACGTCGAAGAGATCCGCCGGATACCCGGGACGGAACCGTTCGTACGCTTCCGCCACCGCTCCAAAGCTCAACGCACGCCCAGACATGCCGAGCATCCTGACACACGCGGAAGTGAGACGAGCCGGCCTGTAGGCCGGGTTCTGTCCTTCGGGGCGCCGGAGCGCTCCGAAGGGGCGACCATCCATCTAGGGCCGTCGTTGCCGGCGGCCTCAAGCGGTCTACCCGCGCGGCTCGGGCGAGCAGCCCTCGAACGTCGCGCGCGGAACGTTTCCGTTCCTTCTTGACCTTGCTCCGGGTGGGGTTTACCTAGCCGCCCACGTCACCGTGGGCGCTGGTGGTCTCTTACACCACCCTTTCACCCTTACCTCCCGAAAGAGGCGGTTTACTCTCTGTGGCACTGTCCCGCGGGTTGCCCCGGGTCGGCGTTACCGACCACCCTGCCCTGTGGAGCCCGGACCTTCCTCGGCGACCCCCGTGAAGGGGCCAACGCGGTCGCCCGGCCGGCTCGTCTCCCAGGGAGATTATCAAACCTCAAGCCATCCCCAACCGATCGACAAGGCCGATCGGGTCGAATGTGGTCGTCACCGCCTGAGGGGGGTGGTGGCGACATCGGCCGCGCCGGGCGTTCTGGCGGCATCCGGCGCGGCCGAACATCACAACCGGGGGGTTGGCAACACATGATCACGAGACGCATGAGCGCTACGGATGCGCCAGGCGTGAAGGAACTGCACGAGCGGTGCTCGCCCGAGTCGCTCCATCTGCGCTATCTCGGGCCGTATCCCAGGATCGGCGAGCGCGTCATCGGATTCCTCACCGATCCGGCGAAGGGCACGTCGCTGGTGACCGTGGAGAACGACAGGGTCGTCGCCATGACGAACGTGATGAACACCCAGAGCCCCGGCGTCGTCGAGGTGGCCTTCCTCGTCGAGGACCGCTGGCAGGGCCAGGGGCTCGGGACCGCGCTGCTCCAGCGCGCCGTCTCCCTGGCCACCGCGAAGGGCGCCAAGGAGCTCACGGCGTGCATGTTCGGCACGAACCGCCGCATGATCCGCCTGCTCGCCGGAGCGGGCGCCCGGCTGCCCGAGCGGTTCGGCCAGGTGATCGAGGTGCGGCTGCCGCTCAGCGCAGGTGCCCCGTGTCGTTGAACGACTTCACCACCGACGGCCCGTCGGTGAAGTAGTCGATCAGCGACAGGCACGCCAGGTCGAGGTGCATGCGGTAGAGCGCCGCCGGAGGCGCCATCAGCGCCAGCCGCAGCAGCGTCTTGATCGGCGTCACGTGCGAGACCACCAGCACGGTCCTGCCGGTGTACTGCTCGACCAGGCGGTCTCTGCTCTCCTGGACCCGCCGCGCCGTCGACTCGAAGCTCTCCCCTTCAGGCGGCGCGACGGCCGGGTCGTCCAGCCACGCGGCCAGCTCGCCCGGCCACCTGCGCTGGATCTCGGTGAACGTGTGACCTTCCCACGCGCCGAAATCGGTCTCCCTGAGCCCTTCGTCCACTTCGACGTCCAGCCCGGCCAGCCGCGCCACCGCCCCGGCGGTCGCCCGAGCCCGCTCGAGCGGCGAGGAGACGATCACATCCAGCTTGTACGGCTCGCGCGACAACCGCTGCGCCACCGCCTCAGCCTGGGCCAGCCCCTTGGCGGTCAGCGGCGGATCGCCGATCCCGGAGAACCTGCGCTCGACGGACATCGCCGTCTCACCATGCCTGAGCAGCAACAGCGACGTGGCGGTACGGCTCGGCGGCCCCCACCCCGTCCCCTTCGACTGCGCGGTGGCCAGCGAGGCGGAGGGTGAGGAGACCTCAAGCAGATCGGTCTGCTGGGCGGCGGCAGGCGCAGGGCGGTCAAAAGGGGCCTCGCCCGCCTTCCACGTGAGCCCCTTGGCAGCCGCGTCCATGGCCTCGTTGGCCAGCCGGTCGGCGTGCTTGTTGCGTTCGCGGGGAATCCACGTCCACTCCGTGACCCGCAGCCGCCGGGCCAGCGCCCCGGCCTCCAGGGCCAGCGGGCGCAACCCCTCGTTCTTGATCTTCCAGCGCCCGGCCATTTGCTCGACGACCAGCTTGGAGTCCATCCGCACCGCCACGGACGCCCCATCGCCCCCCAGCCGCAGCACGGCGGTCAGCCCCGCGATCAGCCCGCGGTACTCGGCGACGTTGTTCGTCGCCACCCCGATCGCTTCAGCCGCCTCGGCCAGCACCTCGCCGTCAGGGGACATGACGACGGCGCCGTAGCCGGCCGGCCCGGGGTTGCCCCGCGAGCCGCCATCGGCCTCGATGACGTAGGAGGTCACAGGCCCGACTCTGGGGTACGCACCAGGATCCGGCGGCACTCCTCGCACCGCAGCACCTCGTCGTGCGGCGCCGCCTTGATGCGGTTCATGTCGGCGATCGACAGCGACACCTTGCACCCCTGGCACCGGCCGTGCTGCAGCATGGCCGCGCCCACGCCGTACTGCTCCTTGAGCTTCTGGTAGAGCGTGGCCAGGTCGGCCGGGATGTCGGCGGCCGCGGCGTCACGCCTGGCGCGCACCTCGCCGGCCTCCTTGTCGATCTCGACGAAGGCGGCGTCGCGGCGGGCTTCGGCCGCCGCACGGGCGGCCGCCACCTCGTCGCGCTGCCTGACCAGGTCACCGGCCTTGGTGTCCGCCGCCTCGCGGCGCTCCATGATCTCGAGCACGATCTCCTCGAGGTCGCCCTGGCGCCGGTGCAGCGAGGTGATCTCGGACTGCAGGCTCGACAGGTCCTTGGGCGAGGTCACGGCGCCGGAGTCGAGGCGCTTCTGGTCGCGCTCGGCGCGGGTGCGCACGGTGTCGACGTCGTTTTCCGCCTTCGCCTGCTCGCGGGCCAGGTCGCTCGCCTCGGTCTCGGCGCCGATCACGGACGTGGCGAGCTGGGCGAGGCGCTTGGAGGTCTCGTCGATCTCGGCCAGCTCGGGCAGCGTGCGTCGGCGATGGGCGAGGCGGTCGACGGCCGAGTCGATCTCCGCCAGGTCGAGCAGTCTCTTCTGAGCTTCTGGAGCTGCTTTCATTTTCTCTATCCTCTTGTCCTCGCCGTACGCCTCTGAGCCGTGAGCTGAACGCCTCTGAGCGGCAAATCTACCCCAGGACGCGAGGCCCCTCGGCGTGGTAGGTCCAGGCGTCGGTCACGGTGGTGGAGACGCGGGTTTCCACACCCTTGAGCGTCGAGGCGGCGAGGGCGAGCCACGGCCACTCGGTCGCCCAGTGCGCGGCGTCGATCAGCGCGGGCCCGCCGGTCTCCATGAACTCGCTGGCCGGGTGGTGGCGCAGGTCAGCGGTGAGGAAGACGTCGACGCCCGCGGCGCGAGCCGTACCGAGGAGGGAGTCGCCCGCTCCCCCGCTGACGGCCACCCGGGACACCGTGCGAGACGGGTCGCCCGCCGCGCGCAGGCCCCACGCGGTCGCGGGAAGCCCGGCGGCGGCCTGGGCGGTGAAGTCGGCGAGCGTCATCGGCGACGGCAGGTCGCCGATGCGGCCGAGCCCGCGCCACGGGTCGTCGGCGAACGGCTGGAGCGGCACGAGGTCACCGACCAGCCCGACCGCCCTGGCCAGCGCGTCGGACACGCCGGGGTTGGCGACGTCGGCGTTGGTGTGCGCTGTGTAGAGGGCCACTCCGCTGCCGATCAGCGTGTGGATCAGCCGCCCCTTGGGTGTGGTGGCCGCCACCGAGGTGGTGCCGCGCAGGTAGAGCGGGTGGTGGGTGACGATCAGGTCGGCGCCGAAGTCGAGCGCCTCGCGCGCCACGACCGCGACCGGGTCGACGGCGAACAGGACCCGGTCCACGCGCTGGTCCGGATCCCCGCACACCAGCCCCACGGCGTCCCACGACTCGGCCCTGGCGGGCGGGTAGGACGCTTCGAGCTGCTCGATGACCTCTGCCAGAGTTCCCACCTCGGCAGACTATCGGGGACTGTCATCAGAACGCGGTTCGGCGTACCGTAAGTGCACCCTGACATGCGGAGGACGGGCATGACGCCAAAGGTCGCGATCATCGGTGCGGGTTTCGGCGGGCTGTGCATGGCGATCCAGCTCGAACGGGCGGGCATCACGTCGTACACGGTCTTCGAGAAGGCGGCCGGCCTCGGGGGCACCTGGCGCGACAACAGCTATCCGGGCGCGGGCTGCGACATCCCCTCGCACCTGTACTCCTACTCGTTCGAGAAGTACGGGAGCTGGACCCGCCGCTTCCCCGGCCAACCGGAGATCCTCGAATATCTCCAGCGTTGCGCCGACAAATACGATGTCAGGCGGAAAATCAGGTTCAACACGGAAGTGGCTAGAGCCTCCTTCGACGGGAGGAAATGGCACATCGGCGAGGAGACCTTCGACGTCGTCGTCTCCAGCGTCGGCCAGCTCAACCGCCCCCACCTGCCCGACATCCCCGGCATGGACACCTTCGCCGGGACGAGCTTCCACTCCGCCCGCTGGAACCACGACCACGACCTGACCGGCCGCCGCGTCGCGGTCATCGGCAACGGCTCGTCGGCCGCGCAGTTCATCCCGCCCGTCGCCGAGAAGGCGGCCCATCTCCAGGTCTTCCAGCGCACCCCGAACTGGGTGATCCCCAAGCCGGACGCCACCTTCGGCAGGCTCACCAAGCTGGCCTTCCACTACCTGCCTCCGCTCCAGCGCGCCTACCGCGAGTGGATCTACAGGTACGCCGAGGGCACCCTCTACCCGGCGCTCTCCCAGGGCTGGAGCGTGAACCTGCTGCGCAAGCGGGCACTGGAACACCTGCACGCCCAGGTCGAGGACCCGGCGCTGCGCGCCAAGCTCACCCCCGAGTACCCGCCGGGCTGCAAGCGCGTCGTCATCGACAGCCGCTTCTACCCCGCGCTGACCAGGCCCAACGTCGACGTCGTCACCGAGAAGATCACCCGCATCACCCCCGGCGGCGTGGAGACGGCCGACGGCCAGGTGCACGAGGCGGACACGATCGTCTACGCGACCGGCTTCATGAGCACCGAGTTCCTGGCGCCGATGGAGCTCGTCGGGCGTGACGGAAAGGTGCTGAACGAGCAGTGGCGCGACGGCGCCGAGGCCTACCTGGGCATCGCCGTGCCGAACTTCCCGAACCTGTTCCTGCTGTACGGTCCCAACACCAACCTGGGGCACAACTCCATCGTCTTCATGATCGAGTGCCAGGTGCGGCACATCATGAACTGCCTGCCGTACGCCATGGAGAACGGCCCGATGGAGGTGCGCCCCGAGGTGATGGACGCCTGGCGCGCGCGGCTCGACCACGCGATGGAGCGCATGGTCTGGGGCAACGGCTGCCAGAGCTGGTACAAGACGGCCGAGGGGCGGGTCACCAACAACTGGCCGGGACCCACGACCCTCTACAGGAAGCTGACCGCCAGGCCGCCGCTACCCGCCTACCGCTTCGGATAGCAGGCCCTTGAGCTTGGCGTAGGGGATCGTCACCGACGCCTCGCCGCAGGCGGTCGCGCCGCCGAAGGCGACCAGGTCGACGACGACCTCCACACCCTTGGGACGCAGGGCGAACTGCACGTCGGTGCCGCCGAGCTTCTTGATCCTGAGCCCCGCTGTGCACTCGCGGCCGTGGAAGGCGGTGACGACGCGCTTGGAGAAGGTCTTCAGGACTCCTGGGCGCAGGAACTCGGCCTGTCCCAGCGCCTTGCCCGAGCGCAGGTCGACGGTGACGGTCCTGGCGCGCATCCAGGTCGGGTGCGACAGCTCGGGCGAGGTGGTGGCGATGTCGTAGCGCACCGACACGAATTTCGGGCCGTTCAGCCGCACCCGGGTGTCCACCAGCACCTTGCCCTTACGCGAGTGCTCGGCGTACTCCTTGGCCCGCGCCTGGATCGGACGCAGCAGCGCCTTCCCGAGGGCCCCCTCCGCCTTGGCGTACGTCCCGGACAGCCGCAGCCCGTGCGCGGTGCCCGTGAGCGGCGCCACCGTGACCGGCGCGGTTCCGCCGCTCCCGAGCAGCAGCGCCACTGTCATCGTCCATGCCCCCATAGTCATGGCCGTTCATCGTAGTGGCGGCCATGTGATCTGTCTTTATCGCGCGATAACGTGAGGAAACATGACGCCTTCTGTGGTGGCTGACACCCACAACGACCTGCTCATGGCGGTCTCCGCCCGGCCGCCGGAGCGCTGGGCCGCATTCTTCCGCGAGCAGTGGCTGCCGCAGCTGCTGGCCGGAGGGGTGAACCTGCAGGTCCTGCCGGTGTTCATCGACGACCAGTACCGCCCGGAGGGCGCGCTCAGGCAGACCCTGCGGATGATCGAGTGCGCGCACGTGATCGCCGAGGGCAACCCCGAGTCCGTACGGCTGTGCCGTACCGGACAGGAGATCGACCAGGCTCTAGCGGACGGAAGGATCGCGCTGGTCCTGGCCATGGAGAGCATGCCGGGCCTCGACGCCAGCGTGGAGCTGATCTCCACCCTGCACCGGCTCGGCGTGCGCGTCGCCTCGATCGCCCACTGGGGCCGCACGCCCCTGGCCGACGGCAGCGGCGAGGACGCCACGGGCAGTGGCCTGACCTCGCACGGCGTGGCTGCGCTGCGCGAGATGGAACGCCTGGGCATGATCTTCGATGTGTCCCACCTCGGCGCCTCGGGCGTCGCGCACGTCCTGGAGCTGGCCACCAGGCCGGTCATGGCCACGCACTCCAGTGCCCGCGCGCTGCGCGACCACCACCGCAACCTCACCGACGACCAGCTCCGCGCGGTCGCCGCGACGGGCGGGGTCGTCTGCGTGAACTTCTTCGCGCCCTTCCTCACCGACGGCGCGCCCACCCTCGACCACCTGCTCGACCACGTCGTGCACGTCGCCGAGGTCGCCGGGGTCGACCACGTCGGGTTCGGGCCCGACTTCATCCGCGAGGTCATGGACGACCTGACGCCGCCCTGCTGCGACGAGGACGTCAACGTGCGCGGCGTCGACGTCCGGGCCTGTGTCCCCGGCCTCGAAGGGCCGTCAGGACTGCCGATGGTGATCGAGGGCCTGCTCCAGCGGGGTCTCGGTGAGAAGGAGGTCGCCCAGATCGCGGGCGGCAACGTGCACAGGTTCTTCCAGGAGCAGCTTTCATGATCGACGACATCGAGGAGCTCGTGGTCTGCGAGTCCTTCTCCGCCGACCTCGAGGCCGTGGCGCGCAGCGCCAAGGTGGTCGCGGCCATGGGCGCCCGGCTGCTCGGCGCCGAGCCCGAGTTCCTCGTCATCGACGGGGTCACCCACCTGCGCTGGACGTTCGGCACGCCGCGCGTCCTGCTGCTCGGCCACCACGACACCGTCTGGCCGATGGGCACGCTGCGCACCCACCCGTGGTCGGTCGTGGACGGCGTCGCCCGCGGGCCCGGCGTCTTCGACATGAAGTCGGGGCTGGTGCAGCTCTTCCACGCGCTCAGCGGCCTCGGCTCGCTGGACGGGGTGAGCGTGCTGGTCACCGGCGACGAGGAGGTCGGCTCGATCACCTCGGCACGGCTGATCGAGGACGCGGCGCGGGGCCTGGACGCCGCGTTCGTCCTGGAGGCCAGCGCGGACGGCGGCGCGCTCAAGACGCAGCGCAAGGGCACCTCGATGTACGAGGTGCTGGTGCACGGGCGGGCCGCGCACGCCGGGCTGGAGCCGGAGAAGGGCGTCAACGCCGCGGTGGAGCTGGCGCACCAGATCCTGGCCATCTCCGGTATCGGCGGCACGGACGGCACGACCGTCACGCCGACGGTGCTCGCCGGAGGCAGCACCACCAACACCGTGCCCGCGCTCGCCCAGGTGGACGTGGACGTGCGGGTGGAGACGGTGGCCGAGCAGCAGCGGGTCGACGCGCTCATGCACGCGCTGTCCCCCCGGCTGGACGGCGCGCGGCTGGAGGTGCGCGGCGGGCCCAACCGGCCGCCGCTGGAGGCGGCGATGTCGGCGTCGCTGTTCGAGCTGGCCCAGTCGCTGTCGCCGGTCCCGCTGCTGTCCGCGCACGTGGGCGGGGCTTCGGACGGCAACTTCACCGCCGGTGTCGGCTGCCCGACGCTGGACGGCCTCGGCGGGGTGGGCGGCGGAGCGCACGCCGACCACGAGCACGTCATCGTGGCCGAGCTGCCCGGCCGTACCAAGCTGCTGCGCGACCTGGTCGAGGCGGTGTTGTCCGCGTGAGCGCCGAGGCGGACGCAGCCGCTGCCAAGAGCGGGGTGGTCATCAGGGAGCTGCACGAGATCCAGGAGTTCGAGGCGGCGTTCCGGCTCTTCGACGACATCTGGCACCCGGAGCCCGGCAGCCCGCCGGTGCCCGTCGAGCTGATGATCACCTTCGCGCACTCCGGCAACTACGTGGCCGGGGCCTTCGAGGGCGACACGATGGTCGGCGCGTCGGTCGGGTTCCTGGCGGCAGGGGAGGCGCTGCACTCGCACGTGACGGGCGCGTCCATCGGCCGGGGCATCGGGTCGGCGCTGAAGCTGCACCAGCGGGACTGGGCGCTGGAGCGCGGGCTGAAGCGGATCGTGTGGACGTTCGACCCGCTCGTGCGGCGCAACGCCCGGTTCAACCTGGTCAAGCTGGGCGCGCGGCCCGAGGAGTACCTGGAGCGTTTCTACGGCGCGATGGCCGACGCCATCAACGAGGGCGACGAGCCCGACCGCCTGCTCGCGGTGTGGCGCCTGACGGAACCGCCCCCGCCGTACCCCTCGACCACCCCCGTGATCGGCCTCGCCGAGGTGGACGGCAGGCCCGTACACGGAAGCACGGACGGCAGGCTCGTCCTGGTCGCCACCCCGGCCGACATCGAGGCCCTGCGCCGCGAGGACCCGTGGACCGCCAAGGCGTGGCGCGCGGCGATGCGCGAGACCCTGGGTGGTTTGATGGCCGAAGGCGCCCACGTCGTGGGATTCACCGGCGAAGGGCAATACGTCGTGTCGAGGGAGTAGACAGAGTGATCAACGGCGCTCATGTCATCCTGTACAGCCGGGACGCGGACGCCGATCGGGCGTTCCTGCGGGACGTGCTCGGGTATCCGCACGTCGACGCGGGCGGTGGGTGGCTGATCTTCAAGTTGCCGCCGGCCGAGGTGGCCGTGCATCCCGCCGACGGCGCGGAGGCGCACGAGCTCTACCTCATGTGCGACGACCTCGAAGCCACGATGGGCGAGCTCCGGGCCAAGGGGGTCGAGGTCGGCGAGACCAGCGAGCAGCGCTGGGGCGTCCTCACCAGCTTCACCCTGCCGGGCGGCGGCAAGGTCGGGCTGTACGAGCCGCGCCACCCGACGGCCTACGACTTGACCTGAACCTTGGTTGAGGTTGCACCCTCGGAAGCATGAAGACGATGCAGGTGACCCGCTTCGGCGGGCCCGAGGTGATGCGGTTGACGGAAGCGCCGGACCCGGTCGCCGGGCCGGGGCAGGTTCTCGTCGACGTCGAGGTGGCCGACGTGCTGTTCCTCGACGCCCAGTTGCGTACCGGGTGGGGCGCGGAGTGGTTCGGCCAGGCTCCGCCGTACGTGCCGGGAACGGGCGTGGTGGGGCGGGTGCGCGGGGACGGGCGGCGGGTGGCGGCGATGGTCACCGGCGGGTACGCGTCCCAGGCGGTGGCCGACACCGTGGTCGACATCCCGGACGGGGTGTCGATGACCGAGGCGGCGGCGCTCGTGCAGACCGGCCCGGCCGCGCTGTCCCTGTTCGAGGCGGCGCGGATCAAGCCGGGCGACCAGGTGCTGGTCACCGCGGCGGCGGGCGGGCTGGGCAGCCTGCTCGTCCAGCTCGCCGTCCAGGCGGGCGCGGAGGTGACCGCCGCCGCGAGCAAGGGACACGATGTGCTGCGCGGGCTTGGTGGGCGCGCGGTGTCCTACGAGGACGTCGACGGCAGCTTTGACGTGGTGTTCGACGGGGTCGGCGGTGAGATCGGCACGGCCGCGTTCGCGCGCACGGCCGGGGGAGGCAGGTTCTTCGGGTACGGCGTGCCGAGCGGCTCGTTCGCCACCACGGACCCGGCCAGGAGCGACGTCGAGGTCATCGGCATCGAGCAGGTCCAGTTCGCTCCCGGGGAGTGGGCGGAGCTGCTCAAGAAGACCTTCGGCAGGGTCAAACCGGTCGTCGGCGCGACCTTCCCGCTGGAGCTGGCGGCGGAGGCGCACCGGGCGATCGAGGCGCGCGCGACCCTCGGCAGGACCCTGCTGGTCGTCGGCAGGCGCGCCGCCTACACCGACGGGGTGCTGCGCGTCGAGGCGGCCGAGCTGCCCGAGCCCGGCCCCGGCCAGGTGCGGGTCAGGACCGTCGCGGCGGGCGTCAACGGCATCGACTGGAAGCTCGGCAGGAACGGCCCCACAGGTCTGGAAATTTCCGGCGTGGTGGAGACGGCGGGCGGCGGGTTCGCGGTCGGCCAGGCGGTCGTCGGCAGGGTGGAGGGCGGCGTCGCCACCTACGTGACCGCCGACGCCGGCGACCTGGTGGCCAAGCCGGACACCCTGACGTTCGAGCAGGCGGCCGGGCTCCCCGTAGTGCTGGAGACCGCGCTGCGCACCCTGCGCACCCTGGGGCTCAAGCGCGGCCAGACCCTGCTCATCCACGCGGCAGCGGGCGGCGTCGGCCTGGCCGCCGCGCACATCGCACGGTCCTGGGGAGCGACGGTCGTCGGTACGGCGAGCGTCGCCAACCACGCCTTCCTCCGCGAGCGCGGCGTGCTGCCGGTCACCTACGGCGAGGGCCTGGAGGACCAGGTCCGCATGCTCGCCCCGCAGGGTATCGACGCCGTCCTGGACGCGGCGGGCTCCGGCGTCCTCGGCCTGTCGGTCGAGCTCACCGGCGACCCGGCCAAGGTGGTCACCATCGCCGACTTCACCGGCGCCGCCGAGCACGGCGTGGAGTTCTCCAGGGGCGGCCTGGCCTGGCGCGAGGTGTTCGCCGAGCTCGCGCCGATCCTCCCCGACCTGCCCCTGACGATCTTCCCGCTGCACCAGGCGGCGGAGGCGCACGAGCTCAGCAGGACCGGCCACACCCGGGGAAAGATCGTGATCTCGATCGAGGAATCAACCCTTCCGCAATAGCTGGCAGACTGATCGCATGCTGGAAACCTCGGCGCGGCTGCTCCGCCTGTTGTCCCTGCTCCAAGCGCACAAGGAGTGGTCGGGACCCGACCTGGCCACCAGGCTCGGCGTCACCACCAGGACCGTGCGCAACGACGTGGAACGGCTGCGCACCCTCGGCTACCCCGTGCACGCCACCCCAGGCGTCGCCGGAGGCTACCGGCTCGGCGCAGGGGCGGCGCTGCCCCCGCTGCTGCTCGACGACGACGAGGCGGTGGCCGTCGCCGTCGGGCTCGGCCGCGCGGCCGGCGGCGGGGTGGAGGGCATCGAGGAGACCTCGGTGCGCGCGCTGGCCAAGCTGGAGCAGGTGCTGCCGAGCAGGCTGCGCCGCCGGGTCAACGCGCTCAACACCTACACCGTGCAGATCCCCGGCACGGAGCCGAAGATCGCGCCGGAGGTGCTGACCACGATCGCGAACGCGGCGCGCGACCACGAGGTGCTGCGCTTCGACTACACCGGGCACCACGGCGAGTCGGCGTCGCGCAGGGCCGAGCCGTACCGGCTGGTCCATCGCAAGGGGCGGTGGTATCTCGTCGCGTGGGACCTGGAGCGGAAGGACTGGCGCACCTTCAGGGTCGACAGGGTCGAGCCGCGCACCCCGGCCGGGCCCCGGTTCACCCCGCGCGAGCTGCCGGCGGACGGCGACGTGGCCGCCTACGTGGAGCAGGGCGTCAACACCGCGATGTGGCGCTACAGCGCCAGGCTCCTGCTGCACGCGCCAGCCGAGCAGATGACCAGGCTCCCGCTCGGCACGCACGTCGAGCCGGTCGACGAGCACACGTGCATCCTGACCACCGGCGGCGACGACCTGAGCGGCATGGCGGTGTGGATCGGCTGGCTGGAGGTCGACTTCGAGATCCTCGACCCGCCCGAGCTGGTCGACCACGTCCGCCTGACGGCCGAGCGCTATCAGCGCGCGGTCAGCGGCCGGTCAGCGCAGGCGCCCAACCTGGGGGCATGAACTCCATCACGCAGGTAGCGGGAAGCACGCACGACTTCCAGCTCGTCAGGCACCTGGAGACCGCCGGCAGCCAGTTCGCGATCGGCAGGGCGATGGCCGAGGAGGCGCGCGAGCGCCTCGGGTGGGCGCCGCAGCCCGCCGACCCCACGGTGAACCGGGCGCGGATGACCTGGTTCGAGCGCAACTGGCCGCAGCACCTGGCCAGGCTCGACGGCGTCGCCGACGCGTTCGGCGTCGACCCGGACGACGACTCCCTGACCTTGGACGGGCTGTCGGGGCTGCCGATGGCCTGCTCGGCGCTGTGGGTGCCGCCGTCGGCCGCGCCGGACGGCCATGGCAGGATCGGCCGCAACTACGACTTCTTCACCATCACGATGAGCGAGCTCATGGGCGCCCCGCCGCGCGAGGGCGAGCTGCCCATAGCGGCGCGGCCGTACGTGATCACCACCCGCCCGGACGAGGGGCTCGCCTCGGTCGTCATCACCATGTCGGGGCTGGACGGCTGCATGGACGGCGTCAACGAGGCGGGCCTGTCCGTCGCCCTGCTCATCGCCGACGCCACGACGGCAGCGCCGCCGGAGGACACCTCGCCGCAGGTCGGGGTGGACTCGGTGCAGCTGCCCAGGTTCCTGCTCGACACCTGCGAGAACGTGGCGCAGGCCAAGCAGGCGCTGCTGGGCGCCAAGCAGTACGACCACGGCATGCCGCTGCACTACATCGTGGCCGACGCGGACGGCAACGCGTTCGTGTGGGAGTCCGAGCGCATCTTCGAGGTGGGCGACGCGCCGCTGTGCGTGACCAACCACCTGCTGCACAGCCACCCCGACCCGATGGCCCTGCCCGAGGACACCGACGACACCCTGGAGTCGTACGGCAGGCTCAGGAGCCTCTACGAGCGCAGCAAGGGCGCGACCATGTCGGGCGACGACATCAGGCAGGCGCTCGAGGCCGTGTCGCCGACGCCGGACAAGGCGTGGCGCACGACCTGGAGCACGGTCTTCGACACCCACGACCGCACCCTGTCGACCCGCTTCTACCTGGGCGACGAGGCGGGCTACTCCGGCGAGCTGCTCTTCTCGGCCGCCAGGTAGTCCTCGCGCACCTTCGACCGCGACAGCTTGCCCGTGGGCGTCCTGGGCAGCTCCTCCCTGAACACGATCACCTTGGGATGCTTGAACCTGGCGATCCGCGGCTCCAGGTGCGCGAGCAGCTCCTCGGCCGTGACCTCGGCCGAGGGCTGCACCAGGGCGACCACGTTGTGCCCCCACTCCTCGTCGGGCACCCCGATCACCGCGACGTCGCCGACGGCCGGGTGCTCCAGCAGCGCCGCCTCGATCTCGGCCGGGTAGATGTTGACCCCGCCCGAGATGATGAGGTCGGTGCGCCGGTCGCAGAGGAAGAGGAACCCGTCGGGGTCGAAGTAGCCGATGTCGCCCGGGGCGTACCACTCGCCGCGCATCGTGGAAGCGGTCTTGGCCGGGTCCTTGCGGTACTCGAACGAGCCGAGCGTCGTCTTCACGTAGATCATTCCCGGCTCGCCCTGCGGCACCTCCTCGCCGTTCTCGTCGAGGATCCTGGCCTCGAAGGTCGGCGCGGGCTTGCCCACGGTGCCCGGCCTGGCCAGCCAGTCGAGCGGCTTGACGGAGAAGGCGATCGCGGACTCGGTGGAGCCGTAGTACTCGTAGAGCACCGGCCCCCACCAGTCCATGATCCCCTGCTTGACGGCCACCGGGCAGGCGGCGCCGGTGTGCATGACCTGGCGCAGCGAGGACACGTCGTAGCTCGCCTTGACCTCGGCGGGCAGCTGCAGCATGCGGTGGAACATGGTCGGCACCATCATGGCGTTGGTGACCTTGTACTCCTGGACGAGCCGCAGGATCTCCTCGGGCTCGAACCTCGGCGTGAGCACCAGCGTGTGCCCCAGGTGCAGGGCGAACTGGGTGTGCGCGCACGGAGAGGAGTGGTACATGGGCGAGGTCACCAGGTGCACGTCGTCGCCCGGGGTGAGGTCGCAGACCTGGCCGAGGAACCAGACGTAGAGCGGCACAATGTCCTCGGGCGGCGCGGGCGTGAGCTTGCGCTGCACCCCTTTGGGGAACCCGGTGGTGCCCGAGGTGTACCACATGACCGCGCCCGAGGTCCGCTCCTCAGGGTCGCCCGTAGGTTGCCCCTCGGCCAGCGCGGCGACGTCCTCCGGGCTGCGGACGACGACCTTCGCGTCGCAGTCCTTGAGGATGTAGTCGATCTCCGGCTCGGCCAGGTGCCAGTTGATCGGCACGTAGTAGAGCCCGATCTGGCCGGTCGCCATCAGCATAACCACCGGGTCGATGCCGTTGCGCAGCACGCCGGCGACCACGTCGCCGACACCGAGCCCACGGGAGCGCAGGCCGTGCGAGACCTGGTTGACCAGGGCGAGCAGCTCGCCGTACGTCGTGACCGTGCCGTCGGTGTCGATCACCGCCCGCCGGTCAGGATCGGCCTTGGCGATCTCGTAGAACCCGTTCATCACAGCTCCAGGAGGTCGGCGATGCGCGTGCGGTGCCGGTACGGCGGGCCGAGCAGGACCTCGTCGGCCTTGGCGCGCTTGTAGTACAGGTGCGCGTCGTGCTCCCAGGTGAAGCCGATGCCGCCGTGCAGCAGCAGGTGGTCGCCGGCCACTTCGAAGCAGGCCCGGCCCACGTGCGCCTGGGCGAGCGCGGCGGCCAGCGGCAGCTCGTCGGGCGACTCGTCGGCGGCCCATGCGGCGAACCTGACGATGGACTCGGCCTGTTCCAGCTTGCCGTGCATGTCGGCCATCTTGTGTTTCACGCCCTGGTAGGAGCCGATGTAGCGGCCGAACGCCACGCGGATCTTGGCGTAGGCGACGATGGCGTCGAGCGAGGCCCTGATCACGCCGAGCTGCTCGGCGGCCAGGGCGACCATGCAGAGGTCCCTGGCGCGGGCCAGCGCGGCCGGGTCGTCGGTCAGGGTGCGTCCGCCGGAGACGGTCACCCTGGCCATGCGCCTGGTGGGGTCGAGCCCTGTCAGGGACTCCTTGTGCGGCTCAGCAAGAACGAGCGAGGTGCCTGTGTCGGCGAGCACGACCTCTGCGTCCATAACCGGTCCAGGCCCGGTGACCAGGGTGGCGGTGGTGCGGCCCTCGGCTATGGCGGTGAGCAGCTCCTTGTCGGGCGCCTGGAGCAGGGCGATCGTGGCGAAGGTGGTGGCGAGGAAGGGGCCGGGGAGCAGCGCGGCGCCCGTCTCCTCCAGCACGACGGCCAGCTCGGCGAAGCCCGCCCCTGCTCCGCCGTACTCCTCGGGGACGATCAGGCCGGACAGTCCGAGCTCGCCGTTGAGCCGCGCGTAGACGGCCGGGTCGTACCCGTCGGGCATCTCCATCGCGGTGCGCGTGGAGGTGGTTTCCAGGAAGGATCGGACGGCGGTGCGCAGCTCCTGCTGCTCGGGGGTCGGTACGAGAATCACGCCTGGGTCCCCACCTTCAGGTCCTTGAACGGCACGGTCTTGTCCACGCGCGGCTCAGGGGGCAGCCCGAGCACGCGGTCGCCGACGATGTTGCGCATGATCTCGTTGGTGCCGCCGCCCAGCGACATCGCCGGGGCCAGCGCGATGGCGTGCGACAGCTCCTCGTCCACCAGCGCCTCGGGGCCGACGAGCCGGGTGGCGAGGTCGGCCTGGAACATGGTCAGCTCGGCCAGCATCAGCTTGGCCCCGCTGCCCCGCGCTCCGGGGAAGATCCCCGCCTTGATCTCCTGCGACAGCCGCTGGTTGAACAGCGCCATCGCCCGCTGGCGGATGTAGAGCTCGACGAGCTGGTCGCGCACGTACGGATCGCTCGTGTCGACCTTCTCGCGCAGCCACTGGACCGCGTCGCGCTGCCCGCCCATCCCCACGCCGGAGGAGATCGACAGCCGCTCGTGCAGGAGCGTCGTCACCGCGACCCCCCAGCCGTCGTTGACCTCGCCGATCCGGTGCTCGTCCGGGATGTGGACGCTGTCGAAGAAGATCTCGTTGAAGTGGGCGCGGCCCGTCATGTCCTTGAGCGGCCTGACCGTCACGCCGGGCGCGTGCATGTCGACGACGAACATGGTCAGGCCCTTGTGCTTGGGCACGTCCACGTCGGTGCGGGCGAGCAGCAGCCCCCAGTCGGCGACCTGCGCCACCGACGTCCACACCTTCTGGCCGTCGACCACCCAACCCTCGCCGTCGCGTACCGCCTTGGTCTGGAGGCTGGCCACGTCACTGCCCGCTCCTGGCTCGGAGAAGAGCTGGCACCAGATCTCCTCGCCGCGCAGCAGCGGTTTCACGAAGCGTTTCCGCTGCTCGTCGTTGCCCCGGTCGACCAGGGTCGGGCCGGTCATCCCGAGGCCGATGGAGAAGATATAGGTCGGGAGGGAGAAATCGCGGGATTCGGCGGCGAAGGCACGTTCCTCAGCCTGTGTCAGCCCTTGGCCACCCCATTGCGCCGGCCAGGTGATGCCGGAGTATCCGGCGTCGTAGAGCCTGGCCATGAACACCTTGGGTTCCGGGTCGTCCGCCGTGTTCTCCACCAGCCACTGCCTGGCCGTACGCCGATACTCAGCAAGGTTCACGTCGTCTCCTTGGCATCAGTGTTCACTTACTCTAATCAGCCGCGAGCCACCCGTATAGAGCGATGTTCTAGGGCATTTTGTCGGGATTTATAGATGAATCTCCGTTAATTAGGGAGAACAACACCTAGTGTGATCATCTGATTACCGGGGGGAAAGGCGTGATCACATCTGTCCGGACCAGGCTGACGCTCATCGCGAGCGTGTCCATGGCCTTGGTCTGCCTCGTCGTGAACACCCTCGTGTTGTACGGCGTGCACAACGGCGCGGTCGACCTTCGGACGAACGAGGTCGTGACCGCCGCTCTGCGCGCCGTCCATCTGGTCAAGCGCGGCGACCTGCCCGAGGTGATGACCACGGACGCCGACGGCATCCAGGTCATCAACTCCGTCGGCCAGGTCGTCTCCTCCTCGGCCAACCTGGTCGGCAAGCCGCCCATGACGAACATCGTCCCGGACGAGGACAACGTCAACCGCACCCAGACCGTGTGCGGCATGCCCGACTTCGGGGGCGAGTGCCAGATCGTCGCCGCGTTCCGCGTCTACCAGCAGGACGGCGACTGGCTGGTGTACGCGGCAGGCCCGACCGTGCCCTGGTACGTGCAGCCGGGCGTGCTCGCCGTACTCATCGGACTGTCACTCGGGCTCGTGGCGCTGACCTGGTTCTTCACCTCGCGCACGGTGGCCAAGACGCTGGCGCCGGTCGACGCGATCAGGGCCAAGCTCGCCGACATCACCGCGACCGACCTCGGCCAGCGGGTCCCCGTACCCGACGACTTCGAGCTGCACGCCCTCGCGCAGACCGCCAACCAGACGCTCGACCGGCTGGAACAGGCCGTCGAGCAGCAGCGCAGGTTCGCCTCCGACGCCTCGCACGACCTGCGCAGCCCCATCACCGCGATGCGGACGCAGGTCGAGGAGGCGATGCTGCACCCGGACGACGCCGACTGGGAGCAGACGGGCGAGGCGCTGCTGTCCAGCCTCGACCGGCTGCAGGCCATCGTGGCCGACCTGCTGATGCTGGCCAGGCTCGACGCGGGAGCGCCCGGCGCGAGCGACGCGGTCGACCTGGCCGAGCTCGTCACCGCCGAGACCAAGCGGCCTCGCACCAAACGCATCGTCGCCTCCCTGGCCGCCGGGGTGGTGGTCACCGGCGACCGGCTGCGGCTGGCCAGGCTGCTGACCAACCTGCTCGACAACGCCGAACGGCACGCCGAGCGCACGGTGACCGTAAAGGTCGCGTGCGAGGAAGGTCAGGCTGTGCTCGAAGTCGTCGACGACGGCGCCGGCATCGCGGAGGATCAGCGGGAGGTGGTCTTCCGCCGGTTCACCCGCCTCGACGCCTCGCGCCACCGCGACGCGGGCGGCACCGGCCTCGGGCTGCCCATCGCCCGCGAGGTCGCCAGGGCACACGGCGGCTCGCTCTACATCGAGGACTCCCAAGCGGGCGCCAGATTCGTCCTCAGGCTGCCGCTGCGGAAGGGTTAACGATGCTCAGCACGTGGTCGGTCAGGAAGCGCCTCACCCTGGCCGCCTCGCTCGTCGCGCTGGTCACCACGCTGGGGAGCGCCGCGATCGTCACGATGCTGGCGCACGTGGTGGCCACCGAGTACATCACCGGCCAGGTCGCCGGCGCGGCGCGCAGGGTCGCCTTCAACGTCGAGCGCTACGCCCCCGACCGGCTCAAGCCCGTCACCGTGACCGAGCAGATCGACCTGATCCAGGTGGTCGACAACACCGGCAAGGTACGGCAGGCCAGCCCCAAGCTCGCAGGCGAACCGCCTTTGGTCACCACCACGCCGAGCACCGACGACGGCAGGGTGGACCTCGTCGTTCCGCCCGGCCTGATCACGGTGGGCTTCCGGGTCCGCGTCGACCAGACGTACTGGATGTCCTACGCGTTCGCCCCCACGCTCCCCTGGTACATCCACCCGGCCTTCGCCGCCGTCATGCTCGGCGGCATCCTGCTCATGGTCGGCGTGGTGACGCTGCTGACCTCCAAGGTGGTGGGCAGGGCGCTGCAGCCGGTCAAGAGCATCAAGACCGAGCTCGCCGAGATCACCGCGACCGACCTGGGCAGGCGGGTGCCGCCCTCGCGCCACCAGGACGAGATCGCCGAGCTGGCCGACACCGTCAACGAGACGCTCGACCGGCTGCAACTGGCCGTCGAGCAGCAGCGCAGGTTCGCCTCAGACGCCTCGCACGACCTGCGCAGCCCCATCACCGCGATGCGCGCCCAGGTGGAGGCGGCGCTGCTGCACCCCAGGGAGACCGACTGGGAGGACACCGGGCGGGCCATGCTGGCGAGCCTGGACCGGCTGCAGGCCATCGTGGCCGACCTGCTCACGCTGGCCAGCCTCGACGCGGGCGCGCCCGCCGCCAGCGACCCCGTCGACCTGGCGAGGCTCGTCACCGAGGAGACGGCCAGGCCACGCTCCAAGCGGGTGACCACCTTCCTCGACGAGGGGGTGGTGGTCTCCGGCGACCGGCTGCGGCTGGCCAGGCTGCTGACCAACCTGCTCGACAACGCCGAACGGCACGCGGAGGGTACGGTCACCGTCAAGGTCGCCCGCGAGGACGGCCAGGCCGTACTCGAGGTCGAGGACGACGGGGCGGGCATCGCCGAGGACCAGCGCGAGGTCGTCTTCCGCCGGTTCACCCGGCTGGACGCGTCCAGGAACCGCGACGCGGGCGGAACCGGCCTCGGGCTGCCCATCGCCCGCGAGATCGCCAAGGCGCACGGCGGCACGCTCAAGATCGAGGACTCGAAGGCCGGAGCGCGCTTCGTCCTACGATTGCCGCTGTGACACGGGGAATCAGTCAATTACGGCGGGACGATCTACTCAAGGCGGCGTGCGAGGTCATCGCGGCGCACGGGTTCGGGCACACCCGCACGCTCGACATCGCCAGGGCGGCAGGAGTCAGCCAGGCGTTGCTCTTCTACCACTTCGCGACCAAGGACCAGCTGTTCGCGCAGGCCTTCGAGTACGCGGCCAGGCGTGACCTGGACGCGCTCGCCCGGTTGGAGCGCTCCGCCGCGCCGCCGCTCGAACGCATGCGCACGCTGCTCAAGCTCTACTCCCCCGCGGGTTCCGCCAAGGCGTGGCGGTTGTGGATCGACGCGTGGTCGGAGTCGATGCGCAGCCCGGCGCTGGAGAGCACCTCGCGGCGGCTCGACCTGATGTGGAAGGACGCCTGCCAGGAGGTCATCGAGAACGGCGTGGCCTCCGGCGCGTTCACCTGCGCCGATCCCGAGGGCGCAACGTGGCGGATCCTGTGCCTGTACGACGGGCTGGCGGTCCAGGCGACCGTGCACCGCGGGGTGCTGACCCGGCGCAGGATGGCCGAGCTGGTGCGTACGGCTGTCGCGGCCGAGTTGGGCGTCTCAGCGGACGATCTGTGACGACGGTCACTCTTCCCCCCTTATTGGATGCTCCGTACAATTGCCCGGGAGGAGAGGAGTGCATGCGATGACACCTGCACCGAGCTCTACCGCGGCCAGGGAGAACGACGAGACCGTCGCCGACAAGCGTGCCTACCGAGCGGTCATCGAACGCCTCTCGAAGGCCTCGGTCGACAAGCACTGGGAGCCGTACAAGGACATCCCCTGGGACGACCCCGACTTCCTGATCCACCACGACGACCCGCGCTGGGAGCTGCCGGAGGTCGACAAGCTGGGCGCGCACGCGTGGTACCGCTCGCGCCCGCCGGAGGTCCGGTCGAAGATCGGGCTGTGGCGGGTGGCCACGGCGATGAAGATCGGGCTGCAGTTCGAGAACCTGCTCAAGCGCGGGCTGCTCAACTACGCCTACCGGCTGCCCAACGGCTCTCCCGAGTTCCGCTACGTCTACCACGAGACCATCGAAGAGGGACATCACGGGATGATGTTCCAGGAGTTCGTCAACCGCACCCGGCTGCCGGTGCGCGGGATGCCGGGGCCGCTGTCGGCGATCGCGCAGGTCGCGCCGTGGATCCCGCTGATCTCCACCGAGCTGTTCTTCATCTTCGTGCTCGGGGGCGAGGACCCGATCGACCACGTGCAGCGCAAGGTGCTCAAGGACGGGCAGAAGCACCATCCGCTGGAAGAGACGATCATGCGCATCCACATCGCGGAGGAGGCCAGGCACATCTCGTTCGCCCGGCACTACCTGCGCAACCGGGTGCCGCGGATGCCGCGTTACCGGCGGCTGCTGCTGGGGGTGATCTCGCCGATCATCCTCGGGATCATGGCGCGCATCATGCTGGCGCCGCCGGGGTCGATGATCAAGGAGTTCAGGATCCCGCGGAACGTGGTGGAGGAGGTCTACCTGCGTAGTCCTGCGGCTTCGCAGGAGATCTCGGACTCGGTGGGGAAGACTCGGGAGCTGTGCGCGGAGGTCGGGCTGGTCAACGGGTTCACGCGGCGCATCTGGAAGGTGATGGGGATCTGGCGGGTGGCGGCTTGAAGACGGCTGTCGTCACGGGCGGCGCGTCCGGCATCGGCCGGGCGGTCGCCCGCTCGCTCATCCAGCGCGGGGTGGCGGTCACAGTGGCCGACCTCAACCCCGCCGGGTCCACTTTTGAGGACTCCGCCCTTGCTTCGACCTCCCCCACTTCGGCCTCCCCCGCCTCGACCTCCCCCACTTCGACCTCCTCCGCTTCGGCCTCCTCCGCTTCGATCTCCTCCGCTTCTGTCGAGTTCGTGAAAGTCGACGTGACCGACGCTGAGGCGGTCGGCGCGCTGATGACCGAGGTCAAGGAGCGGTACGGCAGGCTCGACTTCGTCTTCAACAACGCCGGGATCGCCATCGGCGGCACCACGGACGAACTGACCCTCGACCACTGGAACCGGGCGATCGACGTCAACCTGCGCGGAGTCGTGCACGGGGTGCACGCCGCTTATCCGATCATGGTGGAGCAGGGATACGGGCACATCGTCAACACGGCGTCGCTGGCCGGACTGGTGCCCGCCCCGCTCATGCTCCCCTACACCACGACAAAGCACGCAGTGGTGGGATTGTCGCTGGCACTGCGCGCCGAGGCGGCCGCACATGGCGTGAAGGTGAGCGTGATCTGCCCAGGCTTCACCGACACCCCGCTGCTCGACCATGCCAACCCCGGCCTCCCAGCCACGGCGGCAGGCACCCAGGCCAGGAGCGCGGCGATCCGCGTACAGGGAAAGCTCTACTCGGTGGACGCACTGGCAGCCGACATCATGCGAGGCGTGTCCCGCAACCAGGCCGTGATCGTCGCCCCCGCCTCAGCCCGGCTGGCCTGGCGAGCCACCCGCATATCCCCCTCAGCCACAACCCGAATAGCCGCCCTAGCCGTACGCCGAGGCTTCACTCTCCCGTGAGAGTTTCATCTCCCCCAAACCGGACATATAGCCATATATGAGCTCAAAGTCTCGCCAGTCTCGGGAAGAACACGAACGCCACCCAGAGGTGCACGAGGTAGTAGCGAAACCCCAGCCTTCAACGAAGCCGAGGGCCGCATCGACAGAACGCACCACCTCAGGCGGCGCCCTGTCGAAGCGAATCGCCAAGCAGCCATTGCCGTTGCGACGGGGGCAGCGCTTCGGCACCAAGCAGGGTGGCGGACGCCAAAGCTAGCGGGTGACCCCGCAGATGCCGGTCCCGGATCCTTCCCCACTCGGACCCGGGACCGGTGTGCTAACCACCCACCCCCTCTCCCCCACCGGGCCCCGCACACCACACCCCACCCTCACCCCCGGGCTCCGCACACCACACCCCCGCACACCGCGCCCCCGCGCACCACGCCCCCACCCACCGGGCCCCGCACGCCACGCCCCATCCTCGCCCCCAGGGTCCGCACACCACGCCCCACCCCACCCACACACCGCGCCCCCGCGCACCGCGCCCGCGCGCACCGGGCCCCGCACGCCACGCCCCATCCTCGCCCCCAGGCTCCGCACACCACGCCCCACCCCACCCACACACCGCGCCCCACGCCTCCGGCACGCAGGGCCGCTTGAAGGTGGGTGAGTGGGATGCGGAGGCGCATGGGGCGGGTTGGGCCCTATCCTCATCCCGCACAGCGCTCCACCCACGCAGAACCTCACCCTGATCGCGCAGCACCCACCCCACTCAGGCGCCACGCCCACCCCGCGCCCCACTCGCACTCCTCACCCCACCCGCACACCCACCCCCTTGCAGCGCCACACCCACCCCAATGCAGCGCCGCACCCCAACCCACGCAGCACCTCACCCTCATCGCGCGCAGATCACCCACACCCGCTCCTCCCTGCACAACTCTCCACGCGGTGCCCACACCCGCCTCCTCCCGTGAACCCCCGTCGGTCCCCCAACCCCTAGTGACACGCCGCCACAGCGAGCCGTAGGGTGGGAAAGCGCTTACCCGACGGAGGAGAGACCCCGAATGATCCGTGTTGCCATAGTTGGCACCGGAGGCATCGCCGACGCCTGCCACATGCCCGCCCTGGCCGCCCAAGCCCACCGCGCCAAGGTCGTAGCCGCGGTAGACGTGGACCCCGACCGCCTCAAGGAGTTCGGCACCAAGCACGCCGTCCCCGCCCTCTACACCGACCTCGACGACATGCTCAGCACCGAACGCCCCGACCTCGTACACATCTGCACGCCCCCCTTCCTGCATGCCGTACAAGTCAGGAAATGTCTGGACGCCGGAGCATGGGTCTGGTGTGAGAAACCCCTGTGCCTGTCTCTCGCGGAATTCGATGAGATGTCCGGCCCCAACCTCTCCGTCGTCTTCCAGCACCGCTTCGGCTCAGCAGCCCAGCACCTCCGCTCCCTCATGTCGGAAGGCACCCTGGGCCGCCCGTTGGTCGCGGTGTGCAACACGACGTGGTTCCGTACGCCCGCGTATTTTGCCGTGCCCTGGCGAGCCAGATGGGATACGGAAGGCGGCGGCCCCACGATGGGTCACGGCATCCACCAGATGGACCTGATGCTGTCGTTCCTGGGCGAATGGGAGGAAGTCCGCGCCATGGCGGGCCGCCTCGACCGCGACACCGAGACCGAGGACGTCTCGATGGCGATGGTCCGCTTCTCCAACGGCGCGATGGCCAGCATCGTCAACAGCCTGCTGTCCCCCCGCGAGGAGAGCTACCTCCGGTTCGACTTCGCCGACGCCACCGTCGAACTACGCCACCTGTACGGCTACAGCAACGAGAACTGGTCCTCGACCTCACCCCACTGGAACCCGCCCGAGGACGTCCCGAGCTCCCACAGCGCCCAACTCAGCGACCTGCTCGACGCCTTCGAACGCGGCGAACACCCCCCGGTCAGCGGCGCGGAAGCACGCAGCACGCTGGAACTCGTGGCAGGAATCTACGCGTCAGCCCTGACCGGCACCCCGGTCCTCCGTACGGAGCTCACCCCCGAGAACCCGTTCTACCGCCGCATGAACGGAGGACTCGCCCTGTGAAAGACACCGGCACGGAGCTGATCGCCCACCTCAACGGCATCGAAGTGCTCCGCTACGTCTACCGCCCCGAAATGCCAGAAACCGAATCCCCAAAGCCCTACTTTCACCCACTCCGCACCTTGAGCGGAAATATCGTGACCGGCTACCGCCCGCACGACCACCGCTGGCACAAGGGCCTCCAGATGACGGCATCCCACGTCTCAGGCCAGAACTTCTGGGGCGGCGGCACCTACGTCCACGGCTCCGGCTACGTGGACCTCCCCAACAACGGCACCATCCGCCACGAAGAATGGCTCACCCCACCCCAAGAGGCCCCCAGCCTTTCCGGACCAACCCCACCCCGAGGACCCCTAAGCCGTTCCCAACCAGCCCCAGAACGCCTCAGCCCCTCCCATCCGGCCCCAGAACGCCTCAGCCCTTCCCAACCGGCCCCAGCCCCAGAATCCCCAGCCGCGACCCGACCGACCCCAGGCTCGGAGTCCCCCACCACCTCCCAGCCAACCAACGCCCCAGCCACGTCCCGACAGACCCCAGGCCCAGAGCCCCTCCCTCCGCCGACCACCTCTCGCGACAGGCCAGCCGGCGAGCACAACAGCTCCACCAACCAAGCCACCGAACGCCTGACCTGGTGGACACGCGACGGCGAGCACTGGATAGACGAACTCCGCACCTTCTCCGCCACCCCCACAGCCGACGCCTGGACCCTGGACTTCGCCACCACCCTGACCAACACCCGCAGCGAAGACCTCCTGTTCGGCAGCCCCACCACCCACGGCCGCCCCATGGCCGGATACTCGGGCCTGTTCTGGCGCGGCCCCCGCTCCTTCACCAACGGCCACACCATCGGCCCAGACATGGGCGAACAGGGTCAATGGCTGGCCTACATCGGCACCCACGACGAGGTCGACGCAACATCCACCCTGCTCTTCACCTCATCCGACCCCAACCAGACCTGGTTCGTACGCGCCGATCCTTTCGCCGCCGTCAACCCCTCGATCGCCTTCTCAAAGGAGGTACGGCTGAAGCCAGGCGAGTCGATGCACCTGAGCTACCGCCTAGTGATCGCCGACGGCACCTGGGACCGCCCCCGCATCGAATCCCACCTCAAGGCCCACCCATGACCCCACCAAACCCCCCACCGCCCACCACCCCCCAAGCCCAGCCCACACCCCCCAGCCAGGCCACACCAGCACCAGAAGCGGCCACCCCCAGCCACCCCGAAGCCCCAGCCCCAGCCCCAGCCCCAGCCCCAGCGACGCTCTCAGACCCCACAACGTTCTCAGGCCTACCCGGCGCCGTAGGCCTATCGGACCTGCGCGTGTACGACTGGCCAGCCGCCGACGGCCTCTGCGGCGGCTCCCCCCACATGCACCTCGCCTGCTCGGAAGCGTACGTAGTCATAGAAGGCCAAGGCACCGTACAAACCCTCACCTGGTCCGGCTACGCCGAAACCCCTCTAACCCCCGGCACAGTGGTCACCTTCCTCCCAGGCACCATCCACCGCCTAATCAACACCGACACCCGCCTACGCATCCTCGTGATCATGCAGAACAGCGGCCTCCCCGAGGCCGGCGACGCCGTCCTGACCTTCCCTCCCGACGTACTGGCATCCAGCAAGAAGTACGGCGCAGCCACCACCGGCGACACCAGAAAGCGCCGAGACCTGGCAGTAGAAGGCTTCCTCCAACTACGCGCCGAAGGAATGACCGCCCTGGATTCATTCCACAAGGCAGCGATGAACATCGTCTCCACCCGCCTGGACACCTTCGAACAGCGGTGGCAAGAGGGCGCCCACGCCGCCTCCGAAGCAACCCGCACCCACCTGAACGCCCTACGCCACCACAACCCCACCCACCTACGCGCCGCAACAGTCACCACCCTCACCCAGCACCCCCGCCCAGGCATGTGCGGCCACCTCCAGACCTACACCCCCTAACACCCCACCCCGCACCCCGCACCCCGCACCCCGCACCCCGCACCCCGCACCCCGCACCCCGCACCCCGCACCCCGCACCCCGCACCCCGCACCCCGCACCC
>NZ_JBITGU010000003.1:184344-488251 GCF_044457355.1 Nonomuraea sp. NPDC050556 | reverse complement strand
CACCCCGCACCCCGCACCCCGCACCCCGCACCCCGCACCCCGCACCCCGCACCCCGCACCCCGCACCCCGCACCCCGCACCCCGCACCCCGCACCGAGGGTGAACCACAACCCCCACTCGCCCTGCAACCCCCAATCTCCAACCTTCAGCCGTTCACACCCACCGTCCGCCTCCACAGCACCTACGGAGCGCCAACCCTCACCCCACCTCCTGGGGAGCCCGACCTACATCCCGGCATCACACACCCCGCGATCGCCTGCAGTCCGTCGCCCAAACCCTCACCGCCCCTCCCTCCGCTGGCCCGATCGACATCGACACGCAGGCCCCACCAGGACCCATCGACGTAGGCCCGCCTTGACGCGAATCTCCTGAAACCGGAACAATCTTTCAGAGCGAACTGTAAACGTTTACAGGAGACCCCTTGCACATCCCCCGCTGGAGCAGGTTCGGGCTGCCAGCCCTCCTGGCCCTCTCGCTCCTAGCAGCCCCCGCCCTAACACTCCTCCCCATCACCCCTAGCCAAGCCGACCGAGTAAGAACCGGCACCCTCACCACAACCACCGCCCCCTCCCCCACCCTCGGCGACCCCATCGCCTACACCGTCTACCTCCCCTACCGCTACGACCGATCCAAGGACCGCTACCCCGTCCTCTACCTGCTCCACGGCAGAGGCGACACCATGCAGGCCTGGACCAGAGTCAAAAGCACCCTCGACCAGATGATTGCCGCGAAGTCCATCCCTCCCCTCATCGTCGTGATGCCCGACGCCCCCTGGAGCGACCGTGGCAACTGGTACGTGAACTCCCGCTACACCACAGGCCGCCCCGTCGAGACCGCCCTCACCAACGACCTAGTGAAAGCCGTCGACGCCACCTATCGAACCGCCCCGATCAGGGAGGCGCGCATGGTCGGCGGGTACTCGATGGGCGGCGCAGGAGCCCTCCGCTACGTCCTCGCCCACCAGGACCTCTTCTCCAGCGCGATCGTGCTCAGCCCCGCCGTCTACACACCTTTGCCGCCAAAAGATTCCTCCACCCGCGACTACGGCGCCTTCGGCGACGGCACCACGAAGTTCGTCGACGCCATCTATGAGCAGCAGTCATACCCTCAGCAGTTCGCGAAGGTGAACCCCGACCTGCCCGTGCGCCTGTTCATCGGGGTAGGAGACGACGAGTACGCCAACCCCGACCCGGCGGACGCCCACCACGACCTCGACTTCGAGGCGGCGACGCTCTACAACACCGCCCGCCGCGTCCCCGGTGTCTCCGCCGAGTTCAGGGTGGTCGACGGCGGGCACGACTGGACCGCCTGGACGCCCGCCTTCGAGCAGGCCCTCTCCCACCTGGGCCCCGCGCTGAGCGTGGTCCCGCCAACCCCGCTGCCCACTCCCCTGTACGGCACAGCCGCGCAGGACTGGGCGGGCGGCCTCGCCGTACACGCCGACGGCTCCATGACGGTCGGCCTCGCAGCGGGCGACCCGATCAACGGGCAGGAGCACAAGGGCAAGCTGGACGCGGTCCTCATGCGCAGGAACACCGACGGCACCACCCGCTGGACCACCCAGCTCGGCACGTCAGCGGATGACCGTCTGTACGGCGTGGCCGCAACGGACGACGGCGGTGTGCTCGCAGCGGGATACACGAAGGGTGACCTCGACGGCATTCATTCCGGCAACACCACCGACGACGCGTTCGTCACCCGCCTGAACGCCGACGGAACCGTACGGTGGACCACCCAGTTCGGCGTCCCAGGCGTCGCCGACCGCCTCTACGGCCTGACCGCTGCCCCGGACGGCAGCGCCTACGTCACCGGCTACACGAAGGGCGCCCTCGGCGGCCCGAATAGCGGCGACAAGGACGTCATCCTGGCCAGGCTCGCCCCGGACGGCAAGCTGTCATGGACGCGCCAACTGGGTGGAGCGGGCGAGGACAAGGCGTACGGCGTGGCCGTACTCGGCACGCAGGTGTACGCGGTCGGCAGCACCACCGCCGCCATGCCAGGGGCCACCGCCCTCGGCGGCCTGGACGGCTGGATCACCGCATACACCACCGACGGGACACCTCAGTGGACCACGGTGACCGGCGGCACCGGCGACGACAGAATGAATTCCGTCATTGCCACCTCCGCAGGCCCGGTAGCAACCGGCGCCCAGTCAGGTGACGTGGCAGTCGCCGCGCTGACTCTCGCGGGCAAACAACGCTGGACGACAACGATCGCCACCTCCTCCGCCGACGAAGGCGCAGCCGTGGTGGCACTGCCGGGCGGTGACATCGGCGTGGCGGGCTACACCAGAGGCAGGGTGAGCGTCGCCGCAGGTGGCGCCGACATCCTCACCGCACGCCTGTCATCGACCGGGAAGCAGCTCTCCGCCACCCAGTTCGGCAGCGTGAGGGACGACGGCGTAGACCCCTTCGCCGAGCCCAACCTGTACGCGACAGCCCGATCCAACGGGACGCTAGCCATAACCGGCCTGACCTACGCCACAAGCAGCAACGGCGACATCTTCGTCACCCCCAACTAACCCACCAACAACGCCCGCCTACACCAACCGCCACCGCTCTCACCACGACCTGCCCCAACCCGTCATCACTCTGTCACCACCCCACGTAACCACTGCTCCGGCACCACCACCCCACGCCGCAACCGCTCCCTCACTGCTGAAACGCGACCCGTGCTGCCCAGACACTCCCCCAGGCCTGGGCAGCACGGACGCCGAGGTCGAATGACCGTGCCCCACCTCGCGCCATCCTCTCCTCCACCCCTGAGCGGAGGCACCCCCCGAGAGGGATACTCGCCCTGAGCGGGGCACCGCTCGCGGCCCCCCGGGATCACCACTCGCGCCTATGGGCGGGCCATCATTGGAGGGCGAGCTCGTCCACGTCCGCAGTGAAGCTAGGCGTTGTGGGATTATCTGACTAAGGTCAGAGAATGGATGAGACCCTGGTCAGCAGGGTGCGCCGGTTCAACAGGACCGTCACCCAACGCGTAGGCGCACTGGACGACGCCTTCCTCTCCCGCCAACGACCCCTCGGTCAAGCCCGCCTCCTCTGGGAAATCGGCACCTCCCCCACCGAGGTCCGCACCCTGCGCGCCCGCCTCGACCTGGACTCCGGCTACCTCAGCCGCCTCCTCCGCGCCCTCCAGGCAGACGGTCTCGCCACCGTGGACACCGACGAGACAGACGGACGTGTCCGTACGGCCAGCCTCACCCCAGCGGGCCTCGCCGAGCGGGCGGAACTTGACCGCCTCTCCGACGAGCGGGCCGCCCACCTGCTCGGCAACCTCGACGATCACCAGCGCACCCGCCTTGTCGCGGCGATGGGCGAGGTGGAACGACTTCTCCTCGCCTCAACCCTCCGCGTAGCGGTCACCGATCCGCGCGATCCTGATGCCCGCCACTGCCTCAGGGCGTACTTCGCCGAGCTGTCCACCCGTTTCGACAACGGCTTCGACCCCGCGAGGAGCCTTCCGGCGGGCGATGACGAGCTGAGTCCACCCGCAGGTCTACTGCTGGTCGCCACGTTGCACGGCGATCCGGTGGGGTGCGGCGCGCTTCGGTTCAGGGATGAATTCGCTCAGGTCAAACGTATGTGGGTGTCTTCTGCTGTGCGTGGGCTCGGGCTGGGGAGGCGGCTGCTCGCCGAGTTGGAAGCGCAGGCTGCCGCACATGGCGCTCGGACGTTGCGCCTGGAGACCAACCGGGCGCTGGCTGAGGCGATCGCGCTGTATCGGTCAGCGGGGTACAGCGAGGTGGAGCCGTTCAACGACGAGGCCTACGCCCATCACTGGTTCGAGAAGACGCTCCCCTGAGAACGGAGCCTGAGAGGACCGCTCGACACTGAGCTCCATGGAGCCGCTGGTCACCGGGGTTGGATGGCCGCCAGGCGGTAGGTCCGGAGAACCGCTGGGGGCTTCAAGGGGCGGCTCCCCGATCGAGACAACGCCGTTCCCCTGGCAGCGGGGCTGTAGAGACTGCTCCTCAAGAGCGAGGTTGCTCCCTTAGGACAGGGTTCGCGAAGCGGTGTTCACGAGGGCGAGGTTCGCGAGACTGCTCTCCGGGGCGGGGATTTGCGAGCGCGAGGCGGCGGAGGCGGCAGAGGCAGGAGCTCGGCGGAGGCGGCGGCCCGGGGAAGCCGGGGGCAGGAGGCCGGGGGCAGGAGGCCGGGGGCAGGAGGCCGGGGGGCAGGAGGCCGGGGGGCAGGAGGCCGGGGGGCAGGAGGCCGGGGGGCAGAGGCGGGGGTTCGGGGAGGGGTCAGTGGCGTTGCCGTACTGTCCCTGAATCCATGACATACGTCCGGTCCGCGCTCCGATCGATGGCGGTGCGTTGCGCCAGCAGGATGCTGATGCCCTCCGCATTCAACCCCTGAATCACACCCAGAACCTCAGGCCCCGGCTCGTCCAGCATGAGCAGTCTCGGCCGGCTCATCAGCGCCCTGGCGATCGCCAGCGTCCGCTGCTCGCTCTCGCTCAGCTCTGAGGCAGGCCGCCCGGCACATCCCTCCATCTCCGGGAACAGCGCGTAGACCCGCTCTAACGACTCGGTGCGCACCCGTCTGGATCGCCTGCCGTACGCGCCCAGGATGAGGTTCTCGTGCACCGTCTGCTTCAGCCACAGATCACCACCCGCGGGCACGAAAGCCATCCCCAGCTCAGCACGCCACACAGCGGGCAATCGCGTGATCTCCATGCCTTCGAAACAAATCGCCCCAGCCGCTACCGACCGCAACCCGGACAGCGCCTCGAGCGTCGCGGTCTTGCCGGAGCCGGGCGCACCGACGATCGTCACGAGCTCACCCTCGCCGACGTGCAGAGATGCCTGACGGACGGCCGGCGCTTCGCCGTCCCCCACCCTGACTCCAGAGACCTCTAGCATTGCGCCGTATTTGCCCCGATAAGCCGAAACGACACCGGCGACTTCGTCCCACGCGCCCCATTCGAGGCAATACGAAGGCGGGCACACGCACTGACCGCCATGCGCTCCGGAAAGGCAATCACAGCGCAGGATCCCCGCACGCCAAGCCCGCTGCGCACGTCGCAGTGCGAGCCACGGGGACCGCGAGGCTGGCTACGGATGCCGGAGTGGTGGCCGCTCCGGGAAACCTTCCGAATCACCCAAGCGAATGATCAGAGATTGGGATGGTTTATGGGCAAGGGTACGCGCATTCGTAGGCATGAATTCCACGGTCGGGGCCTGCGCACGCCGGAGGTCGGGCGAGAATGGGTGCCGTGAAGCGCGGTGAGAAGTTCCGCATCCTGGCCGACGAGCTCCGCAGGGGCATCGCCGAGGTCCGCTGGCCGGAGGGCCGGTTGCCCACCGAGCAGCAACTCGCTGCCGAGCAGGGCGTCAGTCTCAACACCGTGCGCCGCGCGGTCGACCTGCTGGTCGCCGACGGGCTCGTCTACCGCAGACAGGGCTCGGGCACCTACGTCGCCCCCACCCCGGCCGTGACCGGGCCGCTGGTAGGTGTCGTCATCCCGTCGATGACCTACTACTACCCGCGGATCATCGCCGCCATCGAGACCGCGCTCGCCTCCCGTGGCGCGCAGATGTTGCTGCGCAGCACCGGATACCACGTCGACGTGGAGGAGCAGGCGATCGCCAGCATGGCGAACGTCGACGGGCTGCTCCTGGTCCCGGAGCTCGCCGGGCAGGTCTACCCACACAAATACCTCGAATCCCTTCCTGCTCCCACGGTTCTGGTGGAGCGGCAGTTCCATTCAGGGGCTGACATCTACGAATTCGTCTGCACCAACCACGGCGCGGGCGGCTACCTCGCGGCGCGCCACCTGCTCGACCTCGGCCACACCCGGGTCGCCTACCTGGGCAGGAACAGCCCACATGCCGCGCATGTCATCAGAGGCCTCAACACCGGCATCGACGAGGCCGGGCGCAAGGTCGTGCTGATCACCACGTCGCCGAGGGTGACGTCGGAGGTCGTGGACGGGTTCCTGGACGACGCGTTCGCCCTGGAGGCGACCGCCGTGCTGTGCTTCGCCGACCGGGAGGCGGCGATGGTCGTGACCGCGGCTCGCAGGCGCGGGCTGAGCGTGCCCGGGGATCTGTCGGTGATCGGTTATGACGATGAGGTGGCTGATCTGTCCGATGTGCCGCTGACGTCGGTCTCGCCCGCCAAGCACGAGGTGGGCGCGGTCGCTGTCGAGACGTTGCTCCGGAGGCTGGCCGAGCCGGACGCGCCGCTCAGGCAGCATCTCGTGGTCCCCCGGCTGGTCGTCCGCGAGTCCACGGGAATTCATTCCCCTTCCACGAGTTGACTCGGCGTGGAGCCCCTGTGAGCGGTCCACTGTACGGCTGAGCCTGATCGGTGCCGCCGAGCGGAGGAGGCCACCCGACCGACCGCTCTGGAAGGCGAGCACCCAGGGGTGGCACCTGCCGTGCCTGGAGGCGGTCCTGGCAGGGAGACGAGCGCGCCGCGCCGGTGACAGCCCGGGGCAACCACGGTGATCTGGGAGGAGAGGAGGGCCTGGAGCGGAGGGACCGCACGATGCGCGGGTGGGTCCCGCGAGCGTCTCAGGATTGTTTCGGTCATGACCCCGCGGGTGCTGCGCCTCAGGCTGCAGGACCGCCTACCTCTGCGGTGGCAACCACTGCTGGACGACGTGCGCGACCGTCAACCGCTACCGCTACCGGTTCGACTGCTGCGACTTCTACGACGCCGACACGCAGGCGTGCATCTGCCGGGTGGGCATGCGCCACAGTAATTAGTTCTCTTCTACCGGGGGCGGCGGGCGATCAGGACCTCGGTCGTGATGTGTTCCTCCCACATCCCGTCCGGGCAGTCCTCCAGAAGTGCGGCCCTCAACGCGGCCGTGAACGCCGCCACCCGGTCACCGAGCCGCGCCGGCGCGGAGTATGAATACGACAGTTGCAACCCCACGACGTCGTCCACGTCGCGCACCAGGACCCAGTCGAAGAGCGTGGTCTCCACCTCGCTGAACGCCGACCGGCCGATCACCTCGTCGTGGTGCAGCCCGCTTCCCTCGAAGGACTGCGCCGTGGGCCGCCACTGCAGCCCGAACTGGGCCCGTACGGTCGCCGTCACCGGCTCCCACGACGGCGTCGCAGGATCCCGGCAGGGCCCGACGAGGCACACCGCCCCGTCTGAGGGAATCAATGCGTCGAAGTCATTCAGTACGGCGGTGCGATCCATCCAGTGGAACGACCTGCCCATGACCGCGTCGTCGAAGGCGGGCAGTTCCCTGACCCTGGAGGAGTCCGACCTGATCCAGCGCACGTTGGCGGGCGAGCGCCGCCTGCCCTCGGCGAGCATCTCCTCGTCGGGGTCGACGGCGATGACCTCGCGCACGTACGCCGAGAGGGGAATGGCGACCGTACCGGGACCGCAACCGAGGTCGAGCACGCGCCGTTCAGGACCGAGCGCGGCGCCCAGGTGGGCGATGGCGTCGGCCCCGTGGTGATGGCGGTGGGTGGCATAGTACGGCGCAGCCCCGCCGAACAGGTCCTCCATGGATGGGACCATATACGGGTTCTCCATGGTCAAAGGGAAGGTCAAGATCGGTGAGGCGGCTTCTCACGGTCCTGCTGCTCGCCTGCGCCGTCGTCGGCATCGGCGTCGCGGGGCCAGCGCAGGCACACAACGTGCTGCTCAGCAGCGACCCTGCGGACGGGGCGTCGCTGTCGGCCGCTCCCGACGTGGTGACGCTGGTTTTCGACCAGTCCGTGCGGCAGGGGTTCGCGCAGATCAGCGTCACGGGCGCGGGCGGGGGTTCTTTCGCCGACGGTCCTACCTTGGTGAGCGGCCCGAAAGCGTCGGTGCGGGTCAAACCGCTGGCTGGGGCGGGGATGTATGAGGTGGGGTATCGCATCCTTTCGTCGGACGGGCATCCGGTGTCCGGGCGGCTGACGTTCACGTTCACGGGCGGCACGGCGGGGCAGCCGTCGAGGGGTACGGCTCAGCCGACGTCTGCCGACGTGCACGCGGCGGCCGCGGAGGCGGCGGCCAACGGCGGCTCGGGCATGGCGGTGTTGTGGATCGGCGGCGCCCTGCTCGTGCTCGCCGTGGGCACCGTAATCGCCCTCCGCCGCCCACCCGCCGCGACGGACGCTGCGGACGGTGCGGACGCTGCGGGCGCGGCAGACGCTGCGGGCGCGGCGGGAACGGCGGGAACGGCGGGCGCTGCGGGAACGGCGGACACTGCGGGCGCGGCGGACACTGCGGGCTCTGCGGACGCGGCTTCGCGAGAAGCCCCCGCCGACCCATCCGTCGCATCAGCTGCGCAGCCAGAGGCCCCCCAGACCGCCCACAGCGCCGCGGCCGATGCACCTGCGGTCACACCCGTGCGCGCCCCCGGAGCCGATGTGCCGGGTGCAAGGGAGGAATCGCGGTGACGGCGGATGTGTCTTCCCGGGTCGGGCCCACCCGGCTGGGCCCGAGGGAGTTCGCCGGAGGGTTTGTCTTCTGCACGATTCTCGCCGTCGTCACCGCGAGTTCCCTCACCGCCCAGGAAGCCGTCCCCGGCATCACCATGCCCGGCCCCGTCGTCGTCTACGGCCTCCCGATCACCAGAGTCCTCCTCGACGCCGCCGCCGTGGCACTCGTCGGACTCAGCGTGCTCCCCAAACTCCTGGGCTTCGACGACCAGGACCGCACCGAGAAGATCATGCGCAGAGTCAGGCCCCTGGCCGTCTCGGCGGCATGGGCGTGGGCGGTCGCCGCGCTGGTCACCATCGTGTTCCAGACCGCCGAACTCAACCCGGGCGGCGTCCCCACCCTCGCGATGATCGCCGAATACGTCGACAGCGTGGGCACCGGCCAGGGCCTGCTGTTCAGCGCCGCCTGCGCCCTGGTCGCCGCCGGTGTCGGCCTCATGGCGGTCAGGTTCGGCGAGAAGGTGCCCGCCGAGCTGCGGATCGTCGTCGCGTTGTTCGGCCTGATGCCGATCCCGGTCACCGGCCACGCGGTCGACTCGGTCTGGCACGACCCGATCATGATCTCGATGGAGCTGCACGTCATGGGCGCCGCGCTCTGGACCGGCGGCCTGCTCGCCGTCGCCGCGTTCGTGGCCCCGCGCCCCGACCTGCTGGCCACCGTACTGCCCAAGTTCTCCAGGCTCGCGACGGTTTGTCTCCTGCTGGTGGGCCTGTCCGGCCTGGTCAGCGGGCTGGGCACGATGGTGCTGACGACAGGCGTGGAGCTGCCCGGCGCGATCTTCACCAGTCAGTACGGCCTGCTGTTCCTGACCAAGCTCGCCCTCGCCGGGCTCCTCATCCCTCTTGCCGCGAACATCCGCTTCCGCCTGCTGCCGCGCATCGCGCGCGGCGAGCTGACGGCGGTCGCGGGGTGGGCGCTGGCGGAGATCGCCGTGATGGGCCTGGCCTATGGCGCGGCCGTGGCGATCACCCGGGCCTCGATCGGCTGATCGGCGGCGCGGAGGTTCCAGCGGCCCGCCAGCCATTCGCAGGTCAGCCAGGCGACCAGCAGCCCGATTCCCGCCCAGATCGCCGAGGACGGGACGAGCGGCGGCGTGCCGTACAGGTTGGTCTGTCCGAGAATCGTGCTGTAGAGCGAGCCCAGGACGCCGCTCTGCACGGTCAGCGCGCCGTACACGGCGGCGGTGACCAGCACGGATCCGACGACGGCCCGCGGAACGGGCGCGCGCAGGACGAAGGCCAGGTCAACGCAGACGGCCCCGGCGATCAGGACGAACGGCAGGGCCGACGGCGGGAAGTCGCCCACGACGAGCAGCGGCCAGACAAGCGTGCGGAACGCGACGTATGCCGCGGCGACCGCCGTCGCGCTGCCGACCTTGCCGATCATGATGCGGGCCACCGCCAGGACGGCCATCCCGGCGATCACGACGTAGACCGGGTAGAGGAAGTCGGGCACCGGCAGCGAGAAGTTGACCATCATCACCCGGTCGACGGGCCGCCCCATCTGGTCGGCCGCGAAGTTGAGCAGCATGTCCTCGGCGTAGACGCGGTGGTTGTCCCACGCGCCGATCGACAGGATGCCGTACTCCTGGTGCTGCGCGGGGAAATGCACGTTCTCCAGGAAGAAGGCGAAGAACGCGCCGAGCACGATCGTGCGTTGCCTGCCAGGCAAAGCGCCGACGAACCAGCCGCGAATCACCCCGGCAATCATGAAGAACGTGCCGACGTAGAGCATGATGTGCGACGGACTCCACGAGGTGATGTCGAGCCCATTGATTCTGTGATTGATGAGGTCGAGCGGCACCGCGACGAGGAAGATGCCGGTGCCCCACTGGATGAGGCGCAGCGCCGCCTTGTCCACGCCATATCCGGTATAGCCGTGGATGATGGTCAGCGCGAGCGCCAGCGCGGTGCCGGCGGAGTTGAGCAGGTGCGGCGGCGCGAGGTCGTCGCGGAGCCACTTGAAGTGCCAGGACACGTCCCACGCCGAGCCGAGGACCTTGAGGGTGAAGGCCACGAGCCACCCGAGGTAGAGGACTTTGAACAAGTCCTGCGGCGTCTCACGCCCGGCCGGGCCTCTCGTCCAGTACGGCAAGGCCCACTGGGCTGCTGACTTGACCATCATTCGTGGCTTCACGGGGCGCAATCATGCCCTGGCCTTTACCTCTACCGCAATTAGGATGCCCCCATGCCGTTCGCAATCCGCCCGGGAACCCCCGAAGACGTCGAAGCCGTCGAGTCAGTACGGATCACCACCTGGAAGTCCGCCTACCGGGGGATCATGCCCGACGGCTACCTCGACGCCTTGACCGTCGACCCGGGCATCGTGGCGCAGCGGCGCGAGGGGCTGACCGCGGCGCTCGCCGAGGGCCGGACCCCGCTGTTCGTGGGCGAGCTGGACGGCAGGGTTGTCGGGTTCGTCAACCTCGGGCGGAGCCGGGACCAGGACATTCCCGGCGGCGAGATTTTCGCGATCTACGTACTGCCCGAGGCCCAGTCGCTGGGGCTGGGCCTGGCTCTGATGAACGCGGCGGTGGACCGGCTCCGCGCGGACGGCCACACCGAGTTCGGCCTGTGGGTCGCCACCGACAACGCTCCGAGCAGGCATTTCTACGAACGCTTCGGGCTGAAGCCCTCAGGTCGGGTCGCCGCCCACGACGAGCCCGTCGTCGAGGAGACGCACTACCGGATGTCCTTGTGAGCGCGTAGCGAATACATCATCGGAATCCGCGGGCGTCCTTCCGGATAGCGGTAGCCGGAGGCGTCGGACACGAGCGACTTGAAGCGTTGAAAGAGCGTGTAGTCATACTCTCGCAGGTACTCCAGCCGTAGCCCGGCGGCGGCCAGCGAGGTGATGACCTCGCTCAGGGGGTGCTGGAACTGCACGCTCACCGTGTGCTCCAGCACCTCGGAGCCGGTGTAGGTGTGCGGTTCGTCCCACACGTGCGGGCTGGTGTCGAAGTAGTCGTAGGCCACCGTGGCGCCCTCGTCGTCGTCGAGGACGTCGGCGAAGGGGTGGAACTCCGACAGGTACACCACCCCACCCGGCTTCAGCAGCGCCGCGACGATCCGCGCCCACCTGGTCAGGTCGGGCAGCCAGCACAGAGCGCCCATCCCGGTGAAGACCATGTCGTAGGTGTCGCCGAGCGCCTCCTCGGCGTCGTACAGCTCGGCGGCGACGAACCTGGCCTCGATCCCGCAGTCGGCCGCCAGCTCGCGGGCCACGTCGATGGCCTTCGGCGACAGGTCGAGCCCGGTGACCCGCGCGCCGAGCCTGGCCAGCGAGAGGGTGTCGAGGCCGAAGTGGCACTGTAGGTGGACCAGCGAACGGCCGGTGACGTCGCCGACCTCCTCCAACTGGAACGGCGTCAGCGTCTGAGCGCCCGCCTTGAAGGCGTCCACGTTGTAGAAGTCGCTGGCGACGTGGATCGCCACCCGAGCGTCCCAGTTGGCCTTGTTCACCTCTTTGTAGTCCATGCCTTCGAGCTTAGGTACGGCTCGCAAGGGGTTTTCAGCGCGGGCGCAGCCGTACGGGAAGGTGTTTGAGCCCGTTCTGGAAGTTGGAGGTGAGGCGGACGGGCTCGCCGGACAGGATGACCTCCCAGCGATTCAACTCCTCGAAGACCGCGCGCATCTGCACGCGGGCGAGGTGCGCGCCGAGGCACACGTGCGGGCCGAAGCCGAAGCTGACGTGGTCGTTGGGGTGCCGGCTTGGGTCGAACCTGTCGGGGTCGGGGAAGACGGTCTCGTCCCTGTTGGCCGACGCGTGGTAGACGACGACCTTCTGACCTCGGCCGATGTGCTGACCGCCGAGCTCCAGGTCCCGCGTCGCCGTACGCCTGAAGTCCATCACCGGCGGCCAGAAGCGCAACATCTCCTCCACCGCCAGGCCGGTGTCGGTGATCTCGACGGGGTGCTGGAGCAGGGTGAGCAGGCCGCCGGGGATGCCGTTGCGCAGCGTCTCGTTGCCCGCGACGGCGAAGAGGAAGAACATATTCTCGAATTCATCCTCTGTCAGGCCGCCCTCGACCATCGCCGCCATGATCGAGGTGGGGTTCCCGGCGAGGGCGTGCGCGTAGGCGAACATGTCGGCGAGGGCCGCCTTTGAGCGCGGATTCATTCCTTCTTTGAGCTCCGGACGCTGCTCGACGGCCAGGCGGCCCATCGGGGTCAGCGCGGCGACCTCGGCCGTGGACAGCTTCGCGTAGTCGTCGTCCTGGTAGCCGATCACCCTTGAGGCCCAGTCGTAGAGGAGACGCCTGTCCTGCTCGGGCACGCCCATGATGTGCGCGAGCGTCCAGACGGGCAGGTCTGCCGCCACCTCCACGAAGTCGCACTCACCCGCGCTGAACAGCTGCGCGGCCCTGTCCCTGATCGTCTGCTCCAGCGCGCGGACGGCCCTGGGGGTGAAGGCGGCGGAGACGATGCGGCGCAGCCTGGTGTGCTCAGGAGGGTCGGCGTTGAGCATCATCGACCGGACGAACGCCAGGTCCTGCGGCGTGTCCGGGTCACGGATCTGGGTGGCGCCGAGGTGCGAGGAGAAGTCCTCCGTGGTCCGCAGGACGTGCTTGACGTCCGCGTGCCGGAACACGCCCCAATAGCCGGGCCCCTCGCGCCAGGGGCCGACCGCCGGTTCCGGGATCCAGCAGACGGGGCTCTCCCTCCTGAGCCTCGCGAACAGCTCGTACGGCACAGCCTCGGCGTAGGTGCCAGGCAGGAACACCTTTTCCACAGGCAACGCGTCGGGCGCTTCTTCGTCCACAGGCCGGTTCTTCCACTCCTCCGCCATGCCGTCCAGCGTGCATGATGACGGCGTGACTCCTGAAGAGGGCAACGCGATCCTGAAGGACTACTTCGCTCCCTGGGTGCAGGGCCTGGGGCTGAGTGTGGAGGAGGTGGGCGAGCGGCACGCCGTGCTGCGGCTGCCATGGTCGTCCGAGCTGGCCAGGGAAGGGGGTGGGATGAGCGGGCAGGCGCTGATGGCGGCGGCCGACACGGCGACGGTCATCGCGATCGCCTCGGCCCGCGGCGGGTTCGTGCCGATGACGACGGTGCAGCAGTCGACGTCGTTCCAGCGGGCGGTGATGGGGGTGGACGTGCTGGTGGAGGTACGGATCACGAAGCTGGGGCGGACGCTGGCCTTCGCCGACGTCACGCTGACCGCCGACGGGTCCCAGGAACCCGCGGCGCACGCGACGACGGTTTACGCCCTCCTGGGATAACAGTGTACGCACCTGCGTACGCCGTACTCTAAGATGAGCTCACTACGGAGGAGGAGAACGACATGAGTGCCAGCAAACCACCCATCCCCTCAGTGTGGGCCCGTCAGCGGCGGCAGCGCGACCAGCCCGTGCTCAGCCAGGACCGCATCGTCGCCGAGGCGCTCAAGCTGCTGGACGAGGAGGGCATCGAGGCGCTGAGCATGCGCACGCTCGGCACCCGGCTCGGCGCTGGCGCCACCTCCATCTACCGGCATGTGGCCAACAAGGACGAGCTGATCGAGCTCGTCATCGACGAGGTGTACGGCGAGCTGCGCATCCCCGCCATCGACGCCGGCACCTGGGCCGAGGCGCTCGTGGAGTGCGCGCGCGAGCTGCGGGCGATGATGTTGCGGCACCCGTGGGTGGCGTCGGTGCTGGGGCAGGTCGGGATGGTGCAGCTCGGGCCCAACCTGCTGCGGCAGTCTGAGCGCATGCTGGCGCTGGTCCAGGGGGCGGGGTTCCCTGCTGGCGAGGCGGATCAGGTGCTCAACATGCTCATCGCTTATGTGGTGGGGATGACGACCAGTGAGGCGGCTTATCTGTCGCTGCTGGCGCGGAGCGGGCAGACGGAACAGGAGTGGGCGGAGAGCCTTCGGCCTACGGCTGAGCAGGTGATGGAGGGGCATCCGCTGATGCAGGCGGAGTTCTTGGCGCGGGTGGGGGACGATCCGGCGCAGATGCGGGAGGAGGGGTTCAGGTATGGGCTCGACCGGCTGCTGGACGGGCTGCAGTCCCGCCTCACGGCCCTGAACGGCTAGCTGCGGCTCACCCGATGGCTGGAGGTGCGCACATCGACGGTCGTGGGGAGCCGGGCGTGAGCGTGCCAGCCTGCGATGCCACAGAGAGCGGCAGAGGCGAGCGGCATGCTGCAGGGGCGTGATGGGGACGACACCGACGGCAGTGGGCCATTTCAGGGTGCATGCCGCACAACGGGGCGATGAACCTCTTTAGGCGCGTGTGACACGACAGGCGTGGGCCGCGTAGAGCGTATGAGGGCATGGCAGGCATTTCCACGGGCGGGGGTGGCAAGCCGTCCCCGATGCGCCAAAGGGAGCGTGTTTTCGGGTGGGAGGTGGGGTTGAGGTGCGAGGTCAGGGTGGGGAGCGTCTCAGCGATCTCTCAGGTCGGGTAAGTAGGCTCCACCGCATGAAGAGAGTGGCCGCGCTGGTCGCGGTGCTGGCCTTGATCGGTGTGGGTGGCTGGCTGGTGTGGCCCTCAGGTGGCGACGTTCGCGGTCAGGAGCAGCGCATCGGCGTCGTCGACGGCCCGGCCGACGACCAGGCCGTCATGCTCGACGCCACCTTCTTCCCCCCGGCGGGCGGCGGCAAGGCGCCTGCCGTACTCCTGGCACACGGGTTCGGCAGCTCCAAGAACGCCGTCAGAGACCAGGCGGCACGCCTCGCGCAGGACGGCTACGCCGTACTGACCTGGTCGGCCAGAGGGTTCGGCCGCTCCACCGGACAGATCGCCCTCAACTCCCCCGACTACGAGGTCAAGGACGTCAAGCAGCTGATCAACTGGCTGAGCGAGCGCCCTGAGGTGCTGCTCGACGCCAAGGGCGACCCGCGCGTGGGCATCGCGGGCGGTTCGTACGGCGGCGCCATCGCGCTCATGACCGCGGCCAACGACCCCAGGGTCGACGCGATCGTCCCGCAGATCACCTGGTACGACCTGGCCGACGCGCTCTTCCCCAACGCCACCGGCGAGGGCCCTGAGACCGGGGTGTTCAAGCGCATGTGGGCCGGTCTGTTCTTCAGCCGCGGCAACCAGGGCGGCGGCCTCCAGGCGCTGGTCGAGCAGCCCAAGCCCATGTCGGCGGAGGAAGCCAGGTGCGGGCGGTTCCTGCCGCAGGTGTGTGAGATGTACCAGCAGGTGGCGGCGACGGGAAAGGCCACGCCCGAGGCGGTCGAGCTGCTACGCCAGTCGAGCCCCATCTCGGTACAAGGCAAGATCAAGGCCCCGACGCTGCTCATCCAGGGACAACGCGACTCCCTGTTCCCGCTCTCGCACGCCGACGCGAACGCCAAGGCCATCGCCAGGAGCGGCACCCCGGTCCAGGTCGCCTGGTTCGACGGCGGCCACGACGGGGGGAACGGCGAGGCCGACTGGCTCTACGACCAGACGTCGGCCTGGTTCGGCCGATGGCTGAAGAAGGAGAACGGCGCGGCGACCGGGCAGGCGTTCACCGTCACCCGCGACGGCGGCCGCGACCCGGGCACCAGGCAGCGCATCAGGCTGCACCCCGAAGCCGCCGCCTACCCGGGGCTGGGCGGCACCGGCACGACCGAGATCAAGCTGCAGGGCGGCGCGCAGAACGTCGCCGTCCCGCCCGGCGGCTCCCCCGCGTCCATCTCCAGCGTGCCCGGCGTCGGCGGGCTGCTCGGCGCCAACACGCAGAGCAACCTCAGCGTCTCCCTGGACCAGCCGGGGCAGGCCGCCTCGTACGAGTCCGCGCCGCTGACGGCTCCGCTGCAGCTCACCGGCAGCTCTACGGCCAAGATCCGGGTGTTCGGCGAGGGCGAGGTGACACTGTTCGCCAAGCTCTACGACGTGGGCGACAGCGCACAACCGCCCAACCTGCCGAACGGGCTGGTCGCGCCGATCAAGGTGACCATCCCCGAGGGGCAGACCGCCGTGGACGCCACGGTCGCGCTGCCCGCGGTCGACCACCTGTTCCCGGCCGGGCACCGGTTGCGGCTCACGATCACCACGACCGACATGGGCTACTTCATGCCCGCAGAACCGGCCACCTACCAGATCGGGCTGGCCACACCGGCTCTCGCCGTACCCACGGTGGCGGCGCTGAGCGCGCCCGCCGGGGGGCTGTCGTGGTGGGTGTGGGCGATGCCGCTGACGGCGATCGCGATCGCGGCCGTGATCCTCCTGACCGGACGGCTGCGCGAGGACGACCCGGACGGTCACGACAGCACATCGAGTACAGCACGCCCTCCCGTCACCGTCGGCGCGGCAGACATGGTCGGTACGGCGGGCCTCGATGGCGCGGCTGAGGACGTTGCCGCGGACCACAACGGAGCGCTCGCGGCGGATATCCGCGCGGAAGCATCCGAGACGGCGGACCACAACGGCGGCCCGGCGACTCGTGAGGGCGCTGATGGCCGTCAAGGCGTAGATGGCCATGACGGGATTCTCGGAGCAGGTCCTGGCGGGTCGGCTGGGCTTGGTGCCGGGCGGCGGCGGAGTGGTGGGGCGCTTGGGGATGAGAGCGTGCCGCTGGAGATCACCGGGCTGACGAAGGCCTATCGCAACGGGGAGAAAGCGGTCGACGATCTGTCGTTCCGTGTCGAGCAGGGGCAGGTGCTCGGTCTGCTCGGTCCCAACGGGGCGGGCAAGACGACCACGATGCGGATGATGATGGGCCTGATCCTGCCCGACGCGGGCGAGATCCGGATCTTCGGCAGGCGGGTGACGCCTGGCGCGTCAGTGTTGTCCAGGCTCGGGTCGTTCGTGGAAGGACCTGGGTTCCTGCCGCACCTGTCCGGGCGCGACAACCTGGAGCTCTACTGGGCGGCCACCGGACGACCCACCGGCGACGCGCATTTCGCCGAGGCGCTGGAGATCGCCGGGCTCGGGGCTGCGATCGAGCGTGCCGTACGGACGTATTCGCAGGGGATGCGGCAGCGGCTGGCGATCGCGCAGGCGATGCTCGGGCTGCCCGACCTGCTGGTGCTCGACGAGCCGACCAACGGGCTCGACCCGCCGCAGATCAGGGAGATGCGGCAGGTGCTCAAGCGGTACGCCGAGGAGGGGCGGACGGTGATGGTGTCCAGCCACATGCTGGCGGAGGTCGAACAGACCTGCAGCCACGTGGTGGTCATGCACCGCGGGCGGCTGATCTCCTCGGGACCGGTGTCGACGCTCCTGGCCTCCTCCAACGGGCACGGGCCTCGCCTGGAGGACGTGTTCTTGGACCTCATCGGAGAACAGTCATGACCCTAAGGTTCCAGATCGCTGGAGACGCCGCGCCAGGGGGCACGGACGGAGCGGGACGCGCGGTATGCGAAGCGACCCGTCCAAGCCCGGTCATAGGAGCCCTGGGCCGCGCAGTGCTCGATGCGGGCCGCCCAAGTCGGGTTGAAGGGGGCGCGAGCCGTACCCGCGGAGGTCCGGGACGCGTGGTGGGCTCTGCGGGCCGTACCCCACGACGCCCGGGCTGTGATCGCGACGGGACTTGGCGGAGAGGCTTCGTGATCGCTGCTCGCCACGGAAGGGACCGGGTTGTGACTGTCGCCGGGATTGGGAGGGGAACGGTATGACGACTGCGACACTGCCCCTCCGGGTGGAGATCATCAGGCAGTTCAAGCGGCGCAGGACCGTGGTCATGTTCGCGCTGCTGCTCGCGCTGCCGTGGATCCTGGTGATCGCCTTCCAGTTCGGGCCGCAGAGTACGGCGGGGCAGCAGACCGCGCTGCGGATCTCCGACCTGGCGACCGCTGGGGCGCTGAACTTCGCGGCCTTTGCGTTGTCGGTTTCCGCTAGCTTCTTGCTGGTTGTCGCGGTGGCGTTGTTCTGTGGTGACACGGTGGCGAGTGAGGCGTCCTGGTCGTCGCTGCGGTATCTGCTGGCCGCGCCGGTGCCGCGCGACCGGTTGTTGCGGCAGAAGCTGATCGTGGCGTTGGGGTACTCGGCGGCGTCGGTGATCTGCCTGCCGTTGATGGCGCTGCTCGCGGGGACACTGGCGTTCGGGTGGAACGACATCCAGGTGCCCGGGACCGGGGAGACGATCCCGGCGCTGGACGTTTTGCCACGGTTCGGGGTAGTGATCGCTTATGCGATGGTGAGCCAGCTGGTGGTGGCTTCGCTGGCGTTCCTGCTGTCCACGGTCACCGACTCGCCGCTCGGGGCGGTTGGCGGGGCGGTGGGGTTGGTGATCGTCAGCACGATCCTGCAGGCGGTGGAGGCGTTGGGGACGCTTCGGGAGTTCCTGCCTACGTTCTGGAACACGGCTTGGCTGGACGCGCTGGCGCCTGAGCCTGATTACAGCGGGATGGTGAAGGGGGTGGCGTTGTCGGTGACGTACGCGGCGATCCTGCTCGCGGTCGCCTTCCGCCGCTTCCGCCGCAAGGACGTGGTCTCCTAGCGCCCGCCCCACGACGCGGGGGCATCCCACTGGGGCTATCGAACCCGCCGCGGCGAGGGGGCGCGGACGCCGAGAGGCTACGGGCCCGGCGCGGGTGTTGGGGGACCCCCAGATGGAGCGCTGAGCTCGTGGGGGCCGATACGGCGCGCCGTGGGCGACGCGTGGGGCTCGTCGCACGGCTCGCAACGCGAGGGCGTGACAGCGGAAGTCGCAGCATCAGGCGCAATGCGAGGGCGCGACGCTGAGGGGGGCAAACCCGAAACGCGCAGACGCAGCGCTGGAGACGCAGCGCTGGAGGGTGGGGTTGGGGGTTAGGACCAGTGGGGGGGCTTGTTGTCCAGGTAGAAGTCGTCGTCGCGGTCCTTCTCGCGCCAGTCGCCCCAACCCAGGTCCGTGTCGTCCGCCGTCTGCTCCGGGAGAAATTCGCTCACGGTAACCATGCTATCCGGAGGTACAAACCGCACCCCCGCACATGTGTGGCGGAAAGGACAGTCGGGAATCAGCGGGGTACGATGCCTAAGCAGGCGTCCGTTCCCCCCCGTGAGGCTGCCCATGGCCACCCCGACAGGTTGGCGGCGAGAAGGCAATCTGCCAGCGGAGCTGACGAGCTTCGTCGGTAGGACCCGCCTGCTCGCCAATCTCAAACGCCATCTCAACGAGTCACGTCTGGTGACGGTGACAGGCATCGGCGGCGTGGGCAAGTCCCGCACCGTCCTCCGCCTGGCGCACCAGGTGCGGGCCCACTACGAAGACGGCGTGTGGTTCGCCGACCTGGCGAGGTTGCAGGACGCGGGCATGGTCAAACACACCATCGCCTCCGCCCTGGGCATCGCCGACCAGTCCTCGCGCGCCGCCTCAGAGTCACTCACCGAGTGGGTCGAGGGCCGCGACATGCTGCTCATCATCGACACCTGCGAGCACCTCGTCCAAGGCTGCGCGGAGCTGGTCGAGGAGCTGCTGGAGAGCAACCCCAAGCTGAAGATCCTGGCCACCAGCCGCCAGTCGCTGCACCTGCCGTACGAGCACGTCGTGCCGGTGCCGCCGCTGCAGGTGCCAGGGGACGACCCGGCGGAGAGCCTGTTCACGAACGAGTCGGTGCAGCTGTTCGCGGCCCGCGCCGGATCGGTGATGCCGGAGTTCGTGCTGGACGAGACCAACATCGGCTCGGTGGCCGAGCTGTGCCGCCGCCTGGACGGCATCCCGCTGGCGATCGAGCTGGCCGCCGTCCGCCTGCGCGCGCTGTCGGTGGAGCAGATCCTCGCGCTGCTGACCGACCGGTTCAGCCTGCTCGCGGGCGCCAGCCGTACGGCGCTGCCGAGACATCAGACGCTGCGCGCGGCCATCGGCTGGAGCCACGAGCTGTGCGAGCCCGCCGAGCGGCTGCTCTGGGCGCGGCTGTCGGTGTTCGCCGGCGACTTCGAGCTCGACGCCGCCCGCTTCGTCTGCGCCGACTCGCGCCTGCCGTCCGAGGACATCACCGACCTGGTGACCGGGCTGGTGGAGAAGTCGATCCTGCTCATCAGGAGCAACCACGCGGGTGTGCGCTACAAGCTGATCGACACGCTGGCGGAGTACGGCGAGGAGTGGCTGGACAAGCTCGGCGAGACCGAGCACATGCGCCACCGCCACCTGGAGTACTACCTGAGCCTGGCCGAGCGCAGCGAGGACGCCTGGTCGGGTCCGCGGCAGATCTACTGGTTCGTCCGCATGCGCCAGGAGCACGACAACGTGCGGGTGGCGCTGGAACATTCGCTGCGCACGCCGGGCGAGTCGCTCCTGGCGCTCAAGCTGCTGTCGTCGTTGTGGTTCATGTGGGTGTGCTGCGGCTTCGTCCGTGAGGGCAGGCTCTATCTGGAGCGCGCCCTGCACGCCAACCAGGGCGTCAGCAAGGAACGCTGCAAGGCGCTGTGGGTGCTGTCCTACGTGCGCAGCGCCCAGGGCGACAGCGCGGGCGCGCTGCAGGCGGCCGAGCAGTGCAGCACCGAAGCGGTCAGGGTCGGTGACTCCAAGGCCGTCATCCTCGCCTCCAAGATGCAGGGCACGGCCGCGCTCCTGCAGGGCGACCTGCAGAAGGCCAGCGCACTGCTGGGTGTGGCGATCGAGTTCAACACCGACAACAAGGAGCTCAACCCCGGCCTGCTGCCCGCCATCGTCGAGCTGTCGATCGTGCTGGCCTCCCAGGGCGAGCTGTACGAGGCGGAGTCGCTGCTGGTCGACTGCCTGCAGGTGTGCAAGGAGCGCGGCGAGCTGTTCGTCAGCTCCTACGCGTACTGGGCGCTGTCGGTGCCGCAGCTGGCCACGGGCCGGGCGGCGGACGCGCTGGCCAGCGCGCAGGAGGGGCTGCGGATCAAGCGCCACTTCCACGACACGCTGGGCACGCTGATCGCGCTGGAGACGACGGCGCGGATCTACAACGCGCTGGAGCAGCCGATGCTGGCCGCCCGCCTGCTCGGGGCGCTGCAGCAGAACTGGAAGACGGCGGGCCTGCCGATGCTGGGCGCGCCGTGGCTGACGATCGACCACGAGAAGTGCATCAAGGAGTGCCAGAAGGCGCTCGGCGAGGACGGCTACAAGTCCGCCTTCGAGTACGGCACGCGGCTCGACCTCGACGAGGCGTCCTCGCTCGCCCTTGGCGAACTGGACGCGACAACGTAGACCGAGCCGCATAGAGCAGAAGCAGAGCGGGTCAGACCGCCTGTGCCCACTGGGTGCCGCGCGGCCAGGCGTGGACGTAGCGCGCGCTGCCGAGCGAGTACTCGATGTGCCCGCGCACCCAGTGCTCCAGGCCCTGGACGTAGGCCAGGACCGCCTTGGTGCCCCAGGTGTCGACCGACTTGCGTAGCCGTACCATCTCGGCCACGGCCCCGTCGTGCATGGTCGCGACCTCGTCCAGCGCTTCCTGGAGCGAGCAGCCGCGATGGGTGACCAGCACGTTGACGAGGTTGTGCCGGGCCTTGTCGTGTTTGCGCTCCTTCGCGTAGGAGAACAGGTCGTTGTCCCAGACGACCAGGTCGTTGGCGTGTTCGGTGAGCGCTCTGATGTCGGGGTGGTGCCATTCGTCCGGGGTGAGGCGGCGGCCGCCGGCGATGTCGATGAGGGCGTAGACCGGGTACATGGCGCCGGTGCGGCGGCGCATGAACACGTAGTCCTCGGGAGTGGGCACCACGTCGGACTCGCGGTTGGCCGCCTCCCACACCTGGGCGAAGATGTACTCCTTGGTGGCCGTGCACCAGCGGTCGAGCTGGTCGCGCTCGGCGTGCGCGGCGATGCGTTCCTTGAGTCCCTGGAGCGACTTGGCGAACACGTTGGTGATCGGTTCGCCGGATTCGATGTCGTGCAGGACGCGGAACATTTCCGGCAACGCCCTGGCAATCTTGGCGGTATGCCGGCTGAGGTCGTCGGATTCACAGAATCCGTCGTCGAAGGCGAACAGCCAGATGCACCAGTCCATGAGCAGTTTGAGCATGTCATGGTCGACCAGCGGATATGCCCTGGCCGTCAACCAGCCGAAACGAGCGATCTTGTATCGTTCCAGCAGGTCAGGCTCATCGAGCATGCCCGATTCGAGGAGCCACGCGAAGCTTTCCTCGCTGGCCGCATCGACATGGGGGTTCACCTCACTCTCGAAAGGGCACTGCAGGATCGGGATACGGAGGGGCTTGGCTCGCGCAGGGGTTCTCGCCATACAGACATGATCGCAATGATCTTGAAATCAGGCCATATCGAGCAAATAGTGAATTCCATCCCCTCCAGGGTTATACGAACCAATCCTCCACTCCGAACATGCGGGCGGTGTCGATCGCGGACGGCGTGCCCGCCCTGGGGTCCGCGCCTGCCTCCAGGAGGACTCTGACCACGTCAGGCTCCTTCTTGAAGACCGCGCCGGCGAGCGGCGACTGTCCGCGGTCGTTCACTTTGCCAGGATCGGCGCCGAGCGCGGCGAGCATCCGTACGGTCTCCGCGTGTCCGTGATAGGACGCCAGCATCAGCAAACTGTCACCTTTGCCGTTGGTGAGGTCGACCGGAACGCCTGACTCCACGTAAGCGCGCAAGGTGTCCGTCTCGCCGGTTCTGGCCAGGTCGAACATTCGGGTGGCGAACTCCCGCAGCTCCGGGTCAGGCTCCATGCGGCCCATTCTCCCTCGATAGGGTGCCGTGCACGGAATCGATCCGGCTCGCCGTAGGTTCAAGGTTGAGAACCACAACGAAAGGCTGTCCTACCGTGTCCGACCCGACGGATCTCTACAAGCTCGCCGACGACGCGCCCGAGCTTGACGATCCGGTGCTGCTCTACCACTTCGACGGTTTCGTGGACGCGGGCGGCGCTGGACGGCTGGCGCTCGGCCACCTCCTGGCCGAGCTGGAGCACCGCGTCGTGGCGACGTTCGACGTGGACCGGTTGCTCGACTACCGGTCGAGACGGCCGATCATGACCTTCGACACCGACCGCTGGGTCGACTGCGAGAGCCCCGAGCTCGCCGTCTACGCCACGGAGGACGCGACAGGCACGCCGTTCCTCATCATGAGCGGTCCCGAGCCCGACCGGGAGTGGGAGCTGTTCACCTCGGCCGTCGGCTCGCTGGTCGACAGGCTCGGCGTGAGCAAGCTGATCACCGTGCACGGCATCCCGATGGCGGTGCCGCACACCCGCCCGCTGGGCGTCACCGCGCACGCCAGCCGCCCCGAGCTGATCAACGCGCAGACGAGCGCCTTCAGCAGGGTGCAGGTGCCGGGCAGCGCCGCCGCGCTGATCGAGCTGCGGCTGGGCGCGCAGGGCAAGGACGCGCTCGGCTACGCCGTACACGTGCCCCATTACCTGTCGCAGGCGGAGTATCCGCACGCCGCGGTGACGGCGCTGGAGGCGGTCACCAAGGGGACCGGGCTGGTGTTCCCGATGGAGACGCTGCACGACGCCGCCGAGCGGACCACGGCGGAGATCGAGGAGCAGATCCAGGCGTCGGAGGAGCTGTCGACCGCGATCAGCGGGCTGGAGCAGCAGTACGACGCGTTCGCCGCCGGGGCGGAGCGGGAGAGCCTGATGGCCGAGTCCGCGCCGATGCCCACGGGCGACGAGCTGGCCGCGCAGTTCGAACAGTTCCTGGCGGAGCGGGACGAGCGGGACAACTAGCATGACCATCAGGGTCGGTCTCATCGGGTACGGCGTGGCCGGGCAGTTCTTCCACGCGCCGCTGATCCACGCCACCCCCGGCCTCCGCCTGGCCGCGGTCGTCACGAACAACCCGGAGCGCGCTGCCGAGGTCGAGCGCGAATACGGCGCGCGAGCCGTACCCGGCGACGTCGAGAGCCTGTGCGACCTGGTGGTCATCGCCTCGCCGAACCGCACCCACGTCCCGCTGGCGAAGCGGGCGCTGGAGGCGGGCAAGGCCGTGGTGGTCGACAAACCCCTGGCCCGTACGGCGGAGCAGGCCCAGGAGCTCGTCGACCTGGCCCGCGACAGGGACCTCATGCTCACCGTCTTCCAGAACCGGCGCTGGGACGGCGACTTCCTCACCCTGCGCAGGCTCGTGGCCGACGAGGCGCTGGGCGACGTGCTCCGTTTCGAGTCGCGGTTCGAACGGTGGCGCCCCGAGCCCAAGGGCGGCTGGCGCGAGTCCGGCGGCGCCGACGAGGTCGGCGGCCTGCTCTACGACCTGGGCAGCCACCTGGTCGACCAGGCCATCCAGCTGCTCGGCCCGGTCGCGCACGTGTACGCCGAAAGTGACGTCAGGCGCGCTGGGGTGGAGTCCGACGACGACTCGTTCATCGCGCTGACCCACGTCTCAGGCGCCCGCTCGCACCTGTGGGTGAGCGCGATGGCCGCCCAGCTCGGGCCGCGCTTCCGTGTGCTCGGCTCGCGGGCCGCCTACGTGAAGTACGGCCTGGACGTGCAGGAGGAGCAGCTCCGCGCGGGGATCGACCCTGCCGCGCCCGGCTTCGGCGACGACCCTGAGGAGCGCTGGGGCGTACTCGGGGACGACACCGTCGCCACGGAACGCGGCGCCTACCTGGACTTCTACCGAGCGATCGCCGAGGGACGCACCCCGGTGGATCCGAACTCGGTCGTCGAGGCGCTGACCGTCATCGAGGCGGCCCGCCGTTCAGCCGAGGAAGGGACAGTCCGTGTGGTTACACCCCGGCGTTGAGGTGCGCCACTCCCCCATCGCCGGTGAGGGGCTGTTCGCGACCGAGGCCATCGCCGAGGGCACGATCGTGTCGCGGCTGGGCGGGCGGGAGGTCACCACCGCCGAGCTGGAGGAGCTGTTCGCCACCTCCGACACCTACGTGGACACGATCACCGTCGGGCCCGACCGGCACCTGGTGCTGCCGCCCGGCACGCCCAACGGCAAGGGCAACCACAGCTGCGACCCCAACCTCTGGTGGACCGACGCCGTCACCCTGGTCGCCCGGCGGGACATCGCGCCCGGCGAGGAGGTCACCAACGACTACGGGACCAGCACGGCGACGGCGGACTTCGCCATGGCCTGTGCCTGCGGCACGTCGCTCTGCAGGGGGCGGGTGACCGGCGACGACTGGCGCCGGGCCGACCTGCGCGAACGCTACGGGGACCACTGGGTGCCCGCGCTGCTCCTACTCCTCGGGTAGGAGACTCCACCGGCCCGGCAGGGGCGCGCCCGGGGATCACCCCGATGTCCAGCGGGCCGCCGGAGGACACGCTGGGGATCATGACCTTCATCGCGGTGGCAGTGGCCACCTCCCTGGCGCTCACCGGCACGACCGGCGCAGCAACGAACGGCACGACCAGCGTGGCGACGAACCCGCTTCGCCCCTACCTGGACAGGATCGTGGCCGCCGGGACGGCCGCGGCGGTGGCCGAGGTGCGGCGGGACGGCAGGACCTACCGGGCCGCGTCCGGCCGGATCGAGCTCGGCAGGAACACGCCGGCGACCCCCGGCGCCAGGTTCCGCATCGGCAGCGTGACCAAGGCCTTCACCGCCACCGTCGTCCTCCAGCTCGTCGCGGAGGGCAAGCTCAAGCTGGACGACCCGCTGAGCGCCCACCTCCCCGGCGTCGTCGAGCAGGCGGACACCGTGACGATCAAGGACCTGCTCGGCCACACCAGCGGCGTCCCCGAGCACACCGACGACCTGTTCGACAAGTGGGGCAGGATCGCCGAGCCGGAGCGCACCTGGACCGGGCAGGACCTGGTCGACGTGGCCAACAAGCACCCGCGCCTGTTCCCGGCCGGCACCAGGTTCGCCTACACCAACACGAACTTCATCCTGCTCGGCATGGTGATCGAGGCCGTGACCGGCCGGCCGTACACACAGGAGATCACCGAGCGGATCGTCAGGCCGCTCGGCCTGACCAGCACCACCACCCCGACCTCCTCGACCGCGATCAGGGGGAAGCACCTGCACGGCTACGTCATGGTCGACGGCAAACCGTACGACGTGACCAGGATCAACCCCACGATCGCCGGGGCGGCCGGCGGGATCATCTCGACGACGGCCGACCTCGACACGTTCTTCCGCGCCCTGTTCAGCGGCAGGCTGCTGCGCCCCGCGGAGCTCAAGGCGATGACGACGGTGGGGAAGGGCGACTACGGGCTCGGGCTGGAGACGGCCAAGCTGTCGTGCGGCATGGTCTACGGCCACGGCGGCGGCGTGCCCGGCTACTCGACGGTCACCTTCCACAGCGCGGACGGCAGGCGCCAGCTCAGCCTCAACGTCACCGCGTACGAGGGCGATCCGACGCCGGCGGTGAAGGCGCTGGTGGAGCGGGCGCTGTGCCTTCCTAGCATGGAGGGGTGATCCGAACCCTGGCCGTCGAGAACTACCGGTCGCTGCGCCACCTCGTGGTGCCGCTGACGGGGCTGAACGTGGTGACCGGCGCCAACGGCAGCGGCAAGTCGAGCCTCTACCGCGCGCTCCACCTGCTGGCCGACTCCTCGCGCAACGGCGCGGTGGCCGCGCTGGCCAGGGAGGGCGGGCTGCGCTCCACCTTGTGGGCGGGGCCGGAGACGATCAGCCGGGCCATGCGCGACGGCACCCACCCGATCCAGGGCACCCGCAGGTCGGGTCCGGTCAGCCTCAAGCTGGGCTTCTCCGCCGACGACTTCGGGTACGCCATGGACCTGGGGCTGCCGATCCCGGCGCTGTCGGAGTTCAACCAGGACCCGGAGATCAAGCGCGAGGTGTCGTGGAGCGGGCCGGTGATGCGGCCCGCGACGCTCCTGGCGGACAGGGGCGGGCCCGCCGTACGGCTGCGCGAGCCGGACGGCGGGTGGTTCTGGGTGCCGCACGAGCTGCAGAGCTTCGACAGCATGCTGAGCGAGGTCGCCGAGCCGCAGCGGTGCCCGGACCTGATGGCGCTGCGGGAGCGGATGCGGTCATGGCGTTTCTACCATCATGTCAGGACCGACATGGACGCTCCCGCGCGAGCCGTACAGATCGGGACCAGGACCCCGGTGCTCAGCCATGACGGGTCGGACGTGGCTGCCGCGCTGCAGACGATCAGGGAGATCGGCGACGCCAAAGGCATGGACGAGGCGGTCGACCGGGCCTTCCCCGGCAGCCGGGTGGAGATCGTGAACGCCGACGGGCGGTTCGAGCTCACGCTGCGCCAGCACGGGCTGCTGCGCGCGCTGGGCGGGGCCGAGCTGTCCGACGGGACGCTGCGGTACCTGCTGTGGGTGGCCGCGCTGCTGACGCCGCGGCCGCCGGAGCTGCTGGTGCTCAACGAGCCCGAGACGAGCCTGCACCCCGACCTGATCGAGCCGCTGGCCGAGCTGATCGTCAAGGCGGCCGGGCACACCCAGGTCGTGGTCGTCACGCACGCCAAGCCGCTGGCGGTCGCGCTGGCCAGGCGGGACGCGCAGACCATCGAGCTGGTGAAGGAGTTCGGCGAGACCACGGTCGCCGGGCGCGAGCCGCTCGACCAGCCCGCGTGGGCGTGGCCCAAGCGCTGAGGTCCAATTGGCTCTGGGAACCCGCCGGGCCCGCCGCTTCGATGGACGGATGATCGTCACGCACGACCCCGCGACCGGGGTATACGCCAGCACCGAGGACTACGTCCACGCCATCGAGGTCCGCGACCCGCGCCGCCTGCTGTTCGTCGCCGGGACCATGGGCCTGGACGCGGACGGCGTCGCGGGCGCCACCCTGCAGGAGCAGCTCGACCTCGTGTGGTCCAACATCCGCGCGATCCTGGCGAGCGCCGGGATGACGGTGGACGACATCGTGCGGCTCACCAGCTACCTGCGCGACCCCTCGTACGCCGAGGCGAATGCCGCGGCCAGGGTGGCGGCGCTGGGCGGGCGCCCGGTGCCGACGACGGCGATCGTGGCGCGGACGCTGGCCGACGACTGGCTGGTGGAGATCGAGGTGATCGCCGCCGCGTGAGCCTAGTTCTTGGCGTCGATGAGCTGGTCCCAGTGGTCCTCCGCCCACTCGCACACGGCGCGCATCGGCTCCAGCATGCTGCGGCCGAGCGGGGTGAGGGCGTACTCGACGTGGCGGACCCGCTCGTCGAGGACGGTCCGCGAGACCAGGCCGTCGCGCTCGAGGGCGCGCAGCGACTGGGTGAGGACCTTGGCAGTGACCCCTCTGAGCGGGACGCGCAGCTCGGAGAAGCGACGGGGACCATCTTCCAGGCAACGGATGATCATCCCGGCCCACTTGTCGCCGATGCGGATGGGTGACAGGTCAGAGGGACACACCGGGTCGAACATATCGGGATCGAGGGTCACGCCCACCAAGGTACCCCGGAGGTAACCACCCCCTCGGTTAGCGTCGGGGCACCTTCCGAGTTGAGGAGCACGACATGAGCGAGATCATCGTTTTCGGCGCAGGCGGCAGGGCGGGGCGCGCAGCCGTACAAGAAGCTCTCCTGCGCGGTCACCGGCTGACCGCCGTGGTCAGGGACCCGGCGGCGCACGGCGACCTGGCCGCTGCAGGGGTGCGGGTCGTGGCCGGGGACGTCACGGACGCCGGTACGGTCGCCGCCCTGGCCACCGGCGCGGACGCCGTGGTGCACGCGGCGGCCGACCTGACCGCGCCCGACTTCTTCGCCACCGCCGCCCGCTCGCTGCTCGACGGGATGGCGGCGGCCGGGGTGTCGCGGCTGGTGTCCGTCGGGCTGGCCTCGGTGCTGGAGACCGCGTCCGGCGCGCTGCTCATGGACACCGACGGGTACCCGCAGGAGTACCGCGGCTTCTACCTGAGCCACGCGGCGGGCACCGAGGTGCTGCGCGCGGCCGACCCGGCCGTGGACTGGGTGGTGGTCAGCCCGTCAGGCGACTTCGACCACGGCGGCCCGCGCACCGGCGGCTACGGCCTGGCCGCGGCCGACGCGGCGAGCCGCATCTCCTACGCCGACTTCGCGATCGCCCTGCTGGACGAGGTGGACACCCCCAAGCATCACCGCGATCACGTCGGCGTGAAGGCGGTCTGAACCTCGGCCGGAGCGCAGGCGAGCGCGCCCGCGTCGGGATCGGCCGCCGTCACGTGCGGGAGGTGGACGAGGACGTCGTAGGCGTCCAGCGCGCGCACCGGGCTGGTGACCGCGCCCAGCCGCTGCCGGTCGGCCGCCTCCACGAGCTTGGCGTCGGCGGGCGGCAACCGGCGCAGGTCGGTGGCGAAGGCGCCGTCGCGGCTCGCGGCCATCAGCGCGTCGAGCGTCCCCTCCTCCGGCGGCCCCAGCTCGGTGAAGAGCTTGCCGGTGTAGAAGTCAGGCCCGGTGTTGAGCGTCTCGCCCTCACCCGTGGTGGTGCCGATGACCACGTAGTCCGCGCCGAGGCGCTCGGCCAGGTGCATGCCGAGCGTCGTGGCGGGCGCGGTGCCCGGCATGGTGATGGGCCAGCGCTGCACATGCCCGTTGTGCGCGGCGAGCACGATGCGGCCCTCCTGGCGCAGGATCCACTCGACGCTGTCGGCCATGGCGACCTCGCGGATGCCGAACACCGCCCCGTCGGGGTTGCCGCGCACCATCTCGCGGATCATCGCGTCCAGGCTGGCGGTGAGGCGCAGCGACTGCACGGCGGGCTCGTCCTTCTGGTCGGCGGTCCGCTCGACCAGCTCGGCGAGCATCGCCGTCACCGCGTCCCTGCGCTCCTCCGGCAGCTCGGCGTAGTCGCCGATGGCCTGCATCACGGAGAACGGCGAAGCTGCCGCGTAGATCGCCGCCGTCTCGCGCAGGGCCGGGTCCACATCGCCGCCCAGGTAGGCCGTGATGGCGTCGATGCCGGGCAGCAGCGAGGCGTTCGAGCCCGGGTTGTCGACGCCGTAGTAGTGGACCCCGCTCCCGCGCATCCACTCCAGCTGGCCGCGCATCTGCGTCCAGAACCCCATGAGCGACGTCATCCCGACGCCCATGGCCTCGTCGACCGTGTGCTCGTCGCCGCCGCGCACCCAGCCGTCGGTCAGCCATCCCTCGGTGAACCCTGACTCCATGGCGTACGCGCTGAAGCCGTGCCGCTCCGCGAGGTAGCGCAGGACGCGGTGGCGCAGCAGGTAGGACTCGGCGTTGTAGTGGGCGCTCTCGCCGATCGCGACCACCCGGGCGTCGCCGACGACCTGGTCGAGCCAGGTGAGGTCGTCCAGCGGCGCCGCCGGGTCGAGCGTAGTGAGGGGGATGATTGCCGGTTCGCTCAAAGACATGTGCCCTCCAAGTGCTTTCCCAACTTTGGAAACGGTACCAGATATGGGATTGTATGGGCGTGGACACGATTGATCTGATCCTTCATCCGGTACGGCTGCGCATCGTGCACGCCATGTCAGGCGAGCGCACGCGCACCACCTCGGACCTGTGCGCGGCCATGCCCGACGTGCCGAAGACGACCGTCTACCGGCACGTCGCGCTGCTGGCCGAGGCAGGAGTGCTGGAGGTCGTGGATGAGCAGCGGGTGCACGGAGCGGTCGAGCGCCACTACCGGCTGCGCAGGCAGCGCGCGACGATCGACGCCGACGCCGCAGCCTCGATGACGAAGGACGACCACCGCCGGGGGTTCGCGGCGGCGATGGCCGTGTTGCTGGCCGAGTTCAACACCTACCTCGACAGGGAGGAGGCGGACCCGACGGCAGACTCGGTGTCCTACCGGCAGTTCCCGATGTGGCTGAGCGAGGAGGAGCTGGCCGAGATGCTCGGCGACCTGGTCAGGATCCTCAGGTCCAAGGCGGGCAGGGAACCCACGCCCGACCGCAGCCCCTACCTCCTGAGCACGATCATCTTCCCCGCCGAGGAGGGCTAGTCGAGCAGGCGGGCGCGCAGGGCCGCGGTGTCCGCCTCGGTCCAGCCGTTCGCCGCCAGCCACTCCATCGGCCCGCCGAACCGCTCGTCCAGGACGGAGAGGAACTGCTCCATGTAGGCGGCCAGCGGCATGTGGTCGGAGGCGGGCCGGGTGTCGAGGTCCGCCCGGTACGTCTCGCTGGCCCGCAGACGCCCCAGGATGCTCTCGAGCCGCTCGCCCGTCGCCACGTAGTCGGCGACGATCTCCGAGCGCTCCACGCCGGCCACGGAGAGCGCGAGCGCGCACAGCACGCCCGTGCGGTCCTTGCCCGCCGCGCAGTGGACCACGGCCGCGCCGTCGTCCATGGCCATGACGCGCAGCGCCTCGACCACGGAGTCCGGGCGCTCGCGCAGGTAGCCGTAGTAGAAGCCGGTCACCCGGAGCTCGGCGACGGCCTCCTCGGAACGCTCCTTCCACGGCAGCACCCGGTCGGCCTCGACGTCGGTGTGCGTGCCGCCCTCGGCGAAGAGCGTCAGGTGGTGCACGGTGACCTCGGGCACCGACACCAGCGGCCCCGGGCCCTCCAGCCGCACCTCGGGGCCAGAACGCAGGTCGACCACGCGGCGCAGCTTCAGCTCCCCGACAAGCTTGTCGACGTCTCCGGGGGTGAGTCCCTGCAGGTTGTCCGATCGCAGAATCCGGCCGAACCGCGTGACTCCGCCGTCCTTCGTGGCCAGTCCGCCCAGGTCGCGGACGTTGGCCGCGCCCTCCAGCTCGATCCATCTCGTCAGCTCGTTCATCGCTCTGAGCCTATATGTCGCCTCAAAAGTGTGCGGATGGGCAATTGATGACGCAGCATGAAGAAACACGAAACAGTAGGGAGGTCTGGTGGATCCGCGCGTGTTCCCCCCGCGGCTGGTCATCGATCCGTCGCTGCCTCCGGAGGTGTCGCTCCAGCTACGCGCGAGCCCGCACCTGCTCCGCGAGGCCAGGAGGGGCAAACGCCCCGCTCAGCCGTACCATCCGACGTTGTTGTTCGTCATTCCCGGCCTCCTGCTGCTGAGCTGGATGGTGGCCGACACCGAGGGCATGGTCGTCGCCGGCCTCGTCATGGCCCTGGCGGGCGTGCTGCGCTGGATCGCCGTCGGCGCGACCAACCGCGACACCAGGCGGCGGCTGGAGCTGGCCCACCAGCACCAGGCGCACTACATCCTGCCGACCGACCTCGACTACCCCTGCCAAGTGCTGCTGCGCCGCGCGCAGGACGCCACGGACACGATCCTGGCCTCCGAGGTCCACCGGGCGGGGCTGATCGACAGCGTGGCCAACAACGTGACGCTGCCCGAGGAGGTCTGGCAGATCTCCACCCGGCTGTCGCGCCTGGCCAGGATGCACCACGAGCACGGCAGGATCGTCCCGCGCGAGCTGCCGCCCGGCATGGACGAGGCGTTCAAGCCCTACACCAGCGCCCTCGACGCCGCCTGGACCTCGCTGTCCAAGCGGGTGCGCCAGCTGGAGAAGTACGCGACGCAGGTGGTGCACGCCGACGAGGTCTACCGCGCGCACCGGCGGCTGCAGGTGCTGGTCGACCGGACCCCCGACTACCAGCGGCTGGTGGCGGAGACCGTCCAGGACGAGCTGGCCCACACCCACATCAGGGAGCTGGCCCAGCAGGCGCAGCACATGCGCGAGCTGTTCGAGGAGAGCATCGACCAGGCCAGGCAGGCGGCCGGGCACCTGTTCAGGACCCCGCTCTCCTGAGCAGTTCGAGCGTGCGGCGCATGCCCGCCTCGTTGCCGAGGCTGCGGTAGAGCTCCCTTGCCTGCTCGAGAGGGGGTACGGCGGAGCCGCTGTCGCGCGCGTCGAGATGCGCCTCGCCCAGGTAGCGCAGCGACAGGGCCATCCACCACCGGTCGCCGAGCTCCTCGAAGGCGAGCTTGGCGCGCAGCAGCTCGCCCTCGGCCTCGTCGATCCTGCCGAGCCTGGCCAGCGCCCGCCCGGCGGACAGCGCGGTGCGCGCCACGCCCCAGGAGTCGCCGAGCGCCGAAAGGATCTCCTCGGCCCGCCGTACGAAAGCCAGCTCCTTCAGCCCGTTGGAGGGGTCGCCCACCTCGCCGGCGGCGCGCAGGCACCTGGCCTCCTCCCACAGCTCGCCGCGCTGCCTGAACATCTCGGCGGCCCGGTCGAGGTTGTAACCGGCCTTGGTGAAGCCGCCGTCGGCGGCGCGCAGGTCGCCCTCGGCGCGCATCCCGCGCGCCTGGGCCGCCAGGACCTCGCCGTAGGCGCGCAGCGTCTGCGCCTCGGAGTAGCGGTTGCCGTCGTTCTTGAACACCTCCAGGGCGTCCTCCAGCAACTCGCGCGCCTCCTCCGGGCGCCGCTCGGCCAGCCGCAGCTCGGCCAGGTTGCGCTGGGTGCGCGCCATCCACCACAGGTCCTCCTCGCCCTTGAACGAGGTGATCGCGCCGATGAGGTAGCCCTGCGCCCGGTCCAGGTGGCCGTCGCCGAACAGCGACATGCCGATCGTGCGCATCGCCCGCGCCGCCCACCACGACTCGCCCAGGTCGGTGAACAGCTCCAGCGCGCACTCCGCGTCGCCGCGCCCGCTCTCGTGCCCGCCCAGCCCGCCGATCACCGCGGCCCTGTCCAGCAGCGAGATGCCCTCGGCGCGGCGGTCGTCCATGCGCCTGGCGGCCTCGATGGCGATCTCGGCGACCTCGCCCCAGTCCGCCCAGTAGGCGCGCAGCGAGTGGCACAGCGAGCAGAACGCCCGCCCGAGTCCCCAGGTCAGCTCCCACAGCTCCAGCGACCTGGCCAGCTTGACCATCGCGACGAGGCTGAGCCGTTCCGCGTTGAGCCAGTCAGCCGCGTGCGACTGGCCGTCCGCGCTGGACCTGCGGCCGCCGCGGCTCCAGTCCTGCGGCCAGCGGTCCTGCGCGGCCGCCTCCGCCCTGCGGCGATAGCCGGACAGGACCCGTTCGATGGCGGCCGTCCTGCGCTCGTCCTCGCCCGCCAGCTCGACGGCGAACAGCCTGACCAGGTCGTGCAGCCGGTAACGCATCGCGCCGGTCGGGTCGGTGCCGGAACACTCGGCGAGCTGGGCGTCGATCAGCGCCTCCAGCTGGTCGGAACCGTCCAGTTCGGAGATGTCGAGCAGCTCCCCGGCCACCCAGCCGGGCACGTCCGGCGAGGTCAGGCCGGTCAGCAGGCGCAGCAGCCTGCGCTGGATGCCGGTGCAGTCGTCGTAGCTGAGCTGCACCGAGGCGCGCACGCTCTTGTCGACCGTGCGGGCCAGCTCCAGCTGGTCGAGGCGGCGGCGCTCGTCGGCCAGCCGTCCGGCCAGCTCGCGCAGCGACCAGTTCGTGCGGGTGGCCAGGCGGCCGCCGCAGATGGAGATCGCCAGCGGGAGGTAGTCGCAGATGCGGGCGATCTCCCTGGCGCTGGCCAGGTCGTCCACGACCCGCTCGCCGCCGGCCAGCCTGGCCAGCAGCTCGACGCCCTGCGCCTCGCTGAAGACGCTCAGCTGGGTGTCGTAGGTGTTCATCAGGAACAGCGGCTGGCGCGAGGTGACGATCACCGCGCAGCCGGGTTCCGCCGGGAGGAGGTGCTTGACCTGGTCGCCGTCGTGGGCGTTGTCGAGACCGATGAGGATCTTGCGGCCCTTGGTCCACGTGCGCCAGAGCTTGCGCAGCTCCTGCAGGCCGCCGGGGTCGGTGGTCAGGCGTACGCCGAGGGCGCGCAGGAAGCCGATCAGCACTTCCTCGGGGCTGACCGGGGCGTCCACGCCGCCGCGCAGGTCGGCGTAGAGGCGGCCGTCGGGGAACCAGTCGACGACCTCCTGGCCGAACCTGGCCATCAGCGCCGACTTCCCGACGCCGCCCCTGCCGTACACGGAGACGACCAGCGGCGGGGTGACCTCGTGGGACTTGCGGCGCTCGGCGAACACCTTGCGCAGCTCGCCGAGGGCCTCGCCGCGGCCGGTGAAGTGCTCGGGGACCGGTGGCCACTGGTCGGGCGGGCGCCAGGACGGCTCGGCGGCCGGGTCGGTCTCGCCCTGGGGTTTGGAGGTGAGGGTGGTGGCCCAGGTCGCCAGGCCCACGAGGATCGCGGCGGCCAGGCTCACGCCCACCTTGGCGGCTACCGGGATGTCCCATTCGAGGGAGGCGGCGAGGATGCTCGCTGCGGCGGCAGCCGTACCCGCTGCGACGGGCGCGGCGAGCGGAACCCTTCTGCGCCTGCGTGGAGGCTCGTCGTCCGGCAACGCTAACGGCCCCGTCATACACACCCCCTTGGGGGTGATTCAAACCGATCGGAGATGGCTCGCGCCAGACTCCTCGGCCACGGTCGTGTGAATGCTTCCGGTCAGCCGGATGACCCGAATCGATCATCCCAGAAAAGCCCCTGGTCAACCCCCGGCCCGGCAGTCCCTGATGAGAGGAGAGAGATCAGTTAAGAACACCTGACGAAGAGACCTCTCACATCTCCCTCACCTGCGTAAGCAAGCGCGGGGGAAAAAGGAAAGGTCTTTCTGCTAGGCGTGTGGCCGGGCGCGGAGGGCGCCCGGCCACGTGAGGGGTGCTACAGACCGACCGCGTGGCAGGTGGTGGTCATGGTCTTGCTGGGGTCGCTCTCCGAGGTGGCGGTCAGCGTGACCTTGCCCAGCCGGCTGCCGCCGTCCGCGCGCAGCGCGTTGACCTTCACCAGTGCGTGCTCGCCGAAGTTCACCGACGCCAGCGCGTTGGGAAGCTGCACCGACCAGCCGTTGCCGGAGACTTCCGCCTTGAGACGGTAGACGTCGCCGTTGAGGTAGGCGCTGACGTCCTCGGGGTGCGTCCCGGCGGCCGGAGCCGCCTTACCGGTGTTGAACAGCGGGAACGTGCACGTGGAGATCCCCTTGCCGACCGGGATCCCCGCCGCCGGAAGCAGCCTGACGCCGCGCTTCTGCGGCCCCGCCCCGTCCAGCGAACGGATGGCCACCGTGTACGACAGGATGCCCTTACGGTCGCGCTTCACGTCGGTGACGTAGAAGTGCAGCCGGTTGGCCTGGTCGACGTACTCGTACTCGCTGCCCGAGTCGGTCCCCGCGTGGAAGAGCGCGTCGGACAGCTGCCGGTAGTCCCCGATGGTGATCGGAACCTTGGTCCCGTCAGGCAGGACGTAGTCGGTCATGTTGATGTCCTGCGGGTTGGCGTCGATCACCCACTCGAAGGGCGCGTTGTCCTGGTTCTTCGTCTTGGCCAGCAGGACGCCCGAGTCAGGGGTGAACGAGTCGGTGCCCATCCGGTCGACGACCTCGACCGTGTAGTTCTCGTAGCCGCCGCCGTCGCACAGCGGGTCGGTCTGCCAGCGGCACGCCGCCGACTTGTCGCCGGTGTCGAACTGGATGTTGACCCCGGCCAGCCCCTTCTCGCCAGGGTTCACCTCGCGAGCGGTCACCCTGGCGGTCACCAGGCCGGACTCGTCGAGCGCCTCGCGCGACAGGCGCAGGACGTTCTTCTCGTCGACCATCTGCAGCTTGATCTTGTTGCGCAGCATGTGCTGGGCGCCCATGGACGCGCCCGAGGTCGGCGGGATCAGCCACCGGCTGTGCGGCCCGCCAGGCCCGTTGAAGGTGCCGCGGCTGAGCATCTCCCAGATGCCGGAGTACGCCCTGCGCACCGGGTTGGCGAACGGGTTGTTGTAGTTGTCGAACACGCCGAAGATGTGGCTGAGCTCGTGCGCGTAGACGGACATGCCGGAGCTCTCCGCCTGCACCGAGTCGACGCCCGGGTTGGCGTTGGGCCAGAAGGTGGAGCCGGACTGCCACGAGGTCCACGGCACGTAGCGGGTCTTGACCCAGTTGGGCAGAGCCGGGTCCTCGGGACCCCACTCGTCGGGCACGTCCTCCTTGGTGGGGAACTTCATCATCCCGAACTCCTGCCAGGTGGACGACTCGTCCTGACCGGCGCTGAGGTAGAAGATGAAGTCGTACTTGGCGGCCTCGTCAGGCGGGATCGCGCCGATCCAGGCGGCGTGGCCGTCCGCGCGGAGGTTCTTGTTGCAGGTGTCGCCGGCCGGGCAGCCGGTGCCGCCCTGGAACTCCATGGCGTACTCGTGGTCCTTGCCCGGCAGCGTGTACGGGCCGAATCCGGTCAGGTCGACGCCGATGCGGCCGTTGGAGTCCTCCATCCAGTACTCGTGGATGGTGTGGCCCTTGTTGAGGTCGCTCGGGGTGTTGAGGAAGTCCTGGTAGAACTTGGCGACCTGGTCGCGCGGGACGTCGTGCGCCTGCGCGCTGGGGTTCTTGAAGATCGTCGAACCCTGCGGCTGTGTCACCACGAACGGCTGGTTCGGGTAGTCGAGCAGCACGAGCGCGCCCTTGAACTGGCGCGTGGAGCCCTTGCGGCTGGGGTCGTTCCAGGTGGTGTCCGGCACCTTCTTGTAGTCGGCCCACGTCATGTGGTCGGGGTTCTTCCAGTTCTGCGGGTCGATCGGCGCGACCTCGGGGGCCGGCTTGCCGGTGCGCAGCGTCTGGGCGTCGGCGTCCTGGTCCTGCTGCCATGGCTGCGTCTGCGGCCACTGGTCGAGACGCCAGGGTGTTTCTGGATCCGGGGAGGAAGGATCGGCGGAGGCGGGGGTGGCCGAGAGGCCCAGCGGGATCAGCACCAGGGCTGCAAGCAGGCCTTTCAGCAGCTTCTTCGGGTAACTCACGATTCAGGACGCTATAGACGCTCTTGACGGAGATCACCGATCAGTTGTAGGGAAGACCCACCAGGCTTATTCCGACATTTGATGAAAAGTCCAGATGGGAGCGGCGGTGGTGGATCTGCAGCGCGCCGTCGACGAGCTCGCCGCGCGTCTGGGCAGGCCGATCCTCCTGGAGGACCGGCTGCAGCGGGTCGTCGCCTACAGCGAGCAGAGCGGCGCGCTCGACGACATCCGGCGCGACTCCATCCTGCGCAGGCACACCACGCCCGAGGTGCGCCAGTGGTTACGCCAGACGGGGATCTTCGAGTCCTCCGGCCCGCTCCGCACTCCGGGCAACCCCGAGCTCGGGCTGCTGGCGCGGGTCTGCGTCCCGGTCAGGCACTCGGGCGCGCTGCTGGGCTTCCTCTGGTTCATCGACGCCTCCCCTGCCATGTCAGCGGCGGACGTCGAGCTGGCCGCCGACGTGGCGCCCGCGCTGGCGCTGTCGCTCTTCCACGAGAGCCTGGCGATCGGCCTGGCCTCGCACCGGGAGCTGGAGGCGGTGACCGGGCTGCTGCTCGGCGAGCGGGACGCGGCGCGGCCGCTGATCGAGGCGGGGTTCCCTCAGGCGCAGCCGGTGACCGCGCTGGTGGCCATGCCATTGTCCGCGGAGCCTGGCGACGCGCTGCGGCTCTCCCTGGAGCAGGGCCTGCTCGCCGTACGGCGGCGCCTGGCCGGGCACCACCCGCTGCACCTGGTCCGCTACGACCACGCCGTGCTCCTCACCGCGGGCCCGGCGCTGCCCGACGACCTGCACGCGGCCATGCCGTTCCCCGTCGTGGTCGGCATCGGACGGCCGCGCCCCAGCCTGGCCGAGGCGGCGGACTCCTACACAGAGGCGCGGCACGCGGCCGAGGTGGCCGCGCGGGTGCCGGGACTCGGCAGGTCGGCGGAGTGGGCCAGGCTCGGGGTCTACCGGATGCTCACCCACCTCCCGCGCGGCGACCTGCACCCGGGGCTGGAGCGATTACTCGCCGACGAGCAGCACCTCCCGCTGCTGGAGACCCTGGAGGCGTATCTCGATCTGGCCGGCAGCGCCGTGGCCACGTCCCGCCTGCTCCGGCTGCACCGCACCTCCCTCTATTACCGGCTGCAACGCGTGGAGGAGCTGGCGCAGACCGACCTCAAGGACGGTGGCGAACGGCTCAGCCTTCACCTCAGCCTCAAGCTCGCCAGACTGTCGGGCAGATATCGACCCCGTGTCGCAATTGCACCGAGTCCTGGAGCTGCCGTTTAATGCCAGGGGGAGATCTCATGCGGTTTGCGGCGCGTACTGGGCAGGTTCTCCGTACCCGCGCGCCCGAACCCGTCGTGCTGCACTCCGCCCGCCTCGTCATGCCCGTCGCCACCGAGCCCGTCCGCGACGGCGCGGTGGTCGTGCGCGGCGACCGGGTACTCCAGGTGGGCAGGCGCGCCGACCTGCTGACCCACTTCCCCGTCCGCGAGGAGCGGCGTTGGGACGGCCTGATCGTGGCCGGGCTGGTCGACGCCTACGCCACCGCTCTTTCTCCCGGGGTCACGGCAGCCGCCTGCATGAACTTCGTGGCCCCCGGCGTCACCTACATCGAGGTGACCTGCGGGTCTGAGGAGGCGTGGGAGGACAGCGAGCGCGACGCGCTCATCACCGCGCTGCGCGAGGTCGACCATCCAGGCCCGGTGGGCATCGCGGCGCACGCGCGCGACCCGCACGTGCTGGAGGACGTGGCGGTGCTGGCCAGGACGTTCGGGATGCGGCTGCTGGCGGACCTGTCGCTGCGCTCGGCGCCCGCACTGGACGAGGCGGGCGTGCTCGGCCCCCACTGCCACGTCGTGTGCTCCGGCCCGCTGGACCCGGGCGAGCGCAAGCTGCTGCGGCTGCGGCAGACCGCTATCGCGGTCAGCCCCGGGCCGGGCGACGCGCTGGCGCTGCTGGAGGAGCGTGACCCGATCGCCCTGAGCCTGAGCGCGGCCGCGCGTGTCCGCGCGCAGGCTCGTGCGCTCGGGCTGCGGATGACCGGACTGGACCGGTTGCTGGTCGAGGCCGCCACGCTGGGCGGCGCTCGGGCGCTGGGCATGAACCAGGGGCCTGGCAGGATCGGCTCGCTCGGGCCTGGCAGCAGGGCCGACTTCGCGGTGTTCGCGGCCGGGGGCCGTTATCCGTACAGCTCCCTGCTGGACGACGCGCCCTGCCTGGCGACGGTCGTCGGGGGCGCTACCTACCAGGGCTGAGCGTCGACGATCGCGAGCAGCGCGCGCAGCTGCTCCTGTTGCTCTTCCGAGAGTACGGAGAACAGCTCGCGGGCCGCCTCGCCACGCGCCTCGACCACCTGCCCGTAGACCTGCCTGCCGCGCTCGGTCAGCACCAGCAGGGTGGAGCGCCGGTTGGCCGGGTCGACCTCCCTGCGTACCAGCCCCGCCTCCTCCAAGGCGTCGACCACGGGCGTCACCGAGCGCGGGACGATGCGCAACGACTCGGCGAGCCTGCCCATCCGCAGCGGCCCGTCGGCCTCGGCGAGCACCCTCAGCGCGCGGCCCTGACCTGGGCTGAGGCCCAGCGGTTCGAGCACGCGGCGGTAGCCGTGCTTCAGCCGGTGGCCGGTGCGGTGCACCAGCTCTGACAGTTCGGTCTCCACAGTCAGAGTTTATCTCATTGTTCTCGGGAATGATTATGAGGTAACCTCTGTTTGAGTCAACATCTGAAAGGACGTCTATGACAGAGGAACCCCGCGCGCCGATGCGGCGCATCGTCAAGCTCTTCCGCCCCTATCGCGGGCGCCTGGCCGTCGTTCTCGGCCTCATCGCACTGTCGTCACTGGTCTCGCTGGCCTCGCCGTTCCTCCTGCGCGAGGTCCTCGACGTGGCGATCCCCCAGGGAAGGACCGGGCTGCTCACCCTCCTGGCGCTCGGCATGATCGCGGTCGCGGTCACGACCAGCGTGTTCGACGTGATGCAGACCTTCATCTCCACCACCGTCGGGCAGCGGGTCATGCACGACCTGCGCACCAGCGTCTACAGCCACCTCCAGCGCATGTCGCTGGCGTTCTTCACCCGCACCCGCACCGGCGAGGTGCAGTCGCGCCTGGCCAACGACATCGGCGGCATGCAGTCGGTGGTCACCTCCACGGCCACCTCGATCGTCTCCAACCTGACCACCGTGCTGGCCACCATCGTGGCGATGCTGGTGCTCGACTGGCGGCTGACGCTGGTGTCGCTCCTGCTGCTGCCCGTCTTCGTGGGCATCAGCCGCAAGGTCGGCAAGGAGCGCAAGAAGATCACCGCCCAGCGGCAGACGAAGCTGGCCGCGATGTCGTCGATGGTCCAGGAGTCGCTGTCGGTCAGCGGCATCCTGCTCGGCCGGACGATGGGCCAGTCGCCCGAGCTCACCCGGCGTTTCAGCGGCGCCTCCGACGAGCTGGCCGACCTCGAGGTGCGCTCCAGCATGGCCGGCCGGTGGCGGCAGTCGTCGATCCAGATCATCATGGCGGCGATGCCCGCGGTCATCTACTGGGCCTCCGGCATGACGTCGCTGGTCTCGATCGGCACCGTCGTGGCGTTCACCACGCTGCAGATGAGCCTGTTCCGCCCGACCGTGTCGCTGCTGCGTACGGGGGTGGAGGTGCAGAGCTCGCTGGCGTTGTTCGGCCGCATCTTCGAGTACCTCGACCTGCCCGTCGACATCACCCCGGGCTCGCGTTCGCTGGACCGGCCGCGAGGCGACGTCCGCCTCTCCAACGTCTCCTTCTCCTACGGGGAGGCGCCGACGTTGTCCGACGTCTCCCTGACGGTTCCCGCGGGAACCAGCCTCGCCATCGTCGGCGAGACCGGCTCGGGCAAGACCACCCTCAGCTACCTGCTCCCCCGCCTCTACGACGTGGGCGAGGGTCAGGTCACCATCGACGGCGTCGACGTGCGCGACCTGACGTTCTCCTCGCTCGCCGAGACCGTCGGCGTGGTGTCGCAGGAGACCTATCTCTTCCACGCCTCCATCGCCGACAACCTCCGCTTCGCCAAGCCCTCGGCGTCCGACGAGGAGCTCGTCGAGGCGGCCCGCGCCGCCCGCATCCACGACCACATCTCCGGGCTCCCCGACGGGTACGACACCGTGGTCGGCGAGCGGGGCTACCGCTTCTCAGGCGGGGAGAAGCAGCGCCTGGCCATCGCCCGCACGCTGCTGCGCAACCCGCCGATCCTCGTCCTCGACGAGGCAACCAGCGCCCTGGACACGCAGACGGAACGCGCCGTCCAGGAGGCCCTGGAGACGCTGGCGCGGGGCCGTACCACGATCACCATCGCGCACCGCCTGTCCACGGTCCGCGACGCCGACCAGATCGCCGTGCTCGACCACGGCAAGGTCGTCGAACTGGGCACCCACGAGGAACTGCTGGCCCTGGACGGCCACTACGCGTCACTCGTGAGCCGCGACACCCTCGAACTCACCGCCGCCTGAGCGTTCTCGCGCTGGCGGGGGACGGTGGGGTGGGCGGGTCTGGGGACGGCTCGGCCCACGCGGTGGACGGCGAAGCGAAGGCGGGACGGGTCCAGCTTCGCGGGCACCGGGTCCAGGAGTTCGTAGCCACGTTCCGGAAGCAAGGACGCCAGCGCCGCCTGGCCCAACGTGAGGGTTTCCTCGGCGCACAGGTCGGCTGGGGTTCCCGCGCTGAGCCAGTGCCAAGGGGAGAAGGCCTGCACTGGGGCCAGTAGGTGGACGGGGATGGTGATGGTGGTGCCCGCCGGCAGGCGGATGCCCTGCCACGCCACGGGGGCGGTGGTCACCCGGGTCAGGAACGGGGCTCTGGGCCACAGGCGCAGGGCCTCCACGAGGCAGCCACGTAGGAACGGGGTCGGACCGCCCACGGCGAGCTCCTTGACGGCGGTCGCGCAGGCGTGGGCGTCGCGGGCCAGCAATGCCAGCGTACGGACCACGTCCGGGCCGACCAGCACGCGCAGGCGTCCGCCCGAGAGCACCCCCTCGCCCACGTTCGGCGCTTCGCCGATGGGGAGGGGTGCGGGGATCGGTCCCGGGCCGGTGATGGCAAGGGCGCGTCTGGCGTCATCGTGCGACTGGATGGTCAGCTGCATACCTGTCTCTCCCCCGAAAGACTCGCATCATTACCGACATCCCTCCCCAAAGCCCCTCAATCCCATGCGCGAGGTAAGCAAGCCGTACCCTCTTAAGGTGCAGAACACCAGATATGCCCGGTCCGGCATGGTATGTAGCGTTGACCATCTGGCGTCCAACGCCGGGGTCGTCATGCTGGATCGCGGCGGTTCAGCGGCCGATGCGGCCATCGCCACCAACGCGGTGCTCGCCGTCACCGCGCCCCACATGTGCGGGCTGGGCGGCGACCTGTTCGCCCTGGTTCACGATGGTTCGGTGCGGGCGCTCAACTCCTCCGGCCGCGCGGGCTCCGGAGCGGACCCGGCCCGGCTGCGCGCCGAGGGCCACACCCGCATGCCGTTCCTGCGCGACATCAGGTCCGTGACCGTGCCCGGCTGCGTGGACGGCTGGCTGGCCCTTCACGAGCAGTACGGCAAGCTGCCCCTGGCCGAGCTCTTCGAACCGGCGATCAGGCTGGCCGCCGGCGGGTTCGCCGCCTCCGTGCTGGCCCTCGGCGCGCCGAGGGTGGCCGCCGAGCCGGGCGCCGGCGACTTCGCCGGGGTGACCAAGGCGGGCGACGTGATGCGGCGTCCCGGGGTGGCGCGCACGCTGGCCGCCATCGCCGCGCTCGGCCGCGACGGGTTCTACCTGGGCGAGTTCGGCGAGGGCCTGATCGAGCTCGGAGCGGGCGAGTACGCGGAGGCCGACCTGGCGAAGCCGGGGGCCACCTGGGTGACGCCGCTGAGCGTCCGCGCCTTCGGCCACGACGTCTGGACGATCCCGCCGAACTCCCAGGGCTACCTGACGCTGCTGTCGCTGGCCATCCTCGACGGCCTCGACCTGCCCTCCTCTCCGGCCCACGCCGCGTGGGCGCACCTGCTGGTCGAGTCGGCGCGGATAGCCGGGCACGACCGGCTCGCCGCGCTCCACGAGAACGCGGCCGACCTGCTCGCCCCCGCCGAGATCGAGCGGCGCAGGGCGCTCATCGACTCCCGGGCCAGGATCAAGGTCAGTACGCCGGTGGCCGAGGGCGACACGACGTACCTGTGCGCGGTCGACGAGGACGGCATGGGCGTCTCGCTCATCCAGTCCAACGCGTCCGGGTTCGGCAGCCTGCTGTTCGAGCCGCGCACCGGCATCAACCTGCACAACAGGGGCATCGGCTTCTCGCTGGTCGAGGGGCACCCCGCCGAGTACGGCCCCGGCCGCCGCCCGCCGCACACGCTGGCCCCCGCGCTCATCACCCGGCCGGACGGCTCGCTGCGCTCGGTCGTGGGGACGCAGGGGGGCGACGCGCAGCCGCAGATCCTGCTGCAGGTGATCACCAGGCTGCTCAAGTACGGCCAGGCCCCGGGCGAGGCCATCGCGGCGCCGCGGTGGCGGCTCGGGACGGGCGGCACCGGCTTCGACACCTGGGACGCCCCGGACGAGACGACGGTCGAGATCGAGGAGGGCGCGACGTGGGCGGACGGCCTGGGCGCGCTCGGCCATCCCGTCGAGGTCAAGCCGTCCAGCTCGGCGTTCGGGCACGCGCACCTCATCGACCTGCTGCCGGACGGCGTGCTCGCCGGTGCGGCTGACCCGCGCTCGATCATCGGGGCGGCCGCCGGGCGTTGAGGGGGTTTTGGGCGGTTCGCTGGGTAGGGACGGGATATGACCGAAACTCCAGCGGACCGCTACGGGATCGAAGACGACGAGCAGCAGGTCGAGGTGGACGAGTGGAACGACGACCTCGGCCGCGACCACGTGATCGCCGAGGACGACCCGGAGCACCGCGACACGATAGCCGAACGCATGTGGCGCGAGGCGCCGGAGCGCGAGCGCGCGCCGCGCGAGGACTTCCGCCTGGTGGGGGTGGACGGGGACGGCGAGGAGCTCGCCGACGACGTCGGGGAGGACTCGGGCGGGTTCTCGGCGGAGGAACGCGCCATGCACATCGAGCCCGACGCCTAGGCCCTAATCCGCCAGAAGCCGGGGAAGCGACAAGAGGTCGTCGATCACATAGTCCGCCTGAGCCGCCTCGGGCCGGTCCGCGTGGAGGTACCCCCACGGGCCGCGGCGGAGCAGCGCCGTGCGCATGCCCGCCCGATTCGCCGGCAGGATGTCGTTGTCCAGCCGGTCCCCCACATAGAGGATCTCCTCCGGCGCCCGCCCGGCCACAGCGGCCACCTTCGCGAAGAACTCCGGCGCCGGCTTGGACACCCCCCACCCGTCCGAGGTGTGGATCGAGTCCACCGGCAGGTCCATCGCCGCCAGCGCGTCGAACGCCTGCACCGGCTGGTTGCCCGCCACCACGACCTGGAAACCGGCTTCACGCAGCGCCGTGAAGGCGGGCCGTACGTCCGGATAGAGGTCGTCGGCGTCGAAGTTCTCCCGCAGCCCGTCGGGGTCGTCCCGGCGCCACGCCTCGACCTCGGCCCACACGTCCAGCCCCGGCCGCAGGATCTCGAACGCGTCGCGGTGCGAGCGGTCCAGCGCGGCCACCCCGCCCAGCACGCCCATGAAGGTCAGCCGCGTGACACCCAGCCGGTCCGCCCACCGCGACCAGATGCGCGTCTCGTCGATCAGCGTCTCGCCGACGTCGAACACCAAAGCCTTGATCACACGCTCGATCCTATCCACTGTCAGGGGAAAGTCCTTTAGTGTGCGCGTGTGGACAGGTACGGCTTCGCCACCGGCGTGGTGGCGCTGGTCCTGGTGGGGTTCCCGATCACCTGGGCGCTGGTCGGGCCGCTCGTCGCCGCCGTGCACGAGGCGGGACACGCGGTCGTGGGCATCCTGTGCGGCCGGAAGGTGAAGAAGATCAGGATCGAGCCCGAGCACCGGGGCTCCACCGAGTTCGACCGCAACGTCAACACGCTGATGACGATGGCCGGGTACCTCAGCCCGCCGTTCGCCGGGCTCGCCGCAGCGCACGCGGTCAAGTCCGGCTACGCCGACCTGGTGTTGTGGGTCCTCGTCTTCGTGCTCGGCTCAGGGCTGGTGCTCCTGGTGCGCAACCTCTTCGGCGCCCTCGCCGTCGCGCTGACGGCGGTCGTGTTGTGGATCGTCGCGGCCAAGGTGGGCGCCCCGGCGCGCGAGGCGGTCGCCCACGTGGTGGCGTGGGTGCTGATGCTCGGCGGGGTCAGGTCGGCGTTCACGATCCAGGGCATGAACGTCGAGGGGCGGGCGGACGGCTCGGACCCGGTGGTTTTGCAGTCGCTCACCGGGCTGCCCGCCGTTCTGTGGTCGATGCTCCTGGCGGGAGCCGGATGTTATGCCCTGTATTCGGGAGCCGTGGTGCTGATCCCGTCCTGGGCTCCCTGAGTGACCAGGCAGGCGATCGCGGGGATCGGGAAGAGCAGCAGGTAGAGGTTCGGGATCCACCACATCAGCGAGAAGTCGCCGCGCAGGGTCCAGAACGCGATCGCCATCAGCCCCGAAGCCATGGTCAGCACCAGCGAGACGAGCATCAGCGGCTGGTTCCTGCGCAGCAGGCTCACCAGGCCGGTGAAGCTCGCGACCATGTCGATCCAGAGGAACGACCAGTTCCAGTCGGCCATCAGCGGGTTCGCGTAGTCGGCGAAGGCCCACTCGGGCGGGATCACCCGTAATCCGGTGATCGTGAAGTAGGCGATGAAGCCCAGGTCGGTGATCAGCATCAGCGTCTTAGTGGTGCGCAGCACGGTCGATCATCTCCATCAGTCGGGCGCGGGTCTGCTCGTGCAGCCCCGGGGACGGCTCGCCCAGGCCGAGCAGGCGCGCCGCCCACCAGCCGTCCACGGCGAGCCTGATCACGGTGGCCACGGCCGGGTCGACGCCGTCGGCGGTGAGCCGCTCCTGCCAGGCGGCGAACCGCTGCCTGAGCGGCTCCAGCCCGGCCGGGTCGATGAGCACTCCGGCCAGCAGCGCGGCGGTGACGCGGTCGGCGTACGGCGTGTGCCGCTCGGGGATCGTGGCGGCCACGTAGGCGCGCAGGAAGTCGCCGGGACGGTCGCCCGCCTGGTCGAGCGCCTCGTCGAAGGCGCCGATCAGCCGGTCGACCATGGCGGCGACCAGCGCCTGTTTGGTCGGGAAGTGGTAGAACAGGCCGCCCTTGGAGACGCCGGCGCGGGTGGCGACGGCCTCCAGCGTGAGCGACTCGGCCCCGTCGGACAGCAACACCTCGGCGGCGGCGTCGAGCAGCCGCTCCTTCGAACTCGGTCGTGGCACCCTTGAAACTATACCGGCCAGCCGGTTTACTTCAACCCCGCCTCGAACGCCAGAAGTCCGGCCTGGGTGCGGTTGGCGCAGTGCAGCTTGACGAGGATGTGCGACACGTGGCCCTTCACCGTGGTCTCGCTGAGGTGCAGGAGGCGGCCGATCTGCGCGTTCGTCATCCCCCTCCCCAGGCAGCCGAGCACGTCGCGCTCGCGCTCGGTCAGCGACCGCAGCCTGGCGGTGGCCTCATGCCGCCTGGACGCGGTCGCCACCAGGTGCGCCGCTGCCGGGCGCGACATCACCGTGTGCCCGTTGGCCGCCGCCTTGACCAGCGTGATCAGGTCGGCGGGCGGCGTCGACTTCAGCAGGTAGCCGGTCGCCCCGGCACCCAGCGCCCGCAGCACGTGGTCGTCGGCGTCGAACGTGGTCAGCACCAGGATCACCGGCGGCCTGGCGAGCGCCGTGATACGCGCGATCGCCGCCAGCCCGTCCACGCCCGGCATGCGCAAGTCCATGATCACCAGGTCGGGGCGGTGCCTGATGACGGCCTCGACCCCGGCGGCGCCGTCCTGCGCCTCCCCCACGACGGCCAGGTCGGGCGAGGAGCCGAGGATCGTCCGCAGGTGGGCGCAGACCATCGGCTCGTCGTCGACCACCACGATCCTGATCATGACGCTGCCCTCCCCGGCAGGGTGACCTCGACACGGAACCCGCCCTCCTCCGACGGGCCAGCCGTCAGCGATCCGTCCACGAGGGAGACCCGCTCGCGCAGGCCGAGCAGCCCGGTCCCCGATCCGGCCGCCGCCAGCTCCGGGTCCCCCGGACCGTCAGGAGCCGTGTTGGTGATCGTCAGCCTGGCCGTCGCGCCGGCGCTGCGCAGCCTGACGGTGGTGACCGCGCCTGGCGCGTGCTTGCGCACGTTCGTCAGGGACTCCTGTACGGCCCGCCGCGCCGTACGGAGCACGACGGGCGAGACGAGGGCGTCGCCGTCCGCCTCCAGGCTGGCGGGCAGGCCCGCCGCGGCGACCAGCTCCTCCAGCGCCGGGAGCAGCGGCTGCTCCTCGACCGGCTCCACCTTCTGCGCGGAGGGGGCGCGCAGAACGCCGACCAGCTCGCGCAGCTCGTCCAGGGCCTGGCAGCCGGTGGCGCGCAGGGTCTCGGCCGCCTGCCTGGTCGACGGGTCGTCGGTGGTGAGGCCGAGCGCGCCCGCCTGGAGCACCATCAGGCTCACCCGGTGCGTGACGAGGTCGTGGATGTCGGCTGCCAGCCGTACCCGCTCCTCGCCTCTGGCCTGCTCGGCGAGCAGGTGCTGCTCGCGCTCGGCGCGTTCCGCCCGGTCGGTGAGGGCGCGCAGCAGGCCGTGCCTGGCGGAGAGATACAGCCCGAGCAGCGCGGCGGCCGCGGTGAGGAGCCCGGTGCGGATGCCGAACTCCAGCGTCGGCGCCCACCACAGTCCCAGCGCCGTGAAGACCACAACCGGCGCCGCGGCGGCCAGCCTCGGCGAGCCGTGTCGCATGGCGAGGTATGCGGCGAAGGGCGCGGCCGGCGGCACCCAGAGCAGCACGTCCCCGCTGCCCGGCAGCACGAGCAGGTGGACGGCCGCCGCGCCGACCGTCACCCAGGCGACGACGAGCGGCGCCCGGACCATCGGCGCCAGCGCCGCGGCCAGGAGCACGGCGCTCACCGGCCAGGACGGGTCGAGCACGTCGATCACGTGGAACGTCAACGCCAGGGCGGCCGCGGTCATCGCCAGTCGAACCAGCACGCCCCAACCCTAGGCGGGGCCTTCCGGTGGGACACCCTACGAAAGTCGGATATATCCGCACCTTCCGCGGTTCTGCCTGCGGCGGGTCCGGCGGTGCAATCGGGGCCATGAGAAGAAAGCTCCTGTTAGCGGGCACCGTCGCGCCGGTGGTGTCGCTGCTGATATTCCACCTCGACATGATCACCAGGCCCGGCTACGACGCGCTGTACCACGGCCCCAGCCTGCTGATGCTGGGTGGACGCGGCTGGCTGCAGATCGCCAACTTCGTCGTCACCGGCGCCGTGATGCTCGCCTGCGGGCTGGCCGACCGCCGCAGGCTCATGGCGGTGTACGGCCTGGCCATGATCTGCACCGGCGTGTTCGTCACCGACCCGCAGCTCGGCTACCCGCCCGGCACCCCGCTCGACCTGCTGCCCGGCGTCAACGCGCCGTCCACCTGGCACGGCACGCTGCACTGGATCTCGGTGTTCTTCCTGTACGGCGCGGCCGTCGCCGCCTGCCTCGTGTCGCGGTCGCGGCTGCTGATCGCGTTCGGCGTCGCGATGCCCGTGGTGCTGCTCCTGGGCACGCTCGTCTTCCAGGAGCGCGGCATCACCAGCGAGGTCTACGCGGTGCTCGACGGGGTGTGCGGGCGGCTGATCATCCCGTTGGGCTGGCTCTGGGCCTCGATCGCCAACCACAGGGCGGCACGCGCATGATCACCTTGTCGGGTCTCACCAAGCGGTACGGCTCCGCCACAGCGGGCTCGGCGCTCGTCAACGGGCGTCGCTACCAGGACCTGCGTGTGCCCCTGCGCGAGGTCCGCGCGCTCCTGAACGCGCGCCCCCGATGTAAGGCCCGCGACCACCTGCGGGCGCTCGCGGCGAGCAATGGCATCCCGGACCGCCGGGTCGGGGAGGTGGCGCGGCCGTGGTCCACGCTCGCCGGGATGCAGGTGATCGTTCCCGGCGCATCGTGGGGTGGTTTCGGGATCTACGTGGCTTTCGTGGCAACGTCAGGCCGTGATCTTTTCCATGGCCTTCGTGATGCGTTTCTCCGAGACCGGGGTGGGGGTGCCGAGGGTCTGGGCGAAGAAGCTGACCCTCAGCTCCTCGATCATCCAGCGGATGTCGGTGACGTCCCGGTCGCTCCGCCGTACGGGAGGAAGCTTGTCGAGCAGGTCGTGGTAGTCGTCCTCGACCTTGTGGATCTTGTCCATCCACTCGACGTCGCGCCACGGCTCCTCGGGGAGCTTGGTGAGACGTCGCTCGATCGCCCGGACGTACCGCGAAATGTCGGACAGGCGGCTGGAGCCGGTCGCGGTGATGAAGCCCTTGAAGACGAGCTTGTCCAGCTGGTCGCGGATGTCGTCGGTCGAGGCGGACTGCCGCGCCGCGCCCAGCTGGACGCCCACGGCGTGCCAGGCCGTCAGGATCTGCTCCACCCGGCCCAGCACCTCCTCGGCCGTGTCGTACAGGTGGGCCCGCACGTGCTGGTAGAGACGGTCGAAGGCGACCGGCTCCCACGCGGGCCCGCCCACGTCGGCCATCAGCTTGTCCACCGAGGCATAGACGACGTCGTCGAAGAGCGCCACGGCGCCGCCGTGCGGGCTGCGGGACAGGGCCAGCTTGGCCTGGTTCGACAGCCTGCCGAGCAGTGACTTGGCCGGGTTCGTCACGTTGAGCAGCAGCAGCCTGCGGGTGCCCGTCCACATGGACCGGCGCTGCTCGGCCTGCGTCTCGAAGATGCGCACCCCGACGCTGGAACCCTCGTCGACCAGCGCCGGATAACCCTTCATCCGGCCCTGCTCGAACACCTTGGGCAGGGTGCCCAGGCTCCAGGTGTGCAGGCCCGACTGCTCCAGGTCGTCCCCGGCCGCCGACAGCGTCCTGCGCAGGCGCGGGGCCAGGCGCTTCTTCAGCGCGTCGAGGTCCTTGTCCTCGGCGATGGTCTTCTTGCGCTCGTCGACCACCCGGTAGGTCACCCGCAGGTGGTCGGGCAGCAGGTCGAGCTGCCACGCCTCGCGCGGCACCCGTACCCCGGTCAGCCGCAGCAGCTCCCGCTCCACCGCGGCCAGCAGCGGCTCGTCGCCCGGCTGGGCGGCGGCGAGCACCTGCTTGGCGAAGTTGGGAGCCGGGACGAAGTTGCGCCTGATGTGCTTGGGCAGCGACCTGATCAGCGCGGTCACCAGCTCCTCGCGCAGGCCGGGGATCTGCCAGTCGAAACCGTCGGCGTTGACCTGGTTGAGCATCTGCAGCGGCACGTGCACGGTCACGCCGTCCGCCTCGGTGCCCGGCTCGAACTGGTAGGTCAGCTTCATCCGCTGGCCGAGCTGGCGCCAGGTGTCCGGGTAGTCGTGCGTGCTGACGTCGGCGTTCTCGTTGACCAGCATCTCGGGGGTGAAGGTCAGCAGGGTCTTGTCTTCCTGCTTCTTCCACCACGAGTCGAAGTGGCGCGCGGACACCACGTCGGCGGGGACGCGCTGGTCGTAGAAGTCGTACAGCGCCTCGTCGTCGACCATGATGTCGCGGCGGCGCGCCCGGTTCTCCAGCTCCTCGACCTCGCCGAGCAGCTTGCGGTTCTCCTTGAGGAAGGCGTGGTGGCTGTCCCAGTCGCCCTCGACCAGGGCGTGCCTGATGAACAGCTCGCGCGACAGCTCGGCGTCGATGCGGCCATAGTTGACCTTGCGGCCGACCACGAGCGGCACGCCGTACAGCGTGACCTTCTCCAGGGCGATGACGGCGCCCTGGTTCTTCTCCCAGTGCGGCTCGGAGTAGGTGCGCTTGACCAGGTGCTGCGCGATCGGCTCGACCCAGTCCGGCTCGATCTTGGCGTTGACCCGCGCCCACAACCTGGACGTCTCGACCAGCTCCGCCGACATCACCCACTGCGGCTGCTTCCTGGCCAGAGCCGACCCGGGGAAGATCGCGAAGCGGGCGTTGCGCGCGCCGATGTACTCCTGGATCGGCCTGCGCCCCCCTTCAACCGGCTTCTGCTTGTCCACGACGTCCTTGACGCCGATGTGGCTGAGCAGGCCGCTGAGCAGGGAGACGTGGATCTGGTACGGCTCGCCGGGCGTGCTGTTGGGCGGGGCGCCGAGGGAGTGCCTGAGCTGGCTGAAGATGTCCTGCCACTCGCGCACGCGCAGGTAGTTGAGGAACTCCGTCTTGCACAGGCGGCGGAAGGCGCTGGACGACAGCTCCTTCTGCTTCTCCTTGACGTAGTTCCAGAGGTTCAGGTAGCTGAGGAAGTCGGACTCGGGGTCGGCGAAGCGGCGGTGCTTCTCGTCGGCCGCCTGCTGCTTCTCCGAGGGGCGCTCGCGCGGGTCCTGGATCGACAGGGCCGAGGCGATCACCATGACCTCGCGCAGGCAGCCGTTCTTCTCCGCCTCCAGCACCATGCGGGCGAGCCTGGGGTCGACGGGCAGCTGGGCCAGCTTGCGCCCGACGCCGGTGAGCGCGCCGTGCGCGTCGAACGCGCCGAGCTCCTGCAGAAGGTTGACGCCGTCGCGCACCTGGCGCTTGTCCGGCGGCTCCACGAACGGGAACGCCTCGATGTCGCCGAGCCCGATCGTGGTCATCTGCAGGATGACGCTGGCCAGGTTGGTGCGCAGGATCTCCGGGTCGGTGAACTCGGGCCTGCCGGCGAAGTCGTCCTCCTCGTAGAGGCGGATGCAGATGCCGTCGCTGGTGCGTCCGCATCGGCCCTTGCGCTGGTTGGCGCTGGCCTGGGAGATGGCCTCGATGGGCAGGCGCTGGACCTTGGTGCGGTGGCTGTAGCGGGAGATGCGCGCGAACCCGGGGTCCACGACGTACTTGATGCCGGGGACGGTCAGGGACGTCTCGGCCACGTTGGTGGCCAGGACGATGCGGCGGCCGGTGTGGCGCTGGAAGACGCGGTGCTGCTCGGCGCTCGACAGGCGGGCGTAGAGGGGGAGGACCTCGGTGTTCCTGAACTCGGCCTTGGTCAGGACGTCGGCCGTGTCGCGGATCTCGCGCTCGCCGGAGAGGAACACCAGGATGTCGCCCTGGCCCTCGGTCATCAGCTCGCGGCAGGCGTCGAGGATGCCCTGGGCCTGGTCGTCGTCCTCGCCGAGCGGCCTGTAGCGGACCTCCACCGGGTACGTGCGGCCGGAGACCTCGATGATCGGGGCGTCGTCGAAATGCTTGGAGAAGCGCTCGGGGTCGATGGTGGCGCTGGTGATGATGACCTTGAGGTCGGGGCGCTTGGGGAGGAGCTGCTTGACGTAGCCGAGGATGAAGTCGATGTTGAGGCTGCGCTCGTGGGCCTCGTCGATGATCAGCGTGTCGTACTGGTCGAGCAGGCGGTCGTTCTGCAGCTCGGCCAGGAGGATGCCGTCGGTCATGAGCTTGACGAGGGTCTTGTCGCCGGCCTGGTCGGTGAAGCGGACCTTGTAGCCGACGACCTCGCCGAGGGTGGTGCCTAGCTCTTCCGCGACACGTTCGGCGACGGTGCGGGCGGCGATGCGGCGTGGCTGGGTATGCCCGATGAGCCCCCTGACCCCGCGCCCGAGTTCAAGGCAGATCTTGGGAATCTGCGTGGTCTTCCCGGAGCCGGTCTCCCCCGCGATGATCACAACCTGGTTGTCGCGAATGGCAGCCAGGATGTCGTCGCGTCGCTGGGAAACCGGCAGATTTTCCGGATATTTCACGACCGGTACGGCTTCGCGGCGTTTCGCGAGGCGTTTTTCGGCTCGTTCGATGTCACCGAGGATCTCGGTCGTGATCTTGTCGCGGGCCTCGCGGCTCTTGACACGGCGCACGCCATCGAGCCTGCGCCGAAGCCGCCGCTGGTCGCGCGGCATGAGCTCGGGCAGGCGAGACTGGATCTCGGTGAGTGGTGAGGTCAAGGAAGGCGTTCCCATACTGCTTTCAGGATACGTAGGGCAGTCCGCAACGCTGCCAACCGCCCATCGTGCCCGACCATTCCCCTCCCCGCATCCCAATATCCCCCCACCCGGGTTACGGACGGCCCGGGCGGGTTACTCCGGCAGCCCCTCCGCAGAGGCCAGCCGACGCAGCACGTTGCGCAGCCCCGCCTCCTCCTCCGGCGCGAGACCCCCCACGAGCTCCTCATCCATGGCCCGAGCCAGCGCCGTACACCGAGCGAGCAACCCCCGCCCCTCCTCCGTCAACGCCAGCACCTGCCGCCGCCGATCCTCAGGATCCCGCTCCCGCCGTACGGCCCCCAACCCCTCCAGGTGATCCGCCAGGGACACCACCAGACTCGGCGCCACCCGCATGATCTTGGCGACCTCCAGCTGCGACGCCGCCATCCCCGACTCCAGCACGCTGAGCATCGCCACGTGCTTGGGCTTCACATCATGTACGGCCAGCCGCTCGGCGAAGCGGTCACCCACGATCGTCCCCAGCACGCCCATGCGGAAAGCCACGGTGGAGGTCAGCTTGACATCGTTCACAGTCAGCATGCTACCGTCCTTACATCGTTCAGCTACTGAATGATTCTCCCTAGGAACGGATAACGTCATGCTCGACCCCCGCACCGTGCAGATCGTCCTCGCCGACCTCCAGGACGGCATCGTCGACGCCAGCCGTACCAACCCCCCAGCAGCCATCAAGCGCGCGGTGACCACCCTCACCGCCATCGCCGGGAACCTCGGCCTCCCCCTCACCGTCTCCGCGGCCCCCCGCCCCGGCGGCCCCGCCAACATCGCCGAGATCCCCGAGGACGCACCCGTCTTCGTCCGAACGGGCCCGAGCTGCTGGGACGACCCCAAGGGCCGCGCCGCCATCGACGCCCACAACCGCCCGGTGCTGGCGCTTTGCGGCGTGACCTCAGAAATCGTCATCGTCCGCACGGCACTGGACGCGCTGGCGTCCGGCTACCAGGTGATCGTGCTGGTCGACGCCTGCGGCGGCATCACCGACCGAACGGAGGCCGCGGCTTTCCGCCAGATCGAAGCCGCGGGGGGCACGGTGAGCTCGGTGGCGGGCTTCGCCTCCGACATGGTCCGCGACTTCACCACCCCCCAGGGCCGCGCCACCATAGCCGCCCTGCACTCCCTGATCGCCTGACCCCATCGACTCGCAGACTCCCCGCCGCCCGCCGTAACGGCCCCTTGCCCCACGCTCCAAGAACCGCAAGGAGGGGAGGAACAGAGATGCGATGGTCTCCGCCCCCGATGCGAGGCGTCACTCTGCCAGCCGCTCTGAGGGGACCCCACGCCTCGGCCGGACCCCGCAGGCACCGCGCCCTCACGGCTCCACACATTGGCGCCCTCCGCGCCTTGGCGAGCCCCGCGCGAAAGGGAGAGCACGAGTTGCGAGGTGAATCGGCACCCCGGCGGCCAGGGGCCCGGCTCCGTGTTGGGCGCTGGGGCGGGCGGGAGTGCCCCAGGCCCAGGCGGGGTGGGGAGAGGGTGTTGCGGGCGTGCCTGGGTCGGGGGTTGAGGGGTCAGGAGGTGGTGGTTTGGGCGGCGCCGATTATGCCTGCTTCGTTCTGGAGCTTGGCGGGCACGACCTCCGTGTCCACGGAGATGTGGGGGAGGAACTTGTCGGACTTCTTGCTTACTCCGCCGCCGATGATGATCAGGGAAGGGGAGAAGAGCATGTCTACGTGGCGCAGATACTCCTCCACCCGTTCTGCCCACTTCCCCCAGCTCAGGTCGTGGTCTTCGCGGGCCTTGTCGGAGGCGCGGTGTTCTGCGTCCTTTCCGTCCAGCTCCAGGTGGCCCAGCTCGGTGTTCGGGACCAGCGTGCCGTCGATGAAGAGGGCGCTGCCTATCCCGGTTCCGAAGGTCAGCATCAGGACGGTTCCTCGCCGCCCCCGGCCCGCGCCGAAGGTCATCTCGGCGATACCTGCCGCGTCGGCGTCGTTCAACACGGTCGCGTCGCCGAACAGCTTGCTCGCGTCGACACCGATCCACGACTCGTGCACGTTAGCCGCGGACCTGACGACGCCGTCCACGACCACGCCGGGAAAGGTGACCCCGACAGGACCGGTCCAGGCGAAATGGTCGACGATCTCGGCAACCACCTCGGCGACCGCTGCGGGCTTGGCCGGGTGAGGAGTGGGGATGCGCAGGCGTTCCTGCGTGAGCTCGCCGGTTTCAGTGTCGACCGGCGCGCCCTTGATGCCCGAGCCGCCGATGTCGATGCCCAGTACGTCCATGTCTGGGATCTGCCCTGAGAGGGGTAAAGAAACGCTGCTCAGGTCCCATGGTTTTCGCGGCTGCTGAGCGTTTTGGCGGACTCTCGCATGTTTTTCGCGGTCGTGCGATAGGCCTCCGGATATTTCTTGATCTCGCGGGTGATGCCGGAGGGGCCGTTGAATTCGGTCTCCCAGTTGTCGGCGGCCGGGCCCGACCAGATGTCGCTGCCGCCCTGCTGGCGGGTGATCCCGGCGACCAGCGCGGCCGCGTTCTCGGCCCAGGCGTCGAACTTCGCGGCGTATTGGCGCTTGGCTGCCGCCTCGTCGGCTGACGTGTTGAACATGACCGGTTCTGGACTCATATTTCCGACCCTACTGAACCCGTCCAGAACCCCTCGCGTATCTCGCGTCACAAGCGCATACCAAGGAGGCACGGATGCGGCATCCCCCATACATGGTCGTGCTCTGTACGGCAGCCCTCGTCCTGGGAGCGACCCCCGCGCCCACGAACGCCGCGGGAGCGGGCGCCACGCGCGGCAGGTTCGACGTGGTCAATCTCGTCTCCGACGTCAAAGGCCGCGCGGCCGTCACCGATCCCAAGCTGGTGAACCCCTGGGGCCTGGCCATGGGCAAGACCCTGTGGGTCTCCGCCACCGGCACGGGCACGGCCACCGTCTACTCCGGCCAGGGCAAGAAGGAGACCACGGAGGTGGTCATTCCCGGCGGCGCCCCCACCGGCCAGGTCTTCAACCCCACGGAAGGCTTCACCGTGAAGGGTAAGCCGGCCACATTCATCTTCTCCAGCCCGAGCGGCGCCATCACCGGCTGGAACGCCGAGGCGGACCCGGGCAACGCGATCATCGCCGCCTTCACCAGAGGCGCCGACTACAAGGGCCTGGCCCTCATGCGTACGGAGGACGACGGCGACTTCCTGCTCGCCGCCGACTTCGCCCACGGCAGGATCCACGCCTTCGACGACGACTTCCAGCGCGTACGGCTGGCCCGCTGGCAGTTCAGGGACCCGGCGGTCCCGTCCCGCTACGCGCCCTTCAACGTCTCGGTGGCCAACGGCTCCGTCTGGGTGTCCTACGCCCAGCGCGACCCGGCGACCGGCAAGTCGGTGTCCGGCCAGGGCAAGGGGTTCGTCAGCAGGTTCAGCGCCGAGGGCAGGCTGACCGGCCGGATCAGCAGGGGCGCGCTCAACGCCCCCTGGGCCGTGACCACCGCGCCGAGCTCCTTCGGCCCGTACGCGGGCGCGCTGCTGGTCGGCAACTTCGGCGACGGCACGATCCAGGCGTACAAGCACAGCCGCCACCTCGGCCCGCTGCGCGACGCGTCAGGGCGGCCCGTCGTGCTGCCGGGACTGTGGGACCTGGAGCCGGGCACGGCGGAGAACGGCGGCGAGAACGCCCTGTGGTTCGCCGCCGGAATCGACGGTGCCACCCACGGCCTGCTCGGCCTCATCCGCCCAGCGGGCGCACGCGCCCCTGCGAGCCCTCAGCCGACGACCCCCGCGCCCACGCCGACGAAGTCCGGCTACGACTACTGAGGAGCGACTCCGGTACGGCCTGGCGCGGGCCGTACCGGAGACTTCTCGTATGACTTTCTCCGAGTGGCTCCGTGAGCAGTGTGAACCCGAGTGGACCGCCGTCGTGACCCACCCCTTCGCGATGGCGATCAACCGGGGTGAGGCCGACATGCGCCACTATCTCGTGCAGGACTTCCAGTTCGTCGACGCCTTCACCGCCCTCCTGGGCGCAGCCGTCGCGAACGCGGACACCTTCGAGGCCCGCGTGCCGTACGGAAAGTTCCTGGGCCAGGTGGCCACCACGGAGGAGAAGACCTACTTCCACCGCGCCATCGAGGAGCTGGGCGCGGAAGAAGAGCCACCCACGCAGGTCACCAGGGACTTCCAGGACCTCATGGCCGAGGTCCGCACGAGCCAGGACTACGGCAAGATCGTCGCCGTCCTGTGCGTCGCCGAGTGGACCTACCTCGGCTGGGCCAGCAGAGCCGAGCATCCCCTGCCGGACAGTTGGGTGCACAGGGAGTGGATCGAGCTGCACGAGGGCCCGGAGTTCCGCGCCTGGGTGGATTTCCTCCGCGGAGAGCTCGACAGGCAAGAGCCGAGGGATGAATTGCTCGAAGTCTTCCGCCGCGCGGTGGAACTCGAGCGCCGGTTCTTCGACGAGGCGTGACCAGCGGTTTGTACGCTACGTGACAGAGTCGTGCGCATGCCTCGTTCCATCAGGGGTCGCATGACGGTCGCGGCCGTGTCGGTGTTCGCCGTGATCCTGCTGATCGGCTCCGTCGCCATCGCGCTCACCGTCCCCGCCTGGGTGCGCGCCCAGCTCACCGACCGCGCCGACCGGGCGAGCCGCCAGGTCACCACGCTGATCGACACCGACCCGATCGTCGGCGCCATCCCGCCGCAGTCCGACGTTCTGCTCCTGCAGGTCGTCGATGACACGGGCGAGGTGGTGGCGGCGAGCGCGGCGCTGCGCGGCCGTCCGCCGATGACGGAGGCGAAGCCGAAGGACGGCGACTCGCGGGTCGCCGTCCGGGTCTGCCCGCCGTACGCGGAGTCGTGCCTGATCGTCGTGGGCACCAGCAACAGGGCGACCGCGTACGGCCCGGCCATGGCGTACGCGGCGGTGCGCGAGAACGCCGTGCTCGACTCGCCCGTCCTGCTGCTCAGCCTGATCGCCGTCTCCCTGGTGCTGCTCGCCCTGGTCGGATGGGGTGCGTGGATCCTGGTCGGCCGGGTCCTCGCCCCGGTGGAGCGCATCAGGTCGGGCCTGGAGCAGATCAGCGCCACCGACCTCAGCGAGCGCATGCCGGTCCCGGACACGGGTGACGAGGTCGCCGAGCTGGCGGTGACCGTCAACGACACGCTGTCGCGCCTGGAGGACGCGGTGGACCGCCACCGCAGGTTCGTCTCCGACGCCTCGCACGAGCTGCGCACCCCGCTCACCGCCATGCTGATCCGCCTGGAGGCGGGCGTCGCGCATCCGGACGAGGACACCGTCAAGGGCGCGCTCGACGACGCCAACCGGCTGTCGGCGATCGTCCAGGATCTGCTGCTGATGGCGCGCCTAGATGCGGGGGTGCGGCCGCCGGACGAGGTGATCGACCTGGGCGAGCTGGTCGCCGAGGAGCTCGACCGGCGCCCGTCACGGCTGCCCGTCGACCTGGAGGCAGAGCCCGGCGTGCGGGTGCTGGGCAACCGGCTCAGGCTGTCGCGGGTGCTCACCAACCTGCTGTCCAACGCCGACAGGTACGGCGAGAGCCGGGTCGGCGTCGCGGTCACCGTGGACGGCGACCGGGCGGTGGTGGAGGTGAGCGACGACGGGCCAGGCATCCCCGAGGACATGCGCGAGCAGATCTTCCAGCGGTTCACCCGCCTGGACAGGGGCCGCTCGCGCGACACCGGCGGCAGCGGCCTCGGCCTGCCGATCGCGCGCGACATCGCCACGGCCCACGACGGCACCCTCCACGTGGCGGACGCCCCGGGCGGCGCCCGGATGATCCTCCGGCTCCCCCTGCACACTTGACCTTGTCCCTGGGGGAGACCACACGCTCGTGGTGACCAGGACGGGGGGACGACGGCCGCTACCCCAGGGCTAGCTCCAGGTCGGAGAGCTGCGTGTAGTGCACGCCCGCCATGCCCAGCGCCCGAGCCGCCTCGACGTTCTCCAGCCGGTCGTCGACGAACAGGCACCGCTCGGGCGCGACCCCGGCCCGCTCGGCCGCGATCAGGTAGATGCGCGGGTCCGGCTTGGCCACGCCGACCAGCGCGCTGCTGACCACGTCGTCGGCGAAATGGGTGAGCCCGAGCAGGTCGAGGTCGTCCTCCAGGTTGCTCATGGCGTTGGTGACCAGCACCACGGGCACCCGCTCCTGCGCCTTGGCCAGCAGCGCCCGCACGTCCTCGTCCACCCGGAAGGGCACCTCGGCGAACTCCCGCGCGACCTCCTCCCCCAGCACCTCGGCGACGGCGGCCATCCAGTCGTCGCGCGAGGTGTGGCCGAGCAGCGCCGGGGTGAAGATGTCCGGCTCGAAGGCGGTCTTCAGGAGGGTGCCGGGCGCGAGGCCGTGCCGTACCTCGATGCCGGCCTGGGCGGAGTGGTCGAAGAGGCGAAGCACGCCGTCGAGGTCGCAGAGCACCGCGTCGTAGGAGGTCACAGCCAGCCATTGTGGCGGGCGAGCCGCGCGGCCTCAATGCGGTTCCTGGTGTGCGTCTTGCCGATCGCCGACGACAGGTAGTTGCGCACGGTGCTCTCGGACAGGTGCAGCCGTCCCGCGATGTCGGCGATCGTCGCGCCGTCGCTGGCGGCGGCGAGCACGTCCCGCTCGCGTTCGGTGAGCGGGCTGGGCCCGCCGCTCAGCGCGGCAGCCGCCAGCGCCGGGTCGAGGACCCGCTCCCCCGCGTGCGCCCGCCTGATCGCCACCGCCAGCTCCTCCACCGGCCCGTCCTTGACCATGAACCCGGCCGCGCCGGACTCCATGGCCCTGCGCAGGTAGCCGGGCCTGGCGAACGTGGTGAGGACGAGCACCGCGCACGACGGCAGCGCCGCGCGGAGCGCGGGCAGGACGTCCAGTCCGGTACGGCCGGGCAGCTCGATGTCGAGCAGCGCGACGTCGGGCCGGTGCTCCAGCGCCGCAGGGAGGATCGCGTCGCCGTCCCGCACCTGGGCGACGATCTCGAGATCCTCCTCGAGGCCGAGGAGCAGGGCGAGCGCGTCGCGCATCATCCCCTGGTCCTCGGCCATCAGCACGCGGATGGTCATGGAAGCAACGCTACTTCCAGAAGGAAAGGCGGTGCTCGGCGGCGTAGTCGATCGGCTTGACCGCCCCGGGGGCCAGCGACAGGGTCCCGCCGGACAGCTGCGGCCAGTACAGCAGGCCGGAGCCGTTGGGGTTCCCGGTGCGGGCGAACCGGGTCCAGTAGCCGATCATCTGGTCGGACAGCTCGCGCTGACCGGCGTCGAGCTGCCCCTTCGGGTCGTCGAAGAGGTAGGACAGGTCTCCGGCGTGGAAGGCGCCCCAGTCGAAGTCCACCTTGTACGGCAGGAACATCGGCGCCTTCCTGTCGGCGAACTCGTACCCGTAGACGGGCACGTGCTGGGCGAGGGTGGTGTTCTGGGCGTGGGTGCCGCGCGCCCACATGCGGTCGGTCAACACCTGCGCCCACGCCAGCTCAGGGGAGGGCTTGGGCGGATACTCCCGCAGGATCCGAGGGGCGTCCTCGCCGAAGGCCGTCCGCAGCGCCGCCGGGTAGTCGAGCTTCACCCCGGGAACCACGTAACTCATCCCCACGAAGATCCTGTGCTCGTCCTTCGTGGCACCGGCCAGCACGGGCACCCGGTGGAACCGTCCGGCCTTCAGCGCCTCCGACGGCAGCGTGGGCAGCACCCCGTTGCCGTAGGCGTACACCTGGAAGGCGTTCATGATCTGCGGCACCGCGAGGATCTTCTTCACCGGCAGCGCACGCAGGCAGGCGAGGTCGGCGCAGCCCAGTTGCTTGCCGTACATCTGACCGACGGCCACGGTGTCGGCCGCGCTGCGCCAGGCGAACGTGGGCAGCGCGGGCACCCCGGGTCCGAGGGCGCCGGCCGGCATGTCCATCATGGTCTCGCCGCTCTGCATGATCGCCCGCTGGAACAGCCCCTTCGAGCCGGGCGAGGTCAGGTGGCCGCCGATGGCGAACGCGCCGAAGGAGACGCCGAAGACGGTGACGTTGGACGGGTCGCCGCCGAACGCCGCCGCGTTGCGCTTCACCCAGCGCAGCGACTCCTGCTGGTCCTGCAGGCCGTACGTGCCCGAGTCCTTGAGGCCCGGGTAGCCGAAGCCGTTGAACACCCCGAGCCGGTAGTTGACCGTCACCAGGACGGCGTCGCCCTGCTTGGCGAGCCTGCGCGCGTCGGACAGGTTGCCCGCGCCGACCGCGCCGTCCCCGTGGAACCACACCATGACCGGGCGTTTCCCCCCGGCCTTGGCGGGGGTGGTGACGTTGAGGAACAGGCAGTCCTCCTCCAGGCTGGCGGTCTTGGCGTACTCCGTGCCGACCTGCGGGCACATCGCGCCCGGCTTGGTGGCGTCGCGCACGCCCTTCCACGAGGGGGTCGCGCGAGGCGACTCCCACCGGCCCGCCGTCGCGTAGCGGATTCCCTGGAACATCCGGACGTCGCGGGAGATCGTTCCGCGCACCTCGCCCCTGTCCGTGGTGACGACGGCACCGGGATCGTCGGCATTGGCGCACCCGCTGAGCAGCAGCGCCAAGGTCACAAGCGTTCTCATGCCTCCACGGTCCCGTCCGGCGGGCCGTACGCAGAAGATTCATCGATCCGGGATCGCCCGGGACAAAAGTCCTGGAGGGACGCTCCGCACTACCATCTCCGAGACGGGAAGGTAGGGTCATGAACGATCACCAGCTGCCACAGGTGCTGTGCCAGCTGTTCGCCGACGGCGGCAGAGGGCGCAGCCTGTTCCTCACGCTGCCCGAGGGCGACGTCGTGCAGTCGGCCTTCTGGATGAGCGACGAGCACGTCACGGGCGAGGAGTGGACCAGGTTCCGCGCCGAGCACCCCAGGTCAGGTCTGTGGCCCGTCCTGCTCGACGAGTCCGCCCAGCCCTGGGAGTCCGGCCACTTCCAGCCCGACGACCCGGCGCTGATCAGCCACTTCACCGCCGAGGGGTTCATGACCGAGGTGTGGCAGGAGTGGGTGGCGCAGGTCCCGGTCGAGGCGCTCGACGAGCTCGACCCGTTCGGTGCGTTCTGCCCCGGTCTGGCCCCGCCCGGCACGTTGCTCGCCGCCCCCGACGCCGTGGCCGACTGGTGCGCGGGCGAGCTGGCCAAGCGCGGCACCCCGCTGGGGCTCGCCGCCGCGACGCGCGGCGCCGACGCGCTCGCGGTCATGGGCTGGCAGGGCGCGTTACACCACAATGAATGGATGGTGCCGCTGGCGGCTGTGGTCCGCAGCTGGGAAGAGAGGTTCGGCGCGCGGGTGGTCGGGATGGGGTTCAACACCCTCGACCTCAGCGTGGCCGGGCCGCCGACGGATCTGGGCCACGCGCTGCACGTCGCGGCCGAGCACTGGGCGTTCTGCCCGGACAACATCGTCCAGGGGGCCGGCGATCTGAAGGGGTACGCCGAGCAGATCGTCGACAGCCACCATTGGTCGTTCTGGTGGGACTGAGGGTGTTCTGGCTGGGCTTCCTGCTGTGTGTCACCGGTGTGGCGCTGCATTTCCCGATGTACCTGATGGCGGCGGACATGGGCTACCACCTGGCCGGGATGCCGATGGACACCCCGATGACCGTCGGGATGGTCCTCATCGTCGCCGGGCTCGCGGTGAGCGGCTACGGGCTGGTCCCGCGCGGGCCTCGAACCAGCCCGGAAGGGGACGTACGGGTGGTCGACGGCACCCGACTGCGGCCCGCGCACCTCGGGCTGATCGCCGTGATGTCGGTCGCGATCGTCATCGACGCGATGAAGCCCATCACGCTCGGGTTCGTGGCGCCGGGCATGGGCAAGGAGTACGGGCTGAAGTCCGCGCTCAACCCCGGCGGCGACCTGCCCGTCGCGCTGCTGCCGCTGGCCGGGCTGACCGGGACGGTGCTGGGCTCGCTGCTGTGGGGGTGGATGGGCGACCGGATCGGGCGCAGGCCGTCCATCCTGTTCGCCGGGGTCGTCTTCGTCGCGACCGCCGTGTGCGGGGCGATGCCGGACTTCGGGTGGAACCTGGTCATGTGCCTGGTCATGGGGCTCGGCGCGGGCGGCATGCTGCCGATCGCGTTCTCGCTGCTGGCCGAGACGATCCCCGGGCGGCACAGGGGCTGGGTGATGGTGCTCATCGGCGGCAACCTGGCCGTGGCGTACCTGGTGGCGAGCTGGCTGTCAGCGGCGCTCGCGCCCACCTACTCCTGGCGCGCCCTCTGGCTGGTGGGCCTGCCGACCGGGGTGCTGCTCATCCTGCTGAACCGGTGGATCCCCGAGTCGCCCCGCTTCCTGCTGGCGCACGGGCGCGACGCCGAGGCCAGGCGGGTTCTGGCGAGGTACGGCGCGGCCCTGGAGAAGGGCGCACCCGCGACCGAGCAGTCCGCCGGGCTGTTCCTGACGGTCGCCGTGGTGACGCTCGGGCTGAGCATCGGGCTCGTGACGTACGGTTTCCAGCTGTGGATCCCGTCGAACCTGCGCAGTCTCGGCCTCGACCAGGTCACCGCCGACCGGGCGCTGCGCGACTCGACGCTGCTCGGGCTGCCGCTGATCTTCATCTCGGCGGCGATGTACGGGCTGTGGAGCGCCAGGAAGACCATCATCACGCTGGCCGCGCTGGTCGGCGCTGCGCTGGCGCTGCTCGCCCTCGCCGGGGAGTCGCTGGCCACGGACAGGACGTGGCTCTACGTGGTGCTGGCAGGGCCGATCGTCGGCACCGCCGCGATCGCCGCCGTCCTGGCCGCCTACAGCTCGGAGATCTACCCGACCCGGGTCCGCTCACGCGGCTCCGGCCTGTCGGCGGGCGTCGGCAAGTTCGGCGGGGTCGCGGTCACCACCGTGCTGGTCGCCGGGGCCGCCGCGCCGTCGATCGGCGCGACGGCCCTGCTCGGCGCCATCTCGCTGGCGGCAGCCGTCACCCTGTTCTGCGTGGTGCCTGCCTGATGTATGCGTTGACGATCATCGGCAGCGACGCGTCGAGACCCGCCACGTTGAGCACGCCCGCGTCCTTCGGGTCGCCGATCGTGTGGCCCATCGGGGTCAGCGACGCGACGACCACGCGGGTGTCCTGGTTGACCTCCCTGCGGTAGGTGGTCAGCGCCTGCGACGGGTGCCTGGTCCCGGCCCACGTCTCGTTGTCGGTGAACACCACGACGCCGTCCACGTCGAGCCGCTCCTTCCGCGCCCAGGTGAACGGCAGCGACAGGTCGGTGCCGCCGCCGGACGGCTGCCACGAGGCGATCTCGCGCAGGCTCGTGCGCCGCGTCACCCGCGACGGGTGGACGATGGTGTCGACGTCGATGAGGTGCACGTTGTCGCCCTCGATCCTGGCGAGCATGACGGCCATGGCGCACGCGACCTCGTAGACCGTGCCCACCGGGACGCCGCCCAGGGTGACCTGGGTGAAGCTCATCGACCCCGAGGAGTCGACGGCGACCAGCAGCCGCCTGCCCGAGGGCTCGACCGTACCGAAGGAGTTCTCGTACGCCTCCTCCAGCGCGTCCATGATCTCCGGCACCGGCTCGCCCGCGGCGTACACGCGCATGGCCAGGAACACGTCCATGGGGTGGACGCGGCCCAGGTCGCCGCGCAGCCGCTCGGCGGCCCTGCGGGTGGCGGGCTTGAGCGGCTTGAGCGTGCCGATGCTCGTCATCCTGGCCAGGTTGCGCAGCAGCGCGTTCGGGCCGATCGTGTCGATCAGCGCCGCCCAGACGCGCGGATCGGTGAGCATGGCGTCGGGCAGGAACTCCCACGGCACGCGCTTCTCGGTGACGAGCCTGACCGCCTGGGCGCGGTGCACGACGGCCTTGGCCGACAGGAACCGGTCGATCGCGGGCAGCGCTCGGCGCGCCTCGTCGTCGGTGACGTTCCCGGCGATCCACCCGAACAGCGCCTTGCGCCGCTCGTCGTCCGGCACCGGGTGCGCGATGCGCAGGGCGTCGCGCAGCGAGAACGTCTCGCCCATGGGGGTACGGCGCTGCATCGCCTTGCACGCCTTGAACGCGACGTCGTCGGCGTCGCCGTACAGGAACCAGGAACCGATCGCGGTGCGCAGGCTGCGGCCGATCGTCGGGGCGATGCCCCGCTCGGTGGGCTTGCCGCCGAGGTTCTTGTAGTAGCCGAAGAACGTCGAGAGGTGGTCGGTCGTGCGGGCCACCCTGGGCAGGGCCAGCTTGGCCGCCTGCCGGGTGTCCGCGTCGCCCTCGGCGTACGCGGCGGCGAGCGCGAACAGGGCGGGCCGGTTCTTCGGGGCGCGGCCGTTGGACGCCTCGGTGAGCAGCGCCACCACGCGCGGGCCGTCCTCGGCCAGCGCGTCGAACAGCACGGTCGCGTTCTTCCTGGTCAGGTCGTCCTGGTCGACGTAGTAGGTGCCGCCGGTGGTGCCCAGGATGAGGAAGTCCTGCAACTGCGTCCACAGATCCTTGGCGTATCCGTACCCGCCTGCGGCGTTCATGATCTGGTCGGGGCGGATGGGCAGGGTCTGTGGGGTGTTCATGGGGTGTGCCTCCTGGATCGGGCCGTCCGAAGGCGCGGATGTGGGGACGCGGACCGGGATCAAGGTGTCCTGGGCCACTAGACGACGGGCCGGCGACGTCGACCCGGCGGGATTCGAACCCGCGTTGCCCGCTTGGAAGGCGGTAACCGATCAGCTTCGACCCGCACCTTCGGACTGATCACCAGCGTAGACACCATTTATCGGCATCTCACCTGATTTATCACGACGAAGGGGTACGGCAAGCGCCGTACCCCTTCGTTGCCCTTTAGAAGAACGTGTTCTCCGGCTCAGGCAGATCGACCTCGGCGGGGCCGATCCACTGGGAACGGTTCTGCGGGACGTCCGCCGTGGTCAGCGGCTCGGTGATGACCAGCGGCACGGTGATCTTGCTGCGCGCCAGGTCGACGGTCACCGCCGCGCCCGTCGCGGTCTCGGCCGAGGTGTAGGTCGCGTCGGTGCCCGCGAGCACCAGCGCCATCCTGTGGCCCTTCTTGAAGACGTAGTCCTGCGGCAGCGTCTTCCACCGCACCTGCGCCGCCGTACCCACGGGCAACGGCGTCCCCTGCGCCAGCGAGTCGCGGTTGGCGACGTCGATCCAGCCCCTGGCGACGATCTCCAGCGGTCTCGTGGCCAGGTTGGTGACGACCTTCCTGTAGCAGGAGTCGTCGGCGGCCGTGCTCTCGCCGTGGCAGTCCTCCTCGGTCAGCAGCGAGATGCCCTGGCCGCGGCGCCAGTCGACGCGAGTGTCCTCGCCGATGTCCACCAGCAGGGCGGTCAGGTTCGAGGTCGGCTTGTCCAGGGTGACCCGCAGGTCGACGACCGGCGTGCCGGACAGGCGCAGGTCCAGCGGCAGCGGGCCGGTGGTGAACGCCGAGCGCCCCGGCGCCGCCGTACCCAGGTCGGCCGTCATCTGCGTCTCGGACAGGCGGGTGTCGGTGAATGTCGCTGTCGTCCCGTGCCTGGCCGGGAGCAGGCCGAGCTGGCCGTCCGCCGACGGGCGCAGCGGCACCGGCAGGGCGAACGGCGCAGGCCAGTCGCGCTGGGTGATCCACTGGGACGGCGTGAGCTGCACGTCGGCGCGGGGCTCCTGCATGATCCCGTTGCGCACGCCGAGGAGCCAGAAGTCGAACCAGCGGTGCAGCGTGTCGACCCACAGGTCGCGCCTGCCCTCGAAGTCGAACGGGTCGACGTGCTGGTACTGCCCGACCCACACCTTGCGCGGCACGCCGCGCTTGGCCAGGGCGTCCCACCAGGTGGAGAAGGTGTCCGGCTTGACGTTCAGGTCGTTGACGGTGTGGACGGCGAAGACGCTGGCCCTGACCTTGGCGGCGTCATAGGCCCTTTCCTCCCAGAACGGCGTGAAGTCTCCGGTCTCGTCGGCGTCCTCCGCGTCCAGCCTCGCCCGTACGGCGGCGCACTTGGCGTCGGGGTCGGTGTCGACGACGTTGCTGAGCCACGAGGCGTAGTTGACGCTGTAGATCATGCCGTTGGAGCGCTGGTACTGGTACCAGGAGCTGATGGCCGAGATCGGGACGATCGTCTCCAGCCCCTTCACGCCGGTCGCGGCGACCGCGTTGGCGAGGGTGCCGTCGTAGGACTTGCCGATCATCGCGGCCTTGCCGGTGGTCCAGTCGGCCTTGACCTCGGTGCCGTCGGCCTTTGTCGCCTTGGCTCTGCCGTTCAGCCAGTCGATGACGGCCTTGCCGCCGATCACGTCGGCTTTGCCGCCGGTGTCGGGGCAGCCGTCGGACCTGGTGGTGCCGATCATGTCGACGTTGAGTACGGCGTAGCCGCGGGGGACGAAGAAGTTGTCGTAGAACAGAGGGAACTTCACCGGGTTGCCGGACGCGTCGTAGACCTTGCGCTCGGCTTCGCTGCCTCGGCCGGAGTTGTCGTAGTACGGGCTCTCGTCGATGATCACCGGGACCTTGAGCCCCGGGCCGGACTCCTTGGGTCTGATGATGTCGACGCGCACGCGGTCGAGGGCGCCGTCGGCGTCGCTGTCGATGGGGGCCTCGACGTAGACGTACTCGCGGATGGCGTCGGCGTAGGAGAAGACGGGCTGGGTGCGGCCGTCTTTGATGGTGATGGCCGGGTCTGCGGCGGCTTGGGCGGGGGTTGCCACTGCGGTCGCGAGGATGAGGGCGACGGCGGTGAGGGCAGGGCGTAATGGTGTCACGCGGGTCCTCCGGGACATATGGGGACAAGCTCCCGCAATGTCTCAGAGCTGGGTGCGGACGATCAACCCTTGGTGGGTTTTATCGTGAAGTTCATGGAATATGGGGACAGGGTGCGGGGATGCTTGCTGGGCGGGGCGATCGGGGACGCGTTGGGGGCGCCGATCGAGTTCTCCTCCTTGAGGGAGATCCGCAAGCACCACGGAGTCACCGGCATTTCCGGATATATCGCCGACTGGCGGGGGAAGACCGGACTTATCACCGACGACACCCAGATGACCCTCTTCACCATAGAAGGCCTCCTCTCCGGGGACTTCACCAGAGAAGGCCCCCTCTCCGGGGACTTCACCACGGAGGGCCCCCTCGTCGGGGATCCCGTCCTTTCCGTACGGCAGGCGTATCTGCGGTGGCTCGACACCCAGGACCACAAGGCGCCCCCACCCGCCGACCAGCCGTGGCGCACCGGGACGTTGCGTCAGGAGGCCTGGCTCTATTCGCGCCGGGCGCCGGGCAACGCCTGCCTGTCCGGCCTGCACCAGCCCTTCCCTGGGCCGGTCGCGATGGGCGCGCCGGGGCCGGTGAACCCGGCGTCCAAGGGGTGCGGCACCGTGATGCGCTCGGCTCCCTTCGGGCTGGTCAGCCGTTCTCCCCGGGAGGCGTTCACGCTGGCTGCGGAGTGCGCGCAGATCACCCACGGGCATCCCACCGGCTACCTGGCGGCGGGCGCGTTCGCCGCCATCGTGCACCAGCTGGTCGCGGGCGCCGACCTGCTGCCCGCCGTACAGGACGCTCTGGACCTCCTGGCCAGCCACCCGGCCCACGAGGAGACCACGGCAGCCCTGTCGGCGGCCCTGTCCGCAGCCTCCCGCACCCACCCGCCAGACAGCCCCCACACGCCCACCACCCCACACCGACCGGTCGACCCGCACACGCCAGAGGGCTCCCGCACGCCGGGCAACCCCCACACACCCACCGACCCACGCACGCCAGACGATCCGCACACGCCCACCGACCTGCGCGCGCCAAACAACCCGCACACGCCAGACGATCCGCACACGCCCACCAACCCACGCACGCCCACCGACCTGCGTATGCCAGACGATCCGCGCACACCAGACCGGCCACCCATGCCTGAGAAGCCGGGCAAACCAAACAGGGTGCCCAGAACCAGTCCAGCCATGGCCGCGCCAGAAGCCGTAGAAGCACTGGGTGGAGCGTGGGTCGCCGAGGAAGCCCTCGCCATCGGCATCTACTGCGCCCTCGCCGAACCCTCCCCAGAACGCGCACTCCTGCTGTCCGTCAACCACTCAGGCGACAGCGACTCCACCGGTTCGGTATGCGGCAACCTCATCGGCGCCTGGCGAGGCGAGTCCGCCCTGCCCTCCATCTGGCTACGCGACCTGGAGGGCAGAGACACGATCACCCGCCTGGCCGACGAGCTCACAGCCCGGCGACCAGATTGAACGCCCCAGTCATCACATTGATCGCAACCACCCCGACCACATCCGCGATCTCCCGCTCGCTGTAACCGAATGACCTGAGCTCATTCATCTGCTCATCCGTGATGCTCGCCGGCTCCGTGTACACCAGATACCCGAACGCCACCATCGCCGCGATCTTGGGATCCGCCGAGGTCCCCTTCTTGGCGAGCGCGATCTCGTCCTCGCTCACCCCGAGCGACCGCGCCGCATCGGCGTGCGCGTTGAGGCACAGGTCGCACCCTTGACGCTCCTGTACGGCCAGCGAGATCCGCTCACTGACGCGCCGATCGAGCTTGGCACGCTTGAGCGCCCGATTGAGCTCCAGATACCCGCCGAGAACCGCAGGGGAGTGCGCCATCCTCGACAGCATCGGGCTCGCACTGCCATGCCTGGCCACGATCCCAGCAAGCAGATCCTTGGACGCGCCCTTGGCGGTCTCGGGGGTGAGAGCTTCTATGCGAGTCATACCCACCCCAACCACATACCGGGAGGGGGTATTCCCACCCCCCCAAGCCCCCACCAAACCCCCGCCACCACCCACCCACACCTCACCCCCCTCTCCCCACCCACACCTCACCACCTCTCCCCGCCCGACACCTCACCACCGCGCCCAGCACTCCACCCCGGTCACCACCCCACCCCATCCCACATCCCCCACCCCACATCCCCCGCCACCCGGTCCCCCAAGCCACCCGCACCGCACCCCCGGAGCCCCCACCTGGCCACCCGCACCGCACGCCCACACCCCAGCCCGGCCGCCTGCACCACACCTCCCGGCCCTAGCCGGGCCGTATCGCACGCCCGCACCGCATCTCCCCGGATATCCCACCCCCACCCATCGCCACTCTCCCCGCCGAGCCTCGTGCCCCTATCTACGCCTCCCCTGCACCGCCCCACCGCCGCCCCCGGTCTCACCGCGCACGCCCCTCCCGCGCCCGCTTCTGCCACCGCCCTCCCCTTCACCTCGCCCACACATCTGCGATCACCCACCGGGGTTCATTGAGGGTGTGTTTCCTGTCCAGATCAGGCCAGGGTGTGCTCCGGCGTCTCCGGCGACGCGTCCCCCAGTGTCAGCAATCACGGGAGGACTCATGCGCATCACCCTTCTCGCCGCAGCCGCCCTGCTCGCCGTACCCCTCACAGCCGCCTCCCCCGCCGGAGCCGCCGCACGCCCGCCCGGTGTGCCCACGAACGCGACGGGAGTGCGGATAGCCAGGATCGTGAACGGCGACACCCTCGACGTCACCACCAGCAAGGGCGAGAAGCTACGCGTCATGCTCCTGGAGTCGGACACCCCGGAACCCGGCAAATGCTGGGGCGGCGCAGCAACCCGCCGCACAGCCACGCTCCTCCCGGTCGGCAAGGTCGCCTATGTCCTCAAAGACAAGTCCCCCAAGGACGGCTACGGCCGATGGCTGTTCTACGTCTGGAACGCCAAGGGCGTACACGTCAACCGCACCCTCATCAGGAACGGCCTCGCCAAGGCAGTGCTCATCAAGCCCAACGACCTGTACATCAAGGCGATGCGCGCCGAGGAGTCCAAAGCCAGGCAGGAGAAGCTGGGCATCTGGTCAGGCAGCTGCGACAAGTCCCCCCAACCAACCCCCACACCCACCCCGACGGTCAAACCCACCGTGAAGCCGACCGTCAAGCCCACGGTGAAGCCCACCCCATCGCCCTCGCCCTCCTCCTCGGACAAGACAGACCCCAGGTACCCGACCTGCGCCGAAGCCAACGCCCACGGCTACGGCCCGTACCGCAGGGGCGTGGACCCCGAATACGCCTGGTACCAGGACCGCGACGGCGACGGCCTCGTCTGCGAACGCTAGGACAACCCCGCTCCCAGACCCCGCCCCGCACGACCGGGCGCCCTAAAGCCACGTGCCCGCCCCGCACGGCCAGGCACCCCCCACCCCGCACGACCAGGCACCCCCACCCCGCACGACCAGGCACCCTGAGCCACGCGCCGCGCCGCGTGGCCGGGCGCTTTGAGACACATGCCCGCGCCGCACGGCGGGGCGCCCTGAGCTACGCGCCTGCGCCGCGTGACCGAGGCCCAGAGACACGCGCCCGCGCCCCATAGTCGGGCGCCTTGCGACACGCGCCGCGTGGGCCACCAAACCCCTTCACCGCCACGCCCCCGCCAAGACCCCCTGCCAGCGACCGCGTCAGCAGGCCGTCACGACCTCTCGTCCGTCCGACGCTCCCTACTAGGTGCGACTGATCACCTGACGCTCCCGAAGCACGGGTCCACCGCTGGGTTCGCCGTGGTTCGTACAACACTGGATTCTCAGCCCAAGGCTCCTTGTGCCGGGCGAACCGGTGCAAATACGCTTTGCCAGCGTGGAGGCCTTTGGGAGCGCTCCCAATAGTGAAGGGATTCGTCGGAATGAATTTTCTCTGGGGGGCCGCCACCTCGAGCTACCAGATCGAAGGAGCCGCCACCGCCGACGGCAGGACCCCCTCCATCTGGGACACCTTCAGCCGCACCCCAGGCAAGGTGAAAAACGGCGAGACCGGCGACGTCGCCTGCGACCACTACCACCGCTACCCCGACGACATCCGCCTGATGTCCGAGCTCGGCCTCCGCGCCTACCGCTTCTCCGTAGCCTGGCCCCGCATCGTCCCCGAGCCGGGCACCGTCAACCCCAAGGGCCTCGACTTCTACAGCCACCTGGTCGACACCCTGCTGGAACGTGACATCACCCCCTGGCCCACCCTCTACCACTGGGACCTCCCCCAATACCTGGAGGACGCAGGAGGCTGGCCCAACAGGGACACCGCGTACCGCTTCGCCGAGTACGCCGCCCTCGTGCACGACAGGCTCAGCGACCGCGTCACCAACTGGACGACGCTCAACGAGCCGTGGTGCTCCTCCCTCCTGGGGTACGCAGCAGGGGAACACGCACCGGGACGCACCGAGCCAGGCAAGGCCATCGAGGCGGTCCACCACCTGCTGCTCGGGCACGGCCTCGCCGTACAGAACCTGTCGGGCAAGGTCGGGATCACCCTGAACATGACCCACGTGACCCCGGCCACCGGCTCCCCCGAGGACGCGGACGCCGCGCGGCGCATCGACGGCCTCCAGAACCGGCTGTTCATCGACCCGGTGCTGCTCGGCTCCTACCCCGAGGACGTCGTCAAGGATCTGGCCCACCTGAGCGACTTCGGGCACGTCCGGGAGGGTGACCTGGACACGATCTCCCTGCCGATCGACATGCTGGGCATCAACTACTACTCCCCCGCCCTGGTCGCCGCGGGGAATGAATCCGGCGGACTCACCCCGTGGATCGGCGCGGAGGACGTGCGCTGGGTGGACGGCGGCCGGGCGCGGACCACGATGAACTGGGAGATCGACGAGCAGGGGCTGCTCGACCTGCTGCGGCGGATCCAGAAGGACTATCCGGCCGTGGATCTGTACATCACCGAGAACGGGGCCGCCTTCGCCGACGAGGTGAGCGCGGACGGCGGCGTGCACGACGCCGGGCGGGTCGACTACCTGTCGCGCCACATCGAGGCGTGTGCGGAGGCGGTGCGGGACGGGGTGCAGCTCAAGGGGTATTTCGCCTGGTCGTTGCTGGACAACTTCGAGTGGGCGCACGGGTACGGCCAGCGGTTCGGGATCGTGCACGTGGACTTCGAGACGCAGAAGCGCACCCCCAAGGACAGCGCCCTCTGGTACGCCTCACGCATCAAGCGCCCCCTGTGACCTCATGCCCGGACCAGGCCGGGGCAGGCTTCACCCGAGCTGCGTGAAGCAGTTCCCCGCTCGGAGATGAGGAATGACCTGGCCTCAGGTCATTCCGTCAGCACCGGGTGGGCCGAGGGCGCGTTTGGGGGCGGCCAGGTCGGTGACGCGGTAGGTCGCGACCTGCTCGCCGTACACGATGAGATTGTCCTCGTAGGAGTGCTTCGCCCGGTCGAAGCGCCCACCGCACGTCACCAGCCTGATCCCCGGCTTGGCAGCGTCCCCGAAGACCTTGCGCACCGGGAAGTCGCTCTTGCCCACCTGCTCCACCGCCGTGGCCCGGAACACGACCACCCGGTCGTCCGACCGCACGACCGCGACCGTGTCCCCCTTCTTCACCGCGCTGAGGCGGGCGAAGACGGCGGGTCCTGTCTTGGTGTCGAGGTGCCCGACGAGTACGGCGGAGCCGTCCTCACCCGGGGCCGGACCTGTCCTGTCCCAGCCGACGACCGTGGGCTCGGCGAGCGGCGGGGCGCTGAGCTTGCCGCCCTTTTCTGTGGAGATCGACACGACGGGCGCGTCGACGCCCGCCCTGGGCACGACGACGCGCAGGGGTCTGGCGGACCCCTCGATGGAATGCACGGGTTTGGGCCAGCCCGCGGCTTTGACGGTCGTCGGAACGGCGATCCTGGTCGGCGTCCCTTCGACCTTGCACCCGCTCACCCCGCCCACCAGCAACAGGGCCACGACGGCGAACCGCAGTGGCCCGGGGCGGTCAGCCACGCAGGTGGGTGCGTCGCCTGACCACGACGGCCCCGGCGGCGAGCGCGCCGACGAGGGCCACTCCGCCCAGCCCCCAGACCCACGGCGACGTGCCCTCTGACGCGGCGACCGCCGCGCGTTCCGCCTGGGTCAGCGCGAGGCCGCCCCCGCCGGTGTCCGGACCCCAGCCGCCGACCACCAGGAACGTCCCCGACAGCGCGTCGGCCTCGTCGTCGCAGCTCACGTCCACGTCGTACGAGCCCGGGTCGGCGTCCCACGAGATGTCCGCGTCGCCGATCCACCGGTTGCCGTCGGGCTCCAGGTCGACCGGCTCGTCGAAGGCGTCGGACGTGGCGACCATGTCGTCGGCCTTCGGGCAGCCGCTCGTGGTGAGTTGCACGGAATCACCCGGTTCCACGCGGTAGGGCGACACCTTCACGTCGTCGGAGCCCGCCAGCACCGGCCCCGCCGTACCCGCCATCAGGACCACAGCCGCTCCGGCCACCGCGCCGACGCGCCACAGATACCCCATCGTGCCTCCCCAAGTGCTCTGTGCGGCTTCTTACCCGGCAACACCCGTCACACCAGCACCAGAAATGGCAAAGCTTTTCAGGCGACCGGCTCGCACCAAAGCCTCAACGAGGCACTCAGCAGTCAGCCGTAGGTCACTCGTTGACGCATCTCAGCACCGGATGGCTGGTCAGCAATCCGGGGTCGAGGTCGGCCCGAGTCGAGATGTGGAAGGTGACGCTCTGCCCGGGGAGCAGCGTGACCAGCTGGTCGTCGACCCTCGCCGCCGGGTCGAGCCGGTCGGGAAAGACGGCCAGCTCGCGCACCACGGTGTGTGCGGTCACGTGCAGCAGGACCCCGTCGTTCACGCGTTCAACGACGGTGTCGTAGGAGGCCCGAGGCAAGGTGCTCTCGTCCTGGACGCGCAACGCGGGGGCGGCGCCGTACGCGCTGACCGAGAGCAATTCACCCTCCGACGGCAACGGAAGACGGGTCACGCCGCGCGGAGGAACGGAGAGGCCGAGGGAATCTTTCGCGAGCACCTCACCCGTGGACGTCATCGCGACCACCGCCACCTCGCCACTCCAGACCTCATCGGTGTCGTTGACCGCGGCCAATTCATCCCCCTGGAAAGTCAGAAGCCGAGGCGCGTAAGCGCGGCGCAGGCCGTACCAGAGGGGTTTCTTCCTGCCGTCACCATCCACGGCCGCCCACGACGTCACCGGCCAGCAGTCGTTGAGCTGCCAGACGATCGTCCCCATGCAGTACGGCCCGAGCGCACGGAACCGCTCGATCCCGTACGCCATGGCACGCGCCTGGTTGAGCTGGGTGCGGTAATGCCAGTCGTCGAACGTGTCCGGGCTCGGCAGATGCCCGGCGAGGCCGTTGATCAGCTTCGCCTGGCCGTCCACCGCCTTCTGGTGGGAGGAGTCGGGGGTCAACGGCTCGTCGGACGAGGCCCGGCGCAGGGTCGCGTACGCCGGAGGCCCCTGGAAGCCGAACTCGGCGACGAAACGCGGCGAGTAGGTGTCGTAGAACGTGTAGTCGTGGGTGTTCCACACCGTCCAGATGTGAATGGTGCCGCGCGCCGGGTCGAGCGGGTCGGCATCCGGAGAGCCGGAATAGGGGCTTCCCGGCCAGTATGGGCGGCTGGGGTCGAGTTCGGCGACGATCCTCGGTAGTAGGTCGAAGTAGAAACCCGCGCCCCAACTACGATCCTGCAGCTCATCGCGCCAGCCCCAGTGCCGTTCGCCCTCGATGTTCTCGTTGTTGCCGCACCACAGCACCAGCGACGGGTGGCTCATCAGCCTGGCCACGTTCTCTCTGGCCTCGGCCTCCACCTCGCTCGCGAACGGTTCCTCCTCGGGATAGGCGGCGCAGGCGAACGGGAAGTCCTGCCAGACGAGCAGGCCGAGTTCATCGGCGAGTTCGTAGAAGTCCGCCGACTCGTACAGCCCACCTCCCCACACGCGTAGGAGGTTCGCCCCAGCGTCGATCGCCTGGCCGAAGCGCTCGGCGAGGTCGTCGCGGGTGATCCGGGCGGGGAAGCAGTCGTCGGGGATCCAGTTGAAGCCCTTGGCGAACACCTTCCGCCCGTTGATCACCAGCGCGAAGGCGTCCCGCTCCAGCTCCACGCTGCGGAAACCGATGCGCTTCGACCAGGTGGACGCGCCCGCGCGCACGGTCAGCTCGTAGAGCGGCTGCTCGCCGTACCCGCGTGGCCACCACAGCTCGGGCGACGGCACGTCGAGGGTGATCACGCCCTCGCAGGCGCCCGGCGCCAGCCGTACAGCTCCGGAAATCCCGGCGACCTCGGCGGTGACCAGCACCGGGAGCTGCGACGCGCGCTCGACGCGCACGCACACGTCCACGCGGCCGTTCGACGACACCAGCGGGCGCACCTCGGCCAGCCGCGCGCCGCTCCACGCGTCGAGCCCGATCGGCCGCCAGATGCCGGAGGTGACCAGCGTCGGGCCCCAGTCCCAGCCGAAGTTACAGGCCATTTTCCTGATGAAGTTGTACGGTTCCACATACGCGCCGGGCCGTAGACCGAGCGCGGCCTTCTGCGCCTCCGCATAGTAGTAGGGCGAGGCGAAGACGACGGTCAGGGCGTTGTCGCCCTCGCGCAGCAGTTCCCGCACCTCGAAGCGGTACGAACGGTGCATGTTGGCCGTCTCGCCGACCCTGACGCCGTTGACGAGGACGGTCGCCACGGTGTCCAAACCCTCACACACCAGGTCGACCCGGTCGTGGCCGTCGTCGGTCCAGGTGAAGGTGGTGTCGTAGCGCCATTCCTGGCGGCCGATCCACGCCAGGCGTTGCTCGTTGTCGTCGAGGTAGGGGTCGTCGATCAGGCCGGCGGCCAGCAGATCGGTGTGCACGCAACCCGGCACGGAGGCGGGGACCGGGGGGTGATCTGCGGCCGAGAGGGTCCAGCCGGCATGCAGGGGGCGCAAGTCTTCTCCTCAGCTATGACAACGATGTCAGAGCCTATCCGAGAGGGCCGTAACGATCTCCTCCGGAGGACCAGTCCTTTCGGTACGGCGAGCGACCCTTCTCCCGTCACGAGCACCTCCCTCCCCGGTGCGCCACCGCCCACTGGGTCCATCGGCGATAGGTAACCGGGCGAGTGAGGGAATGTGGGCGGGCGGGCCACGAGAGAGAGACCGCACAGGCCCACGGGCGGCGCACGGGCGGACGGCACACCGGGGGCGGCGCGAGCGGAGCGGAGCGGGGCGGGGCGGGGCGGGGCGGGGCGGGGCGCGGTGCAGCGACTGGTCGGTGCAGCGGACCAACACGCTCAGCGGAAGCGCTCGTGCGAGACCCCACATGCGAGACCGCGAGGGAAAGGGCGAGGTCGCGGGCGGGACGTGGGCGTGTGGGAGATCGCGTGGCATGATCGCCCACCTTCGCCCACCTTCGCCCACCTTCGTCCGCTCTTGCCCGCGCGACGTGGTGCGTGGGCGGGGTGTCCGGTCGGATTGTCGGGCAGGGGGGTCGGATAGGCTCGCGGGGTGGTGACGACTCGTCGGGCTGACGCGGAGCGGAACATCGCCGCGATCATCGCGGCGGGAACGCGCCTGCTCAGCGCCGATCCCAACGCCAGCGTCGCGGAGATCGCCAAGGCCGCCGGGGTGGGCAGAGTGACCCTTTACGGGCATTTCGCCACCCGGGAAGCGCTCGTCGACGCGGTGATGGACCACGCGATCGAGGTGACGCTGCCGCTGATCGAGAACCCCGCCCTGGAGGAGATGCCAGCCCCCGAGGCGATGGCCACACTTATCGCGACATCGTGGGAAATCCTGGCCCGCCACAGCAGCCTGTTCCTCGCGGCATCACAGACCATGCCCATGGAACGCATCCGGCGCCACCACGAACGCCCCCTGCTCACCGTCGAGCGCTTGATCGCACGCGGGCGGGACGACGGGGATTTCCGTACAGACCTGCCGTTGTCCTGGCTTGTCAGCACGTTCTTCGGGGTGTTGCACAGCGCGGCGCAGGAGGTGGAGGCGGGGCGGCTGGAGCGGTCGTCCGCCGAGTCCGTGCTGAGCAAGACGATTCTCCCCCTACTCTCCTATGGTGCATAGTTTCTTCGCCAAGCTCGCCTCCTATGGAGAGCGGTACGAGGTCACCGAGCTCCCCTCGCCCACGGACGACGAGTGGATCGGGTGTGATCGGCTGCTCGACCCGTGGTCGCCGGAGATGGAGCGGGTGCTGGAGGCCGAGCGGGTGGCCAGCGGCCAGGTGTCCGACCATGCGACGGCGCTGACGGTGATGGCGGTCTATGCAGGTACGGTCACCGCATCCGCCCTGCTCGCGTGGGCCCTGGAGGGCAAGGTCGTCGACGTGCGACCGGCGAACACCGCCATCAGACTGTCGGCGCATCACGGCTTCGAGGCCGTGGGGTTGCGCTCTTTGTCGGTGGTGGAGGGGTCTGTAGAGACTGCGGTGTCGTGGGTGCTGACCGAGCATTTGCTGCCGCTGGCGCAGGCTATGAGGGTACGCACCAGGGCGGGGTTGCGGCAGTTGCACGGCGGGGTGGCCTTCGGCTGCGCGGCGGCGTTCTGCGCGGCCGGGCGGCGGGGGGCGCCGCTGGATCGACTGGAGGCGGCGTACAAGGAGTTCATGGCGGTGGCGCCTGGCGGGCTCGACCGGCTCGGCGAGGTGGTGCGCCTCGCGGAGGGCGAGCGCGAGGGGCTGTTCTACCTGCGTAACACGTGTTGTTTGTATTACACGTCTGCGGAGGCGGTGAAGTGCGCGAGCTGCTGCCTGGACAGCGTCGACGCCCGCCTCACCGCCTACCGCCGCACCCTGACCACCCCACCTGTAGCCCACCACTGACGTCGCAGGCCTTCTTACTACCGACACTAGTAGCTACCTAGCCACCGCACAGTCCCGACCGATCAGGCTTCGCCACACGGGCGCCCGCCGTAGGCAAGAACACACCACACGCCCGGCGCGGGCGCGAGGCACGCGGCGCCGCAAGCGCGGCTCGTACGGCATAGCACGCCAAACACCCACACGACGGCGCCGGGCGAGCACAGGGCGCAGGGCGCGGCGCAGGACGCGGGGGTGGCGGGGGGGCGTGGCGCGTGGCGCGGCGCGCGGGGCGGCGCGGGGTGCGGGGCGGCGCGGCACGGGGCGGCGCGGCACGGGGCGGCGCGACGCGCGGGGCGGGGGTCGAGCGCAGGGCAAGGCGCGGAGCGGGGCGTGGGTGCGGGGCGGGGCGTGGGTGCGGGGCGTGGGTGCGGGGCGGGGCGTGGGTGCGGGGCGGGGCGTGGGTGTGGCTATGACTTTCGCGTTGCCCAGGGGCGGTATACCCCTTTGTGGTATTTGGGCTGGGGGTCGACACAGGGTGGGACTTCGTGGTTCCATAACTCGAACATCAGTGTACGAGTTAGGGAGTGATCGTGAAACATCGTGGAGTGCTGGCGCTGCTTGCGTTGGCGCAGTTCATGTTGATCGTCGACATCACCGTTGTGCAGGTTGCGCTGCCTGCGATCGGTGTCGACCTCGCGCTCGACCGCACGTCGCTCACCTGGGTGGTCACCACCTACACGCTGTGTTTCGGCGGGTTGATGGTGTTCGGTGGGCGGCTGGTGGATGTGTTCGGGAGTCGACGGGTCCTCACCGTCGGGCTGGCGGTGTTCACAGTCGCGTCCCTGGTTTGTGGGGTCGCGGCGAGCGCTTCGGTGCTCATCGCTGGGCGTGCGCTTCAGGGTGTCGGTGCTGCGTTGCTCTCACCTGCGGCGTTGGCGACCATCACCAGCCTCTTCCACGGCCGGGACCGTACCCGGGCGCTGGGTGTCTGGGCGGCGATCGGCGGCACGGGGGCGGCGCTTGGTGTGCTGATCGGTGGGTTGTTGACGGCTGGGCCGGGGTGGAGCTGGATCTTCTTCGTCAACGTTCCTGTCGGGGTGGCTGTCCTGCTGTCCCTTCCCCGTCTTCTTCCGTACGGCCCAGCCAGTACGGCACGCACCGCGCTCGTCGGCCACGCGTCGCCCCACGAGCATGAGGTCGGCGCCGCCCAGGGCAGCCACGATGCGAAGGATGACTCGGTCCACGGTCTCGGCGCTGCCCACGCGGCGGGTGGTGGGCACGGCACCGGTGGCGGTCATGGTGCGGGGGGTGACTTGGCGCACGGTCATGGGGGCGAGCATCACGCGTCGCCTCATGAGGTTGTCGACGCTCTTGGGGTGAGTGGTGGTCCCGGGGCCGGTGACGGGCATGGCGCGGTGGGTCGCTTGGCACATGGTCACGCGGACGGTGGCGAACGGGTCGCGGTGGGTGGCTCGGCGCGCGGTCACAGGGACGGTGGCGAGCGGGTCGCGGTGGAAGGCTCCTCGCGCGGTCACGGAGACGGTGGCGAGGGCGAGGCAGTGGATGGCTCGGCGCATGGTCACGGGGACCGTGGTGGGCGGGGGCGTGTGGGGTGGCGGGGGTTGGATGTGCCTGGGGCCGTGGCGGTTACGGCGGCTACTGCGTTGCTCATCTACGGGCTGGTGGCCGCCGGGGATGTCGGGTGGGGGGATCTGGTCACGCTGGCCACGCTTGGCGGTGCCGTACTGCTTTATGGGGGGTTCTTTCTCATCGAGCGGGGGGCCAGTGCTCCGTTGATGCGGGCTTCGACGATGGTGCGGCGGCCGGTGTTGTCGGGGGCGTTTGTCATGTTGCTGGCTACTGGGCTGCTGTTGGGGCTGTTCTTTACCAGTTCGCTCTATCTTCAGCATGTTCTGCGGTTCACGGCGTTGGAGACTGGGCTGCTGTTTCTGCCTGTGGCGGTTGCGATCACGGTGGGGGCGCAGGTCGGTGGGATGTTGATCGGGCGGGTTGGTGGGCGGCCTGTGGTGGTGGGGGCGTTCTTGCTGGTGGCGGCGGGGGCGGCGTTGATGACGGGGATCTCGGTGGGGGGCAACGCCTACGTCTCGTTGCTGCCTGGGTTCGTGTTGGCGGCTTTTGGAGTTGGGCCTGCGTTTGTTGCGGCGACCACTACGACGATGGCCAATGTTCCGGCTGCGGAGGCGGGGGTGGCTTCAGGGGTCGTGAATACCTTCCATGAGCTGGGTGGGTCTGTCGGGGTTGCGGTTGTTTCGACTGTCGCGGCTGCGAGTCTTGTTCCTGGGGTGGTGGGGGTTGGGGGGTTCATTTCTGCGCTGACTGCTTGTGCTGTGGCGGCGGGGGTTGCTGCGGTGGTGGCGGTGGTGTTGGTTCCGGGGGGAAAGCCTGCTGGGGGCTTTGTTGGGCACGGGCATGGGCACGGGCACTGACTGCGGGGCCTGCTGAGGCGTGGCGTGGCTGGGGGTCGTGGGGTGGGCGCCGGGCCGCGCCGTACCTCGTCCCGCCGACGCGGCGCCTCGGGAGGGCCGGGGAAGGTGAAGAGGCCGGGGGGCCGGAGGCGCAGGCGCGAGAGAGGGGGAGGTGGACCCAGAGGGTGAGGCTCTTGTGATGCGGGGCGAGCGGAGATGGCGGGAGTGCGGGCCGGGAGGAGAGGCCCGGGGTGCGGGCCGAGCGAAGAGACGGGCCTCACGGGGAGGGCCGGGATGTGCGGACCGGAAAGAGATCCAGGGTGCGGGCGAGCGAGAGGTCCGGCAGGCAAGAGAGGTCAGGGGGGTGAGGGCGGGGTGGAGAGGTCCGGGAGGTAAGAGGGGTTAGGGGGTGAGGTGGTTGGTGATTTGGGTGGTGCGGGCCGTGATCGGGGCGGCTGGGATGTCGATCAAGGTGTACCCGAACGCCCGGTAACTCTCCTCGTGGATGCGCTCGAACACCAACGACTCCTCGAAGCTGATCCGCCGAGCCGCACTGGGCTCCACAAATCCCAAATTACGCACGAAAAACACTTCCTTCTCGTACAAACCCTCCACCCGATCCAGCTCCAAAGCCAACGCCCGAGAAACCGGAAACCCCAGGTAAACAGCCAACGCATATGTACAAACCGGCGACCGGTCGTACACCTGCACCTCCCCAGAAGCCGCCTCCTGCCGAGCCCGCTGCAAAGCCACGATCTCGTCAATGAACGAAGCCTCAGCCCAAGGCTCCGCCGTCCCCCGAGACTGAGCGCACGCGATCACGGACGTCGCAGCCTCGGGAACGGTCGTGTACCCCATCTCACCGAGCCGGGAAAGCAACGACGTCTTCCCCGCCCCCGGCGCCCCTGTCAGGATAAATCGCTTCATAGCGCCTACCCTACGTAGGCGCCTCCCGCAGGCGATCAACGGTGATCCCGCGGATCAACACCTCAGAAAGGACCGAAGCGGCCACCAACCCCGCCACCAACGCCCCTCCCCCCACGACCACCACAGGCGTCAGGCTCACCTCGTACACCAGCGGCGGCGACAGAGGCAGCACCGTGAACTCCGGCACCCGCGACAGCGCCACCCGCGCCCCCAGCACCCCGGCGAGCAACCCGCCCACCACCCCCGCCCCCAGCGTCAACGCCTGTTCCAGCAGCAAAGCCACCCGCAAAGCCCGCCCACGCGCCCCAGCCGCCTCAAGCGCCGCCAGCTCGTAACCACGCCGCCGAGCAGCCGAGTAGAGCGCGAGTACGGCCCGCCCCAGCGCGAGCACCGCCGCCGCCACCGCGGACACCAGCATCAGCGCCAGCGCCGCACCCGGCCCCTCGGTGGCGAACCGCGAGCGCAGCTCGGACGCGTGCCGTACGCCGAGGACCTGGAGCCCCTCCACCTGCAGCGCCCTGACCACGTCAGGACCGTGCCCGGCAGCCACCCACACCTCGTAGGTGGCGTTGGGGGAGATCGCGAGCGCCGCCCGGTCGGCCAGGTCGAGGTCGACGACGACGCCGAGCCGGTCCAGTCCTGGCGCGGCGGTGCCCGAGGCGACGGACTGCATGCCGACGGTGTAGTTCTCGTCGAGGCCAGGCAGCTTCAGCGTGCCGTCCAGGTGCCCGTTGGCGATCACGGGGACGGTGTCCGGGTAGGTCATCGGCCGCGCGTTCCCCTGCTCGTAGGCGCGCGCCACCAGCGTGAGCCCGCCCTGGAACATCAGCCCGACCCCGGACCAGGCCTGGGAGTCGGTGAGCCGCGCCTCGACCGGGTTCCAGCCGCCGTCCCGCTTCACTTCCAGCTCGGTGATCGTGAAGTCGAAGCTGTGGTCCTCGTTGGCGACCTCGATGCTGGGGCCGTAGTAGTCGAAGCTCCCGACGAACCCGCGCAGCTCGCACCGGGCCTTGCGGCAGGGAGCCGGCAGGTTCCACTCGCCGATCCCGGGTCCGACGGGGATCCGGCCGCCCCGGGCCATCCCGGGAACGCGCAGCAGCGCGAAGATGTGCACTTCCCAGTTCTTGGGCACCTTGGCGTGCTTCGCGCGCACGCGCAGCCGTTCCCCCGTCAGCCAGATGCGCGGCGCGACCTCGTGCCCCAGCTTGGCGGTCTGCGCGGCCAGCCCCGGCTGCCAGTGGCCGACGCCTGCCAGCCGGGCGGGGTCGGCGGCGACCATCGGCAGCCGGCCCGGCATGCGGATGACGGGGGCGGCCAGCCGCCCGCTGGGGTCGGCGTCCTGTACGGCCCTGCGGAACTCGTCCACGTCCGTCCTGACCACGTCGACCACGGTGTCCGCTCCGGTGTGGACGGCGGCGACCTCGCGGTAGTTGGCGGTGGTGACCGTCCAGGTGGCCGCTGCGAAGGCGGCGACGCCGACGGCCGTCGCGACGACGGTCACGCTGCCGACGGTCACCGCGCCCCTGGCCACCTGCCTGATCGCCAGGAAAGCCCCGAGCCCGCCGCGCCGCCTGGTCAGCCTGAACAACGTCCTGGCCAGCAGCGGCAACAGCCGGGCCGTGAGCAGCGCGACCGCCAGGGCGATCAGTCCAGGTACGGCGAGAGCCGCGGCGTAACGCCCCGACGACTCGGTGATCGCCCCCGTGGCCAGCAGCTCGAACAGCCCCGCCCCGGCCAGCGCCAGGACGATCGCGTCCAGCATCCAGCCGCGCGCGCTCCTGCGCGGGGTGCGGCGCCACTCCTCGGTGACCGGCCGCACCGCCATCCGGTACGCCAGGAATCCGGCCGCCACGACCCCGCCCAGAACGGCGGCGGCCCCCGTGAACACCGCGGACACCGGCGTCGGGACCGGCACCCCGGGCGGCGCGATCATGTGCGCGGCCACCCCGGCCAGCGCGACGCCCGCGACCAGGGCCGCGGCCAGCACGACGAGCGGCTCGGCGAGCCCGAACCGCCACACCTGCCACCGGCTCTGCCCGCGCAACCTGGCCAGCGCGATCTCCGGCCCGCGCGCCGCGACCAGGTCGGCGACGGTCTGGAAGAGCAGCAACCAGCCCAGCGCGGCGAGCTGCGTGATGACGAGGATCAGCGGGACGCTCAGCGCGTCGACCTGCTTGACCATGGCGGCGATGGTCTCGCCGATGCCGGTGCTGACCGTCCCGCCGCGCTCGCGGCTGAGCGCCAGGGTGCCGTCGTGGACGGCGCGCAGCGCGGGCAGGTCGCTGCCGACGAGCCGGTGGACGTCGACGGTGAGGACGGCGAAGTCCTGCCACGTCGACTGGGGTTCCTCCAGGTTGGCGTAGGTCTGCTCCCGCGTCGAAGGCACGGTGAACATGGGCGCGGACCTGGCCTCGTTGCTCTCGAAGAGCTGCCGGTTGAACCAGTAGGGGTCGGCCACGTTCGTCGGCCGGTAGATCCCGACGACCTTGAGCGTCGCGCGCCTGGACGAGCCCGCCCGCTCCAGCAGGATGGGCAGCGACACCTTGCCGCCGACCGGCTTCCCCGAGGAGACGGCGACGGCCACCTCCTTCGCCGCGTTCGGGCAGCGCCCCTTGAGCATCGTGAGGTGCGCGCACTGGCCGTCCTGCCACATCAGCGTGTCGCGCGGCGCACCGGCCACCGACGGGCCGGTGAGCTGCGCGCCCTTGACCGGCGGGCTGAGGAAGGTCGCGTTCGCGAAGGGGACGTCCGAGCCGCCCTGGTAGAACCAGCCCCTGCCCTCGGTGGGCGCGGCGGTGAGGGTGTTGCGCAGGATCGCGGTCTCGGCCGCGCCCTGGTAGATGGGCCCGAGCGCGGCGGCGGTCACCGGCACGAGCGCGACGATCAGCACGATGAGCGACAACCAGCGCCGCTCCCACAGCCCCGACCAGATCACGGTTCGATCCTCCTGAGGATGACGCCGTCGTCGAGCGGCTCGATCCTGGCCATCGAACCCGCCGGCAGGATGCCGTGGTACTCGGGCGGCAGTTGCAGCGAGCCCTCGCGGCCGACGACCACGTAGTTCTCGCCGTGCCTGCCCTCGGCGCCGACCCTGCCGTCCCTGATGGTGACCGTACGGCCGAGCGCCCTGCTGACGACGTGGTCGTGCGTGACGACGACGGCCGTCGTGCCCTCCTCCTCCGAGGTGGACTTGATCAGGTCGATCACGGTCCTGCCGGTGGCGCCGTCGAGCTGGCTGGTGGGCTCGTCGGCCAGCAGCAGCCGGGGCTTGTTGGCCAGCGCCACCGCGACGGCCACCCGTTGCTGCTCACCGCCGGACAGCCTGCCGACCGGGGTCTTCACGCCGCCCAGGCCGACCCGGTCGAGCAGCCGGGTGATCCTGCGCCGGTCCCTGCGGACGCCGCGCTGGGCGAAGGCGACGTTCTGCGCGGGACTGGCATAGGGGATGAGGTTGCGCGCCGGGTTCTGCAGGACGACGCCGATGTGCTGGGCGCGCAGCCGGTCGAGGCGGCTCTGGCCGAGGCGGTTCACCTCGACGCCGTTCAGCCATAATCGCCCGGCGCTGGGCCGGACGAGCCCGGCGAGCAGCCACAACAGGGTCGACTTGCCCGCGCCTGAGGGGCCGAGCAGGGCGACGGTCTCGCCCTCCTCGATCACCAGGTCGACGTCGCGCAGCGCCACGACCTCGAGCTCCTGCGCCTTGTAGATCTGCACGACCCCGTCGCACCGTACGGCCGTCATCGCAGCGCCGCCGTGCGCAGCTCGACCACGCGGTCGCACCGCTCGGCCACCTCCGGGTCGTGGGTGGCGATGATCAGCGCGGCCTCCGAGCCGAGGAGCGCGTCGAGGACCAGCTCGCGGTGGTCGGCGTCCTGCTCGGCCGTCGGCTCGTCGGCCAGGAGTACGGCAGGCCGCAGCGCGAGCGCCCTGGCGACGGCGACACGTTGCTGCTGGCCGCCGGACAGCTCCTCGACCAGGTGGTCGGCGAACTTGGCCACGCGCAGCCGTTCCAGCATGTCCGCCGTGGCCGCCATCGCGTCCTTGGCCGTACGGCCGGCCGCCCGCAGCGCGACCTCCACGTTCTCGGCGGCGGTCAGCAGCGTGAGCAGGCCGTACGACTGGAACACCAGCGCCACGCGGGCGCGCAGGTCGGGCCGCTCGACCAGCGGCACCCCGCCGACCAGCACGCGGCCGGAGCTCGGCGGGAGCAGCCCGGCCAGCGTGGTGAGCAGCGTGGTCTTGCCCGACCCCGACGGGCCCATGAGGGCGACCCGCTCCCCCGCGGTCAGGTTGAAGCTGAACTCGCGGATGATCTCCCGCTCGCCCGCGTGGCAGCTCAGCGCGTGACAGGACAGTGCAGAATCCGGCATATCCGGCGCCTCCGTACGTCTTGTGGCGCTCAGCATATAGTCAGTCAGGCGAAGTATGGAGCGCGATTCGATCTCACTTCTCGATCGCCAGGTAGGTGCCGCGCAGGTGGCCGAGGTGGGCGTGGGCGGCCTCGCGAGCCCCCGCCTCGTCGCCCGCCTCCACCAGGGCGAGGATCTCGCGGTGGTCACGGTCGACGTCGTTCCAGAACGTGCCGGGAGCGCGCTCGCGCAGGAACCGCTCATCGAGCACCTGGAAGATCGGCCGGGCCACCACCTCCAGCAGCGGGTTCCCCGAGGCGCGCAGGAGCACGGCGTGGAAGCGCTTGTTCTGCTCGTACCGCTCGCCCGGCACGTCGAACAGGGTGCCGCGCAGCTCGTCGAGGTCCGCCTCGCTCCTGCGTACCGCCGCCAGCCCCGTCGCGGGCACCTCCAGCAGGTCGCGGATCTCCAGGAGCTGGTCCACGGTGATCTGGGTGTCCGCGGCCAGCAGCCCGAACCCGGTGCGCAGGTAGTCGCTGATCTGCTCGGGGCGCGGCGCCACCACGAAGCTCCCGCCGGACACGCCGCGCACGGTCGAGATGAGGTTCTGGCTGGCCAGCAGGCGCAGCGCCTCCCGCACGGTGCTACGGCTCACGCCGTACCTGGTCGACAGCTCGGGCTCGACGGGCAGCCGGTCACCGGGGCGCAACTCCCCGGCCACGATGCGGTCGCGCAGGTCGGCGGCGAGGTTCTCGTACGCGGGGACGGCCACACGGAGATGGTACGTGAAAACGTCAGACTTTCCATTGACGATCACCCGGGGCGGGAGCCAGCATGAGGAAATGCGGCCTCATGTCGAACTCATCCACCAGGGCGACTACGTCTGGCACGGCGCGGAACTCGTCGGCGGCGAGGGCAGGGCGAGCGAGCGCCGCCTCTCGGTCGACGAGGAGGACGGCTCCTCGTCCTTACGCGTCGGCTTCCACACCGGCTGGGGGCGCGGCCCCGGCGTGCATCACGCGGACACCGAGTTCTACGTGCTCGAAGGCTCGATGACGTACGGCGGGCGGCGCATGGGCAAGGGCGGCTACGTCTTCGCCCCCAAGGGCGTGCCCGTCGAGGCGATCACGTTCGACGAGGGCACGCAGATCCTGCACTATCGCGAGTACGGCGACGCCGGGTTCGACCCGGGCGCGGCGCGGTGGCCGGACGCGCGCGGGGACGTCATCGTGATCGACTCCGAGGCGATGCAGTGGGACGCGGTGCCGAAGGCAGGCCCCATGCCCGGACTTTTCATCAAATATCTCCACGTGGACCCTGTGACCGGGTTCTACACCCGGCTGATCCACTCCCAGGAGGGCTGGTCCGACCACCGGCTGGCGCATCACCCCTGCTACGAGGAGGCGTACACGCTGCAGGGACACATGGAGTACAACTTCGGCACCCTCACCGAGGGCACGTACTTCTTCCGCCCGGCGCGCATCAAGCACGGCCACTTCACCACGATGGAGGGCGGCACGACGTGGCTGATGCGCTCCGACGGCGAGCTGTTCAACTGGTACACCGAGAACGAGTGGGTGCGCTGGGGCGGCGAGGCGATCAACTACGGCGCGGGCGGCGACCGGATGCGCTGGTCGCAGTCCACCCACGACCTGGGCCGCGGTTCCCACCGGCGCAGCGAGCGCGACCTGGCCGACCTGCGCGCCTCGCTGGCGTTCGCCAGGGAGCAGGGCGCGACGGACGCCGACGTGATCCCGCACGGCCACACGGACAAGAGCCTCCTGGCCATCGCGAAGGCCCGCGACGCCGCGCGCTTGCAGGAGGGGCACTCCCACTCCCATGACTGGGGCGCGGACCCCGCTTCGCTGGAGCACCCGGAGGAGCGCCACTCGCACAACTGGGGCGAAGGCCGCGTGTGGAAGCCCGGCGACCCCATCCCGGCGCCGATCCTGTCAAGCCTGCCCGTCCGCAGCCGCTCCCGCGGCCGCTGGGACGGCGACGGCATGTGAGACCGGCGTGTAGAAGACGACCCACTGGTCGCCCTCGGGCACGTGCAGCGTCTCGCAGTCGAGCTCCAGCCACCCCGACCGCGGGTGGCGCAGCCGCTTGCGCGCCGATCTCCGTACGGTGACGTCGTGCCCGGCCCACAGCCGGACGAACTCCTCACTCGCGGCGGCGAGCCTGGCGACCAGGTCCTTGATGCCCGGGTCGTCCGGGTAGCGGGCGGCTGCCGCGCGCAGGTCGGCGACGGACTCGGCGGCGAAGCGCCACGCGCCCTCCTCGTCGTGCCGCTCGCGGGCGCGCGGGTCGGTGAAGAAGCGCCAGATGAGGTTGCGCTCGCCGCTGAAATCGGTGAGCAGCGCGGCTGCCCCCTGGTTCCAGGCGAGCACGTCGTACTTGGCGTCGACGACCATGGCCGGGGTGTCTCCCAGGCGTTCCAGCAGGTGCAGGATGCCCGGCCGTACCTCCTGGGGCGGGCTCACGGGCGGCCCGGCCACCTCGCCGGTCAGGGAGAACAGGTAGGCCCGCTCGTCGGGGGACAGCCTCAGCGCCGCGGCGACCGCGTCGAGCATCTGCCTGGACGGCCGCGGCCCCCTGGCCTGCTCCAGGCGGCTGTAGTAGTCGACCGACATGCTCGCGAGCCTGGCCACCTCCTCCCTGCGCAACCCGGGGGTACGGCGGCGCGGCCCGGCCTCCAGCCCGACGTCGGACGGCTGGACCCGCGCGCGGCGGCTGCGCAGGAACCCGGCCAGCTCTGCCCTGTTCACCCCTCCAGCATGCCGAACCGGCGCGGCGCCAACCAGGGATCGCCGATCCCTGGTTGGGCAGGTCCCTCCCGGTATCGCGCGGTCTCGGCGAGCCTGGGGGCATGAAGATCGTTCTCATCACCGGGGCCAACAAGGGCATCGGCTACGCGACGGCCCGCGAACTCACCGAGGCGGGGCACGTGGTCTACCTGGGCGCGCGCGACGCGGCCAGGGGGTCGAAGGCGGCGGCCGAGCTCGGCGCCAGGTTCGTCCTGCTCGACGTCACCGACCAGGCCACCGTGGACGCGGCCGCCGCCACGATCGGCGCGGAGTCCGGCCGCCTCGACATCCTCGTCAACAACGCCGGGATCTCCCTCGGCAACACCCTGCGGCCGAGCGAGCTGCCGGTCGCGACGTTGCGCGAGGTCTACGAGACCAACGTGTTCGGCGTCGTCGCGGTCACCAACGCGATGCTGCCCCTGCTGCGCCGCTCGCCGGCCGGGCGCGTCGCCAACGTGTCGAGCGGGCTGGGCACGGTCGCGTTCCTGACCGCCGGCGGCTCGCCGTACTCCCGCCTGCTCGCCTACAACACCTCCAAGGCCGCGCTCAACGCGGTCACCCTGGTGTACGCCGAGGAGCTGCGGGACACGCCGGTCACGGTCACGGCGGTGTCGCCCGGGTTCTGCGCGACCGACCTCAACGGCCACCGGGGCGTGCTGAGCGCGGACGAGGGCGGCGCGCACGTCGCCAGGCTGGTCCTGGCCGACGCGCCGACCGGCGTCTTCCTCAGCGAGGCGGGCGGGACGTATCCCTGGTGAACCCCACGGGGACGGGCGGGTCGGTGACGATCCTGGTGTCGAGGAAGTCCCACCACTCCTCCTGGGAGACGCGCTGCGACTCCCAGGAGTCGTCGACCTTGAGCGTCGTCAGTGCCCTGCGGTACTCGCCCCAGGCGGCCTCGTCGTCGAACGCCGCCCAGTTCTCCAGCGTGTAGACGTCGCCGATCACGCTGTAGTACCAGCGCACCTCCCTGACCATCGGCAGGTCGCGGTAGAACCAGCGCTCCCTGTCCTCCAGCCAGGACCAGAACTCCTTCATGTTCCTGCGCGAGCGCTCGCTGAGCCGCATGCGGTAGACGAGGTAGATCATGTCTCTCCCAGATGTCCGCGTCGCGTGGGTTCCGCCGGTGTTCCTTCGCCAGCCACCCAGGTGGGCGGGCCGTCGAAGACGGCCAGGGCGAGCGCGCCCTCCTCGGTGGCGCAGTCCCAGCGGGTGGTCCCGGCGGGCAGCCACGCCCAGTCGTCCTTGGCGTAGACGTCCCCGCTGACGCGCAGCGAGCCGTCCAGGACGGTGAACTGCTCGCCGGCCAGGTAGTGACCGCGCTCCGGACGCGCCCAGCCGGGCGGGAAGCGCACCAGCGTCACCTCGCGCGCCACCCTGACCAGGCGCACGGGCGCGGTCGAGCCCGGCATGACGAAGTCGTGCTCGCGCGGGATCACCAGCCGACCTTGGCGGCCCCGCCGATCAGGGCGCGCGCGATGACCATGCGCTGGACGTCGTTGGTGCCCTCGCCGATCGCCATCAGCGGTGCGTCGCGGTAGAGGCGCTCGACCACGAACTCCTGGCTGTAGCCGTAGCCGCCGTGCACCCGCATCGCCTCCATCGTGGCCTTCAGCGCCACCTCGGAGGCGAAGTACTTGGCCATCGCCGCCTCCGCGTTGGAGTCGCGGGTCGCCGCCCAGTAGGTCATCAGCCTGGCCGCCTGGATCTCGGTCGCCATGTCGGCCAGCTTGAGCTGGATCGCCTGGAAGTCGGCGATCGGGCGGCCGAACGCCTGCCGTTCCCGCGCGTAGGTCAGCGCCGCGTCGTAGGCGCACTGCGCGACGCCGACGGCGCGCGCGGCGATGTTGACCCGGCCCAGCTCCAGCGCCGACAGCGCCTGCTGCATGCCGCGCCCCTCGACGCCGCCGAGCAGGTGACTCTCGTGAACCCTCACGTCTTCGAGGACCACCTCGCACGTCTCCGTGCCCTTGTAGCCGAGCTTGGGGAGGTCACGACTGACGGTGTAACCGGGGGTGTCGGCAGCGATGAGGAACATCGACATGCCCCGGTGCGCGGGCGTCTCCATGGAGGTCTTCACGAGCACCGGCATGGGGTCGGCGTAGCGGGCGTTGGTGATCCACGTCTTGGCGCCGTTGATCACGTAGTGGTCGCCGTCCTTGACGGCTCTGGTCTGGATCCCCTGCAGGTCCGTGCCCGCGCCGGGCTCGGTGAGGGCGATGCCGGTACGGCGGGCGCCGGTCGCCAGGTCGGGCAGGTAGGCGTTCTTCTGCTCGGCCGTGCCGTACTTGGCGATCATCCACGCGGACAGGGAGTGGGAGCCGAGCACGCCCGCCACGCCCATCCAGCCGCGCGCGATCTCCTCGAAGACCAGGGCGAAGGAGACGCGGTCCAGGTCCAGCCCGCCGTACTCCTCGGGGATGGTCATCCCGAACAGGCCCATCGCCTTGAACCCGTCGACGATCTCGGTCGGGTAGCGCCCGGTGCGCTCCCACTCCGAGGCGACCGGGACGATCTCCTTGTCCACGTACGCGCGCAGCGTCTCGCGGAAGGCCCGCTGGTCGTCGGTCAGCTCGAAATCCATCACTGCTCCTTCTCGAAGACGGCCAGCCCGCCTGACCAGGTCAGCCTGACGCGCTCGTCGCACGCCCATTCCGCTGCTTTGTCCGCGCTGACCAGCCTGGTCAGGAGGATCGGGCCCTCGTCCAGGCGGACGCGGGCGATCACGTAGGGGGTCTCGAAGTCGGCGGACGGCGCGCGGTGCACGACCGTGTAGGAGTCGACGACGCCGCCGCCGGACGCCTCCAGCCAGGTGAACTCGGTCGCGCCGCAGCTCGTGCAGAGCGCCCTGGGGTAGTGCTGCGGGCGGGCGCAGGCGGTGCAGTACTGGAGGATCAGCACCGGTCCACCCCCAGCAGGACGGTGGCGTGGGTGGAGAAGATGCCGCCGGTGCCGTGCGCCAGGGCGATCTCGGCGCCGGGTACCTGCCTTTCCCCGCATTCGCCGCGAAGCTGGCGCACCGCCTCCACCAGGAGGAGCAGGCCGTACATGCCGGGGTGGCAGTAGGACAGGCCGCCGCCGTTGGTGTTGAAGGGGAGGGTACGGCTTCGCACGAGCTCACCTGCTTCTCCCGGCTTGCAGAAGCCGAGGCCTTCGAGGGTCATGAGCACGGTGATGGTGAAGGAGTCGTAGACCTGGGCCACGTCGACGTCCTGCGGGGTGAGCCCGGCCATGGCGAACGCCCTGCTGCCCGAGTCCTCCGCGCCGGTGCTGAGCAGGTCCTTGGCGTGGGCCATGGTGTCGTTGGTGGTGGCTTCGCCGTACCCGAGGACCGTGACCGGGCGTTGGGGCAGGTCGCGGGCGCGGTCGAGGCTGGTGAGGACGATCGCGCCGCCGCCGTCGGTGACCAGGCAGCAGTCGGCGACGGTGAGCGGGGAGGAGACCATCTCGGCGGCGAGCACGTCTTCCGTGGTGAGGGGCCCCGCGTTGTGGCGGTACGCCTTGGGGTTGAGCAGCGCCCACTCCCGGGCCGCCACGGCCACCTCGGCGAGCGCCTCCCTTTTCTGTTGATATACGTGCATATAGCGCTGCGCGACCATCGCGTAGTAGGACAGTGGGTACAGCGGGCCATAGGGCGCCTCGTATCGGGCGTACGGCGTGTGGTCCTCTGCTATTGCATTTAGTGATCTTGATCTGGCGCTGCGCTGGTTGCTGCCGTAGGAGATCAGGACCGTGGTGCACTGTCCCGCCTCGATCGCCTGTACGGCACGCGCCACGTACATCTCGAACGCCGAGCCTCCGGCGAACGTGGAGTCCGTCCACTTCGGCTGCAGTCCCAGGTATTCGGCCATGAGCGTGGCGGAGAAGCGGGACACGCCCGTCGTGGCGAGTCCGTCCACATCTTTGAGCGTCAGGCCCGCGTCGGCGAGCGCTCTGGTGATCGCCTGGGTCTGGAGTTCGAGAACGGACTTGCCGGTCACGCCGAGGTCGGACTCGGCGGCGCCGACGATGGCGACGGTCATGGGACGATCACCGCCGTTCCCCTCGCGACCAGGCGGCCCGCTGCGGTGACCTGCTGCTCGACGTCGGTGTCCGAGACCATCCTGGCGGTGCAGCGGACGGTCTCGCCCGCGTGGACCGCGCTGGTGAGGCGGAAGCGCAGGGACCTGAGCCTGGCCCCCTCGTCCTGGAGCTGCTCTGCCATCAGGGCGCCGAAGAGCTGGCCGTCCACGACGGGGTCGCCCTCGTAGTGGAGGCGGTGCCAGTCCCAGGTGGCTCCGGCGTAGGCGATCATGTCGGGGAGTTCGATGGTGCGCTCCAGGGGCTCTAGGCCTTCGAGGTCTTCTGCTGTCGTTTGTCTTGGGGGTTTGGGGGCCTTGATGTGGATGAGGGTTTCCTCGTTGGCGCCCAGGCGGTCGCCGTGCTGGTTGGTGTAGTCGGCGGTGGAGGTGACGATGGTCATGCCCGCCTTCTCCTCGATGCCGGCGATGCGCCAGGTGGCGGTGATGATGTCGCTGGGCCGTACGGGCTGGTGGAAGGTGTAGGCGTTGCCGCCGCGCACGTTCGTCTTCAGGTCCCAGGTGTGGCCGGCGTAGCCGTCCTCGTCTCTGGGGAGGCCGGTGTACTGGTTGGTCTCGAAGATCAGCGTGGGTGGGGCGATGACGCCGTCGTACCCGTGGGCTCTGGCGTACTCGTCGTCGGTGTAGAGCGGGTTGTGGTCGCCCACGGCCTGGGCGAAGTAACGAATCGCGGCCCTGCCCAGCTCTTCCGGGGCTGTGTAGACCTTCATGCGCGCACCGCCGTGGGGATGACTTCGATGAGGAATTCCGGACGCAGGAGCGCGGTGCAGACCACCGAGGTGAGCGCCACCTCGCCGGGGAAGTACTTCGCCCGCAGGTCTTTCAGGCCGTCATACCCCTCCCGGCCCTCCGGGGTGACGTACTCGACGAGCCTGACGACGCGGAATTCCTTCCCCGCCTCTCGCAGGACGGTCGCGATGGCGGCGTAGGTGAACTCGGCCTGCGCCAGGAGGTCGCCGTCGAAGATGGCGCGCTGGGTGGCGGGTTCCAGGGCGCCGAAGCCGGACATGAACAGGGTGTCTCCGGCCAGGACGCCCGGACGGTAGGTGAGCGTCTCGTAGCGGCGCCAGCCCGGGTTGACCGTACGCAGCGGGGCCGTGGACGCCACCGCGTCCAGCGTCACCTTCTGCTCCCCCTTGTCCACGAGGATGCCCGCCGCGCCGGGGAAGACCGGCGCGCCGTCTGTGCCCGTGCCGCCCAGCAGGTCCTTCCTCGGGCGGCCGCAGCGGGGGTAGTCGGCGCGGGTGGCGGTGGCCGTGTAGTCGGTGGTCTGGACGAGCGCGTCCAGGCCGAGTCCCGCGTCCTTGAGCAGGTCGGCTGCGGTCTCCAGGCAGGAGCGGTATTGCGTGCGGAAGTCGGCGGTCAGGTCCTGGGGGAGGATCGTGGGCAGGTAGACGATCCCGTCGGCCACGGTGACCCGGTTCCTGCGCTCGCCGCCGCCGGGGTGGGCGGTCAGCTCGACGGCGACCGCCATCTCCGCCTCCAGCAGCCCCTCGACGGGGATCATCCGCTCGGCCGCATCCTTCGCATACCAGACGGCCTGCACGATGTCGCGCTCGTCGAGCCCTCTGTCCCTGAGGTCCCGGACGGCTCCCGCGTAGGCGTCGTCCGCCGTACGTCCTGCCACCGCGCTCAGCCGGACGGTGTTCACAACGCCTCCCCACACGCGGCCATCAGGGGCCGCAGGCTGCTCAGTGACTCGATCCCCATGGCCAGCTCGACCGCGTGATCGGACAGCCCGTTGGCCCGCGCCTTACGCCTGACCAGGCCGTCGAGGTCAGGATCGTCCGGCCCGCCCGAGCTGCGCCCCACCCGCCCCACGACCTCGCTCCCATCCGCGAACCGCACTCGTACGACCCCCGGCTGATCAGCCGCGACCCCAGGAAGGTCAACGACTTCATGCCGGACTTTCCCCGCCAGCTCAGCGAGATCCTCTCGCCCCATATCGGCATATGTCCCCACAGTGACCTCGCCGTCGACCAGCATCGCGGCCACGCTCCAGGGCAGGCTGAACTTCGCGTCGTACGGCGTCCGCGGCCTGTCCTTCCCCTCCCCGCAGACGATCGCCGCCGCGTCCGCATGCACCTCGACCACCACCTCCGTCACGATCCCCGCCGGCACGACCTGGGCGGCCGCGTCCAGCGCGGCGTGCAGCAACTGGCAGGCGGGATAGGGCTTGATCGTGATCCGAGAGGTTTCCCACCGCTCCCCCAGCCCGCCCCCGGGATCCACCCCGGCCCGCCCGAGCAGCGCCCCGTAGAGCCCGAACCGCCCCTCGATCACGCTGTCCGGCCCTGTCGCCCCCGCCCTGGCCAGCCGGGCAGCCAGAATCCCGCCCTGGGCGGCGAACCCGGGATGCAGTTGCTTGGTCGACGACCCGGTGTGGAGGAACTCCAGCAACCCACCGGCCTGGCTTCCCGACACCCCGAGGGCGTCAACGGCCCGCTCGTACGGCAGGCCGTACAGCCTGGCGGCGACCAGCGCGGCGGCTATTACGCCGCAGATGGAGGTGGCGTGCAGGCCGCGTGCATGGAACCCATGGGGAACCGCGGCGCCCAGGCGGCAGATCACCTCCAGCCCCACGACCGCCGCCAGCAGAACCTCCTCCCCACAGGCCCCCACCTCCTCCCCAACCGCCAACGCTGTCGCCCAGACGGGGGCACTGGCGTGGACCAGGGCGGCGGCATGCGTGTCATCAAAGTCCAACGTGTGCATCAACACCCCATTGGCCAGCGCCGCCCCCAAACCCCCAACCCGCCCCCCACCAACCCCCACCCCACCCGAGGGCTCCCCCGGACCCACCCCACCCGAGGGCACCCCCGCCCCCAGCCCCACACCGCCCTTAGGCGCCCAGGCCGCCACACCAGATCCCCCCGAATCCGCCCCACCCTCCGCGACACCGCCTTGGCCACCCAGCCCCACCATCTCGGCCCCGCCCAGACCCGCCGCCCCCGACTCCGCCCCGCGGTCCTTGTCCCCTGCGCCCGTTCTACTGTCCGCCAGGCCGCTGCGGTGGCTGCCCAGGATCGTCGCCTCCGGTGGGCCACCGAGGCCGCGCGCCACCTCGACCGCAGGCACCCGCGTGGAGGCAGCCGCCATCGCACACCCGAGCGCGTCGACCAGGTGCCGCTTGGCCGCCTCCCGCACCACCTCAGGCACGTCCTCCAACCGCAACCCCAGCCCCCACTCCACAAACCGCCCCGCCACCGTCCCCCGGCCCGGTGAGTCCTCGAGACGGTCGGAGTCGGTCATCGGGGCGTCCCGAAGGCGCCCGCAGCTTCGAGGGAGGCGATGTGTTCCGCGGTGTATCCCAGCAGGCCAGTCACGATCTCCTCCGTGTGTTCCCCCCGCAGCGGAGCCCGGCGATAGGCCACGTCCTCAGACCCCACCCGCACCGGCGAAGCCAGTTGCCGCAGCGTGCCGTACCGGGGATGGTCCGTCGACACCACCAGCCCCCGCGCCCGCGTGTGCTCCTCCTCCAACGCCTGCCGCACGTCGTTGACCGGCCCGCACGGGATCCCCGCCGGATAGAGCACCGCCAACCACTCCTCCACCGTCCGCCCGGCGAAGATGTCCGCCAGCAACGGCAGAAGCGTGTCCGCGTTGCGCCGCCGATCAGCGAAGGTGGCATAGCGAGGATCGCCCGCCAGCTCCTCCCGCCCGATGACCACGGTGAGCCGCTGCCAGAACTTCTCCTTCGCGCACCCCACCACCAGCCACCCGTCCCGGGCGCGGAAGTTCTGGAACGGCACGAGCGAAGGATGCGCCGAGCTGGCCGTACGCACAGGCTCGAACGTGGTGTTCAACGCCCACGTCCCGATATACGTCAACATCCCGATCGCCGTGTCATACAGCGACAGGTCACAATCCATCCCCACCCCGTCGCGCCGCGCCGCATGCACCCCCGCCAGCAACGCCATCCCCGCCACGAGCCCACCCGAGTAGTCGACCAGCGACAACCCCGACTTGGCCGGCGGCCCGGACGGCTCACCCGTCATCTCCATCCACCCGGCCAGGCCCTGGAGGATGTAGTCGTACCCCGGCTCCGATGACCTCGGCCCATTCATTCCGAACCCAGTGAGCGAACAGCACACCACCCTGGGGTTGAGGTGCTTCAGAGCCTCGTAATTGATACGCATCTTTTCCGGGACGTCGCCACGCAGGTTCGAGTAAACGGCATCGGCCCGCCGTACAAGATCCTCAAAAACCTCCCGCCCGGCAGCGGTGGACAGGTCGAGGGAGAGCGACTTCTTGTTCCTGTTGAAGGTCTCGAAGAACAGCGAGTCCTCCCCCTCGGCGTACGGCGGGACGTAACGCCCCACATCACCGCCGACCCGAGGGTCCTCAATCTTGATCACCTCAGCACCGAGGTCAGCGAGATGCACGCTGCCAAAGGGCCCGGCCCCATACTGCTCCAGGCTGATGATGCGAACATCCTCCAAAGGCCTCACATCAACCCCCCACACCCCTCAGCAACCCCTTGAGCGCCGACATCCCGCACACACCCGCCCCTCACAGGAACGCCACCCCACGTGCATGGTCGCCCAGCCCACTCGTTCCACCCCAGGCCCGACCTCGGCTTCCCACATGGGCCAACCGGTCATGTGAGCCACCGTCGCGCCAGGCGACTGCGGCAACCCGTGGCGCTCGTCGCCATCCAGCCGTACGGCTGCGCCCATCTTTTGCGCGAGCCACCATCTCGCCAACCGGCCGCGCCTGCCCATCGCCCTTGCCACCAACCGGCCGCGCCAGCCCATCGCCACTGCCGCCCACCGGCGCTGCCGACCCGCCGCGCGGGACGCCGTGTTGCCGCGCGCTTGGGCGACCGGCGGCAGACGCCCCACCGTCGCCCATGTCGGCCCATACGCGAACGTCGGTCATCGCGGCACCTGCGCGACCCCGTCGCCGATCCGTGCGCCGGGCTATGTCCATATGTGTGAGGGGCGATAAGGGGGTGTTCATGGCGCCAGCGGGCCGTTCTTGGCCTGCGGGAAGTAGTCCTTGTCGTGGGGTGCGTCCCGCTTGTAGACCATCACCGAGCGCTTCCACGACATGATCTCGTCGCCGTCCTGGTTGAGCCCGCGGGTGCGGCACGTGACGATCCCGGCGTACGGCCGCGACTTCGACTCCCGCGCCTCCAGCACCAGCGACTCCGCGTAGATGGTGTCGCCAATGAACACCGGGTGGCTGAGCTTGATCTCCTCCCAGCCCAGGTTCATCAGCGCCGTCTGGCTGACGTCGATCACCGACAGTCCGAGCACGATGGCCACCGTCAGCCCGGAGTTCACGATGATCTTCCCCACCGGGGCCTTCGCGGCGAAGTGGGCGTTGAAGTGGTTCTGGTTCGTGTTCATCGTCAGCAGGGTGAACCAGGTGTTGTCGGCCTCGGAGATGGTCCGGCCGAGCGGGTGCTGGTAGACGTCGCCGACCACGAAGTCCTCGAAGTAGCGGCCGATACCGGCCTCGTGCACGCTCACAGGCTTGCTCCCTTAAAGGTCAGACTTTAGGCTAATGATCTGACATTTCAGGGGTCAACCTCTGGAGGCAACGGATGGATATCCGCCGGGAGATGCCGCTCCTCGCCAGGCACGAGGGCGAGTGGGACGGCACGTACACATACGTCGCAGCCGACGGCACCATCACCGATCGCCACAGGTCCCACGTGCGTTGTTCCCTGTCTTCTGAAGGGAATGATTACTACCAGGTCAACACCTACACCTGGGACGACGGCCGCACCGAGGAGCACCGGTTCCCCGGGGTGTACCTGGGGGGTGGACGGTGCCGCTTCGACACCGAACGGATCCGCGGGGAGTTCTTCGAGGTGGACTCGGCGGTGATCTATTTGCAGTGGGTGTACAAGGCGGCTGAGGACATCCGGTTGTACGAGCTGATCGTGCTCAGCGAGGACGGGAAGCACCGCAACCGCACGTGGCAGTGGCACCGGGACGGCATCTGCTTCCAACGCACCCTGATCACCGAAACCCGCACCCTCTAACCTCCCGGCCTCTATCGCCGCCGCCCACCCCATCCTCGGCCCCGCCTGCGGCCCCTCCAACCCCGTGGCGCCTCCGCCCGCAGCCTCTCCGCCCTTGGCCTCTCCACCCCCGACCTCTACCACCGCCGCCCACACCACCCTCGGCCACTCCAACCCCGCGACCTCGCCACCCTCGGCCCCGCCCGCGGCCCCTCCAACCCCGTGGCGCCTCCGCCCCTGGTCTCTCCGCCCTTGGCCTCCCTGCCGCGCTCCGCACAACTCGCGACGCCTTCGTCCACCCCCGCCACCCGTGTGAATCGGGCGCGCCCCATTGCGAGGTCGGGCCGTGATGGGAGATTTCAGGGGCAGGAAGGGCTCGGGGGTTAGGGGCGGGGGTTGGAGGTTGGCTGTTGGGCGGGCCAGGGAGCGGCGGCCAGGAGAGTGATGGTGGCTGCACCGGCCAGCAAGGCCAGGGCTGGGATCCAGGCGCCGGTCGCTCCGATGAGTACGGCGGATGCGGCTGCTGGGGCATGGAAGCGGCCCGTCGCAACCATCGCGGCAACGCTCAACCCTGCGGCCACGGTCGCAGCCACGGGGCCTGGGCCGATGACGAAGGCTGTTGCGAGGGCGGCGGCCACTGCCATCAGGTGGCTAAGGAGCACGGTCCAAGGGCGAGCGGCTGGCGTACCGGGGGCCACGGCTACCAGGGCGGCTGAGGCAGCGATGGGAGGTGCCAGCGTCGGCTCACCAGCCACCATCTGGACGACGGCAAGCGGGGCGAGGAAGACCAGCGTCACCCATGCTGGGCGCAGCCTTGCCAGCGTTCCCGCAGGTAGGCGGACTGACCATCGTCTACCTGCCGGGCGTGATGTCGCCATCACCTCCCCCCTCCGACGGTTGGGCGGTGGAGATTGGCTGCAGACGTCGCAGGGAGGGGTGGGGTCGCACGGAGGGGCGGGGTTGCGTGGAGTGCTGACCTCGGGAGGTGGGCTGGTGGTGGCGGGGAGGTGCACGCTTGGCCGGGCGCGGAGTCGGGGCCAAGAGCGAGGGCATGGCCGGGCGCGAGGGCAGAGCCAAGCATTGAGCCGAAGCCAAGCGCAGCCGCGAGGGCGAGACCGGATGCAGGGGCAAAACCGTGCGCGAGAGGAAGGCCAAGCGTTGGGCCGGGGCCAGGGCCAGGCGCGGCCGCGAGGGCGAGCGCAGGAGTGAGGGTGGGCGCGGGAGTGAGGGCGAGCGCGGGAGTGAGGGTGGGCGCGGGAGTGAGGGCGAGCGCGGGAGTGAAGACAAGCGCGGGAGCGGGAGCGGGTGACGGGGTTGGGTGGGGGGTGGGGGTCATGCGGTTGGCCAGTCGTTTTCGGTTTCGGCGACCTTGTTGACGTAGTTGGTCAGGGTCTGCAGCGCCACCCAGGCGATGATCTCCAGGATCTGCTCGTCGCTCCACCCCGCCGCGCGAGCCCCCGCCGGGTCGGCATTCCCGCGGGACTCCGTCAGCGCACGGGCGAATTCCACGGCTGCGGCGTTCTTGGGGTCGATGGCCGTCCCGTGCTTGGCTTCCGCAATGTCAGTGTCGGTCAGCCCCGCGGAGGTCTTGCCCATATACGTGTGCGCGGCGACGCAATACGAGCACCCGTTGGCCGTCCCGATCGTCAAAGCCAGCAGCTCCGTGGTGGCGGCCGGGAGCGTGCCCTTCTTCAAAGCGCGGGACAACCCCTGGTAGCCCTCAAGCACGGCAGGCGAGTTCGCCATGACCCGGACCATGTTGGGCACGTTGTCCAGCTTCGGGTCCCCCTGCACAGCTTTGATCATGATAAAAGCCCCTTCTAACGGATAAATCCGGAACAGGGCGTTACGTTATCACGGGCAAAGTTGGATATGTCCGTTAGGATGGCAGCATGGATGATCCGCTCGCACTTCGCCTGGCCAGTACGATTCGCGCCAGACGTTCCGGCCTCACCGACGCCTTCGCGACCGTCGAAGGGCTGACGACCTGGGTGCGAGACCAGGACCTGGGACGGTTCCTCGACACGTCCACGTTCACCGCCGACGAAGCCACCAGGGTCAGAACCGTCGCCCTCCGGCAAGCCGTACGCGCCCTGTTCGCCAAAGCAGTAGCCCCCGCCCCGCCCAGCTCAGCCGACCCCGCCGCCCTCCCCCCGCTCCCCGAGGCCCTGGCGCTGGTCAACCGTTCAGCCGCCCCCCTGCGCAGGAGCCTTAACTGGACCGACACCCCAGAAGAACACCTCGACGTCCAAGGCGACCACCTGGCCGCCGCCCTGGCCGCCGCCGCGATCGACTTCTTCGCCGGACCCGACCTGGAGCTGGTCAGGGTGTGCCCGGCACCGCGATGCGTCCTCTACTTCATCAAGCGCCACCACCGCCAGGAGTGGTGCTCGGTCGCGTGCGGCAACCGCGCCCGCGCCGCCCGCCATTACCGGGCCAAGGAAGCCTAAGCGCGCGGCCCCACGAAGAGCGTCTGCATCGACGCGCCCACCTCGCCCTCGGCGTCGAACAACCGGGTCCTCGCCAGCCCCCGCCCCGCCGGACCGATCGAGGTCGACGCCTCCATGCACATCCACTCCCCCACCGGCTCGCGGAACAGCGAGATCGACAGATCCACGTTGGCGAACAGGTAAGCGCCGAAGTCGAGCACGTTGCTGACCCCGTTCCCGCTGTCGGCGAGGATCACCAGCCGTTCCAGCGGCGTGATCTCCTCGCCCTCGACCAGCGGCACCCCGACCCGCCCCCACACCGTGGCAGGCCCGGGAGTCATCGCCGACCCGGAGGTGAAGCGCCACTCCATGGCTCTGCCGTACCCGAAACCGGTCGCCAGCCACGACGTCGTGTCCAGCGAGCCCTCGGCCGGCGGCGGCGCGACGGTGGTCGCCTCGGTCACGGACTCCCTGATCCGCCACGCGGTCAGATGCACCAGCTCGCGCCCCTCGGCGGACAGCACGACCGACGCGCACTGCACCCGCTTGCCGTCCTTGACCAACCGGGTGGTCACGTCGAGCACGCCCACCGGCACGGGCGCGAACACGTCGACCGCGATCTTGGCCACCGGCAGCCCCGGCGGCAGCGCGTGCACCATCAGCGCGGTGACCGGCCCCAGGTGCTGGTGACGCGGGTCCCACGGCCCCTGCGTGTGCTCAGTCGCCTGGTAGCGGCCCGGACCGAGGGGGAGGTACATAGCCATAGAACATTATTCTACCCCGGCGATCCGCAGGGCCATGTCCGCATAGGCCTCCGCGACTTCTTCAGGGCTGTACGGCACGGCCGGGCCGTACCAGGAAGCCACCCGCATCCCCATCCCGCTGATCGCCGTCATCGCCAGGAACGGGTCGGCCACGTCGAGCTCCCCCAGCAGGTCGACCAGCAACTGCCTGCCGTCCGCGCGCAGCAGCAGCGTCGTCCCGGCCAGCTCGTCGGACAGCGCGTGCAGCTCGTTGTTGGCGACCGTGGCGAGCAGCGGGTATTCGGCATGCGCGAGGACGTGCTCGCGCACGACGTTGCGCAGCCGTTCGACCGGCCCTTCTCCACCCGCCGCGAGCAGCCTGTCGTGGTGTACGGCGTGCCCCAGGTACACCAGCTCGGCCAGGACGTTCTCCTTGGCCGGAAAATGCGCATAAAGCGTGGCGGAACGGATGCCGCACGCCTGCGCCAGGTCCCTGATGGAGGTGCCGTGGAAGCCACGCTCCGCGAGCAGCCGCAGCGCCTCGCGCAGGATCGTGCCTCTGGTGCCGTCCAGCGTCACGTGCGGTGGAAGCCTTACCTCGTCGGCAGCGATACGCCTCTGGTTCATGGTTTATGGTGACCCTATCGATCGATCGGTAGGTGCATATGGACACGATAGCCGTCACCCAGTACGGCAAGGTCCGCGGCAGCCTCGACCACGGGGTCGCGCGCTACCTGGGCATCCCTTACGCCAGGCCGCCCTTCGGCCCGCATCGCTTCGGCAAGCCGGTGGAGCCCGAGCCGTGGGAGGGGGTGCGCGACGCCCTGGAGTTCGGGCCGACCGCCCCGAAGCGCCCGTACAAGCCGCCGCTCGACCGCATCCTCCCCGACCCGGACATCCCCGGCGACGACTGCCTCAACCTGAACATCTGGGCACCGCCTGCGGCGTCGAACGCCCCCGTCATGGTGTGGATCCACGGCGGCTCGCTGCGCAACGGCTCGACGCTCGTCGACATCTACGACGGCACCGCGTTCGCCCGCGACGGCGTGGTGCTGGTGACGATCAACTACCGGCTCGGCGTCGAGGGTTTCGCGGTCTTTCCCGACGCACCGAGCAACCGCGGGCTGCTCGACCAGATCGCCGCGTTGCGCTGGGTACGTGACAACATCGCGGCCTTCGGCGGCGATCCGGGCAACGTGACGGTGTTCGGGGAGTCGGCGGGGGCGATCAGCATCGGCGCGCTGGCGGCGAGCTCGCTGGCGAAGGGGTTGTTCCAGCGCGCGATCCTGCAAAGCGGCCCCCCACACGCCGTGCCGCCTGAGCGGGGCGCGAAGGTCACCCAGGCCATGGCCAAGATCCTCAGCATCGAACCGACAGCGGCGGCCTTCGCCCAGATCGACCGCGAACGCCTGCTGGACGCGCAGGTAGAGGCAACCGGAAAGGGCACGCCTTTGACCGGGGGCGTCGGTTTCGACATCGTCCTGGACGGCTCCGCCGTACCCGCGCCGCCGCTGGAGAACCTGGATCCCGACATCGCCTTGATGGTCGGCTCCAACACCGACGAATGGCGACTGTGGTTCATCCCCACCGGAATCGCCGACCGCATCAGTGGCCTGACCCTGCGCCTGGCGATGTTGAAGGTCAAGATCAAGGGCAAGGTCGCCAAGGCCTACCGCGCCAACCGCCCGAACGCGAGACCGGGCGAACTCCTCGGCGCGATGGCCACCGACCTACTCCTCCGCGCCCCCTTGGCCAAACTCGCCGACTCCCGGGACACCTGGGTGTACGAGTTCGCCTGGGGGACGGAGGTCGAACGGCTCGGTGCGTGCCATGCGCTGGAGATCGGCTTCGTCTTCGACAACCTGAACAAGAACGGCCAGCAAACCCTGACCGGCCCTAACGCCCCGCAGGAGCTGGCCGACGTGATGCACAGCGCCTGGATATCCTTCGCGACCACCGGCGACCCCGGCTGGCCCATGTGGGGCAGGGACAGAACCGTCATGATCTTCAACCACCCCACCAGCGCCCCAGGCCCCGTCCCGAGAGCCGACGAACTCGACCAGTGGGCCTGACCTGTACGGCCAACGCCCTCCCGATCGGGCGACAGCGCCGGCCGCACTACCTGCGGTCGAGGCCATAGGAGACGTGCGTAGCCAAAGGCTGACCGGCTTCCTGATACGCGCCCAAGGCAGCCCCGATGGTGGGACAGGATGGGCTTCATGATGGAGATCGACTTCCTGGCCGAATCCGACCGTGACCGTTGGGAACTGTTGGCCCGCGGCAAGGACACGTACTTCGAGGTCGAACGCGGCGACGACGACTACGAACGGACCTGGCGACGCCTGCTCGATGACCCGCGGATACGCGGGATCGGTGCCCGGCTGGACGGCAAGATGGTCGGCATCGCGCACTATCTGTTCCACGCCAGCGTCTGGTACGCCGGGAGATGCTACCTGGCGGACCTGTTCGTGGACCCTGACGTCCGGCGGCGGGGCGTCGCGACGGCCGTGATCGAGTGGGTGGCGCGGGACGCCAAGGAGCACGGCTACCCGGGCCTCTACTGGAACACGTTGGAAGACGCCCCTGCCCGCGCGCTGTACGACAAGGTGGGCAAGTTCCACAAGGGACTCATCCACTACGCCTACCGCCGCGACACGAACCAGACCTCCAGCCCGCACTGACTCGACCGGGCCGACACTCGGCGGCATAACGGTCCTCTTGACCGCTCGGGACGGGCATCGAGTCCGAAGAAGGTCTTTCGCAGGGCTGGCTCATTGGCGACGGCGTGCGCGCAACCAACTGGCCCGTCCCGACCACGCTTCTAGGCACCACGTGCGGCGGGAAGCTGCCAGAGGTGGCCCGCCCGAGCGGGACCGGGGGCGGGCGGGTGGGGGTGAGGTGGGTAGGCCGGTGGGGGGTCAGGTGGGTAGGCGGGTGGGTGGGGGTGTCTTGGGTGGGCGGGTGGGTTGGGTGGTGGACAGGTAGTTGAGGACGGCTAGGACTCGGCGGTTGCCGGGGGGTAGGGCGAGTTTGGTGAAGATGGCGGAGATCGCGCGCTCCACCGAGGCCAAGGACAAGTGCGTGCGGCCGGCTATGTCGGCGTTGGAGCGGCCCTCGGCCATCAGGGCGAGGATTTCCTGTTCGCGTGGTGTCAGCTCCTTCATCCCCACTCCCAAACCCTGAGGGAAAACCACATGTCGTGATTTGTACCACGCTGCTTAGATTCTGGTCATGAGGCCAAAAGTTCAACATCGTGGTCCAAAAGATGCGGCTGGCGTGCGGATATGTCCAGCATGAACGTCGATCTGCAGGTCACCAGGGTCGGCGCTGCGATGGTGGTTCGGTTCAATCGGCCCGAGGTGCTCAACGCCTTCCGTGACCGGAGCTACCACGAGCTCGTCCAAGCCCTCGACACCGCCGCCACCGACGACACGGTCAAGGTCGTCGTCCTCACCGGCACGGGCCGGGCCTTCTCCTCCGGCACCGATCTCAAGGAGCTTCAGGGCCACCTGGACCAACCTGAGGTGTTCAGAAGCCACGTCGACGCCCTGCAAGAGCTCACGACGCGGCTCACCCGGCACCCCAAGGTGATCATCTCGGCGGTGAACGGCATAGCCGTCGGAGTGGGTGTCGAGCTGGCGATCGCCAGTGACATCCGGATCGCCGCCGAGCAGGCCACCTTCGCCTTCAAGGAGGTCCACCGAGGCGTCTTCCCCAGCAACGGCGTCCTCTACCTGCTCCCCCGGATGATCGGTCACGGCCGAGCCGTGGATCTGCTGCTCTCCGGCGACACCATCGACGCCGCCGAGGCGCACCGCGCGGGGCTCGTCAGCCGCCTGGTCCCCGACGCGCTCGCCGAGGCCCTCGTCCTGGCGGAACGCATCGCCGCGGCCGCCCCCACCCCCGTCCGGCTGATCAAGCGCGCGATGACCCAGGTCTGGGAGCTGGACCTCCAGGAGGTGCTCGCGCTCGAGACCGACGGCCTGCTCGCCTGCCTGGACACCCCCGACCTGGCCCGGCGCGTGGCCGACTTCAACCGATGAGCCTGCACCGCGGCCTCAAGCGCCGCCACATGACCATGATCGGATTAGGCGGCGTCATCAGCGCGGGCCTGTTCGTCAGCAGCGTCAAGGTGATCGCCGACACCGGCCCTGCCGCCCTCGTCGCGTACGTGCTCGGCGGCGTGATCGTCGTCCTGGTGATGCGGATGCTCGGCGAGATGGCCGCCGCCCGCCCGTCGTCCGGCTCGTTCGCCGACTACGCCAGGCTGGCGCTGGGCGAGCGCGCCGGGTTCGTCACCGGCTGGATGTACTGGCTGTTCGCCGTCGTGGTCGTCGCCTTCGAGGCGGTCGCGGGCGCGCAGTTGCTGCAGTCGCTGGTGCCCGCCCTGCCGGTGCTGCCCGTCGCGGTCACGCTCGTGGTGGCGATCACCGCGGCGAACCTGGTGTCGGTGCGGCTGTTCGGCGAGACGGAGTTCTGGCTGGCCACCGTCAAGGTCGTGGTCATCGTGGCGTTCATCGCCGGCGGCCTGGCCTTCGTGCTGTTCAGCGACCCCGGCCTGTCCACGATGGCGGACTTCGCGCCGAAGGGCTGGGGCGCGGTCGGCGCGGCGCTGGTCACGGTGCTGTTCTCCTACTTCGGCGCGGAGATCGTCACCATCGCCGCCGCCGAGTCGGAGGAGCCGGCCAAGGAGGTGGCCAGGGCGACGGTCCGGGTGGTGTGGCGGGTGCTGATCTTCTACGTGGGCTCGGTGTTCGTGATCGTCGCGATCCTGCCGTGGGACCGGGTTCCTGCGGGCAGCCCGTTCGCCGCCGCGCTCGACCGCATCGGCGTGCCCGGCGCGCCGACGCTGATGACGGTGGTCATCCTGGTCGCGGTCCTGTCGGTGATGAACGCGGCGATGTACGGCGCTTCGCGCATCCTCACGGCGATGGCCGGTCGCTCGGACGCGCCCGGGCGGCTCGCCGCGGTCAACGCCAGGGGTGTGCCGTCCGGTGCGGTGCTGACGGGGTCGGCGCTGGGGCTGGTGCTGATGCTCGTCGCGTTCGCGGGCGACGCGTTCACCCTGCTGATCAACGTGGCTGGGCTGCTCGTCCTGGTCCTCTACATCGTCGTCGCCCTCAGCCAGCTACGCCTGCGCAAGCTCGCCACGGAGCCCCTGCCGCTGCGCATGTGGGGTCACCCCTGGCTCACGTGGCTGGTGATCGTCCTGCTCGTCCTGGCCTTCGTGGCCGTGGCCGCCTCCCCCGGCACGCTCCCCGTGGTGGCGGGCGTCGCGCTGGTGCTCGGCGGCCTGGTCATTGCCCATCTAGCGAAGAGCTGAGTGAAAGGCTGACATGCGCACCCTGATCACCGCGTCCTGCACGGCCCTGCTGCTGTTAACGACCCAAACAGCCCACGCGGGCCAAGCGGTTCCCGCCGCAGCAGCGCCCGACACCTACCAGTGCCTGCTCGACACAGCGGCCAAGCCCCCCGTCCCCGGCGCCCTGATGGAGGTGCGCGGACCAGGCGTGCGTTTCGCCGGAGCCAGCGGTGTCTTCCGTGTCGGCGGCAGGAAGCTCAAAGTCGCAGACCCCTTCCGTACGGCCAGCGTCACCAAGACCATGACCGCCGCGACCGCGCTGCGCCTGGTAGAACAGGGCAGCCTGGACGTCGACGCCCCCGTCTCCCGCTACCTGCCCGCCAAGCTCGTGGCCCGCCTCCCGCACGGCGCCCAGATCACCGTCAAGCAGCTCATCACCCACACCTCAGGCCTGGTCGACTACGTCGGCGACGACTGGATCGCCTACGTCGTCAAACACCCGCACAAAACCTGGAAGCCGGTAGAGCTGGTCGAGTGGGCGATCGCCCACGGCAAGCCGTACGGCAGGCCAGGCGCGGTCTACCACTACTCCGACACCGGCTACACGCTGCTCGGCATGGTGATGGAGGCGGCGTCGGGCAAACCCCTGCACCGCCTCTACCGCACCCTCCTGCTGAACCCCCTCGGCATGCGCGACACCTACCTGGAGTGGTGGGAACGCTCGCGCGGGGCGGTCGCCCACTCCTACCTCGGCGACGTCGACCTGCACGGCTTCAACCCGACGTTCGACACGTTCGGCGGCGGCGGCCTGGTGAGCACCGCGGCCGACCTGACCCGCTTCGTCCGCGCGCTGTTCGAAGGGAAGGTCTTCGACCGCCCGGAGACGCTGGAGGCGATGATGACCGTCACGCCGCAGAGCAGGAAGGCGGGCGAGCCGTACGGCATGGGGGTCGAGGCCCTGAGCATTGGTAAGGAGACCGTCTGGGGCCACGGCGGGCACCTGGGCGCCTTCCAGTACTACTCGGTCCAGAAGAAGGTCTCGGTCACCGGCACGCTCACGCAGGACCTGACGGTGTCGATGAAGCAGTGGGAGCAGCTGGTCGGCCGCAGCTTCCTCAGGGCGTTCGGCACCGAGGTCCCCTGTCCGTAGACCTTGGTAGCTGGTCCGCTCCTGACAAATCATCCTAGGCTGGTCAGATGGCCGAAATGATCACACCGGACGGTTCGTGGGCGTTCAACGGGGAGGTGCTGCGCATCGTCCCCGGGAGCGGGCGCGACGTGCACGAGGTACGCAAGGTGCTCGGCGAGGTGGCCATCCCGCTGGAGGCCATCGCGACGGCGACCTTCGAGCCCGCGCGCAAGGGCGGTCACCTGCGGCTGCGCCTGCGCAAGGGCGCCGACCCGCTCACGGACGCGGTCGCCGGGGCCCTCACCGCCCCGGCCGACCCGTACCGCCTGGCCGTGCCCAAGGGCAGCACCGGCGCCGCCGAGTACTTCGCCGACGAGGTGCGCGACACGCTGCAGCTCTGGCAGACGCCGGGCGGGCCGTGCGAGACGTACCTGCTGCCCGGCCCGTCGGCGCCGGTCTCGGCGACCGCGGGCGACGGAACGGTGACCTTCGACGGCGAGCGGGTGCGCCTGGAGTGGACGCTGTTCGCCAGCTCGGCCAAGGAGAAGGCGGGCCCGCAGGAGTTCGCGATCGCCGACCTGACCGGGGTGGAGTGGACGCCTCTCGCCGGGGCCGGTTATGGCAGCCTGCGTTTCCGGGTCAAGGGCGAGGGAGCGGCCAAGCAGGCGCAGGAGGACCCGCACTGCCTGTCGTGGGGCATCCAGAAGTTCGGCGGCACCACCGCGCTGGTCGCCGCCGCCGTGCTCGCCCGCCTGCCCAAGGACAAGGACCAACCCGCGGTGGAGGCTGCACCTCAGGCGGACCAGGACGTGATCATCCGCAGGCTGGGCGAACTCGGCGAGTTGCACCGCTCCGGCGTCCTCACCGACGAGGAGTTCGTCAACGCCAAACAGGCCATCCTGCGGCGCCTGTAGCCGCGGCCAGCACCGCGCCCAGCTGCACGGCGGCCAGGGTGCGCAGGGGCAGGCGGCGCGGCGCGATCTGCGCGACCGCCTCGGCGCACCAAGCGTCGAACAGCCCACCACCAGCCCGCCCACGAAAAAGCAAACCACGCGACAGCGAGAGCGACGGAGAAAACGAAAGTGGCCGCGATCGCGAGCCAACCCCCGGCTGCCCGCGCAACAGCAGGCCGAGCGCCCGCAGCCGGGTGCTGTGCCTGGCGTGCGCCAGCGCCGCCACCTCGGCCACCGTGATCACCGACGGCCCCTCCCCGGCCAGCCGTTCCCACCCCGACGCGAACCACCGCCCGATCGCGACCGTGTCGGCGAACGCCGCCATGATCGCCTCATCCCCACCTTCACCGCAAAGCCCCTCCAGCCGATCCATGTCCGCACCGATCGCCCGAGCCGCCGTCAACAACGCCCTGTCGTACGGCACGCCGTACGCGAGCCCACACGCACTCCGCAGATCCGCCCAGACCGGTACCTCCGGCACGAACGACAACGTCCCGTACCGCTGCGCATAAGCACTGAGATGCGTCCGGGAAGCCGCGGAAGGCCGGACATACACCCCGAGCCCAGGAGACGGCCATCCGAACGTGTCCGCGTGGCTCCGGCTGAGCGGCATCCCCCAGGCAGCGGTGAGCCGCTGCAACACCGTCGGCAACCCGAACGACGCCCGGTTCAGGATGAAGAACGCCCCGCCGAAGTCGGCGTTGTGCAGCGAGCACATCACCGCAGGCCGCAGCTCGCGCAGGAGCGTCTTGAGCGCGACCGTCCCCGCTGGCTGCTCGTCGCGCCCGAAAGCCGCCTCCGGGTGCTGCGCCATCGGCGGCCGGTAGAAGCCCCGGTGATAGGCGCGCAACGCGTACGGCCCGCCGTACCAGTGAGTGATCATGCGGGCAGCGCCGTCGGGATCGAGGCAGGGCAGCAGGTGCCAGGTCCGTCCCTCGCGCAGCGCCGGGCGCTCGGCCAGCAGCCTGGCCAGGTGCAACATCGTCAGGAACCCGATCGGCTCGTTGGCGTGCGGCCCGCCGATCACCAGGACGTGCCGCGCCCCGCTGCCGATGGACAGCACCCGCAGCGGCCGCCCGCCCGCCGAAGCGCCCACGCGCTCGACCCGCCACGCCCGCCGGTCGGCGCGCGCCAGCCGGAGTAACGCGTCGTCGAGCTCGGCGGGGGTCGGAATCCTGGTCATGCGGGGCAAAGAGCGCAGGTACGTCAGGACATCCGGCACTTTTCCAGGAAGCCACACGGGCGGGGAAAGTCAAGCGACAACCTTTCGCCGCTCACCTGCGTCAAACCCTGTCGAGATCACCGGCCTGCGTGCGGCGGGCGGGCTCTCCTCCGCGGAGCCGCCGCCCCGGCCAGGGGCGGCGGCTCATCTGCAGAAGAACTCCAGCAGCTCGGGAGCGAGCGCGGCCGGATCGACGTTGTGTGCCTGGCGCTCCAGGATTCGGTGGGTGGAGCCCCCGATGCCCGCTGCCACGGCCTTCCCCGCGTTGGCCATCCAGGCCGGGCTGCGGTCGCCGTTCAGCACGAGCGTGGGCTGGGTGATCGCGGCGAGCAGGCCGGACGGCAGGGCGTTGCCCGGCCCCACGACCGCGGCCTCGTAGGCGAGGGTGTGCGCCAGCGGCTCCAGCCCGGCCCCCGAGCCGGGCGGCGCCTCGGCCGCCTCGACCATGAACCGCTCGGCCGCCTCGGTCCGCCGCCCGCGCCTGACCAGGCCGGCCAGCTGCTCGGCGAAGTCGTCGGGGATCGGCGGCGCCGAGGGGTCGACGTGGTAGGGCGGCTCCCACAGCGCGAGCCTGGTGATCGCCGGGTTCCCCGCCGCCGCCCTGATCGCCAGCGCGGCGCCGGACGAGCCGCCGAACACCATCGCCGAACCGCCCACCGCCTCGATCAGCGCGGCCAGGTCCTCGACCTCCCGCTCGGCGGCGTAGGGCTGGGTGTCGCCGCTGTCGCCGCGCCCGCGCCTGTCGTAGTTCACCACGGTGAACCAGGGGGCGAGCGCGGTGGCCACGCCGTACAGGATGGGGTGGGTCCTGCCGGTGAAGGCGCCGTGGACCAGCACGACCGCCGGGCCCTCGCCCGAGCGGTCGTAGGCGATCAGGGTGCCGTCGGCCGAGCGGACCGTGTTCATTTGACGAGGCAAAGGGCCGACCACTGGTGGCCGTCGAGGTCGGCGAAGCCGCGCTGGTAGCGGACACCGTCGTTGATGGGCTCGCCGATCGCCGTGGCGCCGGCCGCGAGCGCCTTCTCTGCCATCTCGTCGACCTCGGCCGGGTTGTCGAGGCCGAACACCAGGATGACCTGGGTGGCCGCCGAGGGGTCCGCCACCTGGTTCCTGGCGTATCCGGCAAAGGTGGGCTCGGCCAGCAGCATGACCTGGGTGCGCTCGTTGATCACGACGGAGGCCATGTCGTCGGCCATGCCGAAGAGCTGGAAGCCGAGGGCGCCGAAGAAGTTCTTCGACTGGTCGAGGTCCTTGACGGGCAGGTTCACGAAGAGTGTGGTTGACATGCCTTCAGTGTGGCGAAGGGGCACGTGCGTGGCTTGTGTCCGCGTGCCACCCGCTTGACTTTCCGCGCCGGTATTCCACGGGCGGCGTGCCGTACGTCCTGCTGAACAACCGGCTGAAGTGGGCCGAGTCGACCAGCCCCCACCGTGCGGCGATCGTGCTCACGCTGGTGGCGTAGTGGACGGGGTCGGCCAGGTCCCTGCGGATGCGTTCGAGCCTGCGGTGCCTGATCCAGGCGGCCACGCCCGTCTGCTCGGCGGCGAAGAGCCGGTGGAGCTGGCGCAGCGACACGTGGTTGGCCGCTGCGACCGTGGCCGGGTCGAGGCCCGGATCGCCCAGGTTGGCCTCGATGAAGGCGTGGATGGCCACCATGAGCGTCCTGGCCTGGGCGTCGCCGCCCGGCTGCCCTGACCGCTCGGCGACCGTGGTCACGATCAGGTCGGTCACCACCCCGGCCAGCCTGGCCGCGCTGGCCGGCTCGTAGGTTTCCAGGTCGGTCGCCACCCTGGCCAGGAGGGGCGCGGCCAGCGCCGCTGCGCCGCCGTCCGTCCCGATGGCCACCGCGTTCAGATGGGCGGGTACGGCGAGCAGCTCGCGCGGCAGCGAGAACACCGCCAGCCGCACCGCCTCGTCGTAGGCGATCTCGTAGGGCCTGGTGAAGTCGTAGACCGCCAGCTCGCCCTTGCCCAGCCTGGTGGCCCTGCCGTCCTGCACCAGGTGCAGGCTGCCGGAAAGGGGCAGCAGCACCCGGTACAGCTCCGGGCTGCCGCCCCTGATCAGGCCCGGAGTGCGGTGCACGCTGTGCGGCGTCGAGGTCTGCACCATGCCGACGCCCAGCTCCCCCAGGCGGCCCGCGTCGATCTGCCCGCGCAGCGGCACATCGGGGTCGGCGCGGAAGTCGAGCGGGCCGAGGGTGTCGCAGACGATCTCGCGCCAGGCGTCATACCGGCGTGCGGACGGCACGTCCCTGGTGCGAATCAGGACTGCCATCCTCACATCCTAGGGCGAAGGCCTCTTCGGCCCACCAGACCCGATATTTCTCCGGCCCCATCGCCACCCGCAGGGCCTCGGTCTGGCTGCGCTGGGCGAGCAGCGCCGCGTGCTTCCTGTCGAGCACCTCCCCCGTGCAGGTCATCACGTAGGCGAGCCGCCCCGGCTCGGCGGGAAGGGGCGGCCCCGCGGCGCCCCACACGCCGATGCGCGCGTTGAGCGCGCCCCACCGCAGGTGGAAGCCGACCGTGGTGGTGGCGTACCAGAGGCGGCCCGGCCGTCCGGCGACCTGCCAGGCGGCGGTGGTCCAGTCGGAGACGGCCCGGTGGTCCGGGTGGCCCGTCATCCCGTCGGGGCCGAAGGTGAGCACGGTGTCCGGCCGCACCTCGTCCATGATCTGCGCGATCCTGGCGACGGCCGCCGCCCGTGGCACGTCGGCGCACCCGCCGTCGGCGTACCCCAGGAACCTGTGCTCTGCCACCCCCAGCGCGGCCAGGCTCTCGTCCAGCTCGGTACGGCGCAGCGGGCCGAGGACGTGCGGCGGCCACCGCGCCGGGTCGTCGGTGCCCCGCTCGCCCTCGGTCGCGGTGATCACCACGACGCGGCTGCCTGCCGTACGGGCCTGGGCCATCAGCCCGGCGGACAGGTAGGCCTCGTCGTCGGGGTGGGCCCACACCCCGAGGACGGTGCCTAAGTGGCTCACGCCGGAGGTGCTCAGGCCTGGGGAGCTCATGCGGGCGGGGCGAAGAACTCGAGGGCGATGCCGTCGGGGTCGCGTACGGCCATGCCCGAACCGTAGTGCGCGTCGACGATCTCGCCCCGCGAGATGCCGAGGTCATCCAGATGCTGACGCCATTTGTCGAGCTCGGCGCGGTCCGCGCAGCCGAACGCCACGTGGTCGAGCCCCGGGCTGCGCTCGTCGAACTGCCCCGGCTTGGGGTCGGGGAAGGCGTGCAGGCCGAGCAGCGTCCCGTTGTCGAGCGCGAACACCACGTGATGGAACGGCCCGGTGTCCTCGTCCAGGACGGGGTCGGCGCCGAGCAGCCTGCGGTACCAGGCGACACTGACCGGCAGGTCGGAGACGGTGAGCGCGACGTGGGTGATGGATGGGAACATGGCGAGGATCCTCCTTGGATCGGTCGCCCCCGAACATAGTTCTGCTCACCTGGCCACGACATCGGTAACTCCTACGCATCCCGGGTGCGCCGGATACCTAAGTCGGGATTACGACCACATTTGAGTAACCACGATGGCATTCGCGCCGTCACGCTCAAGTCATGAAACCCTCATGCAACGGCATCGACACCGCCACCCTGCAGGCGACCGTGGATGCGGTGCGGTCCAGACCGTCGCTGGCCCGGTTCCGTTTCCGCGTGCGCAACCGCTGGGTGTCCGGGTCGCGCAGCCAGGGCTGGATCACCGAGTTCTTCGGCGCCGGGCAGGAGCACCTGCACCGCCGGGGCGACATGGTCCTGCACGCCGACCAGCCGGCCGTCCTGGTCGGCGGCGACGAGGCCCCGGCCCCGATCGAGCACCTGCTCAACGCGCTCGCCGCGTGCCTGACGTCGTCCCTGGTCCAGGCGGCTGCGAGGGAGGGGATCAGCCTGACCGCGGTCGAATCCGCCGTGGAATGCGACGTGGACCTGCTGGCCAGTATGGGGCTGCCGCGCGGCGCCACCCCGAAGATCAGGGTGATGATGCGAGTCAAGGGCGAGGCTGCGGCTGCCGAGTTGGAAGCCCTCGTGGATGGTTCCAGGAACGCATCGCCCGTCTATGACATCATCACCAACGGGGTACCGGTCACCATTGCCATCAACACGGGATGATCCTGGCGTGAGTCGCCCGCTTCTGGAGCGCGAGGGAGAACTCGCTACGCTCGCCGACGCCGCGCGCGAGGCGGGCGCCGGGCGCGGCTGCCTGGCCCTGGTGTACGGCGAGGCCGGCATCGGCAAGTCGAGCCTGGTCGAGGCGTTGCGCCAGAGCCTGCCCGGCGACATCCGGGTGCTGGTCGGCTACTGCGACGACCTGGCGACCCCGCGCGCGCTCGGGCCCATCCGCGACCTGATCGGCAGCACCGGGCCGGAGCTGGCGCGTGCCGTACGGCAGGGCGCCGACCGCGACCGGGTGCTGGCCGCCCTGCACGCCGAGCTGAGCCAGACCGCCACGGTCCTGGTCGTCGAGGACGTGCACTGGGCCGACGACGCGACCCTCGACGTGCTGCGTTACCTGGTCAGGCGGGTCGCCTCGCTGCCCGCCGTACTCGTGCTGACCTATCGCGACGAGGCGGTGAGCAGGGAGCACCCGCTGCAGCACCTGCTCGGCTACGCCAGCGGCGCGCCCAGGCTGCACCGGCTGCCGCTGCGCCCGCTGTCCAGGCACGCGGTGCGCCAGCTGAGCGCGGGCACCATGGTCGACGCGGGCGAGCTGCACGCGGCCACGTCGGGCAACCCGTTCTTCGTCAGCGAGGTGCTGTCGTACGGCGAGGGCGGCGGGGTGCCGCCGACCGTGGTCGACGCGGTCCTGTCGCGCACGCACCTGCTGGGCGGGGCTGTCACCGACGCGCTGGAGCAGCTCGCCGTCGTGCCGACCGCGGTCGAGCGGTGGCTGGCCGACGCGCTGCTGCCGGACGGCCTGTCGGTGCTTGCTCCCGCTGAACGGCGCGGCCTGATCGGGGTCTCGGCGGCGCGGGTCGCCTTCCGGCACGAGCTGACCAGGCGGGCGATCGCCGACTCCCTGCCGGGGGCGCGGCGGGTGGAGCTCAACAAGCGCGTGCTGGCCGCCCTGCGGGCCTCCCCTGGCCGGGATCTCGCCCAGCTCGTCCACCATGCGGCTGAGGCGGGGGATCTGGCGGCGATCGACCACTTCGCCCCCGAGGCGGCCCGCGAGGCCTCGCGCGCGGGCGCGCACCGCGAGGCGGCCGCCCACTACCGGCTCGCGCTGACCAGGCAGTCCACGCCCGAGCTCCTGGAGGGGTACGCCATCGAGTGCTACACGCTCGGTGACGCCTCAGCGGCCGTGACCGCGCAGGCGGCCGCCGTCGAGCTGCGCCGCAAGCTCGACGACCAGGTCGCGCTCGGGGCGGGGTTGCGCTGGTTGTCGCGGATCAACTGGTGGGCCGGGCTGCGCCGTCCCGCGGAGACAGCGGCGCGGGAGGCCATCCAGGTGCTGGCCGGGGCGGGCGACCGCAGGCTGCTCGCCCTGGCGTACAGCAACCAGGCCCAGCTCGACGCGCTCGCCCACCGCAACCACGAGGCCATCGAGTACGGCGAGCGGGCCGTCGCGCTGTCCCGCGAGGTCGGCGACAGGGCGACCCTGTCGCACGCGCTGAACAACGTGGCGCTGGCCCGCTGGCACCTCGGCCAGGCGGCAGGGCGCGCCACGCTGGAGGACAGCCTGCGCGTCGCACTGGCGGCGGGCGAGGACGAGCACGCCTGCCGCGCCTACTGCAACCTCGTCTGGGAGCTGCTCAACGAACTGGACGTGGGCGAGGCCCGCCGCTACGTCACCGAGGGCATCGACCTGGCCGAGGGCTCGGAACACCTGGGCTTCCTCGGCTACCTCTACGTGGAGCGCGCCCTGGTCGGCTTCGCCAGCGGCCACTGGGACGAGGCCGTCGACGACGCCGAGGTCAAGCTCGACCGGCAGCTCCAGGTCACCCGCTGCGCGGCCCTGACCGTACTGGGCCGGATCCGGGTACGGCGCGGCCTGCCTGGCGGCGACGAGCTGCTCGCGACGGCCCTGCCCATCGCCGAGTCCATCGAGGAGATCGACCGGGTCGGCATGATCGCCACCGGCCGGGCGGAGGCGGCCTGGCTGCGCGGCGACCTGGTCGCGGCCGTACGGCACGCGTCTCCCGTGTACGCCTGGGCGTGCCGGGTGGGCCACACACGGCTGCGCGCGGAACTCGGCTACTGGCTGAACCGCTCGGGTTCCCCGGTCGACATCGGCCTTCCCCACCCTTTCGCTGAAAAGTGGCCGGCGGCCGCCTCGGCCTGGCACACGCTCGGCTACCCGTACGAGGAGGCCAGCGCTCTGGCGGACTCCAACGAGCCCGACCACATGCTGACCGCGCTCGGCATCCTGGACGGTCTGGGCGCCGAGCCGTTGGCCAGGATCGTGCGCGCGCGGCTGCGTGGGCACGGCGTCTCCCGCATCCCCCGCGGTCCCGCCGCTTCCACCCGCAGGAACCCGGCGGGGCTGACCGCGCGCCAGGTGGACGTGGCGCGGTTGCTGAGCCAGGGACTGACGAACGCGGAGATCGCCGAACGCCTCGTGTTGTCCGTACGGACCGTCGACAACCACGTCGCCGCGGTGCTGGCCAAGCTCGGCGCCGCGACGCGGCGCGACCTCCTGGGTTTCGACCTCTAGCTGCGCCAGCGCTGGGTACGGAACCCGCCGGTGCGCTGGAGCAGGTAGGCCAGCCTGGCGGCGGTCTCCCTGACGTCGTCATCCTGCCGACGCCGCTTGGCCGGGGCGAGGCGGGCACGGGCGTCCAGCAGCTTGGCGAGCTGCTCCGCGACCTCGGAGATGATCCGGTACCGCATGCCGAACGCGTGCAACTCCCCGTGCACGTTCTCCACCGCGTCCTCGTCGACGTGCCGCAGGAGAGGTTTGACCTTGGTGAGAAGCTGGGCATCCATGCTGGCCACAGGCGCCTTACGGCGGGCATCCCCTTCGGGGACCGCGACGAGCGCCCGGATCCGCGCGAACGCCAGTGCCCGCTCCGCCTCGTTGGTGGAGGGATGTTCGGCGAGGTCAAGCAGTCGGCGCAGCGTCTCCTGCGTTTTGTCGTCGAACATCCCGCCAGTCTATTGACCCGGATCGAGCGCCTCGCGCGCCGCCATCAACGCGAAGCCGAGCAGGTTGAGCCCTTGCCAGGTCGAGGGGGAGGCGGCGCGCTCGTCCGCGGCGGTCAGCCCGATGCCCCAGATCCGGTCCACAGGACTGGCCTCGACCAGCACCCTGTTGCGGGTGGCGAGCAGGAACTCTTTGAGCTCGGGGTGCTGTCCGAACTTGGCAACGTTGCCACGGACCACGATGTCGAAGCGCCGCGCATCCCAGACGCTCTCGTCAAAGCCCTGTACGGCCCGGCCCAGCGCTTTGGCCTCACCCGGGTGACGCGCACCGAGGATCTTGGCGGCCGTCTCGTGATCGTCGAACAGCCAGGCTTTGTGCGCCATCATGTAGTGCTCGGCGGACGCGAAAACGTGCCCGTCCTCGCTGAACTCCACGGGCCACCACTGCGACAGACACCCCGCACCGACGCGCCCGTCGTGGGTGGGCTGGTGCCCCCAGAAGAACAGATACCGCAGAGCCTGCCCCGCCCGCTCAGCGGCAACCACCTCATCCAGGGTGCCCGGAAGTCGCATATCCACCCCCGCACCGTACTGGCCGCCCGCACTCAGCCCAACCCGACCTGGGCGATCATTCAGGTGACCTCGGCTGTCTGGACCTCGCCACCCAGCAGGAAGCTCAGGACCATATGAATCGATGACCTCGACCGTGACGGCGACGGCATCGCGTGCGAGGAGCTTCCCTAGCGCTGCTTGAGGCGGAGGGCTTCCTTGCGGACCTCGGCCTGGATCGAGCGCTCGTGTTCCAACCACGCCGGGTTCTCCGACTTCAGCGCGTCGATCTCCGCCGTCGTCAACGGCCCCGTGATCCCGCCCCGCGTCAGCCCCGACACCGACACGCCCAGCTTCGCCGCCACCACCTGCTTCGGGTGCGGCCCGTTGCGGCGCAGGTCGGCGAGCCACTCGGGCGGCGACGCCTGCAGTTCGTTCAGCTCGCTCCTGGAAACCACGCCCTCCTGGAACTCGGCCGGGGTCGCCGACAGGAGCACACCCAGCTTCTTGGCCGCCGTGGCGGGCTTCATCGTCTGGGTCGTCTTCGGTTTGAGCGAGGTCATGACGTCAAGGGTAGTCAGTCGCGACCGGTTCCCCCGACATCGCTACCCTCAAGAGGTGACTGATGTGTTCCGGCTGGCGTACGCGCCCGGAGTGACCCCGGCAAAATGGGCCGCCGTCTGGGCAGAAAGGGTGCCGGAAACGCCACTCACCCTGATGACCGTCCCCGCGGCCGATATACCCGGTCTGCTGCGTACCGGCGAGGCCGAGGCGGGTTTCGTACGGCTGCCGCTCGACCGCGAAGGCCTCAACGCGATCCCGCTCTACGTGGAGACCACCGTCGTGGTGGTGCCGAAGGACCACGCTGTGACGGCCGCAGACGAGGTGACCGTAGCCGACCTGGCCGAAGAGGACGTCTTCCACCCGCTGGACGACACCATCGACTGGACGGCCAGACCAGGCCAGCCCGCCTTCGAACGCCCAGAGACAACGGCGGAGGCGATCGAGCTGGTCGCGGCGGGCGCAGGGCTGCTCGTGGTCCCGCAGTCGCTGGCCCGCCTCCACCACCGCAAGGACCTGACCTACCGCCCGGTGACGGACGCCCCGCAGTCGCAGGTGGCGCTGGCCTGGCCGGCGGGCGAGACGAGCGACCTGATGGAGGAGTTCATCGGCATCGTCCGCGGCCGGACGGCGAACAGCTCGCGCGGCCGTACCCCCACACCACCGACCAAGAAGAAACCGGCCAAGAAGGCCCGCAGACCCCGCTGACGGCACGTCCGGGAGTGCGAGCAACGGCTCCCTCTGCCGCACGACCCCAGTCTCGTCCCGACGGGCGGAAGGCCACGCGGGCGATGCCCTGGCGGTCGCCGAACGCGGTGAGGAGCCTGCCCGTCCTCGCCGCCGCCTAGGAGCGCCGCCGCTCGCGGACCCCCGCCTCGATCCGCAACCCCACACCGACCAGCGCCAGGACCCACAGCCCGACGAGCCACGGCCACGGAGGGGGGCCGCTGCCGAAGACCAGGATCCCGAACGAAAAGATGACACCGGCGACCATGCCCAGAGTTCCGACGAATCGAACCGACTCAAAGTTCTCGGGGATGGAGGGGTCCTCGGATTCCGTCATGACCGCGAGCATCTCATGCGATCGCCACACGGAACCTGGCCGGTGACTTCACGAGGAGATACCCCACCATCCAGAACTCCGCCACCGTGGCAGGAATGATGGCGAACGGGGCGATCGTCGGGGCGATGTCAGGCACGAGGAAGCGAGCCAGCATGTCGACGATGTACCCCGCGCACCCGACGACAAGCAGAACGGCAAGCGCTTTCGGGAACCGCCCCGACTTGTAGGCGAGATACCCGAGCGGCAGCAGCCAGAGCCCGAAGAACACCTGGGCGACCAGATACCCGTTGACCCGCAGGTTGAGGAACAGCAGGACCAGGGTCTCCGACCCCACCTGCCCCAACCCCGCAGCGTAGGACCCGTCCATGGCGACCAGCAGCGCCGCGAAGTAGTTGATCAGCGCCGCTCCCATGATCGCCGCCCCGGTCCCGACGAAGAGGACCATCACCCCGGCCACCCACTTCCCCACGTGCGCGAGCAGCCGGTAGAACGCGACCCCGAGCAGCACCCAGCAGGTGAGCCCCAGGATCTCGCCGACGAACCCGACCCTGGCCAGCGTCTCGTTGGCGAGGAGATTCCTGGTGGTGGCGACCGCGTCACCGGTCACCATGACCCTTTCGGTCAGCAGAAGGAACGGCAGGCCGCTGAACACGGCGAGTAAGAGGTACAGCACTCCGGTGATTCTGGACACGATTCACTCCTCGGGATATTGGAAGACGGCGTCGAGAGGGACGCCGAAGACTCTGGCGATCTGGAAGGCGACTTCCAGGGAGGGCGAGTAGCGGCCCTGTTCGATGGCGATGACGGTCTGCCTGGTGACGTCGAGCCGCCGAGCCAGGTCTGCCTGGGTCATCTCGCCGTGGGCGAACCTGAGCGCCCTGATCGAGTTGGTGACCTTGGTCGGCTTCCCCATACCTAGAGCCCCCGCCGATAGGCGACGATCTTCAGCACGGTCCCGACACAGGTGGAGAGGGTAAGCGCCGCATAGATGGCACTGGCTATCCAGAACGACGCAGCGTCCACCATCGCCAGCCCCAGCGGCACCACCATGCAAACCCCGAGAACAACCCCCCCGACGTACTCCCCGAACCGATGGATCTCCCGATCCCGGGCATCCCCCTTGTGGGTCTCACTCGGTTTAGCGATCTCCAGAAGGATCCGCCCGACGATCGACGCCCCGATCGCGATCCCGATGCACCAGAGCATCGGCGCCACGAACCCGGAGGCCGGCCGCCCCAGCATGACCACGACATAGCCCGCGAAGGCCCCAACCGTGGCCAGCAGGTAGACCCACGTGCCCTTCTCTTCGTACGACATAGTGGCAATGTAAAAGAAACCAGACACCACGTCAAGAATTTTTAACACCAGCATGGCAGACGGGCAGATCGAGTACGCCGACCTGACCGCCTTGATTCACACCATGGCAAAATGCCCAGCCAGGCGTACTGCTCGCACCTGGCGATCAGTTGATCGATGAGGAGTCAGGCGATGTTCTTGATCGCCAGAGTCGGCGAGGACCTGCTCGTCTCTGCCAGGTGGCTGGCGCTGGCGCAACCGAGTCAGGTCAATGCCTCAGGTTCGATGACTCACTACCGTCCACGCGGACGAGACGACCTACCCAAGACCTGATGGCACGTAAATGGCACGAAGCCCGGTAGCAAGATCGCTACCGGGCTTCTGAGTGCAGGTGGGCGGTACTGGTTTCGAACCAGTGACCCCTCGCTTGTAAGGCGAGTGCTCTACCCCTGAGCTAACCGCCCCTGATCGGCACTACACCTTACGACACCGCAGGCGCCGATCGCACATCCAAATCCCACCCAGGCCCCAACTCCGGACGCCCCGCCGCGCGCCAGCCCAGCAACGACGCCCCCAACATCCCCGCGTCCACCCCCAACGCCGCCGGAACCAGCGGCGGCGCGTCACGGAACGCCAGGCGCTTCACCAACCGCGTACGCACCGGGTCGAACAAGGCAGGACCGGCTTCGGCCAGGCCGCCGCCGAGGACGATCACCGAGGGGTCCAGCAACAGCGTGTACGTGGCCAGGGCCAAGGAGAGGGCCTCTACGGCTTCGTCCCATACCTCTACGGCGATCGGGTCGTCCGAGGAGACCACCTGCTCGGCGCGTACGCCCTCCAGGCCTGCGCGGAGGCTGTAACGGCGGCCTACCGAGGCGGCCGACGCGTACGTCTCCAGGCAGCCGAACTGCCCGCACGCGCACTCCTCCCCGTCAGGAAAGACCGGGATGTGGCCGATCTCGCCGCCCCACCCCGAGGCTCCGCCGTACGGAGCACCGTTCAGGACCATCGCTCCCGCGATGCCCGTCCCGATGGGCAGGAAAAGGAAGTCCGAGACCCCGCGACCAGCCCCGAGCACGCTCTCGGCGAGCCCGCCGGTCTGCACGTCGTGTCCCAGCATGACGGGTACGTCCAGCGTGGTGAACTCCGAGGCGGGCACGTCGCGCCACCCGATGTTGGCCGAGTAGACCGCCGTCGAGGGCGAGACCAGCCCGGGTACGGCCAGCCCGACCCCGTCAGGGGTGCCGCCGCCCAGCGAGGCCAGGTGCGTGATGAAGTCGCGGATCGTCGCCACGACCGCCCCAGGACCTTCGGACCTGGGGGTGGGACGCCGCTCGGTGAGCAACACGGTGCCTGCCGAGTCGACGAGGCCGCCCTTCATGGACGTGCCACCGACGTCGAGCGCTACGACGTAAGAACTCATGGCATCCCCTCGCTGGTGAACGGCACAGAACGATAGCGCAGGATGCCGATAAATCAGCACATCAGGTACGGCCGAGCACCCGATTCAGCGCTGCTTCCACCTCGGCGGACAGCCCGGGCGGCGCCCCCGAGGTCACCAGCTCCCGGGAAGCCTGCGCCAGCCGTACAGATCCGCAGGCACGGCACTCGACCTCGCCCAGCCGGCAGATCAGCGCCGTGGACGCGCACGAGGCGCACGCGTCGAGGTCGAGGTCATGCTCCCGTTGGCAGTCCGGGCAGATCAGCACCTGGGTCTCGGCGCGCACCCCGCGCTTCCACGGGCTCGCGCCGCGCACCGGGTCGGTCTGCCGGGCCCCGCAGCGATAGCAGGGCATCGCTTCCTCCGTTAAGAAAGGGCTTTGAGGTAGTCGGCGACGTCACGCGGCTGGGAGATCGGGTTCACGATCGACCACTGGATCACGCCGTCGCCATCGAGGATGAAGGTTCCGCGGAGCGCGAACCCTCTTTCCTCGTCGAAGACACCGTACGCCCGAGCGACCTGTCCGTGTGGCCAGAAATCGGAGAGCAGTGGGAACGAAAAATGCTCCTGGTCCGCCCAGGCACGCTGGGTGAAAACGGAGTCCACTGAGACGGCGAGGACTTCGGCGGGCAACCGCGCGGAAGACAGCGCCGCCAGCTCACTGGTGCACACGCCGCTGAAGGCGAGCGGGAAGAAGACCAGCACGACGCGCCGCCCCCGCAGGCCGGAGAGCCTGACGGGGACGCCGTGCTGGTCCTTCAGCTCGAAATCCGGAGCCAAGGAGCCCTGAGGAACAGCCATGGATCGCTAGCGTCGCCCCTTGGGTGCGACGAGTCTGGTCCCCGACCAGTCGGACGTGGCGGAGATGCTGCTGGTCTGGGAGAGGCCGGCCGTAGTGGCGTCCTCACCGATGTCGCTGGGCTCCACATGGCCGTCACGGCCGGCCTTGGGAGTCAGCAGCCAGATCTGGCCGCCCTCAGCGAGTGAACGCAGGGCGTCGCTCAGCGCGTCGAAGAGATCTCCGTCGCCGTCGCGCCACCACATGAGCACCACGTCGACGACGTCGTAGCTCTCCTCGTCCAGCATCTCGTTACCGGTCAGGTCCTCGATGGACTCGCGAAGCTCCTGATCGGAGTCCTCGTCCCAACCGATCTCCTGCACCACCTGACCTGGCTTGAGGCCAAGTCGTTCGGCCAGGCCGCGTTCGCCTTGCGCCTGACCCGCGGTCGCGCTCACTTGTATCCCTCCTGGTATGGGTTATCGCTTCGGGACAGTCCACACGCTGTGACCCTCAGTCGTCAACGGTCGCCACGGGGTCAGCCGCGGTCGACAAGAATCAATCAGACAAAAACGACAGGCGAACCTGGCGTTCACGGTTGTCGACGTTCAGGTCGACGATGGCGATGGACTGCCACGTGCCCAGCGCGAGCTTCCCACTGATGACGGGGATAGTCGCGTAGGGCGGTATGAGACCGGGCATCACATGTGACCGGCCGTGGCCGCGCGATCCGTGCGCGTGCCGCCAGCGGTCGTCTGCGGGCAGAAGGTCACCGAGCGCTGCGAGCAGGTCGTCGTCGCTGCCCGCGCCGAGTTCGATGATCGCCACGCCCGCTGTCGCGTGCGGGACGAAGACGTGCAGCAGACCGTCGCCCTGCGTGCGCGCGAAGGCCTCGCACTCGGAGGTGATGTCGTACACCCGCTCCTTCGAACCCGTCGTCACCTCGATGACCTGTGATCTCACACGGAAATCCTACTTCGGCACGACCACCGCGTCAGGTCCGGGAAACACCAGGCGGGTGTGCCCGTCGTCGAAACGGACCACGTACGGTGGCCCGCCCCCGGCGCCTTTCACCTCGATGATCTCGCCGCGCCGGTCCGCGTCGCCAACGGTCTTGCCGTGCACGAGCAGCCGGTCTCCCACGGTCGCGTTCATATCCCCACACTCGTACGGCACGGCCCGCAAGGAAAGCCCCTCCCCCAAAGAGGGGTGGGGCAATCAACGCCAAAACGTTACGGGCCCAGGGCCGGGGTGACCGTCACACCATCTTCCCTATAGCGGCCGGGGAGATCCTCGAAGGCGGGGCGACGGTATATTCGCGAAGCCTCCCGGCGGCCCTCCGAAGGGCGCCCGGAAATTTCGTGGCTTTTCTAGTCTTGATAAATCGTCGCCCCAGGGTAACCTTTGGTGGCGATTCGTCCTACCATCGGTGGTCTAGGCCACTTGTGGTGGCCTGCCAGCAGGGACGTTCTGGTTACCGGTGAGTAGAGATGCACTTTCCGGAGTTAGCGACCAGGATGGAAGGCGACCCAGACCAGACATCAGTCCACCTCGGAAGGCGAGACCCAGTGGCTTCCGGACGCCAGCGTTTCTCGATCATCAGCGACGGCCTACCCAGCCAGCTGCCTGATGTCGACCCCAGCGAGACCAACGAGTGGCTCGAGTCGCTCGACAACGTCGTCAAGACGGAGGGCCGTACCCGGGCCCGCTATCTGATGCTCCGCATGCTGGAGCGCGCCCGCGAGCACCAGGTCGGTGTGCCCGGTCTGCGCAGCACCGACTACATCAACACCATCCCGCCGGAGCGCGAGCCCTGGTTCCCCGGTGACGAGCACGTCGAGCGGCGCATCCGCGCCTACATCCGGTGGAACGCGGCCGTCATGGTCTCCCGCGCCAACGCGCGCACCAACGTCGGCGGTCACATCGCGACCTACGCCTCGGCCGCCTCCCTCTACGAAGTGGGCTTCAACCACTTCTTCCGCGGCAAGGACCACGGCGAGTCGGGCGACCAGGTCTTCTTCCAGGGTCACGCGGCTCCGGGCATCTACGCCCGCGCCTTCCTGGAGGGCCGTCTCAACGAGGCGCAGCTCGACGCGTTCCGCCAGGAGCTGAGCCACGGCTTCCACGGGCTGCCCAGCTACCCGCACCCGCGGCTCATGCCCGACTTCTGGGAGTTCCCGACCGTCTCCATGGGCCTGGGCCCGATCGGCGCGATCTACCAGGCGCGGTTCAACCGCTACCTGCTCAACCGCCAGATCAAGGACACGTCGAGAAGCCACGTATGGGCCTTCCTCGGCGACGGCGAGATGGACGAGCCCGAGTCGCTCGGCGCGATCGGCCTGGCCTCGCGCGAGGAGCTCGACAACCTCACCTTCGTCATCAACTGCAACCTGCAGCGGCTCGACGGTCCGGTGCGCGGCAACGGCAAGATCATCCAGGAGCTGGAGTCCTACTTCCGCGGCGCCGGATGGAACGTCATCAAGGTCGTCTGGGGCCGTGACTGGGACCCGCTGCTGGCGGCCGACGTCGACGGCGTGCTGGTCAACCAGATGAACACCACGCCAGACGGGCAGTTCCAGACCTACTCCGTGGAGTCCGGCGGCTACATCCGCGACAACTTCTTCGGCGGCGACCCGCGCCTGCGCAAGATGGTCGAGCACCTGACCGACGACGACATCCGCAAGCTGTCGCGCGGCGGCCACGACTACCGCAAGGTCTACGCGGCGTTCAAGGCGGCCCGCGAGCACGTCGGCCAGCCGACGGTCATCCTGGCCCAGACCATCAAGGGCTGGACGCTCGGCAAGGACTTCGAGGCGCGCAACGCGACGCACCAGATGAAGAAGATGTCCAAGGCCGAGCTGAAGGAGTTCCGCGACCGGCTCTACCTGCCGATCCCCGACTCCGCGCTCGAAGGCGACCTCCCTCCGTACTTCCACCCCGGGGAGAACGACGAGGAGATCGCCTACATGAAGGAGCGGCGCGCGGCCCTCGGCGGCGTGCTGCCCAAGCGCGTGCTCCGCGCCAAGCCCGTCAAGCTGCCCGGCGACGACGTCTACAAGCAGTTCGCCAAGGGCTCGGGCAAGCAGCAGGTCGCCACGACGATGGGCTTCGTCCGGCTGCTCAAGGACCTCATGCGCGACAAGGAGATCGGCCACCGCTTCGTGCCGATCATCCCGGACGAGGCGCGCACGTTCGGTCTCGACGCGATGTTCCCGACCGCGAAGATCTACAACCCGCACGGCCAGACGTACGAGGCCGTGGACCGCGAGCTCCTGCTGTCCTACAAGGAGTCGGTCACCGGGCAGATCCTGCACGAGGGCATCAACGAGGCCGGTTCCATGGCCTCGACCACGGCCGTCGGCACGTCGTACGCGACGCACGGCGAGCACATGATCCCGATCTACATCTTCTACTCGATGTTCGGCTGGCAGCGCACCGGCGACCAGATGTGGCAGATGGCCGACCAGATGACCCGCGGGTTCCTGGTGGGCGCCACGGCCGGCCGTACGACGCTGAACGGCGAGGGGCTGCAGCACGAGGACGGGCACACGCCGCTCATCGCCTCGACGAACCCGGCGGCCGTCTCCTACGACCCGAGCTGGGCCTACGAGACCGCCTACATCGTCAAGGACGGCCTGCGCCGCATGTACGGCGAGCAGCAGGAGAACGTGTTCTACTACCTCACCGTCTACAACGAGCCGTACATCCAGCCCGCCGAGCCGGCGAACCTCGACGTCGGGGGGCTGCTCAAGGGGCTGTACAAGTTCGCCGACGCTCCTTCGGCCGAGGGCCCGAAGGCCAACATCCTCTCGTCGGGTGTGGCCGGGCCGTGGGCGGTCGAGGCGCAGCGGCTGCTGGCCCAGGACTGGGGCGTGTCGGCCACGCTGTGGTCGGCGACGTCGTGGTCGGAGCTGCGGCGCGAGGCGCTGGCGTGCGAGGAGCACAACCTGCTCAACCCGGAGTCGGAGCAGCGCGTCCCCTACGTCACGACGGCCCTGAAGGACGCCCAGGGGCCGTTCGTCGGGGTCAGCGACTACATGAAGGCCGTGCAGGACCAGATCGCGCAGTGGGTGCCGGGTGACTGGTCGTCGCTGGGGACCGACGGGTTCGGGCTGTCGGACACGCGGTCGGCGCTGCGGCGCCACTTCCACGTGGACGCGGCGTCGATCACGCTGGCGGTGCTCACGCAGCTGGTGCGGCGGGGTGAGCTGGGCGCTGACGTGCTGCGCGAGGCGATCGCGAAGTACCACCTGAAGAACGGCGTCACCGAGGCAGGCGGCGCCGAGAGCAACGACACCCAGTCAATGGGCGTCTGAGAAGAAGCTCGGGCTGGGGCCAGTAAGGCCCAGCCCGTTCTTCTTTTGGTACGGCGAAGCCAGGAGACGCCCAGTCGCCGCACGGGGCTGAGGGCCTCCAGGGACACGCGACGACGACCGTGCACGGCTGGCCGCCGTAACGCCGCCACAGGGACGCCGTGACGGCGGCCCGCCACGTCCGCTCGGTGAGCGTCACCCTCCCGACGGGGCCCGCCACCTGCGGCGGGTGGCGCGTCCCACGGCTCCGCCGTACAAGATCTGAAGTTCTTTGAAAAAGGCGCGTCATAGTTTCGGGTGCGCACCGTGAGACGTATTGAGGCGGCGCGTTCAGGAGGGGTACGTGCCGCCTCACCCTCTTTCCTGGCGCTTCACGTAGAGTGATCGCATCTCCCCTGATCATCACGAAGGGGACGACCATGCGCCGCCTGCTCGCCGCAGCCGCACTGATGACGATGGCCGCCGCGTGCGGGACCACTCAGAACGCCCAGCCGCCCGCCGCCGATCCGAGCCCGGCCGCGGTCCAGCCGCTCGCCTGGGGCGCGTGCACGGATCTCCAGCGGCCCGACGGAGAACCGCCCGAGGCCAAGTCCACCGAGGTGTGCGCGACGCTGCCGGTCCCGCTCGACTACGCCAAGCCCGGCGGCGAGAAGCTGAACCTGGCGCTCATCAAGATCCCGGCCACCGGCAAGTCAGGCAAGCTCGGGTCGCTGGTGTTCAACTTCGGCGGGCCGGGCGGTTCCGGCGTGGACACGCTGGCCCAGGCGGGCAAGGCGTTCAGCGTCCTCAACGCGCGTTACGACCTGGTCAGCTTCGACCCGCGCGGCGTCGAGCGCAGCGCGGGTGTGCGGTGCGGCGACGGCGCCGAGATGGACGCCTTCTCCGCCCTCGACACCCAGCCGGACGACGCGCAGACGCAGGCGGAGACCGACGCGGCGAACAAGAAGTTCGCCGGGCTGTGTGAGAAGGACTCGGGCAAGGTCCTCCCCTACGTCGGCACCGTGAACGCCGCCCAGGACATGGACCGCATCAGGGCCGCCGTCGGCGACCCCAAACTCAACTACTTCGGCATGTCGTACGGCACGCAACTCGGCGCGGTCTATGCCACGAAATTTCCGGCGAACGTGGGACGCATGGTCCTCGACGCCCCCCTCGACCCCACGGTCACCTTCGAGCAGCGCACCCTCGTCCAGACCGCCGGGTTCCAGCAGGCCTACGAGAGCTTCCTCAGAGCCTGCGTGAAGGAGAAGTGCGCGCTCGGCGACGACGTCCCCACCGCCAACCGCAACGTGGACAAGCTCCTCTCCCGCCTCACCACCGACCCGATCAAGGTCGGCGACCGCGAGCTCACCCAGGGCCTGGCCTCCACGGGCGTCGCAGCAGCGCTGTACTCCGAGCTGTCCTGGCCGCTGCTGGAGACCGGCCTGGCCGAGGCGATGAAGGACAACGGCGAGATCCTCCTGTACCTCGCGGACTCCTACGCGGGCCGCAACCCCAACGGCACCTACAACACCCAGATGTCCAGCTTCCCGGCGATCACCTGCGTGGACAACGCCGAGCGCCCAGGCGCGGCCGAGCTCGAACGCACCGAGGACGCGGCGCTGAAGATCTCCCCGCTGTTCGGCAACGCGGGGTCGGGGTCGCTGTGCTCGGTGTGGCCGGTGCCGGGGAGCGACGAGGCCAAGCACGTGGACGCGACGGGTTCCGGCCCGATCGTCGTGGTGGGCGGCAAGGGCGACCCGGCGACGCCGTACGAGTGGGCGCCCAAGCTGACGGCCCAGCTCAAGACCGCGGTGCTGGTCACCTACAAGGGCGAGGGCCACGGCGCCTACATGTCGGGCGACAGGTGCGTCCAGAAGACCGTCGACGCCTACCTCAACGACGGCAAGGTCCCCGCGGAGGGCACCACCTGCCCCGCCTAGGCGCAGGCTCCGAAGTCGGCCAGGTCGTGGAGCGTCAGCACCATCGGCCCGGCGAAGGAGACGGCCACCGTGAGGGCGAGCGCGACCGGGCGCGCCCACCCCCACGGCAACCGCGCGAGCTGCGCGAAGGGCAGGGCGAACGCCGCCGAGGCCACGGAGATCGAGGGAAACAGCGCGAACCTGGACAGCACCCAGATGCCGCCGGCGAAACCGTCATCGCCCAGGCAGGTCGCGTGCATGACCACGACGAGCCTGGTCTCCAGCATCGTGCCGACGGTCGCGCACAGCGCGGCGATCACCACGGGGACGCCCCAATAGGGTTCTGTCACGCCAGCCAGCAAAGCAGGCCGATGTAGGGGCGCTGCGTACTACCTGTGAGGGTTCTGTGCAGGAATGTAGGGGTTGGCCGCACGGGCGGCGTCGCGCTCGCGGCGGGCGGCAGCGGCGTGCCCCAGCGCGTCCTGGATCTCGGCCCGGTGGTAGGCGAACAACGCGTCCCGCGTGCCGAGCCGCGCCGCCTTCGCCGCGAAGCCCAGCGCCTCCTTGGAACGCCCCGCCTTGTGCAGCGCCCACGCCAGCGCGTCGGCGACCTCGACGCTGTCGCGCGCCTCGAACTCCTGGCGCAGCAGCCGCACTCCCCGGGCGGCGTCCCCGTGCGCGGCCTCGTAGGTGCCGAGCCCCAGCCGGTCGCCCGACAGCTTCAGCACCGAGGCGGCCAGCGAGAACTGGCGTGTGGCCGCGGCCTCGTCGCCCAGCCGCCGGTGCAGCTCGCCGAGCTCCACGATCACGGACGGGTTCGGGTAGCGGGCGATCGAGGCGGTGTAGTCCTTGACGGCGGCGGACGTGTCGCCCTGCGCCGCCGACACCCTGGCGCGCGCGGCCAGCCCGGGGGCGAACCCGGGCACGATGGCCAGGGTCTGCGCGTAGGCCTCGGCGGCGTCCTTCAGGAGGCCCCGGTGCCAGGCCAGCTCCCCGCGCCTGAACCAGGTCAGCGCCACGTCCGTGGGCATGACCGCGGCGTCCATCGCCAGGGACATCGCCTCGTCGGCGCGCGACGGGCGGCCGGTCAGCTCGAAGAAGTGCGCGGCGCGCAGGAACGAGGCGACGTTGGGGCCGAGGTCGAGCATGCGTTGCAGCGCGCTCTCCGCCTGCTTGTAGTCGCCCAGGTTGAGGTAGGCGTCGCTCAGCACGCCGTACAGGGGGACGTGGGTGCCGTCGATCGCGCGCGCTGCCAGGGCGTGGTCCCTGGCCTGGGCGAACTCGTGTTTCGCCAGCGCCAGGGCGCCCTTGCCGACCAGCGCGGCCAGGTTGCCCTCCGGCTGGAGCCTGAGCGAGGTGGCGAAGGCGCCGTCGGCCTTGCCGTACAGCGCGGGGTCAGCGGTGAACCTGGCCTCCTCGACGTAGGCGGTCCCGAGCTGCGCCCACGCGGCCGGGTCCTGCGGCGCGGTGCGGGTCTTCCGCTGGGCCGCGTCGACGACGGTGTTGAGGCCGAAGGACGGCGCTGGGGCTGGGGGGCGGTCGGCGGCACGCAGCGGGCCGAAGGCGACGACGGTCCCGCCCGCCACGAGCGTGGCCAGACCCAGGGTCAGAAGTGCACGGCGCATAGGGGTTTCTCCAGGTAGACCGGCGGGGCGCCATCGCTGACGCCCCGCCGTACTGTCAGCGGATGTCCGGGTAGGCCTCGTACGGGAAGGTCGCCCTGATCGGCTTGGCCGGGCCCGTGACCGGGCTGAACCAGGTCGGCAGCAGGCTGCCCCGCGTCATAGGCTCACCCATGGCCAGCCGCATGAACGACACGGTCACGTCGTCGGTGAGCCTGCGGCCGTTCGGCCAGCCCTGCAGGTCGCCGCCGATGACGCCGAACCTGTTGGGCTTGGCGGTCACCGGGATCGCCATGTTCAGCCGCGTCATCTCGGCGGGCACGACCTTGGCCGGGTCGACGTCCGCGTTGAGCACGTGCGAGTTCAGGTCGATCTTGATCGGCCCGGTCTGCTTGGCGATCCCGCGCAGGAAGACCTGCTCGAAGTCGAGGCGCGGTCCGGGCGGCGGCAGGTGCAGCAGGCCAGGCGCGAGCAGCGCCGACGCGTACGGGTAGCGGATCCCGGCCTGCATGAGCTTGTTGTTCTGGTCGCTCACCGGCTCCGACGCGTGGTAGAAGTCACGCAGCGGGTGCGGGTTGACGCTGTCGCCGAACATCGACAGCCCCTGCCTGGAGACCTGCCGGTAGGCCGGCTTGCCGTCCCCGCTCAGGTTGAGCGTCCTGCGCGAGGAGGTCGCCCAGATGCCGGTGACCGGATTGCGCTCGACGTCGCCCTTGAGCGCCAGCTCGCTCTTCGGCAGCTGGATGGCGATCGTGTGCACGTTGAACGGCGCGAAGAAGTCGAACGGCGGCGCGACCGGGTTGCCGATCCTGGTGAGGCTGATCGTGCGCAGGTCGAAGAAGAACGGGTCCTTGACCGGCCCGGAGAACGTCTTGCCGCCGTTCGGCAGCGGGACGATCGCCTCCTCGAACTTGTTCCTGTAGTCGAGGCCGAGCGGCCACGGCGACACCGGCGCGGAGTCGAGCAGCACCTGGGTCGGCTTGCCCGGCCTGAGCAGCTCCAGCTTGTAGGTCTGCGGGATGAAGGTCCTGCGCGTCGGCGTCGCGTCGACACCCTGACCGTTGTACGGAGCGTCCCTCGGGTCGTCGACCTCCCCCTCGGCGGGGAAGTCCGGGTAGCCCTTGCTCGGCGGCGCCTTCGGGTCGCCGCTGCCGTCGCCGTTGCGGTACCACCAGCGGTAGGTGAGGTCGGCCTTGGCGTCGCCGTCCTTGTCGATGTGCAGGTCGTAGTAGCCCTGGGTGGCGAACCGGTACCACGGCAGCGGCACCACGGGCAGCTCGAACGGGATGTAGTTCCAGATGACCGTCACCGTGTCCGGACGGTCCGGGCTGGTGAAGGCGTACAGGTCGGTGACGTCCATCTGCGGATCGAGGATCTGCGTGGGCGAGTCGACGTGGTTGGAGGCCTCGCTCACCTGAGTGCCGGGCCCCGCGACTATGGCCAGCGCCAGCAGCGAGCATGTTGCGCCCGCCGCGACGACAGTTCTTCTCATAACCATCTCCTAGTTACTCTGTGTGATTGAATCACGACACAAGGTGAATCCCCCCGGATATTTCGGAGGGATTCTGTGATGACGGGAATGGACCGGCGCGCGCTTCTCAAAGTGGGCGCACTCACAGCGGGCGGGCTCGCGCTCGGCGTGTCGGCGGCGGACGCCGCAGCGGCCGACGAGGCGGACTACGTGATCATCGGCTCGGGGCCCGGCGGCGCGCCGCTGGCAGCCCGCCTGGCCGCCGCCGGATACAGCGTGATCGTGCTGGAGGCGGGCCCGCCGCAGGGCAACCGCACCTGGTACCAGACGCCCGCGCTGCACAACAAGGCGTCCGGCTCCGACACGGCGATCCGCTGGGACTACTTCGTCCAGCAGTACTCGGACACCGCGCTCAACCGCACCAACAGCCAGTGGGTGCCGGGGCGCGGCGTGCTCTACCCGCGCGCCTCCACCCTCGGCGGCTGCACCGCGCACAACGCGCTGATCACGATGTACCCCGACCCGTCGGACTGGGCGTTCGTCGAGCGGCTCACCGGTGACTCCTCGTGGTCACCCGACCGGATGTGGGAGCACTGGCAGAGCGTGCTCGGCTGGCAGCCCGTCGAGGTGCCCGCCCTCATCGAGGCGGCCGAGATCGACCCGCAGCTCGGCGCGCTCATGCGGGCCGCGCGGGACGAGGCGGCCCACCTGCCGGGCGGCAACGTGATCAACGACCCGCTCGCCGTCAACGACCCGCGCAACATCCACGGCGCCCAGGGGTTCGTCAGGACGCCGCAGATGACGCGCAACGGCGTCAGGTACGGCGTGCGCGACATGCTCATCGCCGCCTCCACCCGCTACGCGAGCAGGCTCACGCTGCTGACCGACATCCTGGCCAAGCGCATCGTGCTCGAACGCGCAGCCGACGGCCGGGCCCGTGCGGTCGGGGTGGAGTGCCTGGTCGGACGGCACCTCTACGGGGCCTCGCCGATGGCCGAGCCGGGCGCGCCGCGCACGCTCAAGACGATCAGGGCGCGGCGGGAGGTCATTGTCGCCGGTGGCGCGTTCAACAGCCCGCAGCTGCTCATGCTCTCCGGCATCGGGCCGCGCGAGCACCTGGCCAAGCACGGCATCGCCGTACAGGTGGATCTGCCGGGGGTGGGGGGGAACCTCCAGGACCGGTATGAGGTGACGGTTTCGTCCAAGCACCGGCCGTTCGACCTGATCCAGCTCTGCACGTTCGGCAAGGGCGCCGACCCGTGCCAGGCGATCGCGTCTGGGGTGGACCAGTTCGGGTTCGGCGGGTTCAGCCCGTACTCGTTCAACGGGGTCGTGGGCGGGATCAAGCGGCGGTACGGCAGCGACCCGCGGGCGCAACTGTACGTCTTCGGCGCTCCCGCCGACTTCCGCGGATACGTGCCCGGGTACGGCGAGTCCGGATATGTCCACGACACGTTCTCGTGGCTGGTGCTCAAGGGCTACGCGCAGTCGCGCATGGGGACCGTGCGGCTGCGCTCCGCCGACCCGACGCATCCGCCGTTCGTGAACTTCCGCAAGTTCGACGACGGGAAGGGGGGCGACGAGGACGTGGCGGCGATGGTCGACTCGGTGGAGATGGTCCGCCGGATCAACACCGCCGCCGGGGTGGGCACCGAGGTGTGGCCCGGTCCCGGGGTGACGAGCCCGGAGCAGCTCGCGCAGTGGATCCGCAAGGAGTCGTGGGGGCACCACGCGTCCTGCAGCAACCCGATCGGGGCCGACGGGGACCCGGGGGCGGTGCTGGACAGCAAGTTCAGGGTGCGGGGGACGGTCAACCTGCGCGTCGTGGACGCCAGCGCGTTCCCGCGCATCCCCGGCCTGTTCATCTGGGCCCCGACGGCGATCATCTCGGAGAAGGCCGCCAGCGACATCCTGTCAGAGGCCTGACCATCACCGTCCAGGTGGGAGGCGACGTCTCCCACCTGGAGTCTCTAGGCTCTGGAGACATGACAGACCCCCTTGAGCGGTTCGACGAGGAAGCCACCCGCTTCGTCGCGCTGATCACCGGCGCCGACCTGACGACGCCCGTGCCGACCTGCCCCGGCTGGACCCTCGCCGACCTGGTGACCCACCTGGGCCAGGTCCACCGGTGGGCCGAGCACACCGTCAGAACCCACGCCACCTCTCGCCCGTCCTTCCGCGAGGCCGCCCCAGAGCCCCCGCCCGGCACGGACCTGCCCGGCTGGCTCGCGTCGGGCATAGAGCCGCTCAAGGCCACCCTGCGGGCCGCCGACCCGGACGCGCCGGTGTGGGCGTGGGGCGCCGACCAGCACGTGCGTTTCTGGCCGAGACGGATGTGGCACGAGACCCTCATCCACCGCACGGACGTGGAACAGGCGCTGGGCCTGTCCGTCACCATCCCGGAGGACGCGGCGGTGGACGGGATCGACGAGTTCCTCGCCAACCTGCCGCACGCGCGCAACATCGCGCCGCGCCTGGCCGACCTGACCACGGACGGCCAGACCCTCCACCTGCACGCCACGGACACCGACGGCGAGTGGCTGGTCACGATGCCCCCGGCGTACTCGTGGACCCGGGGGCACACCAAGGCCGACGTGGCGGTGCGCGGTCCTGTGGCCGAGCTCTTGCTGATGGTGTACGGCAGGCGCCCACCGGAAACCCTCACCACCTTCGGCGACCCCACCCTCCTGACCACCTGGCTGAACGCCACCGCCCTCTAACCCACCCCAGGGAACGCCCCGCCCTCACACCCCACCGCGAGGCCCATAAACGCGGGGGCCTTGAGGGCGCGGGGCCTTAGGGGGCGTGGGGCCTTAGGGACGTAGGGCCTTACAGACGTGGGGGCCTTAGGGGCCTGGGGGCCTTGGGGACGCGAGGCACTGGGGCGCGGGACCGTAGAGGCGCAGGGCCTCGAATCCGCGAGGGCCATGGAAGCGGAGCGCACCAGCACAGGCGGGCGGCGCGGCGCGTCTCCCACGACGCGGCCATCCCTGCGACCCGCCCCGTCACCAACGGCGCTCGACGTGTGTGCCGTGACGGCGGGTCGTTGCGCGCTCGGGGAGCGTTGCCCTGGACGGGGCCCGGCCACGGTCGGCGGGTGGCGGGTTCCGTGGCCTGCCGTACCAACAAGCCTCTAAGAAGCCCCGAAAGGGCGTGGACATGGGGAAATCGGCGGGCCCGGGCGCGCTGCCGGTCGGCGGGCGGCGGCGTGCCCGGGCGGGCGGCCGCGAAGACGCGGCCGCTGCATGACGACCGAACGCCGGCCCGGACAGCGGGGAAGGTGCCATCTCGGGGCGTGACGGACGTATGCCAGCTCACCCCCGCGAAGGCGGGAAGGTGCCCCACGCAGGGTGAGCAACCCCTCCGCGACCCCTCACAGGAGCAGCCACGGAGAGCGCCAGCGACGACGGAGACCGCCCGTCGCTGGTTCCGGTGACGGCGGGAAAGTGGCCGTCACTGGGGTCGAAGGGAAACAACCAGAGAGTCAGGCCTGCGTGAACACGCCGAACATGTTGCCCGACGTGTCGTGCAGGTAGGCGAAGTCCGTGCCGGACCCGTCACCCACCGACTTGTGCAGCACCTTCCCGCCCAACTCCTCCGCCTGCGCACACGCCGCCTCCACGGAAGCCACCTGCACGCAGAAGATCGCATGCCCGGGCAGGTCGCCCTTGGTGTTGAACAACCCACCCGCAGGCTGCGAGCCCCCCGCATAGGTGATCATCCGGTAGTCCACCGGCGCGTTCGGATCGCGCTGGTACGTCCACCCGAACAGCGACCCGTAGAACCGCTCAGCACCCTCGGGGTCGTCGGTGGCGACCTCGAACCAGGTGACGGTGTTGTCCATGGCATGCCCTCCTCGTTTGTCGAACACAACAACGATATGACGGCATGGCGACAACCCTATGTCGGTGTTTTCGATTGACTAATCGATAATCGTCCCTCTCACGATCATCTCGGGGACGTCGGAGACGTACCCCTCCAGCGGCCGCTCCGGCGACCGCTCGTTGGTGACGGCCGCCGCCGCGATGCGGTCGAGCCTGAACACCCGCACGTCGTCACGGAGCCTGCACCAGGCCACCAGATACCAGAACCCGCCACGCCCGCCCAGGAACACACCGGGCTCGACGTCGCGCGAGGTCAGGATGCCCTTCCTGTCGACGTAGTCGAGCGTGAGCACCCGCCGACGCAGCAACGCGTCCTCGATCGCGCGCGAGATGCCCTCGCCGCCCAGTGGCAGCGCCACCTCGTCCCCGGGAGCGGGCTCGACGAGCTGCACCCGCCTGGCCAGCTCCCTGGCGAGCTCCCCCTCGGGCCCCGGCATGGCCGCGACCACCTTGCGTAACGCGCTGCGCGCCTGGCGGCCGAAGGGCTGGTCGCCCGAGCGGCTGAGCGCGACGGCGATGGCCACCGCCTCGGCAGGGGTGAAGTTGAGCGGCGGCAGCGACATCTTCTTGTCGATCGCGTAGCCGCCCTTGCGGCCCGGCTCGGCGTAGATGGGCACGCCGGACTCCTGGAGCGCGGCGATGTCACGCTCGATGGTCCGCGCGCTCACCTCGAACCGCTTGGCGAGGTCGCGCGCGGATCGGCACTTGGGGGCGATCGCCCGCAGGTCCTCCACGAGCGCGTAGAGCCGATCGGTACGGTTCACAACCGGGACGCTACGCCGAGCCACCGACAATATCCCGTGGCGAGCCTCCGACCAGCCTGCCTATACTCCGGGACGTGGCTACGTCACGTATTTCCTAGCCGGGAAACCAGGTCCCACACCACACCTGTGTCTTCTGGCTAATACGGAGCGTAACCAAAATGCTTACCGCAAGTGATATTTCTGTCCGCGTCGGCGCCCGCCTGCTGCTGTCCGGCGCCACCTTCCGCGTCGCCCCCGGCGACAAGATCGGACTCGTCGGCCGCAACGGCGCCGGCAAGACGACACTGACCAGGATCCTGTCCGGCGAAGGTGAAGGTGAAGGCGGAGCCGTACCCGCCGAGGGTGAGATCACCCGCGTCGGCTCGGTCGGCTACCTGCCGCAGGATCCGCGCACCGGCGACCTCGACATGACGGCCGCCGACCGCGTGCTGTCGGCGCGCGGCCTGGACGAGATCGTCAGGTCGATGCGTGCCGCCGAGGCGCGGATGGCCACCCACCCCGACAAGGCGATGAAGGCCTACACCAGGGCCGAGGCGCGCTTCACGGCAGCGGGCGGCTACGCGGCCGAGGCGGAGGCCGCGCGGGTCACCGCCAGCCTCGGCCTGCCCGACCGGCTGCTCGCCCAGCCGCTGCGCACCCTGTCCGGCGGCCAGCGCAGGCGGGTCGAGCTGGCCCGCATCCTGTTCGCCGGGCACGACACGCTGCTGCTCGACGAGCCGACCAACCACCTCGACGCCGACTCGGTCACCTGGCTGCGCGACTTCCTGGTCGCCTACAAGGGCGGGCTCATCGTGATCAGCCACGACGTCTCCCTGCTGGAGCGCACGGTGAACCGGGTCTTCGCCCTCGACGCCAACCGCGCCGTGATCGACGTCTACAACGTCGGCTGGCAGACCTACCTCACCCAGCGCGACGCCGAGGAGCGCAGGCGCAAGCGCGAGCGCGCCAACGCCGAGCGCAAGGCGAGCTCGCTGCTCGCCCAGGCGGACAGGATGCGCGCCAGCGCGGGCACGGCCATGGCCGCCAAGAACATGGCCCGCCGCGCCCACCGCATGCTGGACGGCCTCGAGGAGGTACGGCGTGGCGACAAGGCGGCCAAGCTGCGCCTCCCCGACCCCGCGCCATCGGGCAGGACGCCGCTGACGGCGTCCGGCCTGTCCAAGTCGTACGGCTCGCTGGAGATCTTCACCGGCGTGGACCTGGCCGTCGACCGGGGCAGCAGGGTCGTCATCCTCGGTTTCAACGGCGCGGGCAAGACCACGCTGCTGCGCATCCTGGCCGGCGAGATGAGCCCGGACACCGGCATGGTCGTGCCTGGCCATGGGCTCAAGATCGGCTATTACGCCCAGGAGCACGAGACGCTCGACACCGCGAAGACCGTCCGCGAGCACCTGGCGCACCTCGCGGACGGCGAGGCCCGCCGGGTGCTCGGCTCGTTCCTGTTCTCGGGCGACGACGTCGACAAGCCCGTCGGCGTCCTGTCGGGCGGCGAGAAGACCAGGCTGGCGCTCGCCACCCTGGTCACCTCGGGGGCGAACGTGTTGCTGCTCGACGAGCCGACCAACAACCTCGACCCGGTCTCGAGAAAGGAGATCCTGGCCGCCATCGAGAGCTACCGCGGCGCGATCGTCCTGGTCACCCACGACGAGGGCGCGGTGGAAGCGCTGTCCCCCGACCGCGTGCTGCTGCTCCCCGACGGCGTCGAGGACCTGTGGACGGCCGACTACGCCGACCTCGTGTCACTGGCCTGAGGTCCAGGCCAGCAGGTCGTCCAGCGGCCAGGTGTCGACGACGCGCTCTGCGGGGATCCCGCAGAGCGCGGCGCGCTCGCAGCCGAAGCGCTGCCAGTCGAGCTGGCCCGGCGCGTGGGCGTCGGAGTCGATGGAGAAGTAGCAGCCCGCCTCGAAGGCCTGGCGCATCAGGCGCTTCGGCGGGTCGGCGCGGTCCGGCCGGGAGTTGATCTCCACGGCCACGTCGAACTGCCTGCACGCCTCGAACACCAGCTCCGCGTCGAACTCCGACTCCGGCCGCAGCCCGCCCCGCCTGGTGCCCGCCTTGACGATGCGGCCCGTGCAGTGGCCGAGCACGGAGACCAGCGGGTTCGCGATGGCCGTGACCATGCGCCTGGTCATCTCGTAGCGGTTCATCCGCAGCTTGGAGTGCACGCTGGCCACCACCACGTCCAGCCGCTCCAGCAGGTCGGCGTCCTGGTCGAGGGTGCCGTCCGCGTTGATGTCGACCTCGATGCCGGTGAGGATCCTGAACGGCGAGAGCCGTACGTTGAGCTCCTCCACCACCTCCAGCTGCCTGTGCAGCCGCGCGGCTGACAGGCCGTTGGCGACGGTCAGGCGCGGGGAGTGGTCGGTGAGCGCCAGGTAGGAGTGGCCGAGCGACCGCGCGGCCGCGGCCATCTCCTCGATCGGGGAGCCGCCGTCCGACCAGTCGGAGTGGCTGTGCAGGTCGCCCTTGAGCGCGGCGCGCAGCTCAGCAGCGGCGGCGTCCAGGTCGGTGCCCTCGGTGGCCTGGAGCCTGCGCAGGTAGGTGGGCACGTCGCCGGCGAGCGCCTCGGTGACGGCGAGCGCGGTGACCTTGCCGATGCCGGGAAGCGCGGCCAGGCCGCCTGTTTGGGCCAGCCGTACGAGCTCGTCCTGGGGCAGGTCGGCGACGACGGCCGCGGCGTTGCGGAAGGCGCGGACGCGGTAGGTGGGCTCGCCCGCCCGCTCCAGCAGAAAGGCGATGTCACGCAGTGCTTCGACCGGCTCCATTCCGGTTATCTACCCTCCATGAGCGAACGACTCGAAGGTGCCGTGCGTTAGACATTGAACCAGGACAAAACCCGCCGATAGGCTGTGCGGTCACCGAGAGCAGGAGCACATGGCAGCGCCCACCCCTTCGCCGCAACCACCGCAGCCCCCCAGGCCGCCCCAGAAGAAGTCGTCGAAGGTCATCACCCTTACCGTCATCGGCGCGATCTCCGTGCTCGTGGTGGGTTACTGCGCTGCCCAGAGCCAGGACGACGTCACGGCCGACTGCATCGACTCCAGCACGCAGCTGGCCGACGGCTCCTACGCGGTGGTCGACGACGACTACTGCGACGAGAGCAGCAGCCACTACCGCGGCTCGCACGGCGCGTTCCTCTGGTACTACGCGGGCACCAGGATCGGCGCGCGGGTGATGAAGGGCAGCACGATCCGCCCGGCGAACGTGAACATCTCCAGCCGGGGCGGGCACGAGATCCAGCGCGGCGGCTTCGGCAGCCGCTCGTCGAGCGGCGGCTGACCGTGCGCAGGCAGACGGGCGCTCCCCGCGAGGGCTGGGAGAAGATCATCGAGGGCCACGGCCTGGCCTACCACCGCGCCGCGCACCCCGCGGGCCTGGCCCGGCCGTACTGGGACGAGTCCGTTCACTACGTCTTCTCCATGGACGAGGTGCTCGCCCTGGAGGCGCAGGTGGAGGAGCTGCACCAGATGTGCCTGGCCACCGTCGAGCACGTGGTGGCCAACCGGCGGTTCGCCGAGTTCGCGATCCCCGAGTGGGCCTGGCAGGACGTCGCCCGCTCGTGGGAGCGTCGCGACCCGCACCTCTACGGGCGTTTCGACCTGCGTTACGACGGCAACGGGCCGGCCAAGCTGCTGGAGTACAACGCCGACACCCCGACCTCGCTCGTGGAGTCCTCGGTCGTGCAGTGGTTCTGGCTGCAGGACACGCATCCGGACGGCGACCAGTGGAACTCCGTGCACGAGCGGCTCATCGACCGCTGGCGCGAGCTCGACCTGCCCTCCGGGCCCACCCACTTCGCCTGGACGAACATGGACGAGACCGGCGAGGAGGCCATGACCGTGGCCTACCTCCAGGAAACGGCCGACCAGTCCGGGCGCACCACCGTGGCCATCGCCATGGAGGACATCGGCTGGGACGCCCACAACGGCCGGTTCGCCGACGTCGAGGGGCGGATGATCCGGTCGGTGTTCAAGCTGTATCCGTGGGAGTGGATGCTGGCCGACCCGTTCGGGCGGCAGGCCGTACGGCACGGCACCTGGATCGAGCCGCTGTGGAAGGCGCTGCTGTCCAACAAGGCGCTGCTGGCGCTGTTGTGGGAGCTGCACCCCGGCCATCCGAGCCTGCTGCCCGCGTATCTGGACGGGCCGCGCGAGCTGACCTCCTACATCGCCAAGCCGCTGTTGGGGCGCGAGGGCGCGTCGATGCGGATCGTCACGCCCGCCGGGACGCAGAGCACGCCCGGGTCCTACGGCGTCGAGGGGTACGTTTACCAGGGCTTCGAGCCGTTGCCGGTGTTCGACGGGCAGCGGCCGGTGCTGGGCGCCTGGATGGTCGCCGACGAGTCGGCCGGCCTCGGCATCCGCGAGACCACAGGTTTGATCACCGACGACACCTCATCGTTCGTCCCGCACCGAATCGAGCAATGATGACGCTTCTGGAAACCCTCGCGCGTGGCGCCGGAGCGATCGCGGCGTACGCGGCGGTCGGGCTGGTTCTGCTGATCGTCGGCTTCTTCGTGATCGACCTGGCGATTCCCGGCAAGCTCAGCACGATCATCAAGACCGAGCGCAACCCGAACGCGACGCTGCTGACCAGCTCGGGGCTGGCGGCGATCGCCCTCATCGTCGCGGCGTCCATCTGGGCCTCGGGCGGCAAGCTGGCCGAGGGCCTCACGGCGACGGCGGTGTTCGGTCTGGTCGGCATCGCCGTACAGACGGTCGCCATGCTGGTGTTCGACCGCGTTGTCGGCATCTCGGCCCGCGAGCTGGTCAAGGAGCCCGAGCTCCAGCCCGGCACCCGCGTCCTGGCCGTCACCCACGTCGCCATCGGCCTCATCACCGCCGTCGCAGTGATCTGACCACCCCTCCGAGGCCCTGAGCTCCTCCAGGGAGCCCAGGCCGTAACCCCTTGACCTCCTTCCCTTTCGGGGCAGGTCCCCCGGGGATCCCCGAAGCCCCTAAAGGACCTCAAGGGCCAGTCCCTTCAGGGGCCAGGTCGTCCGAGGGGTGGATCCCCTAAAGGTCCTTTGGGGTTGAGGTCTTGTGGGGGTTTTTCTGGGGTCTGGTGGGGGTACGGCTGGCGCATCGGTGAACGAATGGCACCCTTAGGAACGTGAACGACCGAGCGCGCGAGGACACCACGCGGAGACTGGAGCGAGCCATGGGCTCCCTGGGCACCGCCGCCATGTCCAGGATGGACGACCAGCTCCCCTGGTTCAGAGCCCTCAGCGCGGAGGACCGCTCCTGGGTGGGCCTCGTCGCCCAGGCGGGCATCGCCGCGTTCGTCGAGTGGTTCCAGCACGCGGGCGACGACCGCCCCACCCCGTCCATAGAGTTCTTCGGTACGGCTCCGCGCGAGCTCAAACGGTCGATAACCCTCCAGCAGACCGTCGACATCATCCGCATCGTCGTCGAGGTCGTCGAGGCCCAGACCGACGAGCTCGCCGCCCCCGGCGGCGAGGAGGTGCTGGAGCAGGCGATGCTCCGCTACACCCGCGACGTCGCCTTCGCCGCCGCCCACGTCTACGCCCGCGAGGCCGAGGCCAGAGGCGCCTGGGACGCCCGCCTCGAAGCCCTCATCGTCGACGCCCTCGTCAGGGGCGAGGTCGACGACGGCCTCCACTCCTGGGCCGCCGCGCTCGGCTGGACCTCCTCCCCCGTGGTGGTCATCGCCGGCCACGCCCCCGACGACGACCCGAGGTCGGTCATCGACGGCCTGCGCGAGAAGGGCCGCCGCATCGGCATGGACCTGCTGGCCGGCGTCCAGGCCGACCGCCTGATCGTGATCGTCGGCGGCGCGGAGAGCGTCGAGCACGCCGCCAGGCAGGTCGTGGCGCGCTTCGGCACGGGCCCGATCGTGATCGGCCCCGAGGTCCCCGACCTGCACGCCGCAGCCCGCAGCGCCCGCGCCGCGATCGCCGGGCTCAAGGCCTCGTCGGGCTGGCCGGACGCCCCGCGTCCCGTACACGCCGAGGACCTGCTGGCCGAGCGGGCGCTGGACGGCGACGAGGACGCCAGGGCCCAGCTGGTCGAGAACGTGTTCCTGCCGCTGGCCGGCACGCCACTCCTGGACACCCTCGCCACCTACCTGGAGCAGGGCACCTCGCTGGAGGCGACGGCCCGCCTGCTGTTCGTCCACCCGAACACGGTCCGTTACCGGCTGAAGAAGATCACCGAGCTCACCGGCTACCAGCCGACCGAGGGAAGATCGGCCTTCACCTTGCAGGTTGGGCTGATCCTGGGCAGGCTGTCAGAGAGCGCGGTAACGTGGCGAGCCCTAACGTAACAAGGACGAAACCCGCGCTGTAGGGTTCCTACAAAACGTTGGGGACAAAGTTCGTACGGATCTCTACCCCCGTGTCGAACTTCTACAGGGCATGGTGGATTGCGTGCTCGTACTCGTCGCCCCGGGCCAAGGCGCCCAGACTCCAGGCTTCCTGACCCCTTGGCTGGAACTACCCGGCCTCGCCGACCGGCTGTCGGCGTGGTCTGACGTCGTCGAGCTCGATCTCATCGCCTACGGCACCACCGCCGACGCGGACGCGATCCGTGACACGGCCGTCGCGCAGCCGCTCCTCGTGGCCGCCTCCCTCGCCGCCGCCGAAGCACTCGGCGCCAAGCCCGACCTCCTCGCAGGCCACAGCGTCGGCGAGCTCGCCGCCGCAGCGCTGGCCGGGGTGATCACCCCGGAGCAGGCCCTCGCGCTCGTGCGCGAGCGGGGCAGGGCCATGGCGAAGGCCGCCGCCGTCACCAAGACCGGCATGACCGCGGTCCTGGGCGGCGTCGACGTGCTGGAGGCGCTCGACAAGCACGGGCTGACCCCGGCGAACATCAACGGCGCAGGACAGATCGTGGCCGGCGGAACACTCGAGCAGCTCGCCGCGTTCAAGGAAGAGCCCCCGGTTCGCGCGCGGCTCATGCCGCTGTCCGTCGCAGGCGCCTTCCACACCGTGCACATGGCACCGGCCGTGGAGGAACTGCGCCGGGCGGCCGAGGGCCTCACGCCGCAGGACCCGGGCGTGAAGCTGCTGTCGAACGCCGACGGCGCCGTCGTGACCAGTGGAGCCGCCTTCGTGGAACGCCTGATCAACCAGGTGAGCAACCCGGTCCGCTGGGATCTCTGCATGGAGACCATGGCGGCCGAGGGCGTCACCGCCATGATCGAGCTGCTCCCTGGCGGCACGTTGACCGGCCTGGCCAAGCGCGCGCTCAAGGGCGTGGATACCGTGGCTCTGAAGACTCCAGACGACCTCGACGCGGCCAGGGAGCTGACGAAGTGAGAATTCCCGACGCATCGCCGGGCGCCAAGGTGCTGGCTTTCGGCCACTACCAGCCCGCCAACATCGTCACCAACGACGACCTGGCCAAGACCATGGAAACCAACGACGAGTGGATCCAGTCCAGGGTCGGCATCAAGGAGCGCAGGATCGCCCTCGAAGGCGAGTCCGAGGTCGACATGGCGGTCCAGGCGGGCGGCAAGGCCATCGCGGCCAGCGGCCTCGCGGCCACCGAGATCGACCTGGTGATCGTCGCCACCTGCACCCCCGAGTCCACGATCCCCAATGTCGCCGGGCGGGTCGCCCACCGGCTGGGCATCGGCGCCCCTGGCGCCTTCGACGTCAACGCCGCCTGCGCGGGGTTCTGCTACGCGCTGGCCACGGCCAGCGCCGCCGTACGCGGCGGGTCCGCGCGCAACGTGCTGGTCGTCGGCACCGAGAAGCTGTCGCAGTGGCTCGACTGGACCGACAGGGCCACCGCGGTGATCTTCGCGGACGGCGCGGGCGCTGCCGTGGTCGGCCCGGCCGAGACGCCGGGCATCGGCCCCGTGGTCTGGGGCAGCGCGGGCGACAAGTCCGACGCGATCAGCATCAAGGACCGCAACTCCTTCCTCACCCAGGAAGGCCAGACCGTGTTCCGCTGGGCCACCACCGCGCTTCACCCGGTGGCCAGGGAGGCCTGCGAGCGTGCCGGGGTGGACCCGTCGGAGCTGGCGGCGTTCGTGCCGCACCAGGCGAACCTCCGCATCATCCAGGCCATCGCCCGCAAGATCGGCGCGGACAACGCGATCGTCGCGGACGACATCGTGCTGGCAGGCAACACCTCGGCGGCGTCCATCCCGCTGGCGCTCTCGCGCATGATCGAGCGCGGCGAGGTGCAGTCGGGCGAGCTGGCCCTGCTGCTCGGCTTCGGCGCGGGGCTGACCTATGCCGGCCAAGTGATCGAGATTCCCTAGGATCTCGTACGTCCCACAGCTTGTACGGCGTTGCCGTACAGAACCCAGAAATCACCAAAGGAGAACTACCGACATGGCAGTCAGCGAGCAGGAGATCCTCGAGGGCCTCGGCAAGATCGTCAACGAGATCACCGGGATCCCGGCGTCGGACGTCACCCCGGAGAAGAGCTTCGTGGACGACCTCGACATCGACTCCCTGTCCATGGTCGAGATCGCCGTTGCCGCTCAGGACGAGTTCGGCGTCGAGATCCCCGACGACCAGCTCAAGAACCTGAAGACGGTCAAGGACGTCCTCAACTTCATCCAGGCCTGACCTAACCCAGAAGAGGACCACCCTCTGACGGGCCAAGGTCCCAAAAGGACAGCAGCCCTCTACGGGCCGAGGTCCCTGAAAGGACATCAGCCCCAGAGGGACGGGAGGTCCGTGAGGGGTTCTCTCTGGAAGCTCGACCAGCACTGAGACTCGATCAGCAAGGAGCGTAAAACACGTGAGTGCAAACCGGGTACGTGTCGTCGTCACCGGCCTCGGCGCGACGACGCCCGTCGGTGGAGACGTCACCTCGACCTGGTCGGCGCTCCTCGCCGGTCAGTCTGGTGTGGAGACCCTCACCGAGGACTGGGTCGACGCCGTCCCCGTGAAGTTCGCGGGCAAGGCGGCCGTCGACCCGACCGAGGTGCTGCCCAGGCCCGAGTCGCGCAGGCTCGACCGCAGCGAGCAGTTCGCGCTCGTCGCGGCGCGCGAGGCATGGCAGGACGCGGGCGCGCCCGACGTCCCGTCCGAGCGCCTCGGCGTGGTGGTCTCCTCCGGCATCGGCGGCATCAGCACCACCCTGGCCGCCTACGACACGTGGAAGGAGAAGGGCTGGAACCGCCTTTCCCCGTTCACCGTCCCCATGCTCATGCCGAACGGCCCAGCCGCCTGGATCGGCCTCGACCTGAAGGCCCAGGCCGGTGTGCACGCCACGGTCTCCGCCTGCGCGTCGGGCGCCGAGGCCATCGGCTACGCGATGGACATGATCCGCTCCGGCCGCGCCGACGTCGTCGTCGCCGGTGGCACGGAAGCCGCGATCCACGGACTCAACATGGCCGCGTTCGCCGCGGCCCGCGCGATGTCGACGCGCAACGACGACCCGGCGGGCGCCTCGCGCCCCTGGGACCGCGACCGCGACGGGTTCGTGCTCGGTGAGGGCGCCGGCATCGTGGTGCTGGAGTCCGAGGAGCACGCGAGGGCCCGCGGCGCCCGCATCTATGCCTACGCCTCCGGCGTCGGCTACTCGGCGGACGCCCACCACATCACCCAGCCCGAGCCGGACGGCAAGGGCATCATCATGGCGATGACGCAGGCGCTCAACGACGCCGGGCTGACCGGCGCCGACATCAAGCACATCAACGCGCACGCCACCTCGACCCCGGCCGGCGACGTCGGCGAGGTGGTCGCCATCGCCAAGGCGATCGGCACCCACCCGCTGGTCACCTCGACCAAGTCGATGACCGGCCACCTGCTCGGTGGCGCCGGCGGCATCGAGTCCGTCTTCGCGATCAAGGCGCTGGAGAACCGCATCGTGCCCGCCACGATCAACCTCGCCAACATCGACGACGGCATCGAGGTCGACCTCGTCCACGGCAAGAACCGCGAGCTCCCCGAAGGCGACATCGCCGCGGTGAACAACTCGTTCGGATTCGGCGGCCACAACGTGACCGTCGTCTTCTCGTCACACTAAGTCGCACTAAGTCGCACTAGGAACGCCTAACAAGGAGACCTCTCTCATCTCCCTCACCTGTGTGAGCAGGTAAGGGAGACCAGGAGTGTCGGGAAGGGTCCTTTGTTGGGAGCTCCAAGTCGCACTGAGGGAGAGCCCATGACCGTGCTCGGCAACGGGGTGGTGAAGGGCTCCGATCAGGAGCCCGCCGATCCGCGTGACCCTGTCGTACGCCTGTCCGCCCTGCTGGACGAGGGCACGGTCCGGCTGATCACCCCGCAGGACGAGAGCGGCGTGCTGGCCGCCATGGGTCGCGTCGAGGGTGTGCCCGTCGTCGCCTTCTGCAGCGACGCCCGCTTCCAGGGCGGCGCGATGGGCAGTGAGGGCTGCGAGCACATCGTCCACGCCTACGACGTCGCTGTGCGCGAACGGGTGCCGGTCATCGGCATCTGGCACTCCGGCGGTGCGCGGCTCGCCGAAGGCGTCGAGTCGCTGCACGCCGTCGGGCGCGTCTTCTTCGCGATGACCAAGGCGTCCGGCGTCGTGCCGCAGATCTCCGTGGTCGTCGGCGCCGCGGCGGGCGGCGCCGCCTACGGCCCGGCGCTGACCGACCTGGTGATCCTGGCCGACGAGGGCCGCATCTTCGTCACCGGGCCCGACGTGGTCCGCAGCGTCACCGGCGAGGACGTCACCAGCGCCGCGCTGGGCGGCCCCGAGCCGCACAGCAAGCGCAGCGGCGTCGTGCACATCGTGACCAAGACCGAGACGGACGCCTACGTGCAGGCGCGACGGCTGTCGGTGCTGCTCGGCCACCAGGGCCGGGTGCGCACCTCCGCCGTCGAGGAGACGGACTTCTCCACGCTGCTGCCCGAGTCGGCCCGGCGGGCCTACGACGTCAAGCCGCTGGTGAACGGCCTGCTCGACGAGCCCGGTCTCGAACTCCATCCCAAGTGGGCGCCGAACATCGTCACCTCGCTCGGCCGCCTCGGCGGCCGCACTGTTGGCGTCATCGCCAATAACCCGATGCGACTCGGCGGTTGCCTCGACGCCACGTCCGCCGAGAAAGCCGCCCGCTTCGTTCGTATGTGTGACGCTTTCGGGGTTCCTTTGGTTGTCCTGGTGGACGTGCCCGGTTATCTCCCGGGTGTCCAGCAGGAACACGACGGCGTCGTACGGCGGGGCGCCAAGCTCCTGCACGCCTTCGCCGAGGCGTCCGTGCCGCGCGTCACGCTCGTCACCCGCAAGGCGTACGGCGGCGCCTACGTCGCCATGAACTCCCGCGCGCTGGGCGCCACCAAGGTGTTCGCGTGGCCGACGACGCAGGTCGCGGTCATGGGCGCGGTGGCGGCTGTCCGCATCCTCAAGCGCCGCGAGCTCGCCGCCGCCGCTGAAGAGGACCGCGCCGAGCTGGAGCAGAGGCTGGCCGAGGAGCACGAGCGGCTGGCCGGTGGGCTGGAGCGCGCGCAGGAGCTGGGCGTGATCGACGAGGTCATCAAGCCCGAGGAGACCCGCGGCGCGATCGCCAAGATCATCGCCCAGGCGACCCCGGCGCGCGGCGCCCACGGAAACATCCCGCTTTAGGAGCACCGGGAAAGCCCCTGAGAAAAGGCCCCGCACCACTGTGGTGCGGGGCCTTTCTGGTCGGCGGATCGAGAGGAGAGCGGGGCCGCTCGCGGTGGCCGACCACGGAGCGGCCCTACGGGACGACGTTACGGCGGCCCGCCGTCACCGCTGGATGGCTGTGATGGACAGGCGGACGGGAGGTCGGCGAGTGGCCGTCCGCCGGCGCCAGCCGTACGAGAAGGTCATACGGCAGCGTGGAGCCAGCGCACCGGTGCGCCGTCCCCCGCGTAGCGGAAGGGTTCCAGCTCCTCGTCCCACGGCTTGCCCAGGAGCTTGTCCAGCTCGTCCTCCAGGACGCACCGCCCCTGTGACGCCATGAGCATCACCGCGCGCAGCCGGTCCTCGGGCACGAGGATGTCCCCCGCCGCCCCGATGATCGACGTGAACGCGCCCAGTGTCGGGGTGTAGGCGTGGCGAGACCCGTCGACGCCCGGCGAGGCGTCCTCGGTGATCTCGAAGCGGATGCGCTGCCAGCCCATGAGCGAAGAGGTGATCGCCGCGGCGATGCCGGGACGGCCGTCCCACTCCGCCTGCGCGCGCACGACACCGGGCGCGGCGGGTTGCGGAGTCCACTTCAGGTCTACGGGCACGCCAAAAACACCCGCGACCGCCCATTCGATATGAGGGCACAGCGCGGGCTGAGCCGAGTGGACGTACAGCACGCCACGAGCAGACACCGGACCTCCCGTTTCGGTACGAGGTGCGCCTTCCCCAACGGCCTCGAGCTAACAGGATGATCACAAGTGACTAGGGAGAGACTACCGGTGACCGTCAGCGCGCACCAGAGGGGGGCCATACCAAGATGTTGCGGCTGTGGCACGTGACACAGGCCCCTGCTGGGTTAGATACAGCGGCATGGACGTCGAAGCCGCCGGCGCGGCCCTTATCCGCCCAGGTCAGCTCCTGGCCGACCGTAGCGCGCTGTCCGCTGTGTCCCGATGGACGCAGGCGGTCGCAGAGGCGGACGGGATCTGCACGATCAGGCTCTCCCCGGGCGTCGACCCGTGCGAGCTCGCCACCGAGCTGCGCGGCCAGGGCCACCGCGCCTCCCCCAACCACGTCTTCACCGGGCAGCCGCTCTTCTTCGGCGGCCCGGCGTCAAGACCGTTCCCCGCCGACCCGATCGCCTACCGGCCGGGCAGGTCCCGCTCCCCCGTCACCGTCGCCCTGCTCGACACCGGCGTCGCCGAGCACCCGTGGTGGAAGGCCGGCCCGTGGTACGCCAAGGAGCAGGCGGACGCCGAGAGCGGCGCCCAGGCCGGACACGGCACGTTCATCGCCGGGCTGCTCCTGCGCCGCGCGCCCGGGGTGTCGCTGCGGGTGGCCAGGGTGCTCGACGGCGACGGCGTGGGCGACGAGGCGGGCGTGGTGCGCGCGCTGCACCGGCTGCGCGGCAGCGTCCCGCAGGTGCTGAACCTCTCCTTCGGCGGCCACACCTTCGACGACGGGCCACCCAAGCTGCTGGCCGACGCCATCGGCGCGCTCGACGGCTGCGTCGCGGTCGCCTGCGCCGGCAACACGGCGGCCGACCGCCCGTTCTGGCCCGCCGCCCTGCCGAAGGTGGTGGCGGTGGCCGCGCTCGACAGGACCGAGCAGCAGCGGGCCCCCTTCTCCGCGCACGGCCCCTGGGTGGACGCCTGCGCCCGCGGGGAGTGGCTGAGCAGCACGTTCCTCAGCCAGGGCGACTTCGCCGGGTTCGCGAGCTGGAGCGGCACCTCGTTCGCGACCGCGCTGGTCGCCGGGGCGATCGCTGACGCGGCCAGGGACGCGCCGGTGGCCGAGGCGGTCGCGAGGGTGCTGGGCGGCCGACAAATTCCCGATCTGGGGGCTCTCGTCCCCGCGAATCTGTAGAGTTTACGCAGAGTCCTCGTTCCAACACGGGGAGGCAACATGGCGTACACAGGGCTCCCTCACGGGAGTCATCGCGTGGATCCGGCGGAGGAGGGCCGCAGTGACGGACCCGCGTGACACTGTGCAGCAGCTGCTCAGGGCAGCGGCTGAAGGGGAACACGAGGCATGGGATGACCTCGTCGACCTCTTCGGCCAACGTATGTGGTCGGTGGCTCACGCCTGCGGGCTGAGCAGGGCCGACGCTGCGGATGCGGTGCAGGGCGCCTGGTTGAGACTCCTCGAAAACCTTCACACGATCAGGGATCCAGCGCGGCTAGGCGCATGGCTGGCCACAGTGACCAGACACGAGGCGCTCCTGATCGGTCGGCATGGCGATGTACTGGGCACGCCTGTGGACTGCGCCGATTTGTTGTCCGACCCCGCCACACGCGTACTGGAAGAGGAAGGTCTCGATCTTCTGTGGCAGCGGGTTACCTCCCTGCACGAGCCCTGCAGCACGATGCTTCGCCTGCTGGCCATGAACGTCGGCCATCAGCAAGTCGCCGTGCGCATGGGCGTGCCGCCAGGCACCGTCGGTCCTACTCGCACCCGATGTCTGCATAAGTTACGCACCCTGCTCTTACTAGAGGAAACACGGTGCAATGAATGATGACTTTCTCCTCGCTGCGATCCGCCTCGCCGCGGGCAGTGACCCCATCCCACCCGACGTCACCGCCGCGGCGCGTGACCTCTACGCGCTGCGACTGCCCAACGCCGTCACAGCATCCCCTGTCGAATGCTCCGCGACCCGCGGCGTACGAGACGAGCAAGGATCCCGCCTGGCCAGCTTCGAAGCGGCCGGGCTCGCCTTCGAGCTGGAGGTGACGGTGAGCGACGGGCTCATCGATGTAGCAGGACAGGTCTCTCCTCATCCAGGTGCGGGGAGTCAGGTCACGATCAGGACCCCGCATGTGTCGATGACGCGCGAGCTCGGGGTCGGCGGGCAGTTCGCCGCCACCGGCCTGCCGCCAGGCTGGTTCAGCGTGATCTGCCACCGGCCGGGCCGCGACCCGGTCGTCACGCGCTGGGTGCGGATCCGGCCGTGAGGAACACAGGCCCGGTCGCGCCCGCGGTGGCGCCGGCCGGGCCTGAGCCGCACCTGGTCGCCGCCGCGGAGGCCGCGGTGTCGCGCTCCGGCGCCGACCCGCACCAGGCCCTGCTGGCGGGCGCCGAGGTCCTGGCCGAGGCCGAGCGGGCGGGTCTTGTGGAACCCGCCGTCGTCGCTCAGCGCGCCATGGCTCTCGCCGCGCGCGAGCTGGGTGACCTCCAGGCGGCCGAGCGCCACCTGCGCCGGGCGATAGCCACCCCCGGCGCGCCGCGCGAGCGCGTGGCACAGGCAAGGCTCTCGCTGGTGACGGTCAGGACGGAGCGCGGCCACCCGTTACAGGCGTTGCGCATCGCCGCGCTGGCCTGGTCCTACCTGTCGCCGCTCGACAAGGCCAAGCTCGACACCCAGCGCGCCGTCGCGCTGGCCCATCTCGGGCGATACCAGGAGGCGGTCGCGTGCTGCGACCGGGCGTTGTCCGTCCTCGCCGTCGCGCCGGAGAGCCCGGACGACCTCAGGTTCCTGGCGGGCGGGCTGCTCAACAGGGGGCTGGTGCACGGCTACCGGGGCGACTGGCACCGCGCGATGCACGACATCACCGCCTGCATGGAGATCTCGCAGCAGGCGGGCCTCGACCACCTGGCCAGGATCGCCGCGGCCAACCTCCCCTTCCTCGCCGTACGGCAGGGCGACATCGCCACGGCGTTCGCCCACTACCGCGACTGCGAGGACACCCTGTTCGGCTACCCGGAGCGGCTCGCCACGATGCGCGCCGACTTCGCCGCCGCGCTGCTTGCCGCGCACCTGCCCGGCGAGGCGAGGGCGCTGCTGTGCCTGGCCGTACCCGAGCTGGAGGCGTCGAGCGCGCACGTCGCGCTGGCCGAGGCGCGGATGCGGCTGGCCCAGGTCGAGCTGCTCACCGGTGACCCGGCCAGCGCGCTGCTGATCGCCGAGCGGGCCAGGGCCGAGCTAGCCGCCCAGGACCGCGACGCGTGGCTGCCGCTGGCCACCGAGGTACGCCTGCGCGCCCGCCTGTCGCTGGGCGAGCGTGACGCCGAGCTGCTCGCCGGGCTGGTGGAGTGCGCCGACGCCCTGGAGTTCAGCCCTGCGCTCGCCGAAGGCGCGGGCGCGCTCCGGCTGGTGGCCGCCGAGCTGGCACTCGACCTGGGCGACCGGCGCACCGCCGAGACCGAGCTCGGCGTGATCACCTTCTCCACGGCGCCCTGTCCAGCACCAGCCGACGAACGGCTGATCCGGCTCGCCTCAGAGCAGCAGGCCGCCCACCTCGCCGGAGAGCGGTCCGGCCCGGCCTACCGGCTGGTGCGCCAGCACGCGCTGGCCATGGAGGCGGCGATGCAGGGCGACCTGGACGGCGCGTTCCTCGCGGCGCACGACGGGCTGCGGGTGGTGGGGACGAGGGTGGAGTCGCTGTCGGACCCGTCGGTGCGTGCGCACGCGGCTCGGGCGGGCGAGCGGCTGGCCGCCTTCGCCCTGGGGCTGGCGGTCGGCACGGGCGTGGCCGAGCAGGTGTTCGCGTGGTCGGAGCGCTGGCGCGCTGTGTCGGCCGTCCGGGCGCAGGACTCCTGCGACCTGGCCGCGATGCGGTCGGCGCTGGGCGAGGCGGCGCTGGTGGAGTACGTGGCGCACGAGGGCGGGCTGCTCGCGGTCGTGGTCGGCGCGGACATCGTCGAGGTGCGGGCGCTCGCGCCGGTGGCCGAGGTGGCCGACCGCCTGGTCCGCCTGCGTTACGCGCTGCGCAGGGCGACGCTGGGCGACGGGGCGGCCTGCCCGTCCCTGGCGGCCGACGAGGTTGAGGCGCTGGTGATGGCGCCGCTGGCCGACCTGGTCGGCTCGAGGCCGCTGGTGGTCGTGCCCACCGGGCCGCTGCACACGCTGCCGTGGTCGGCGCTGCCGTCCCTTCACGGGCGGCCGGTGAGCGTGGCGGCCAGCGCCTGCGCCTGGTACCGGGCCCGCAGGCCGCCGCTCGCCCAGCCTCCGCAGGTCGCTGCGGCCTCTGGGCCGTGGCTCGACCACGCGGGCATCGAGGTGGACCGGGTCGTGGCGACCTACCGGGACGCCTGGACGGTCCCGGGGCGCAAGGCGGACGTGCTGGCCGTGCTCGACGTCGCGGACGTCGCGCACCTGGCCGCGCACGGCATCTTCCACGCGCGCAGCCCGCTGCTGTCGAGCATCACGCTGGACGACGGCCCGCTCATGGCGCACGACCTGCTGGGCCTGGCAGGACCCGCGCGCCTGGTGGTGCTGTCGGCGTGCGACTCCGGCATGGCCCGCGCCCCGGCCGAGGGCGCGCCGCTCGGGCTGGTGGGGACGTTGTTGTCGCGCGGCACGTCGTGCGTCGTCGCCGGGGTGATCCCGGTGCCCGACGAGGAGACCGTCGCGCTCATGGCCACCTTCCACGAGCTGGTGGCGGCCGGGCAGCCGCCCGCCTCGGCGCTGGCGACGGCCTCGGCCAAGACGGGCGTGCTGGGATTCGTCTGCTTCGGTGCGGGTGATCAGCCGGTCTCGACGGGCCTCGACGGGTCGGCCACCCAGTTGGACCACGAGCCGACGTACAGCGCGGCGGGCAGCCCGGCCAGCTCCAGCGCCAGCACCTCGTGCGCGGCCGTCACCCCGGAGCCGCAGTAGGCGCCGGTCGGCACCCCGTCGGCCACGCCGAGCGCGGTGAACCTGGCGCGCAACTCACCGGCGGGCAGGAACTTCGCGTCCGGCCCGACGTTCTCCGTCGTCGGCGCGCTCACCGCGCCGGGGACGTGCCCGGCGACCGGGTCGATGGGCTCCACCTCGCCGCGGTAGCGCTCGGCCGACCTGGCGTCCAGGAGCACGCCGCGCCCGGCCAGCTCGACCGCCTCGTCGGCGTCGAGCATCGGCATGCCGCCCGGCCTGGCGGTGAAGTCGTCCTCCTCGTTGTGGTGGTCTTCCTTGCTGAGCTCGCGGCCCGACTCGATCCAGGCGCGCAGGCCGCCGTCCAGGACGCGGACGTCCTCGTGGCCGAAGTAGCGCAGCAGCCACCAGCCGCGCGCGGCGATCGTGGAACCGGTGTCGTCGTAGACGACCACGGGGTGGTGACCTGACACGCCGAGCCTGCGCATGGCCGCCTGGAACGCCTCGGTGTCGGGCATCGGGTGCCTGCCGCCCGCGCCGGGCGCCGAGGCCAGGTCCCTGTCGAGGTCGCAGTAGACGGCGCCGGGGATGTGGCCCTCGCGGTAGAGCTCGATGCCGGGCGGCCCGCCCAGGCGCGACCGGATGTCGAGCACGGTCACGTAGTCGAGGGCGGCCAGGTCGTCCGGCGTGATCAGCGGGGTCATCGGGTGCTTACCTCCAGAAGCGGTACGTGCTGCTCTGCCGCGGTCAGCGAGCCGTGGTAGCCGGTGAACTGGGCCTCGAACGAGTGGTTCACCGACGCGGTGATCGCCAGGTCACCGTACGGCACGGCCACCACGTCGCCGATCCGGGGGAGCCATTCCGCGCGCACTCTTGGACCGAACCAGCCTTCGTCGACGGCCTCCTGCCTGGAGACCACCCAGGCTTTACCGTCCAGCACGGACCGCCATGTGCCGAGCACGTCGGCCGCGGCGCCCTCTGCCGCGTAGACGTGCCTGGCCCTGGCCTCGCCGCCGAGCATCGCCACGCCCTGGACGAGCTCGGGAACGGTCTCCGCGTCGATCTTCTCGGTGGAGTTGACCATGCCGTGGTCGGCGGTGACGTACATCGCCGAGCCCGGCGGCAGCGTGGCGGCCAGCCGTTCTGCCAGGTTGTCGACGATGGCCAGCTGCTCCAGCCATTCCTTGCCGCCCCAGCCGACCAGGTGGCCCATGGCGTCGAGGTCGCCGTAGTAGACGGTGACGTGCGCCCTGGGCTCGGCCATCGCCCGGCGGACCTGCTCGACCCGCTCGTCGACGGTGTCCGCCGGCAGGTAGGTGACGCCGCGGTAGACCGCCTCGGTCAGCCCGGTGCCCTGGAACTGCGCCGGGCCCACGTAGGCGGGCGCGAGCCCCAGCGCCGAGGCGCGCTGGTAGACGGTGTCGGCCGGCTGCCAGGTGAGCGGGTCCATCACCTGGTGGTCGGGCAGCGTCCAGCGCAGGCAGTTGAACAGGTGGCCCGCGCCGGGCACGGCCAGCATCATGCCGAGCATCCCGTGCTCGCCCGGCGTCATCCCGGTGCCGATCGAGCACAGGCTGGTGACCGTCGTGGAGGGAAATCCGGCGGTCAGCGTTCTTTCCGCGAGTGAGGACAGGAACGGCGCCGCCTCCGGGTGGTCACGGAGCAACTCGGCCCCGAGCCCGTCCACCAGGAAGAGGCAGACCCGATCGGCGGGCGCCAGCCCCAGCACGTTGCCGTCACCGATGCCGAGCGCGCCTAACAGGGAACCGGATAGGTCGGCGAGCGACGACCCGCCGTAGCCGGGCACCACGGGATCATTCATGCCCCGATCCTAGGCACCCGGCTCCGGCCCTGCCTATGAAGTGGATCTTGCCGTTGCCTCGGAGAGCGCCTTGGCGAAGGACAGGACGTGGGAGACGGCGTCCGCGCCGTCGGCGGCCTCGCTCACCCGGAGGGACAGGTCGTCGGCGGTGATGGCGCCGGTGTAGCCGTGGTCGGCCTCGCAGTTCTCGTCCCCGCAGGTGGCGGGTTCGAGGTCCACGTGGGAGATGGCCCCCCAGCCGATCGTGAGCGTCACCTCGGTCGGCGGCACCCCGGGCACGTATTTCTCCGGCTCGGGCACGAGCCGCGTCACGGCCACCGACTGGACGCGGCTGAGCCGTACGGCCTCGGTCGTCGTGGAGGCGTGCGAGCCGGCCACGCCCTCGACGGCCGGGTGCTCGTCGGTGTGGCACACCAGCAGGCGCGTGGCGGAGAGCACCAGCACGGTGACGTGCCTGCGCACCTCCATCGCGGGGTCGAACGTGGCCTCGTGGTGGACCACGAAGGCGGTCACAGCCTCCTTGCCCAGCGCGGAGTCGACCGCGTCAGCGACGAGGTCGGGGTAGTAGCCGCTGCGATCGATCGCTTCACGCAGGCTCGCGGCTGAGACTCGGGTTTCCCTCATGGGTCCATCCTGCCAGGGTCGCGCCGTGCACTCACCTGCAAGCGCGAACACGGACAAATCCCTTTATAACGCCTTTTATGCTGTTATTTCCACATGTCTGATGGCAAGCATTACCCGCTATGGCAAATTCGGCCGGTTTGTTATCAGACAGAGCTGGTTATCGGTAGGACGTAGACAACGGTTGCCCGTCCCGTTGGCATGCCGTCGAATCACCGGACTTCGCTGATCGATACCGCATTGCCGAAACAGGGGCGGGCATTCTCGATAGATGTCAATTCGGGGGAACAAACATGGACTACGGACTCCTCCGTCCGCACACTCGTGGAGGTACGGCACGCCGTGCCGGCCTCGCGGCAGCGACGGCCCTGCTGGCTGGAATCGGCTTCGCGGCCGCTGCCCTGCCCGCCCACGCGGAGACTCTCAACCAGCAGACCTTCGCCGGGGACAGCGTTCCCGCGTCGGACTGGACGGTCACCAGCCTGGGTGCGGGCGTGGACCGCCCCTGCCTGACCGCCGCCGCGTCGACCCAGCCCGGCTCGCTGGACGCCTGCGTCCAGGGCGCCGCTGACGAGGTCGGCTCCGGCGTCTTCCGCCTGACCGACAACGTCGCCGTCAAGGGCGGCAACGGCGGTGCGCTGATGCTGAACCGGACGATCGAGTCCGGTCGCGGCCTCAGCCTCGAGTTCGACACGTACCAGTGGAACGCCAAGCAGTACAACGAGAAGACGCTCGGCCCGCGCGGCGGCGACGGCATCTCGTTCTACCTGGTCGACGGTGCCTCACCCGCATCCGTCGGTGAGCCGGGCGGCGCGCTGGGGTACCGCAACCTCAAGGGCGCGTTCGTCGGCATCGGCTTCGACGAGTACGGCAACTTCTCCAACCCGACCGTGTTCAAGCCCATCTCGGGCAAGGACACGGGCAAGCCCACGGGCTGCAACACCACCGCCCCGGCGCCGAACGGCTGCGTCGTTCCCAACAGCGTCGTGGTGCGCGGTGCGCAGAGCACCGACTACGCCTACATCACGGGCAAGCAGCTGTCCAAGGACGAGCCGATCGCGGTCGACGAGGCCACGGAGAAGGCTCCGGCCAAGCGCCACGTCGTGATCGACATCACCACCAAGAACCTCATGACCGTCAGCATGCGCTTCGCCGACGGTGGTCCCTTGGTGCCCGTGGTCGAGAACCTGGACCTGGACAACCTGCCCGGCCAGCCGAAGCTCCCGCCGACCATCAAGGTCGGCTGGGCCGCCTCGACCGGCGCCGCCACGGCCAACCACGCGATCGGCGGCTTCATCGCCAACACGCTGAACGCCGACCTCAAGCTGGCCATCACCAACGACGGCCCGTGGGACGGCGGTGGCACCGGTTCCTACACCGCCACCGTCTCGTCCAACCCGGAGTACGGCTTCGCCGACGACCCGATGAAGCTGTCGGTCGACATTCCGGAGGGCGTCACGCCCACCGCTGCCGCCGGTGACGGCTGGACCTGCGCCGTCGAGGGCCAGAAGGTCACCTGTGACCGGGACGAGGACCTCGCTCCCGGCGCGACAGCGCCGCCCGTCAAGATCGACGTGGCGATCGCCAAGCCCACCTCGGGCACGGTGACCGCGAACGGCGTCGTCGAGTCGGTCACCGAGGTTCCCGGTGGCGTCGAGATCAACCCTGAGGACAACAAGGCCTCCAGCGAGACCACCGTCACGCCTGCCGCTCTTCCGCCGGTGCTGACCACGGTTCCCGGTGGGGACACCACCATCCCGGCCGGTGGCACCGGCGAGGTCACGCTGACCACGTCGAACGACCCGGCTGCCGGCCCGACCACCGACACGGTGACCGAGGTCTACACGCCTGGTCCCGGCACCGAGGTCACCGGCGCGTCCGGTGACGGCTGGACCTGCGTGGTCACCGAGGTCGTCACCTGCACCCGTCCGGGCAGCGGCGACGACGCGCTGAAGCCTGGCGACTCGTACCCGCCGATCAAGATCGGTCTGAAGGTTCCCGCGGACGCGGCTCCTGGCGACTCGACCGGTACGGTCACCACCAGCACGCCCGGCAACGAGAACGCGGCGGGCGACAAGGGCACCCCGGTGCCGGTGAAGATCACGGCCGCGCCGACGCCTGACGGCAAGCTCGACGTGGCGATCACCTCGAAGCCGAACCCGTACGTTCCCGGCAAGCCGTACACCTACCAGGTGACGGTCAGCAACACCGGCACGACGGACGTCACCGGCGCCAAGGTCGTGGCCGACTGGCCGCAGCCGTGGGACACCATCAAGTGGACCTGCAAGAGCGACGGCGGCGCCTGCCCGGCCGCCAGCGGCGTGGGTGACCTGAACGAGGTCATCGACCTGGCCGCGGGCGGGTCCATGACCTTCACGGTCACCTGCAAGATGCCTGAGGGTGTCGACGAGTCCTACACCGCGACCGCCACGGTCACGGCTGCGGACACGAACTGCGCCGAGGGCTGCAAGGCGACGGACGAGAACGCTCCGGCCGCCGGCTAGTAACACCGCCTGAAAAGGGGCGGGCGACCTCACCGGTCGCCCGCCCTTTCACGTGCCCACGCTCAGAACACCTGACAGAAGATCCCCCACACACGTCTCTCCTCAGAAGGAGGGGGCAGATCTCCTCTCTGGGCCTTCTGGCCGCTCTCGAGGAAGGGTTCCTTCTGTCACGAGCTCTCAGAGGCGGCGCGGGGTGTCGTCGGGGCGGGGCGCCTGGGGGTGCGACAGGTGGGCGCGGGCGCCCAGCACGATGACGCCGGACTCCCCCACCAGCACCTGGTCGAGGTCCAGGCGGGCCACCTGCGGCAGGTCGTGGGCCAGGCGGCCGACGCGGACCAGCAGATCCTCCAGGGCGTCCACGGCCACGGGCGGGTAACCGTACTCGCCGAACAGCAAGGGAGCGGCCCGCACCGAGCGCACCAGGCCCGCCGCGTCCTCCGAGGTCAGCGGCGCCAGCCGGTACCCCTGGTCGCGCAGCAGCCGCGCCGTCACCTCGCCCAGCCCGAACGAGACCACGGGACCGAACGCCGCGTCCTCGATCACGCTCACCACCGTGGGCACCGCGGGCTGCGGCGCCATCCGCTGCACGGCCAGGACGTCCTGCCCCAGCTCGGCGTAGGCGTGCCGCACGCTGTCCGGCCCGGTCAGCCCCAGCCGTACGGTGCCCGCGCGCTGCGAGGCCGCCGGGTCGGCCACCTTCAGCACGACGGGCCACCCCAGCCGCTCGGCAGCGGCCACCGCCTCGTCCGGCGACTCGACCACCTCGGCCGGCCACACCTCCAGCCCGTAGCAGGCCAGCAGCTCGGCGGCGTCGATCTCGACGGGTCCGTCCTTGACCGCGTCCTCGACCAGGGTCCTGGCCAGCGCGGTGTCGATGTCCTCCAGCGCGGGCGGCTGCGCGAGCGGCTGCCTGCGCCAGTCGGCGTAACGCACCACGCGGGCCAGCGCCCGCACGGCCTCCTCCGGCGCGGCGAAGGACGGGATCGATCCGCGCTGCGGAGGCGCGCCGAGGCGGAGCGCCCGGTGCATGCCCAGGTGCCCCTCGAAAGTGGCGACGACCGGTTTGCCCGACTCCCCCGCCACCTTGACCAGCTCCGCCGCGACCTCGTCGGCCTTGCCGGGGATCGGCGGCATGTAGATCACGACGGCCGAGTCGACCTCGGGAACGGCCAGCACCTCGGCGAGAGCCGTACCGAACTCCGCCGCTCCGGCCGCGGCGCCCAGGTTGACCGGCGGGCGCGGCTCCAGGCCGGCGCCCACGCACGCGTCGACGGCGAGCAGCCCGAGCGCGTCAGAGTTGGTCACCAGGCCGACGCCGGACCCGGCGGGCAGCGGCTGGTAGGCCAGCAGCTGGCCCACGTCGAACAGCTGGATGAGGTCGTCGACCCGGATCACGCCCGCCTGCTCGAACAGCGAGCTGAGCGCGGTGTCCGGCAGGCCGAGCGCGGGCACCGAGTGCCCGGTCGGCACGCCCTGGGTGGTGCCGCCGCTCTTGACCACCACGATCGGCTTGCTGCGCGAGATGCGCCTGGCCAGACGGGTGAACTTGCGCGGGTTTCCGAGCGACTCCAGGTAGAGCAGGATGACCTCGGTGGCCGGGTCCTCCTCCCAGTACTGCAGGAGGTCGTTGCCGGAGACGTCGGCGCGGTTGCCCGCACTCACGAAGCTGGAGATGCCCATGCCGCGCTGCGCCACCCGCTGCAGCAGCGCGGTGCCGAGGGCGCCGGACTGGCTGAAGAAGCCCACCCGCCCGCGCCCCGGTACGGTCGCCGCGAGCGTGGCGTTGAGGCGCACGGCGGGGTCGGTGTTGGCGATGCCGAGGCAGTTGGGGCCCACCACGCGCAAGCCGTACGACCTGGCCAGGCGCGCCAGCTCGTCCTGCCTGGCCCGGCCCTGGGCGCCGGTCTCGCCGAACCCCGACGACACCACGACCAGCCCGCGCACGCCCTTCTCAGCGCACTCCTTGACCACGTCGATCACGCTGTCGGCAGGCACGGCCACCACGGCCAGGTCGACGTCGCCGTCGATGGCGGTGACGCTCGGGTAGGCGCGCACGCCCGCGACCGCCCTGACCTGCCGGTGCACCGGGTAGACCGGGCCGGTGAAGTCGGCGGCGAGCAGGTTGCGCAGCACGGTCTGGCCGACGCCGCCCGGCTCGCGCGAGGCGCCGATGACGGCCACCGAGGTAGGCGTGAGCAGCCTGGCGATCGAGCGGGCCTCGGCCCGGTGCTCGCGCGAGGTGGTGACCTCCTCGGCCGTGTCGGTGGGCGTGAGGTCGAGGATCATACGGACCACGCCGTCGGCGAACTGGCTCTGCGCGGTGTAACCGGCCTGGCGCAGCACGCCCATCATCTTCATGTTGGCCGGGAGCACGTCGGCGACGAACCGCTCGATGCCGCGCTCGCGCGCCGTGGCGGCCAGGTGTTCGAGCAGGACGGAGGCGACGCCGCGGCCCTGGTGGGCGTCCTCGACGAGGAAGGCCACCTCGGCCTCGCCCGGCCCGGTCCTGTCATAGCGGATGACGGCCACCATCTCGGTGCCGATGGTGGCGATCAGGGCCACCCTGGCGTCGTAGTCGACGTTGGTGAACCAGGCCACCTCCTTGTCGGACAGCCGGGGGCGCGGGCCGAAGAACCTGAAGTAGATCGACTCGTCGGACAGCCTGGAGTAGAAGGAGCGCAGCCTGTCGGCGTCCGCCGGCCTGATCGGCCGCACGTGAGCCGTGCCGCCGTCGGCGAGCACGACGTCGGCCTCCCAATGAGCCGGATACTGAGCCTCCACAGCACCGAGCGTAGACCTGTACCCCAGATGGTGCGTCTGCTGGGCAACGCTTGTGCATCGACTGCTGCCGTCTGTCCGATGTATGCCCCACGAGCAGCCCGGAAGCTGTTAGTTTTCTCGACGTCAGCTCGTTCTGAAGCAGCAAGGTGGTGACATCATGACGCGGGTCGTCGTGGTGGGCGATCTCATGACCGACGCCGTGGCACGCGCCCGTTATGCCTTGGCCAGAGCGAGTGACACACCCGCGACCGTGACGATGCACGGGGGCGGCTCAGGGGCCAACATCGCCTCCTGGCTGGCCGTCGAGGGAGCCGAGGTGGCCTTCATCGGCCGTCGCGGCGCCGACATCACCGGGCGCAACCGCGACATGGAGCTGATGGGCTACGGCGTCGACGCCAGGCTCGTCATGGATCCCGAGCGGCCCACGGGCACCTGCGTGGTGCTCGTCACGCACAAGGGCGAGCGCACGATGCTCTCCGACCCCGGCGCCAACGCCGCCCTGTCGCCTGAAGACCTGCCGCGCGACCTGTTCAACGGCGGCGGCCACCTGCACCTGTCGGGCTACACCCTGATCAACGAGGGGTCCCGCGAGGCAGGGCTGGCCGCGCTGGAGGCGGCGCACCGCACCGGCATGTCGGTCTCGATCGACTGCTCCTCCTCCGCTCCGCTGGAGCGCACGGGGGCCGAGCCGTTCCTGGAGTGGACCAGCGGCGCCAAGCTGCTGTTCGCCAACGTCGACCAGGCCAAGATCCTCACCGGGCGCGACGACCCCGAGGCCGCTGCCAAGGTGCTCACCGCCTGGTTCCCGCACGTGGTGATCAAGATGAACACCGAGGGCGCGCTCTGGTACTCCAACGGCCGTCCCGAGCCCGTCAGGGCGGCGGCCGACCCGGTCGACCGGGTGGTCGACGGCACGGGCGCGGGCGACGCGTTCGTCGCCGGGTTCCTGCCGCCGTGGCTGGAGGGCAAGCCGCCGGCCGAGGCGCTGGCGTCCGGGTGCAGGCTCGCGTCCAAGGCCATCTCCCATCTCGGCGCCCGCCCGCGCCTCTAACGGATGGTTCGTTCCCTACGTGCCGGTGATCCCGCACAGGTCGGCGCCTACCGGCTGACCGGATTCATCGGCGAAGGCGGTCAGGGCGCTGTCTACGCGGGCCTGTCGCCGTCCGGCGAGCAGGTCGCGATCAAGCTGCTGCACGCCAGGCTGGCCGACGACTGGCAGGCCGTGGCGAGGTTCCAGCGCGAGGCCGAGTCCACCCGGCGGGTCGCGGAGTTCTGTACGGCGCGCGTCCTCGACGTCGGTGCTGCCGACGGGCGACCGTACCTGGTGAGCGAGTACGTCGAGGGGCCCTCGCTCCAGCACCAGGTCGGCGCTGGGGGGCCGCTTCGCGGGGATCAGCTCGTACGGCTGGCCATCGCCACGGCCACCGCGCTCGTGGCGATCCACCGGGCGGGGGTGGTGCATCGGGACTTCAAGCCGTCGAACGTGCTGCTGGCTCATGGCGGGCCGCGGGTGATCGACTTCGGGATCGCTCGGGCGCTCGACGTGAGCATGAGCCTGACGACCAGCGTGGTGGGGACGCCTGCTTACATGGCGCCCGAGCAGTTCAACGGGACGCCTGAGCAGGCTTCCGACCTGTTCGCCTGGGCGGGGACGATGGTGTTCGCGGCTACGGGGCGGCCTGCTTTCGGGAACGGGCCGCTGCCTGCGGTGATCCATCGGATCCTGACCTTCGGTCCTGATCTTTCCGGGGTGCCTGAGCAGTTGGGGCCGCTGGTGTTCGCCGCCCTGAACAAGGACCCGCGGATGCGCCCCACGGCCGAGCAACTGCTACAGGGCCTCCTCACCCTCCCCGCCCCCAGCCCCGTCGGCCCTTCCGACCCCGCAGGCCCCTCCGGCCCCGCGGGCCCCGGCCCCTCCGGCTTCGCGGGCCCCTCCGGCCCTGCAGGAGCCTCGGCCCATCCGGGCGCGCCCGGCCCTTCGGGCGGCCCTGGACCACTTGGAGGATCCAGCCCCGCGTGGCACTCCGGCCCCGTGGGCACCCCTGTCCCTGGAGGAGCCTCCGCCCATCTGGGCGGACACGGCCCCTCAGGCGGGCCCGGACCACTGGGAGGGCCCAGCCCTGTCGGAGGGCCCGGCCATCTCGGGGGTCCCGGTCCTGTCGGAGGAGCTGGCCAACTCGGGGGGCCTGGGTATCCGGGTGGGCCTGAGTATCCGGGTGGAGCTGGGTATCCGGGTGGGCCCGGGTATCCCGGTGGGGCTGGGTATCCGGGTGGGTATCCGGGGTCTGGGCCGGTTACTCCTACGACCCGGCCGTCGACCCGCAGGCGGCGTGGGTTGCTGGTGTCGGCTGGTGCGGGTGTGATGGCGGTCGTGGTCGGGTTGGGCGTGTGGTTGTGGCCGCGTCACGACACCGCGACGCAGGGCGGCGGCGACCCGCAGAAGGTGACGACCGGCAGCCCCGACGCCGCACTCACCGGGGTGGTCAACCCGTCCGACAGGAAGGGCGGCACGCTGAAGATGGCGACGTCCTCCGAGCTCGACTCCCCCGACCCCGGCGACACCTACCTCAACGACGTGTGGAACGTCGCCCGCCTCTACAGCCGCTCCCTGATGCTCGTCAAACCCGCGAGATCGGGCACCCAGGTGGTCCCCGACCTCGCCGAGAGCGCGGGAAAGGCGTCCGACGGCGGCAAGACCTGGACCTACCGCCTGCGCCAGGGCCTCAAGTTCTCCGACGGCACCCCCATCACCGCAGCGGACGTGAAGCACGCCGTGGCGAGGACGCTCGACAGGAAGGTCCTCGAACGCGGCCCCGCGCTCTTCTCTACCCTGCTCGGCACCAAGGGCGCCGACGCGATCACCGTCCCCGACGACTTCACGATCATCTTCAACCTGGCCAAACCGATGGCCACCTTCGACTACGCGGCAGCCCTCCTCCAGACCGCCCCCGTTCCCGAAAAAGCCGACACCGGCGCGAAATATCGTGAAAAAGTGCTCTCCTCCGGGCCCTACATGATCACGAGCGTCGCCGCCGATCGCCTCACCCTGGGCCGCAACCCCCAGTGGGTCCAGAGCACCGACCCCAACAGGACGGCCCTGCCCGACGCCTACGAGATCACCTTCGGCCAGCAGTCGGAGCAGATCGCCGCCCAGCTCCTGGCAGGCCAGATCGACGTCGGCCCGTACCTGGCTCCCCCGGCGTACGCCAGGGTGTCCGCGCAGCCGGCCCTGAGGGCCCGCACGGACATCATGACCACCGGGGTCCTGCGCTACCTGTCGGTCAACCCGCAGGTGCCGCCGCTCGACAAGATCGAGTGCCGCAAGGCCGTCCTCCAGGCGCTCGACCACACGTCACTGTCCATGGCCTTCGGCGGCGCGACGTCGGCCCAGCAGGCGACCAGCCTGCTGCCGCCAGACGAGCCCGGGTACCAGCCGCTCGACCCGTACAAGGACGACCTCAGCGCGGCCAGGGGGTGGTTGAAGGAGTGCGGTCACCCCGACGGCTTCCCGCTGACCATGGTCTATCGGGAGACCGCCAAGGACACACCGGCCGCTGAGGCGGTCCAGGCCGCGCTGGCCAAAGCGGGGATCAAGGTCACCCTCAAGGGTGTGGAGATCACGAAGTTCTACCGCGACTACGGCAAGGCGTCGACGCTGACCAAGGAGAAGGTCGGCCTGGTCTCCCGGCTCTGGGGCGCCGACCTGCCCGAGCCGGGGTCATTCCTCGCGCCGCTGGTCGACAGCAGGCTGATCCAGCCCGGCGAGGACTCCTCCAACCAGAACGTGCGCATCCCCGAGGTGGACCAGCTCATCGACAAGGCCGACGCCGAGCTCGACCCCACCCGGCGGGCCGCCCTCTGGAGCGAGGTGGACCAGCGGGTCATGAAGGAGGCGCTCCTCCTGCCGACCGTCTGGGACCGCGCGCCGCTGCTGCGCGGCGACCGCCTCACGAACGTGCAGGTGAACCGCGCGCTCCAGAACTACGACCTGCTCACGCTCGGGCTGTCGCGGTAGAAGCGCGCCGTCCCCGCCTCCACGTCGTCGGTACGGCGGGCGAACCCGGCCTTCTCCAGGACCCGGATCGACGGCGGGTTGGACAGCTCCACGTTGGCGAACACCGTGTGCACGCCGGGCGCGGTGAGGGCGAACTCGGTCAGCGCCCGCGTGGCCTCCGGCGCGTAACCCAGCCCCCGGCGGGACGGCACGACCCCGTAACCGATCTCCAGCAGCCCGTCGCCTGGCGGCCAGAACAGGCCGAGCGACCCGACCACCTGGCCGCTCTCCCGCTCGATGATCAGCCGGTGCCCGTACGGCCCCAGCCAGTCGGGAAACTTGCCGAACAGCCCGGCGATCACCTGGTCGCCCTCGGCGGGGAAGTCATCGGCCCAGCCGGGCAGCCGTGAACCCGCGACGACGGCCTGACCCTCAGCCGCGGTCCAGACCCGCAGGACGAGACGCTCAGTGGTCAGATCGGGTGTTGATGACACGTGAGGTGCTCCTAGGACGTAGCAGCGAGGGCAAGGGGAAGGACGGCCGGCGCGCCCGCGTGCCTGAGCAGCGCCGCGCCCAGCGTCATCGTCCAGCCGGTGTCGACGCGATCGTCCACCAGCAGCACCGGCCCTCCGCACGCCGCGACGGCCGCGCCCAGCTCCTTCGGCATGGCCAGCGTCCCGCGGATCGCCTGCACCCGCTTGGCGCTGTTGAACTGGCTCCCCGGCGTCCCCGCCCGGTAGCCGAGCTCCCCGAGGTAGGTGAGCCTGCCCACCTGCGCCAGCCGTTCGGCGAACCCACGCACCAGCGTGGGACGCGAGGCCGACGGCACGTTGACCACCGCCACCGGCCGCTCGCGCCACTCCCACGACGCCAGCACCTGGATGACCGCCTTGAACATGTCGTCGGGCATCGCCGCGTCACCGGCGTGGAAGAGGTCGCGCAGCCGGTTGCCCCACCCGATGTCGGTGAGCCTGCCCAGCGCCCGGCCGGGCTCCGCGCCGAGGTCGGGCTTGATCCGGCCGGACAGGTCGGACAGGCCCGTCGGCCACTGCTTGCGCGCCTCGATCTCGATGCCCGGCCTGCCCAGGCTGGCCCTGGCCGCCTCGACCGAGGCCTGGGCCAGGTCGGGCGAGCGGTGCTCGCCCGTGCAGTTGTCGCAGCGCCCGCACGGCTTGGCCGCGTCGTCGTCGAGCAGCTTGCGCAGGTATTCCTCGCGGCACTCCGTCGTGGTCAGGTAGCCGAGCATGGCCTCCTGCTCGCTCCTGCGCTCTGCCGCGATGCGGGAGTAGCGCTCGGAGTCGTAGGCCCATGGCTCGCCGGTCGCCTGCCAGCCGCCCTTGACCCGCTGGACGGCGCCGTCGACGTCGAGCACCTTGAGCATCATCTCCAGGCGGCTGCGGCTCAGGTCGACCCTGGTCTCCAGCGCCTGCGTGGACAGCACGCCACCGGCCTCCTCCAGCGCCCGCAGTGTGGACTGCACGACCGGCTCCGGCGGGAAGGCCAGCGAGGTGAAGTAGGCCCAGATGTCGCGGTCCTCCGTGCCGGGCAGCAGGACGACCTCGGCGCGCTCGACGCCGCGGCCCGCCCTGCCGACCTGCTGGTAGTAGGCGACGGGCGACTGCGGCGCGCCGACGTGGATGACGAAGCCGAGGTCGGGCTTGTCGAAGCCCATGCCGAGGGCGCTGGTGGCGACCAGCGCCTTGATCTTGTTGTTGAGCAGCGCGTCCTCGGCCGCCAGCCGTTCCGCCGGGTCGGTCTGGCCACTGTAGGCGGCCACCTCGTGGCCCTGCTCGCGCAGGAAGCTCGCGATCTCGTTGGCCGCGGCGACGGTGAGGGTGTAGACGATGCCCGAGCCCGGCAGCTCGTTCATCGCCTGGGCCAGCCAGGCCAGCCGCTGCTCAGCCGTGGGCATGCGGACGACGCTGAGGTGCAGGCTGTCGCGCTCCAGCGGGCCGCGGAGCACCATGGTGTCCTCACCCATCTGCTCGGCCACGTCGCGGGTGACCCGGGCGTTGGCCGTGGCCGTGGTGGCCAGGACGGGCACGCCCGGGTCGAGCTCCTCGAACAGCCTGGCCAGCCTGCGGTAGTCGGGTCTGAAGTCGTGGCCCCAGTCGGAGATGCAGTGGGCCTCGTCGACCACGATCAGCCCGGCGCTGTCGGCCAGCTCGGGCAGGACGTTGTCGCGGAACTCGGGGTTGTTGAGCCGCTCGGGGCTGACCAGCAGCACGTCGACCAGCCCGTCGGCGACGCGCTCGTAGACCTGGCCCCACTCCTCGGGGTTGGCCGAGTTGATGGTGACCGCCCTGATGCCCGCGCGCTCGGCCGCGGCGATCTGGTTGCGCATCAGCGCCAGCAGCGGGGAGACGATGACCGTCGGGCCCTCGCCCAGGTCGCGCAGGAGCGCGGTGGCCACGAAGTAGACGGCCGACTTGCCCCAGCCGGTGCGCTGGACGACCAGCACCCGGCGCCGGTCGACCACGAGGGCCTGGATGGCCGCCCACTGGTCGTCGCGGAGCCTGGCATGCTCGCCGGCGAGCGCCCTCAGGCGCTCCTCTGCCTCTTCGCGCAACGCCGCCACGTCTTCAAACATGTGCACCTTGTTATCAGGTTTCCCCGACGTTTTTTGCCCGAGCCGAGGCGGGAAGCAGTTCGCGCAGCTCAGAAGCGCCCGCCCGCCTGCCGTATCCGGCGAGCTGGAAGGTCTCCGCCTCCAGGAACTCGGCCCAATGCTCCAGCACGAAGGTACGGCAGGCGGCGGCGTCCCCGGCGTCCGGCGCCCGGTCCAGGAAGCCGCGCTGCCAGGGGGCGTACTCCAGGAACTGCGAGGCATGCGCCACGCAGGCGTCCAGCTTGGCCTCGATCACCTCGTCCACGTCCACGACCACGTCGTCGCGGTGGACGGGCCGCGAGGCGTAGTCCGTCATCAGCAGGCACACCGGCTGGCGCTCCAAGGGCGGGCCCGCGTCGAGGTTGCGCACGGTGACCAGCTCGACGGCGTGCTCGACCAGCTTGCCCGCCGCCCGGTTGTCCGGGTGCCCGGCGCCGTCGCCGTGCAGCGCGATCACCAGGTCGGGCCGCCAGGCGCGCAGCTCGCGCATCACCCGCATCCGAAGCTCCACGGTGGGTTCGAGCAAGCCGTCCGAGACGTCGAGGATCTCGTAGTCGACGACGCCGAGCGCGTCGGCGGCCCGCCTGGCCTCCTGCGCCCTCCGCCTGGCCAGGGGGAGCCGTTCCAGCACGTGGTGTCCGCCGTCGCCGTTGGTGAGCGTCAGGAACTTCACCGCGTGGCCGCCGCGGGCCAGCAGAGCGGCCGTGCCGCCCGCGTAGATCTCGGGTTCGTCGGGATGGGCGGCAATGATCATGGTTCGCAACATGGATTTCCTCAAGATGGAGTAAGGCCGGCCGTTCCGGCTTGGAAGACCCGCTCGCGGGTCAGGTCCAGGGCATAGCAAAGGGCGCCGTCCAGAACGGCGTTGCCCGAGGCGCGGCTCGTCACCACGCGCACGGCCGCCAGTCCTGTCGGCACGAGGAGCTCGGCGACCAGGGCGCGCAGGGGCTCGCCCGCCGCTGTGCAGAGGGGGCCGCCGAGCACGAGCATGCCCGGGTCCAGGACGCCGACGGCCGCAGTGGCGCCGAGCGCCACGCGGGAGGCCACGTCGGCGAGCAATGCGGGAGGCGCGTCTGCCAGCAGCGCGGCGACGGCTTGGAGCGTGGGTTCGACGGTCAGGCCGTGCGCCTGGGCGAGCTCGGCGATGGGACGGGTGCCGAGCAGCGCGCCCAGGGGGCCGCCGTCCGGGCCGTAGACCCGCCCGCGCGAGACCCGGTCGGGCACGACCACGGAGCCGACCTCGCCGCCCCTGCCGGTGACGCCGCGCCAGAGCGCGCCGTTGAGCACGGCTCCCGCGCCGACGCCGCCGCCCACCCACAGCAGCACGAAGCTGCTGCCCTCGTGCTCGGCAAGCTCCCTGATGGCGACGAGGTTGACGTCGTTCTCCAGGCGGAAGCGCTCGGGCCCCAGCCGTTCCCGCAGGTCGGACAGGTCGTCCAGATGCGACCACCCGGACAGCTGTACGGCCTGGCTGAGCCGTACGCCCTCGGCGTCGACCACTCCTGGGACGCCGAGCACGATCTGGTCGAGGTCGCCGAGCACGAACCCCGCCTCGGCGGCCGCCGTCTCGACGGCCGCGGTGAGGAACTCGACCGCGTCGGCGCCCTCGCCTGGGGCCTGTGACGCGTGCCGTACCAGGACGCGGCCGGTCAGGTCGGCGACGGACACCTCCACGCCGCGCGCGGTGAGGTCGATGCCCGCCACCAGCGCTGCCGAGCCGTCCAGCTCCCACATCTGCGCCGCCGGGCCCGCGTTGCCCGGCTTGTGGCCCGCCTTCCTGACCAGGGCGCCCTTCTCCAGCCTGCGCAGCACCTCGGCTGAGGACGCCTTGGACAGGCCCGTGTGCAGCTCCAGCTCGGCGCGGGTCAGGGTGCCGTGCGCCAGGAGCAGTTCCAGGGCGGCGCGCTCGTTGAGCGTGCGGAAGACCTTGGGGTTGGCTGCGGACATGCTCACTTCACGGCTCCCGATGTCAGCCCGGACTGGATATGTCGCTGGAAGACGATATACGCGAGCACGACCGGCAGGACCGTCATGCTGAGCGCCGCGAACAGGGCGGGCCAGTCGGCCTCGTACCCGGCGATGACCGAGATGTCGGCCACCCCCTGGGTGATCACCCACTTGCTCTTGTCGCCGGAGAGCAGCACGAGCGGGAGCAGGTACTGGTTCCACTGGCCGAGCACGTTGAAGATCGTCAGGCTGACCAGCCCTGGCTTGGCCATGGGCAGCATGACCTGGAAGAACGTCCGGGTGTGCGAGGCGCCGTCGATCAGCGCCGCCTCGGCGACCGCGTCGGGCAGCCCCCTGAAGAACGACGTCAGGAAGAACACCGTGAACGGCAGCGAGTAGGCGATGTAGACCAGGACCAGCCCGACGTGGGTGTTGAGCAGGCCGAGCCCGTCCACCACGAAGAAGAGCGGGACCAGGGCGAGGAAGACGGGGAAGGCCATCCCGGAGACGAACAGGCCGTAGATCAGCCGGTTGCCCGGGAACCTGTAGCGGGCCAGCACGTAGGCGGCCATCGAGCTGAGCAGCATCGTGCCCGCGACGCCGAAGAAGACCACGACGACGGTGTTGAGCAGGTAGCGCCCGACGTTGGCCCGCTCCCAGGCCCTGACCCAGTTGTCCCAGCGCAGCTCGCCGGGCAGTTGCAGGGCGTCGCCGAAGATCTCGGCGTTGCTCTTGAAGGAGGCGAGCAGCGTCCACACCAGCGGCGCGACGATGAGCAGCGCCCAGATCCCCAGGACTACCTGGATACCGATTCTCTTCGACATTTCAGTACACGACCCTTTCGCGGCGGGTGACGCGCATCGTCAGGGCGGCGAACGTGAGGGTCAGGAAGAACAGCGCCACGCCCATGGCCGAGGCGTAGCCGAAGCGGGAGTAGCCGAACGCGTTCTTGTAGATCTCCACGGCCAGCACCGTGGTCGCGCCGTCCGGGCCGCCCTGCTCCATGGACAGCACGTTGACCAGCGCGAACCCGTCGAACGCCGCGATGCCGAGATAGACCCAGCCCACCTGTACGGTGTCCCAGATCAGCGGCAGCGTGATCGAGAAGAACATCCGCAGCCGCCCCGCCCCGTCGAGCGAGGCCGCCTCGAACACGTCCTTCGGGATCGCCGCCATCCCGGCGGAGAACAGCACGACGTAGAAGCCGACCCCCTGCCAGACCATCACCGCGATGATCGACCACAGCGCCAGGTTCTGGTCGGTCAGCCAGCCGACCGGCTCCACGCCGAGCCTGGCCAGCGCGCCGTTGACGACCCCACTCTGGTCGGGGCGGAACACCGCCTTGAACAGCACGCCGACCACGGCCACGGCCAGCACCTGCGGCAGGAAGAACACCACCCGGTAGAACCCCGAGCCGCCGGTCTTCCCCGTGCCCGGGTCGAGCAGGTAGGACAGCGCCAGGGCGACGGCGATGGTCAGCAGCGGCATGGCCGCCAGCAGGATCGCGTGGTTGCGCAGGGCCTGCCAGAACGGCGTGCTGCCGAACAGCCGGGTGAAGTTGTCGAACCCGACGTAACGCAGGTTCGCCGACACTCCGCGCCAGTCGGTGAGCGCGATCTGGAACGCCTGGGCGTACGGACTGATCACGAAGACCGCGTAGAGGGCGACGGGCAGGACCAGGAACCCGGCGACGAAGCCGTATTTCCTCACCTGGTCTGCTTGGCGATCGAGGAGTCCCCCTTGAGGTCGTCCGCCTTCTTCTGCATGTTGGCGCAGAACTCCGCCGGGGTGATCCGTCCGGCCATGACCGAGTTAGTCTGGGTCTGCCCGTAGTCGAACAGCTCCTTGTACCAGCCCTCGAAGCGGGCGTCGGTGATGGTGTTCTGCCCGGCCGCCTCCTGCGCCCTGGCCGCGCTCTCGACGGCCGAGGTGAGCTTGAGCCCGTCCACCACCCCGTTGACCACGGTGAGGTTCCTGGTCATCTCGGTGTAGCCGCGTGCGCCCTCGCGCGACAGCATGAGCCGCAGGTACTCCAGCCCGCCCTGCGGGTTCTCGCCCTTGGCCGAGACGAAGAAGGCCTCGGACACCCCGATCATGATCGCCTCGTACGGCAGGGCGTCGGCGGCCGTGATGCTGGGCACCGGGGCGATCGCGTACTCGAAGGTGTCCGGCTTGTCCTTGGCCATCTCGTTCTCCAGCCACGAGCCGCACGGGTAGAACAGCACCTTGTCCTGGAGCTGCTTGACCTGCGTCTGGGTGTGGTCGAGGCCGAAGTAGGCCGGGTCGCCGTAGTCCTTCTGGAGCTTGGCCCACGCGGTGACCGCCTGGAGGACGGCGTCGGCCTTCCACGCCCCGTCGGCCAGGTTGTCGATGTCCACGATGACCTTGTTGCCACCGATCTTGGCGGCGCTGTAGACGAGGTTCCACAGCTGGTAGAACGGCCCGACCTGGCCCGGGTACGCGAACAGGGCGATGCCCTCCGCCTTGGCCTTCTCCCCCAGCGCGGTGAACTCGGCCCAGGTACGCGGCGCCGTCCAGCCCTTGGCCTGGAACAGCTTGGCGTTGTACCAGAGCGCGCGGTGCGCCACGGTGTACTGCAGGACCCTCGGCACGCCGTCGATCAGGGAGTTCTCGTAGACGCCGCCGACGAGCGTCTCGCGGACGGTCTTGCCGGGGAAGGCGAGCGACGGCGCGGCGAACAGCGGCGTCAGGTCGGCCAGGTGGCCCTCGGCGACCAGTGACTGCAGGTCGAGCGCCTCGGGGCCCGAGTTGTTGACCACGTCGGGGGCGTCGCCCGCGATGAAGCGGGGGCGCAGCTGCGTGCCGACCTTCTGGGTGGCCACGTGCTTGATCTTCGCCTGCGGGTAGGCCTTGCTGTAGGCGGCCTCGTGCAGGTCGACGGCGTACTTGTCGCTGTTGCCCCCACTGAAGATCACCACTTCGAGCGGGCTCGCCGCCTGGACGCCGAAGGGGTTGGCGGCGGAGGTCGCGGCGGCCGAGGCCGTGGCGGAGGGGGCCGGGGTGGCCGACCGGCCGGTGGCGCAGGCTGCGAGGGGGGCGGCCAGCGCGGCGAGGCCGAGACCACGCAGGACGTCGCGGCGGGCGAGGGACATGGTTCCTCCTGAGCGCTAACCGTCTGGATACCTTCCAGACGGTTAGCGGCCGACTATAGGTTGACGTCGCGAAGAGCGTCAACCTTTCGTCCTCAGAACTGCGCGCGCAACGCCGCCTTCGCCGCCTCGGGCGCGCCGATCAGGTCGAGGCAGCTCAGCGCCGCCCCCACGATCGGCGGCGCGTCGGCGACCACCCGTTTCGCGTGCGGCGCCCTGGCGGAGAACCGCTCCTCCAGCAACGCGCCGAGCAGCGGGTCGCGGGCGCGCAGCACTCCCCCGCCGAGCACGATCTCCGTCGGCGTCTCCAGCAGGTCCAGACGGCGCAGGCAGACCTCGGCCATGGTCACGACCTCGTCGGCCAGCCGTTCGACCAGGCCCCTGGCGATCCCGTCGCCCTGGGCAGCGACCTGGAGCAGGCCGGGGGTGAGCACGAACAGGTCGGCCCTGGACAGCCGCCCGAAGTGCAGGTCGAGGATGACCTGCTCGACCGTGTCCGCGCCGAAGGTGGCCTTGATCAGCCCGGCCAGCTCGGTCGGCCCGCCCCTGCCGTCCTCGGCCCTGGCCGCGTGCCACAGCGCCTCGTCGGCCAGGCCGCCACCGCCGCCCCAGTCGCCGCTGATCGCGCCGAGCGACAGGAACCTGGCGACCCGGCCGTCCGGCGCGACGCCGACCGCGTTGATCCCGGCGCCGCAGACCACCGCGACGCCCCACGGCCCTGACGCTCCTGAACGCAGCAGGGCGAACGTGTCATTACGCACCAGCACGCTGCCCGCGAGGTTGCGCCCGGAGATTTCCGCACTCAGGGCGTCTTCTTCCTCCGGAAGATCCGCCCCCGCCAGGTAGGCCACCAGGTGCTCGGCGCGGCCGTCGAAGCCCAGGGCCTGCCGTACGACGTGGTCGATCACGTCGACCGCGGCCGGGGCGCCCTCGCTCTGGGGGAGGAACGGCCCGCCCTTGCCCCTGGCGAGGACCTGGCCGTCGGGGGTGAAGAGGAGCACGTCGGTCTTGCTGTTGCCGCCGTCGACGGCCAATAGGGTCACCACGGCAGGAACCCGCGGTTGTTGTCCAGCAGCAGCCCGGTCAGCTCGGCGGCGACGGCCTCCTGGCCGACCAGCGGGTGGGCGAGCAGGGCGTTGCGCACGCGGTCGGCTCCGCCGTACAGGGCCGCCTGGAGGGCCAGTTCCTCGTAGGCCGACACGCCCGCGACCAGGCCCGCGTAGAGCGGGTCCAGGGGTTCGACGGGCAGGGGTACGGCTCCCGCCGCGGTGATCCGCGCCGGGACCTCGATGACCGCGTCGTCGGCCAGGAAGGACAGCGTGCCGTTGTTGCGGGTGTTGACGACCTGGACGTCGCCCCTGTCGCCCAGGAGTGAGGCGATGAGCGCCACGGCGGCCTCGGAGTAGAACGCGCCGCCGCGCTTGGAGAGCAGCTCGGGCTTGGTGTCCGTGGCCGGGTCCGCGTACAGCTTGAGGAGTTCCTGCTCCATCGCGGCCACCTCGGCGGCGCGTGACGGCTTGGCCTTCTGCTCGCCGACCACGATGTCGTGGGCGTAGAAGTAACGCAGGTAGTAGGAGGGCACCGTCCGGAGGCGGGTGACCAGCTCCAGCGGCAGGCCGATGTCGTCGGCGATCTCCCGGCCGTGGTCGGCGATGAGCTGCGGCAGCACGTCGACGCCGTCGACGTGGACGGAACGCTCCCAGGTGAGGTGATTGAGGCCGACGTGGCCCAGGCTGACCTGTTCCGGCGCGACGCCCAGGTGCTTGGCGAACCTGCGCTGGAAGCCGATCGCGACGTTGCAGAGCCCGATCGCGCGGTGTCCCGCGTCGAGCAGCGCCCTGGTGACGATGCCGACCGGGTTGGTGAAGTCGACGATCCACGCGTCAGGGGCGTGCGCGCGCACCTTCTCGGCCAGCTCCAGGACGACGGGGACCGTACGGAGCGCCTTGGCCAGGCCGCCCGCGCCGGTCGTCTCCTGGCCGACGCAGCCGCACTGCAGCGGGAAGGTCTCGTCCACGTCGCGCGCCGCCTGGCCGCCCACGCGGAGCTGGAACAGGACGGCCCGCGCGCCCCGGACGCCGGTCTCGACGTCCGGGGTGGCGACGACCTCGGCCGGGTGCCCGGCCTTGGCGAGCATGCGACGGGCCACCCCGGCGACCAGCTCCAGGCGATGGGCGTCGGGGTCGATCAGCGCGATCTCGCTGAGCGGCAGGTCGTCGCGCAGCCGCGCGAACCCGTCGATCAGCTCGGGGGTGTAGGTGGATCCGCCTCCTACGACGGCGAGCTTCATGGGGGCTCCAAGAATTAGGAAACTTTCCTAAATGTTAGCCCCCGGTGGGTTTCACCGGTCCTGGTGTTCCGGGAAGGCGTTGACGGTCACGCGGTGCATCCTGCGGCGCTCGGTGTAGTCGGCGACGGCGTAGTGCTGGGTGGGCCGGTTGTCCCAGAAGGCGAGGGTGCCGGGCGCCCACTTGAGCCTGCACTGGTACTCGGGCGACCTGATGTGGTCGATCAGCAGGGGCAGCAGCGCCTCGTTCTCCCGGTCCGTGAGCCCCACCAGCCTGGTCGTGGAGGCGCGGTTGACGAACAGCGCCTTGCGCCCGGTCTCCGCGTGCACCCGCACCACCGGGCGCTCGATCGGCGGCCACTTCGCCTGGATCTCCTCCAGGACGAAGGGGTGTCCCTTGGAGATGGCCTTCTTCATCGACATCGTGATGTCGTGCACGGCCGTCAGCTCGTCGCACAGGCGCTGCAGGGACGGCGACAGCGTCTCGTAGGCCAGGTAGGTGTTGGCCCAGCAGGTGTCACCGCCGACGCTCGGCAACTGGACGCAGCGCAGCAGCGACCCCATGGGCGGGGTCGGCTCGAAGGTGTTGTCGCTGTGCCACTCGTCGCCGCCCTCGCCCTTGGGGTCGGTCTGGTCGAGGACGTGGATGGGGCTGTCGCTGTCCTTCTTGAAGGCCGGGTGGTTGAGCGAGCCGAAGTTCAGCGCGAACTGCAGGTGCTGCTCGTCGTCGATGTGCTGCTCGCGGAAGAACAGCACCAGGTGCTTCAGCCAGCCCTGCCTCAGCGTGGCCACTTCCTCGGGCGACAGGGGTTTGCGCAGATCGACCCCGGTCACCTCGGCGCCTATGTGCTTGGTCACGGGATGGAACTCGATCACGACGGCCTCCGGCAGCTCAGGGGGTTCTTACGCTATAAACAAGCAACCGCTTGGTCAAGGTTACTATGGTGCCGGTGGACGTCACTACGTGGTACCTGGAGCAGACCTCCCCCGCCGACCTCCTCCCGGCGAAGCCGCCGCGGCTGCCCGTGGAGATCGTGCGGGCCGAGGTGGTCTCGCCGGAGTTCAGCCGGTTCCTGTACGCGTCGGTCGGCGGCGACTGGCAGTGGACCGACCGGCTCTCCTGGACCTTCGCCGAGTGGACGTCCTACCTGGAGCGGCCCGGCGTGGAGACGTGGGTGGCCTGGCATCGGGGCACCCCGGCCGGATACGCGGAGTTCGACACGTCGGGCGACGGCCAGGTGGAGATCGCCTACTTCGGGCTGCTGCCGTACGCGATGGGCGGTGGCGTCGGCGGGGCACTGCTTCATGCTGGTACGGCTCGCGCCTGGGACCTCGCCTCGCGCCATCCGTCTGTTGCTGAGACCACGCGCGTCTGGTTGCACACGTGCTCGCTGGACGGGCCCGCGGCGCTGGCCAACTACCAGGCTCGCGGCTTCCGCGTCTACGACGAGCGGTTGAACGAGCCCGGCGACCTGGACGCGGGCACCACCCCCGGCCCGTGGCCGGGAGCCATGCGCGGGCTTCCCCCGCAGCGAAATTCTCCGGCGTAAGCCGTACAGAACGGGCGCTGAAGTCGCGAGCACCCGTGCCATTCGGCACAATGTTCGACATGGCCCGACGCACGACCACACCCCCGCCTGAGGACTTCGAGGAGCGGATCGTCGATATCGACGTGTCCTCGGAGATGCGCAACAGCTACCTCGAGTACGCCTACTCGGTCATCTACCAGCGTGCGCTCCCCGACGCGCGCGACGGGCTCAAGCCCGTCCAGCGCCGCATCCTCTACTCGATGAGCGAGATGGGGCTGCGTCCTGACCGCGGCCACGTCAAGTCCTCGCGCGTGGTCGGCGACGTCATGGGCAAGCTGCACCCGCACGGCGACACTGCGATCTACGACGCGCTGGTCCGCATGGCGCAGCCGTTCTCCATGCGGCTCCCGCTGGTCGACGGGCACGGCAACTTCGGCTCCCCCGACGACTCGCCGGCCGCCATGCGTTACACCGAGGCCAGGCTGTCGCCCGCGGCGATGCTCATGGTGCAGTCGCTCGACGAGGACACCGTCGACTTCAAGCCCAACTACGACGGGCAGGAGACCGAGCCCACGGTCATGCCGTCGGCGTTCCCCAACCTGCTGGTCAACGGCACGACGGGCATCGCGGTCGGCATGGCGACCAACATGGCGCCGCACAACCTCGTCGAGGTCGTCGCCGCGGCCCGCCACCTCATCAAGAAGCCGGGCGCGACGCTCGACGAGCTGATGAAATACGTGCCGGGCCCCGACCTGCCCACCGGCGGTTCGATCATCGGGCTGCAGGGCATCCGCGACGCCTACGAGAGCGGGCGCGGCACCTTCCGCATGCGCGCCAAGTGCGCGATCGAGCAGGTCACACCGCGGCGCAAGGGCATCATCGTCACCGAGCTGCCCTACAACGTCGGCCCCGAGCGCGTGGTCACCAAGATCAAGGAGCTGGTGACCTCCAAGAAGCTGCTGGGCATCTCCGACCTCAAGGACCTCACCGACCGGCACAAGGGCCTGCGCCTGGTCATCGAGGTCAAGAACGGCTTCATCCCCGAGGCGGTGCTGGAGGAGCTCTACCGGCTGACGCCGATGGAGGAGACCTTCGGCATCAACAACGTGGCGCTCGTCGACGGCGAGCCGCGCACGCTGGGCCTGCGCGAGATGCTGCAGGTCTACGTCGACCACCGCCTCGAGGTCGTCCGGCGGCGCTCCGAATACCGCAGGCGCAAGCGCCAGGAGCGGCTGCACCTGGTCGACGGCCTCATCATCGCGCTGCTCAACATCGACGAGGTCATCCAGGTCATCCGCACCTCCGACGACTCGGGGCAGGCGCGCGCCCGGTTGATGGAGATCTTCGACCTGTCCGACATCCAGGCCGCCTACATCCTCGACACGCCGCTGCGCCGCCTGACCCGCTTCGACAAGCTCGAGCTCGACCGCGAGAAGGAGACGCTGAGCGAGGAGATCGCGGCGCTGACCGAGATCCTGTCCTCGCCCGAGCGGCTGCGCCAGGTGGTCTCCTCCGAGCTGGCCGAGGTCGCCAAGCAGTACGGCACGCCCCGCCGTACGGTGCTGCTGGAGGCGTCCGGGGTGGCGCGCAGCGCGGCGGTGACGCTCGAGGTCGCCGACGACCCGTGCCTCGTGCTGCTGTCGTCCACCGGCCTGCTGGCCCGCACCACCGACGCCTCCCCGCTGGCCGGGGGCGCGGAGCGGGCCGCGCACGACGTGCTCGTGTCCGCGATCCGCTCATCCGTGCGCGGCGACGTGGGGGTGGTGACCTCGCTCGGGCGCATGATCCGCGTCTCCGTCGTCGACCTGCCCACCCTGCCGCCGTCGGCCAACCCGCCGTCGCTGTCCGGGGGGCACCCGATCGCCGAGTACGTCACGCTGGGCGCAGGGGAGGTCGTGGTGGGTCTCGGCTCGCTCGACCCCGACGGGCCCGGGCTCGCGCTGGGCACGGCGCAGGGCGTGGTGAAGCGGGTGGTACCCGAATACCCGGGCAACCGGGACGACTTCGAAGTGATCGGGCTCAAGGACGGGGACACCGTGGTGGGCGCGGTGGAGCTCACGTCCGAGGACCACGACCTGGTCTTCATCACCTCCGACGCGCAACTCCTCCGCTACCCGGCCTCCGTGGTACGCCCGCAGGGCCGTCCCGCCGGGGGGATGGCGGGCATCCGGCTGGACGACGGGGCGCGGGTCATCTGGTTCGGCGTGGTGAACCCCGCGCATCCCGCCCAGGTGGTGACGGTGGCGGGCACCTCGACGGCGCTGCCGGGGACACAGGTGGGGGGCGGCAAGGTCTCCGACTACGCCGAGTTCCCGGCCAAGGGGCGGGCTACCGGTGGTGTGCGGGCGCAACGGTTCCTGAAGGGTGAGGACGTTCTGCTGCTGGCGTGGGCCGGTCCCGCGCCTGCCAAGGCGGTGTCGGCGGTGGGCAAGCCCATCCCGCTGCCTGACGAGATCAGCAGGCGGGACGGGTCGGGTTTGCGCCTCACCCACACGATCGGCGCGGTGGGCGGCTCGCTGGCCGCCTCGCCCGACGACCAGCCCGCTGCTTCGACGGAGTCAACGGAACTCTTCTGACACCGCTCCCCGCGGGGTCCCCTGAGGGACTACCGCGGGGGGTTTCCGATCTCCCGGGGCACTGCGCGGCATCCCGGCGAGGGGATCATCTCGCCCTACTGACGAGACCACCGCGCAGGGCTGAGGGCATCAGCGCGTTGCTGCATCATGCGGGGGCTGCACGCCATGCGGGCCATCGTGATGTCCTGGCGTGCGCGGGTCTGCGTTCACCAGGTCGCCGCACGACGCGCCCCTGCCGTCCCATGACGCCTCAGCGCTTGAGGGGTCGTGCCTTCACACCCGGCGGTTTCGTTCCAGCGACGCGGGTGATGGGGCTTCGGGGTCAGGGGAGGGTGGTGAGCTTGCCTGCGAGGCGGGTCAGGTCGGCGGGGTGGTCGGCTGCCGTGGTGGTGCCCGCGACGGTGATCGAGGCGGCGACCGCGGAGTCGAGGAAGATGTTGACGCCCTTCACGATGAAGTCGTCGGCGACACCGTCCACGATGCGGATCACGGCGCCGCCTCCCCTGCACGTCACGACCTCCACCTCACCGAGGGGGGTCTCGACGCGTACGGGACCGTCGTTGTCGGCGGCGGCCAGGACGGTGAGGTAGGCGGTGCGGTTCCCGCCGGTGGTGCGCAGGAACGCGTCGGCCTTGCCGTACACGACCCTGAGGGTCTTGGGTGACGGGACCTGGGTGGGACGAACTGCGGCAGGAGCGCGGGTGGCCGACGTTGCGCCAGTCGGGGAGGTGTCGGCCTGCGAGAGCGCGGCTTGGGAGGGACGATCCGTCTGGGCGGGCCGATGCTTCTGGCTGCTAGCTGCGGAGGCGCCCTCGACGTGGAGGGTTGGGGTGAAGCGGGCGTAGGGGTGGAGGTGTTCGTCGAGGGTGGGGGGTGGGCCGTCCATGTGCAGGGTGCCGCCCTGGGCGACATAGGCGGCCAGGAGGTCCTGGGCGTGGCGGTGCATGAAAGGGCCGCTGGGAACGGTCAGCACTGGGTGCTGGGAGAGCTCGTCCAGCGTGGCGGTCTCCAGATCGACGATGGCGTAGTCGTGGCCTGCCGCCCTCATGCGGTCGTGGAAGGCGCGTAGAAGGCGGCCGCACTCTGGAGTGCGGGCGTCTTCCGAGGTACGGGCGTCCTCTGCTGTGCGGACGCCATCCGGAGTGCGGGCGGCTTCTGGAGTGCGGGCGTCATCCGGAGTGCAGGCTTCTTCTGGGGCATCGGGCGACGTCTCTGGCGTCTGTGCTGTGGGGGTTTGGGCGGCTATGGCCGCGTAGGGGGTGTAGAGGGCGAAGGCGCCTGTCGTTACGGGGGTTGCGGTGAGGAACTCCTGGCCGTGTTGGGCGAAGAAGTCGGCCAGCGCCTTGACCACCGGGGCCTTCACGGTCGGGGTGCCGTCGGCGGCGATCGGGGCGCAGTCGGGGTACGGCGCGCTGTGCGTCGAGTCCAGCGTGTCGGGCCAGGTGGAGGTGGAGGCTCCGGTGTAGACGTTGAAGCCGGTCGCGCCTGTTGCCAGGGCCAGGAGGGTTTGGTGGTAGCTGGTGGTGGCGTCGGCGTAGGCGCGGTCGTACAGCTCGGAGAAGCCCCAGTTCTCCTCCAGGTTCGGTCCTGGGGCGAGTTTGGCGGCGATCACGTAGCGGGCCTGGGCGTCCGGGGAGGCGGAGACCACGCCCATCCAGTTGGTGAAGCCGTAGTGGATGCCGTCCCAGGTGCCTGGGCGGACTCGGGTGAGCCAGTCGTCCAGGTCTTCGACGGTGGGCGGGTTGAGGTTCACCACCACGGGGACCCGGCAGCCTACGGCGTCGCTCCAGCGACGGTAGACCTCGTGCAGGTAGGTGGCGTGGAAGCGGCCCCAGTCGACGTACGACTGGAGTGCAGCCAGGGACCCGATAGCGGAGGCGAGCGTCTCAGGGGTGGGCGCTGCTTTTGTGGCGGTGGACGTCGCTTCGGCCCGGGTCAGTGTTGCCTGGGCGGGAGTCAGTGCCTCTTGGGTGGGGGTCGGTGCCTCGTGGGCGGCGGTCAGTCCCTCTTGAGCGGGCGAGGGTGTCTCCAGAGGGGGTTTCGTGGGGTGGGGTGGGGTGGGGGCGGTCCAGGTGGTGTGGGTGGTGTGGTGGGTTCGGTTGTATTCGTCCAGCGTGCCGTACCACTCGCGCAGGCAGTCGCGGAAGAACGCCACCCCCGACGCGCTGTAGTCGTACGCCGTCAACGGCAATGCCCCGTTGGTGAAGATGCCCTCGTTGGCGATCTGCATCATGATCACCGGGCCCTCCGGATACGTCGCCGCGTCGAGGACCTCCTTGCCCACCGCCGCCAGCCACTGCCCGGCGTGAGCGGCGAAAGCCGTACCCAAAGGCGCCGGCAACGTCAGGCCCGCCCATCGCGACGGCTGGCCCCACGCGTCCAGAAGGGGTTCGATCGTGGGGTTGTGTTCCGGGCACACCCAGTCGGGCAGGCCCCCGAAGTCGGTCTCGGCGTGGATGAAAGGGCCGGGTTTGGCGATGACCTTGAGGCCGAGCGAGTGACATAGGCGGAAAAATCCGACGACGTCAGTGGCTGCCCCTGTCTGGCCGGTGAAGTCGGGGTCCATGGACGCCACCGGCTGGTGGTGCCGCCACGGCAGGTAGCTGCTGATCACCTCGATGCCCAGGTCGTCGCGCATCGCGCGCAGCCGGTCCGCCCACACCGCCGGATCGTCACGGTAGTACGGGTAGTCGGCGGTGACGAGCACGCGCGGTGCTCCGTCGATGACGGTGACGCCGTCGCGCACGTCGATGGTCACGCTGGTACCCCCTAGGGTTAATTTACGCCTTGGAAGAACCATGCCACGCGCCTCACCTGGAGCTCAAGACCCTCCAGCCTGACTTATTTCGAACCGTGGCCTAAGATGGACGGCATGGCTGAGGCACGACGCAGGACCGTACGCGACCTTCGGCGCGGCAACCGGGAGGTCCTCCTGCGCGCCCTCTACTTCGGCGGTCCCGCCAGCCGCCAGGAGCTCGGCACGGCCACCGGGCTGAGCGCGGCGACGGTCAGCAACGTGACCGGCGACCTGCTGGCCGATGGCGTGATCGTCGAGGCCGGGCAGGTCGGGTCGGACGGCGGGCGGCCCCGCGTGATCCTGCGCGCCAACGCCGAGCACGGTTACGCCATCGGCGTGGACGTCGGCGAGACGCACGTGCGGGTGGAGCTGTTCGACCTGGGGATGGCCGAGCAGGCCAAGGTCGAGTACGCCCTGCGCCCTGCGCGCCACGACGTGGAGCTCGTCGTCAGGCACATCCTCGCCGGGATCGACCTGGTCATGGCCGAGGCGGGGGTGTCGCAGGAGCGCGTCCTCGGCGTGGGCATCGGCGTCCCCGGGCTGGTCGAGCGCGGGCCGGACGCGGTGATCCACGCTCCGACGTACGGCTGGCAGGGCGTGCCTCTGGGCGCCCTCCTTCGCGGCGCTTCGGTGTTGCCGAGCAGCCAGGGCCTGCTGGGCGCCCAGACGCGGTCGCCGCGCACCGGCACCGAGCTGCCGCTCTACGTGGACAACGGCGCCAAGACGATGGGGCAGGCCGAGCTGTGGTTCGGCGCCGGGCGCGGGGCGCGGCACGCCATCGTGGCGCTGATCGGGTCGGGCGTCGGGGCGAGCATCGTCACCGACGGGATGACCTATCGGGGGGCGAACGGCAGCGCCGGCGAGTGGGGGCACACGCCGATCGCGGTCGGCGGGCGGCTGTGCCGTTGCGGGGCTCGGGGGTGCCTGGAGGCGTATGTGGGGGCGGAGGGGTTGCTGGAGCGGTATCGCGAGGTTTCTCCTTCTGCGGATCCGCTGGCGGAGGAGGTGGCGGGGCTGGCCGCGCTGCTGGCCGACGGGTCCGCTGCCGCTCGCGAGCTGATGGCCGACACGGTCACGTGTCTGGGGGCCGGGCTGGGGAACCTGGTCAACCTGTTCAACCCGGAGCGGATCGTGCTCGGGGGGTGGGCGGGGTTGATGATGGGGCGGCGGCACCTGGAGGACATCCGCGCGGCCACGGCGCGGCACGCGCTGGCGCAGCCGTACGCGCAGACGGCGATCGAGCTCGGGCAGTTGGGGGCGGACGCGGTGGCGCTGGGGGCGGCGACGCTGGTCATCGACGCTTTCCTGCTGGACAGCGCACCCCGCACCACCGACGCGGCCGTCCTGAGCTGACGCCACAAATCACCTGACCGCCGTGAGAGGTGGACACCCACGCGGCTGCGGGCATGCGGGTAGCGCATGCGTGGAGAGCGGTGCGTGGGCGCCTGGGCACGCGCGCAAACCCTGAGCGGGCGCGCAAACCTTAAGCGGGCGTGCAACCTCGCCGCGTGGCGCATGCGGGCGCGCGAACGGCGCCGGCGCGCGGGGCGTAGCCGTACGTCGACAGAAGGCCCTATCCGAGGGTTGTCACGGGGCTGTTAACAGTCGGGGCACTTTTTTTACGACTTATATTGAAGTTTGTTCTAAGCCGCCGTAGGGTCTGGGCAATTTCCTCAGGGACTACGGAGGTGCGGTTCGATGCGTTACCAGCGCGGATTGATCCTGCCCTTGCTCCTCGTCGCCGCCACCGCCTGCGGTAGCGGCGGCCCGAGCACAGTGAGCACCGGCGACGGCGGCACCAAGGCCAAAACAAAGCTCGTCATAGGCACGTTCGGCGAGTTCGGCTACAAGAGCCTGTACGACGAGTACGAGAAGCTCCACCCCGACATCGACATCGTCGAGCGCGTCACAGCCGCAGAGGACCACCACCGCCGCATCGCCACCAACCTGGCCACCGGCAAGGGCGCGGCCGACATCGAGGCGATCGAGGAGGGCTGGATCGGCCAGTTCAAGGCCACCCCCGACAAGTTCGTCAACCTGCTCGACCTGGGCGCCGACAAGATCAAGAGCCAGTGGCCCGACTGGAAGTGGGCGACCTCGCTGTCCAAGGACGGCAAGCAGATCGGCCTCGGCACCGACGTCGGCGGCATGGCCATGTGTTACCGCACCGACCTGTTCAAGCAGGCAGGTCTCCCCACGAACCGCGACGAGGTCTCCGCCCTGTGGACGGACTGGGACGGCTACATCGCGACCGGCAAGAAGTTCGCCGCAGCGAAGCTGCCCAAGAGCGCCTTCATGGACGGCCCGAGGGTGATGTACCGCTCGGTGCTCGGCCAGTCGGAGGTCGGCCTGTACGACAGCAACGACCAGGTCGTCGTCGAGACCAACCCGGCCGTCCGCGCCGCCTACGACAAGACGATCGAGGCCGTCCAGGCGGGCCTGTCCGCCAAGATCGAGGCCTGGACCCCCAACTGGAACGCCGGCTTCCAGCGCGGCTCGTTCGCCACGATCGCCTGCCCGAGCTGGATGATGGCCTTCATCCAGGAGCAGGCCAAGAACGCGGCGGGCAAGTGGGACATCGCCAGGATCCCCGGCGGCACCGGCAACTGGGGCGGCTCCTTCCTCACCCTCCCCAAGCAAGGCAAGAACATCGACAAGGCGTACGCCCTGGCCACCTGGCTGACCGCGCCGGAGCAGCAGGCCAAGGTGTTCCGCTCCAAGGGCAACTTCCCCTCGACCACGAGCCTGTACAGCGACCCGGTGATCACCGAGTTCACCAACCCGTTCTTCAACAACGCCCCGGTCGGCAAGATCTTCTCCGAGTCCGTGCAGACGATGAAGGCGCAGTATCTGGGCCCGAAGGCAGGTGACATCAACACCGCCATCCAGAACGCGCTGGTCCGCGTCGAGCAGGGCAAGCAGAACCCGGACGAGGCGTGGACCCAGGCCGTCGCCGAAGTGAAGAAGATCGTCTGACGATGAGGACCTGGCTGTATCGCCTCGACACGAAAGCGTCGCCGTACGCATATATCCTGCCGTTCTTCGCGCTGTTCGCGGCGCTCGGCGCCTTCCCGCTCGTCTACACCGGCTGGGTGTCGCTGCACGACTGGAGCCTGCTCGAGGACGACCACACCTTCCTCGGGCTGGGCAACTACGCGACGCTGCTGGCCGACTCCGCCTTCTGGAACGCCCTGTTCAACACCGTCTCCATCCTCATCCTGTCGACGGTCCCGCAGCTGCTGCTGGCGCTCGTGCTCGCGCACGTGCTCAGCAGCAGGCTGCGGGGGCAGACGTTCTGGCGGGTCGGCATCCTGCTGCCCAACCTCACCAGCGTGGTCGCGGTCGCGATCATCTTCGGCCAGCTCTACGGCCGCGACTACGGCATCGTGAACTGGGTGCTCGGCCAGTTCGGCGCCGGGCAGATCGACTGGAGCGCGGGCACGGCGACGAGCCACATCGCGATCTCCAGCATGGTGATCTGGCGCTGGACCGGCTACAACGCGCTCATCTACCTGGCGGCCATGCAGGCCGTACCGCACAGCTTGCACGAGGCGGCGATCATCGACGGAGCGACCAGCCTGCAACGGCTGCGGAAGATCACCATCCCGGCGATCAGGCCGACGATCATCTTCACGGTCATCGTGTCGACGATCGGCGGGATGCAGATGTTCGCCGAGCCGCTGTTGTTCGGCGGCGGCCAGCCGACCGGCGGGTCGGACCACCAGTTCCAGACGCTGACCCTCTACCTGTTCGAGGCCGGGTTCGGGCGGTTCGACTTCGGCTACGCCTCGGCGACGGCCTGGCTGATGTTCGGCGTCATCCTGGTCATCGCCGCGATCAACTACCTGTTCGTCCGACGTATCAGGAGCTCCTGATGCGGCGGAGGATTCCCAGGCTCACCTACTTCATCCTGGCGGCGATCGCGTTCTTCTCGGCGTTCCCGCTCTACTACAGCCTCGTGGTCGGCTCGCTGGACAACTCGGCGCTCGGCCAGGTGCCGCCGCCGCTGCTGCCCGGTGGCAACCTGCTCGCCAACATCGAGCGCGTCTTCACCCAGGTGTCGTTCGGCACCGCCCTGGTCAACAGCGTGATCGTGGCCTCCTCGATCACGCTGAGCCAGATCCTGTTCTCCACGCTGGCCGGGTTCGCCTTCGCCAAGCTGCGGTTCAGGGGGCGCAACGCGCTGTACGTGTCGGTGGTGGCGACGATGATGGTGCCGACGCAGCTCGGGATCATCCCGCTCTACATGATGATGGCCAACCTCGACCTGATCGACAGCCTCTACGCGGTGGTGGCGCCTAACCTGGTCAGCGCGTTCGGCGTGTTCTTCATGGCGCAGTACCTGACGGCCGCCGTTCCGACGGAGCTCATCGAGGCGGCCAGGGTGGACGGCTGCACCACGTTCGGCCTGTTCTGGCGGGTGATCCTGCCGCTGGCCAGGCCGGCGGCAGCCGTACTCGGGATGTTGACGTTCATGAACGCGTGGAACGACTTCTTCTGGCCGCTGGTCGTGCTCACGCCGGAGAACCCGACCGTGCAGGTGGCGCTGTCGTCGGCGGCCAGCGGCTACTCGGTCGACTACTCCTTCGTGCTGGCCGCGACGGTCGTCGGCACGGTTCCGCTGCTGGCGGTCGCCGCGATCTTCGGCAGGCAGATCATCCAGGGCATCATGCAGGGCGCCATCAAGGGCTAGAGAGCGCTCTCTCAATGGAGGAGTATGACGCTATGCGCTTATTACACTGGTTATTCGCGCTCTCCCTCGCCGCCCTCCCCGTCATCACCGACTTCGAGACGGAGGGCCTGCCGCCCGGCGTGATCGCCTGGGGCAACAACGCCACCTCGACCCCCACCCTGACCGTCGAGCCGGGCACCGACCGTCCAGGCAAGGTGCTGAAGGTCGGCTACACCGTCGGCGACTGGGGCGGCTGGTCGCACGACCTGTCCGCCGCCCAGGACTGGTCGCCGTACGAGGGCTTCTCGTTCTGGGTCAGGGGCACGGGATCCGGGCAGAAGATCTTCTTCGAGATCAAGGACGGCGGCGCCAACGCCGGAGCGTCCGAGCTGTTCGAGTCGTCCTTCACCGACGACACCAACGGCTGGAAGCAGGTCAGAACCAGGTTCGCCGACTTCACCCGCCGCACCGACTACCAGCCGGGCGGCGCCCCGACCGACGGCGAGCTCGACCTGGTCGCCATGTGGGGCTACGCGATGCGCCTGCAGGCCAACTCGTCCGGCACCCTCTACTGGGACGACGCCGAGGTGTACGGCACAGCCCCGCCGAGACCGCCGAAACTGGACACCGACCGGCCCGTCTACCCGACGGACGAGGGCGGTACGGTCACCGTCAAGGTCTCGGTGACCACGCCGGACGCCAGACCGCTGCCCGCCGACCTGACCGTCACCTACAAGACAGGGACGGGGACGGCTACCGCCGGACAGGACTACACGCCGGTGGAAGGCACGCTGGCCTTCGCAGCAGGCACCCCCTCCGGCGAATCCCGAAATTTCCAGGTAAAAACCACCAAAGACCCCGACGCCGAGACCGCCGAGACGGTTCCGATCGTCCTGGGAGGCGCCAGGCCTCCTTCCGACGAGCCCGCGATCGTCATCAACGCGCACGGCCTGCCGTACCTCGACAGGAAGAAACCCGTCAAAGAGCGGGTGGCCGACCTCCTGGGCAGGATGACGCTCGCCGAGAAGGTCGGCCAGATGACGCAGGCCGAGCGCGGCGCGCTGGCCAAGCAGGACGACATCGCCACCTACCTGCTCGGCTCGCTGCTGTCCGGCGGCGGCTCGGCCCCGGCGACGAACACCGCCAGGGGCTGGGCGGACATGGTCGACGGCTACCAGCTCAGGGCGCAGCAGACGCGGCTGCAGATCCCGCTGATCTACGGCGTGGACGCCGTGCACGGCCACAACAACGTCGTCGGCGCCACGATCTTCCCGCACAACGTCGGCCTGGGCGCCACCCGCGACCCCGCGCTCGTCGAGAAGGCGGGCAAGGTCACCGCGCAGGAGGTCAGGGCCACGGGCATCCCGTGGGACTTCGCGCCGTGCCTGTGCGTCTCGCGCGACGAGCGCTGGGGCCGCGCCTACGAGTCGTTCTCCGAGGACCCGGCGCTGGTCGGCAGGCTGGCGAGCATCATCGACGGGCTGCAGGACAACGGGGTCATGGCCACGGCCAAGCACTACGTCGGCGACGGCGGCACCGAGTACGGCTCGTCCACGACCGGCGACTACACCATCGACCAGGGCGTCTTCACCGGCACCCGCGAGCAGTTGGAGGCCGTCCACCTCGCGCCGTTCGCCGAGGCGGTCAAGCGCGGCGTCGGCAGCGTGATGCCGTCCTACTCCAGCGTCGGCCCGCTCAAGATGCACGCCAACCGCGAGCTGATCACCGACGTGCTCAAGGGCAGGCTCGGCTTCAAGGGCTTCGTGATCAGCGACTGGCAGGCGATCGACCAGATCCCCGGCGACTACCCCAGCGACGTCCGCACCTCGATCAACGCGGGCCTCGACATGATCATGGTGCCGCACCGGTACCCGGAGTTCGTCTCGACGCTCACGGCCGAGGCCGGGAGCGGGGTGCCGATGGCGCGGATCGACGACGCCGTGGCCAGGATCCTCACCCAGAAGTTCAGGTTCGGCCTGTTCGAGCACCCCTTCGCCGACCGCTCCGGCCTCGCCGACGTGGGCTCGCCCGCGCATCGTTCCGTCGCCCGTACGGCGGCGGCCGAATCGCAGGTGCTGCTGAAGAACGAGGGGAACCTGCTGCCGCTCAAGCCTTCGGCGAAGGTCTACGTGGCAGGGTCGAACGCCGACGACGTCGGCAACCAGTCCGGCGGCTGGACGATCTCCTGGCAGGGCTCCTCGGGCCCGATCACCCCGGGAACCACGATCCTTCAGGGCATCAAGGCCCAGGCGGCCACGGTCACCCACTCCCCCGACGCGTCGGCCCCGATGGCCGGGCACGACGTGGGCGTGGTCGTCGTGGGCGAGCAGCCGTACGCGGAAGGCTTCGGCGACGTCGGCCGCCAGGGCCGCACGCTCGACCTGCCGGCCGCCGACCGCGCGGCCGTAGACAAGGTGTGCGCGGCCATGAAGTGCGTGGTGGTCGTCGTCTCCGGCCGTCCGCTGCAGCTCGGCGACATGTCCGGCGCCGAGGCCGTGGTCGCCGCCTGGCTCCCGGGTACCGAGGGCGCCGGGGTGTCCGACCCGCTGTTCGGCAAGGTCCCGTACACGGGGCGCCTGCCGTTCACCTGGCCGAAGGCGCAGATCCCGACCAACGTGGGCGACGCCGTCTACGACCCGCTGTTCCCGTACGGCTGGGGCCTCAGGACGGACGCGCCGCGCGAGCGCGTCGCCGGGCTGCGCGCCCAGCTGGCCAGGGGCGACGCGCTGTCCAAGGCCGCGGCGGCGACGTTGCTGGCGGTGAGCTGGCGTCCCGACGGGCAGGTCCGCGACGTCAGGGTGCTGAAGGCGGCGGCGACGCTCCTGGAGAAGTCCAGGTCGGACACCTACGCCCAGGACGACACGCTGATCAGCCTGGCCATGCGGCCTGACTCGGGCTTCACCGCCCTGGCCGCCGCCGACCACGAGCTGGCCGGGGGCAACCTCAGGAGGGCGGTGGACCTGCTGAGCTAGACGCAGAGGCAGAACGGGTGCCCGGCCGGGTCGAGGAAGACGCGGAACTGATCGTCCTCGCTCGGCTGGTACTCGTGCTTGCGCGCCCCGATCGCCAGCACCTGCTTCTCCGCCACGTCCATGTCCTCGACCGTGACGTCGATGTGCATCTGCTGCGGGTGCTCGGCGCCCGGCCAGACCGGCGGGCGGTAGCCGTCCACCTTCTGGAAGGCGAGCCTGGCCGGCGGTCCGCTCTCGGTGATGGTCACCCACTCGTCGTCGGCGTAGCTGATCGGCCAGCCGACGAGCTGGGAGTAGAACTGCGCCAGGGCCATCGGGTCCGGGCAGTCGAACACGGTGGTCCGCATCGCGGCGATACCGCTCATGGCTCGTCCTCCTTCACGCGACAGGGGACAATGATCCCATGGCAGTCAATTCCTCCATGGTTCCCCTAGGTACCCCCGCTCCCGCCTTCGACCTCACGGCCGTCGAAGGCGGGAGCGTCGCGCTCAAGGAGTTGAAGGGCTCTCCGGCCACGCTCGTGATCTTCCTGTCGAACCACTGCCCCTACGTGCGTCACATCGAGTCGGGGATCGGCGCACTGGCGCGGGAGTACGGTTCCCGGATGTCGATCGTCGCCATCTGCAGCAACGACAGCGTCAACTACCCCGACGACGACGCCACTCACCTGTCCGAGCAGGCGCATCGCGCGGGTTTCCCGTTCCCGTACCTGATGGACGAGACGCAGGAGGTCGCCAGGGCCTACCGGGCGGCCTGCACCCCGGACTTCTTCCTCTACGACGCCGACCTGAACCTCGCCTACCGCGGCCAGTTCGACGGCGCCCGGCCCGGGAACAAGATCCCGGTGACGGGCGAGTCGCTGCGCGCCGCGATCGACGCGGTGCTCGACGAGCGGCCGGTCGAGGGCGACCAGGTGCCGAGCGTGGGCTGCAGCATCAAGTGGAAGCCCGGAGGGTGAGGAGCAGCTCGTGCGGCTCGCCGCCCTGCCACGCCCGGATCAGCGAGAGCCCTGTCTCGCCGGGGTCGAAGGGCTCGTCGCCCAGCGGGCCGAAGCAACCGGCCCGCTCCAGCATGAGCACGAGCGGGTCGTCCTCTGGCAGGCTGCCGGCGTAGGCGGCGGCGTCGAGGAGCGCGAGCGCGCACCTCGCGTTGCGGCCCTCGTCGTTGGGCTCCACGCGGTCGAGACGGCGACGCGCCTGCGCGCGCAGGTAGTCGGCCAGCGATTCGGTCCTACTCACGGCAACCTTCTTCGATCACACACGATGGGCTACGACATCATCACGCAAAGTAATAGGTGATCGTGGGATCTTCGTGAACTCAACCCGCTGTCGGTGACCAAAAACCAATGCGGGATTATCAAGACATGACCGCTTTTGACGACGTACTCTCCGCCAACCTGGAGTACGCCAGCCAGTTTGGCGGCTCCGGCTTGACCGGCAGGGCCGGCCGCGGCCTCGCCGTGGTGACCTGCATGGACTCCCGCATCGACCCGCTCGGGCTGCTCGGGCTCAAGCCCGGCGACGCCAAGATCCTGCGTAACGCGGGTGCGAGAGTCACCGACGACGTCCTGCGCACGCTCGTGCTGGCCGTCTACCTGCTGGGCGTGGAAAGGGTCCTGATCATGCCGCACACCGACTGCGGCATGGCCAAGGTCACCGACTCCCAGGTCCACGACCTGACGTTCGGGAAGGGCGTCGACACCCGCAGCCTCGACTTCCAGACCGTCCCGGACCAGGGCGCCGCCCTGCGCCACGACCTCACCCGCGTCAGGACCTCACCCTTCCTCCCGCAGGGCATGCCCGTGGGCGGAGCCATCTACGACGTGCTCACCGGAAGGCTCGTCCGCGTGGATCTCTGATCGGGTACGGCGTGCCGTAACCAACCATCGGTTGCCCAATGCGATCGAATGGTGATTATGAGTTATATCCCGCACACTCCGGCGCCGGTCATCGTGGCACACCGGGGCGCGTCGGCGATCGCGCCGGAGAACACCATGGCCGCCTTCCGCGCGGCGGACGCGGCCGGCGCCGACCTCTACGAGCTCGACGTGCACCTGACCAAGGACGGCGAGATCGTCGTCCTGCACGACTCGTCGCTGGCCAGGACCACCAACGTCGAGGAGCTCTACCCCGACAGGAAGCCGTGGCGGGTGAGCGACTTCACCCTCGCCGAGATCGGCTCGCTGGACGCCGGGCGCTGGTTCAACGAGAAGTACACCGGCGAGCCGGTGCCGACGCTCTTCGACGTGATGACCGCGATGAAGAACGGGCCGGGGCTGGCGCTGGAGGTGAAGCGGTCCAGCGCCTCGCCCGACATGGCGTCCCGGCTGTCCGCGCTGCTGCCGTCCGCGCCCAGGGGGACGATCGTGCAGAGCTTCGACTCGGCGTTCATCAAGCTCCTGCACGTGCCGACCGACACCGGCGTGCTCGGCCCCACCCCTGCGAAGGCTCTGCCATCCCTGGCGAGGTATGCCGACTACGCCAGCGTCCCGCGGCGCGTGGTGAGCGCCTCCTACGTCAAGCAGGCACACGGCGCCGGGCTCAAGGTGATCACCTACAACGTGGAGAACATCAGGCAGCTCCTGCGCGCCCTGGACGCCGGGGTCGACGGCGTGATGACCAAGCGGCCCAAGGTGCTGCGCCGGTACATGGACATCGTGCTCAACCGCGACCTCCAGCTCGAGTACGCCCTGTCGCTGATGTCCGCTCGAACTGCCAGATGACCATCACCGGGACGTCGTGGTCGGCTGCGTGTACGGCCTCCGGCGCCAGGGCGGCCAGGTTCCACGGCCGCACGTCCCACGGCTCGATCGCCTCGGCGGTCGGCAGTTCCTCGCCGACGCCCGGTGACCGGCTCCCCGGCTCTTCGCACCGCCGTACCTGAAGGCCCGCCGCGAGGGCGGAGCGCACGTAGTGCCCGATGGCGTGCGGGTAGCTGGTGATCCGCCCCGGACGCCCGTCCTCCAGGCGTACCGACGGGTTCAGCCCGCGCGCCACCGAGTCCGGGTGGATGTCGGAGATCACGAGCTGCCCGCCGGGTCGCAGCACCCTGGCGAACTCGGCCATCACCGGCTCCAGAGCCCTGACGTGCGTCAGCGCCAGCGAGCACACGACCAGGTCGGCGACGCCGTCCGGGATCGGCAGGGCGGACAGGTCACCTGCGGTGAACTCCCCCTCGGGCACCCGCTTCCGCGCGAACGCCAGCATCTCCGGCGAGCCGTCCACCCCGATCACCCGATGCCCGCGCGCCGCCAGCAGAGCGGCCATCCGCCCTGTGCCGCAGGCGGCGTCCACGGCGACACCCGCGGGAACGGTGTCCAGGATCTCCCCGACGATCGGCTCGTCGAAGTCGAACGCCGTGTTGGGCAGGTCGTAGGTCCCCGACCAGATCCGGTACCCCTCGGCCGGATCGACGCGGGCGACCTCCACCCCCGACCCGGCCAGCAGGTCGTCGTCGAGCAACCGGCGGATCTCGGCGAGGCGCGCGTCGAAGAACGCCCGGTCGGACTCCCCCGCGTAGGACCGCATCAGCGCGATGCCCTCGATGCCCAGGAGATAGGCCAGCGGGTGCTCGAAACTCATGCCCGCGACGCTAACAACGGCCGCCATCGGGAGGCGATCGAATTTCCCTGTCACATTCCTCGCGCGCCGTACGTCAGGGCAGTGAAGGCAACGCGATGGGAGAGAATCATGAAGAACATCCTGGTCACCGGCGGCACAGGAACGCTCGGCCGCCTCGTCACCCCCCAGCTGCGGGACGCGGGCTGCAACGTGCGCGTGCTCAGCCGTACCAGCAAGCAGCCCCACGACGGCGTCGAGTACGTCAGCGCCGACCTGATCCAGGGCGACGGCCTGGACGCGGCCCTGGAGGGCATCGACGTCGTGCTGCACCTGGCGGGTGGCCCCAAGGGCGACGACGTCGCCGCGCGCAACCTGGTCGCGGCCGCGCAGCGGGCCGGGGTGAAGCACCTCGTCTACATCGGGGTGATCGCGGCGGACAAGATGCCCTTCGGGTACTTCAAGGCCAAGCTGGACGCCGAGCAGACCATCGCGAACTCGGGCATCCCCTACACCACGGTGCGGGTCGCCCAGTTCCACGACTTCGTGCTGAACGTCGCCAGGATGATGACGAAGCTCCCCGTCGTGCCGCTGCCCGGCGGTCTGCGCTTCCAGCCGGTGGACGCCCGCGACGTCGCCGACCGCATGGTCGAGCTCACCCTCGGCGCTCCCGCGGGCCGCGTTCCCGACCTGACCGGCCCCAAGGTGTACGGCATCGCCGAGCTGACCCGCGACTACCTCAAGGCGAACGGCAAGCGCCGCCTCAGCCTGCCGCTGCGGATGCCGGGAAAGGCCGGGCGCCTCTACCGCGCCGGGGAGAACCTGACCCTGGAGGGCGCGACCGTGGGCACCCGCACCTGGGAGGACTTCCTCGCCGCCCGCTAGGGGGCTTGGAGGTTGTCGATGATGCGCGCCGTCATCCGCAGGTAGATGGCGACCTCCGCGTCGGTGAAGCCCTTGGTCGCCGCGTCGTTCACCGCGCGGGCGGCGTTGACCAGGTCGTCCTGGATCGCCCGCGCGCGGTCGGTGAGGAAGACCCGGATCCTGCGCCGGTCGTGCGCGTCGGGAAGGCAGCGGACGAGACCGTCGCGTTCCATCCGTTTCAGGGTGTTGGCCATGGTCGCCTGCTCGATCCGCACCCGGTCGCACAGCTCGCGCTGGGACAGCCCGTCCTGCTCGAACAGGGCGAGGAGCTGCGCGAACTGGCCGGGAACGACGCCGTGCGGTCCGATGCCCGCGGCGAGGGCCTGCGCGAACAGCCGGGCCACGTGGTTGACCTGGTAGCCGAGCGACTCGTAGCGGGGCAGGCCGTCTGCGTGGTTCATGTCACTCAGTGTGGGTCACCCGCCTGCGTGCCCGCCGCCGGATCTTCGGCCACTGCCACATCAGGACCCCGGCGACGACCATGCCGGGCAGGATCACCCAGCGGATCGCCGTCTGGAAGACCGGGCTGGGGACGCCCGGCAGGTAGACGTAGACGATCAGTAGCGCGCCTGTCACCAGGTGGGCCAGGCGCTGCCGGTCTCGGACCTGCTTCCCGCTCATCCCTCGACCTCCCTCGGTTGTATAGCTAGCTATGAGTTTACATAGCAAGCTATGGAAGTCAAGCGCGAGACGCTTTGTTCATCCGGCCATGCATCAAGCTGCACGTGGGATGCAGCGATTACCACTCCTCCGCGATTCAGCACGCCTTTAGCATTTTGAAGCGCAAAGAAAGGAGTGTCCGATGGCGGTCACCACATTTGTCGAGCTGTTCTGGGCCTGGACCACGCTGATCGTTTCAGGTGCCCTCTTCGCCAGGCCGAGCGTCCTGCGCGAGCTGAAGGCGCTGGTAGTGCAGGACAGAGGGTTCGGGATCACCTACGGATTCCTGTCCATCTTCCTGGGGTTGGGCAGCACGCTGGTGCACAACATCTGGGAGCTGAACTGGCGCACGGTCATCACCCTTATCGGATGGTCTGCGCTACTCAAGGGAATCTACGTGATCGTATATCCGGAGCCCTCGAAGAAAACCAACTTCGAAATCCGGGTATTCACTACGAGAATCGCCCTTGCCGTCGTCAGCATTGGCTGCGTCGTGGTCCTCTTCGCCGTCTACGCGTAGACCTACCACCCGATCCGGGCGCCACCGCTGAGGAACACCCCGGTCGGGCCGTCGTCCGGGAGGGTGGCCGCGTTGGCGATGTCGACCGCGGCCTCCTCCGGCGTACGGCTCGCCATGGGCATCATCCTGGTCTTCGTCCGCCCGGGGTTCACCGCGTTGACCAGCACCCCGGTCCCCTTGGTGCAGGTGGCGAGCATGGTGGTCAGCCCGTTGACCGCGGCCTTGGACACGGAGTACGCAGGCGCCCCTGTCCACAGCCCGGAGGTGAACGACCCGGTGCCGCTGGAGACGAAGACCACGCGCCCCCACCCCCGCGACACCATCCCGGGAATGACCGCCTGCGCCACGCGCCACCCGCCGAGGAGGTTGACCGTCAGCGTACGCTCCACCACGTCCAGCGGCACCGACAGCGGGTCGTCGCCCGTGTCCAGCAGCACGCCCGCGTTGCAGACGAGCACGTCCACCTGCCCGAGCCCGGCCGCCGCGCCGACGCTGGCGGGATCGGTGACGTCGAGCCGCTGGGAACGGACGTCCTGGCCGATCCGCGCCGCCGCCTCCGCCGCGTCGTCCGCGTTCCGCGCGGTCACGACGACGCGGAAGCCCCGGCGATGCAGTTCGGCGGCGGTCGCGTACCCCAGCCCGCGGTTGGCGCCGGTGATCAGGGCGGTGCGTGGTTCGCTCACCCTCCAACGATGACGACTCCCGCTAGAGCCTCGATCGAGCCCGTGTCGCGCTGGATCGAGCCTCCAGGACGCGGTGGCATCCTCGTGCCGACGAGCCATCGAGGAGGCATCTATGCGTGTGGTGTTCACGACCTGGGCCTGGCCCTCGCATCTGTACGCGCTGGTCCCCCTGGCGCACGCCTGCCGCGCCGCCGGGCACGAGGTGGTGTTCGCCAGCCAGCCCGGCCTCACCGAGGAGATCATGCGGGCGGGCCTGTCCGCCGCCGTCGTGGGGACGGACGTCGACACGGCGGGCATGGTCAGGGACTACCTCATCCCCCTGAACCCCGTCCCAGCGCCGCAGCCCGGACGCCAGGGGAAGGGCCCCAGGGCGCTGGAGATGTTGCTGGCCCACACGGAGTCGATGGCCCCCGACCTGATCCGGCTGATCGAGGACTGGCGGGCCGACCTCGTGGTCTACGACCAGACCACCCTGGCCGCCCCGCTCGCCGCCGAGGTCACGGGCATCCCGGCCGTGCGCCTGCTCTACGGCGTCGACCTGCTGCAACGCGCCCGCGCCGTGCTCCCTGACGCGCTGGCGCCCCTGGCGGGCCGGTTCGGCGCCGGGACGGTGGATCCGTTCGGTACGGTGACCGTCGACCCGGTGCCGGCGAGCATGCAGATGCCGGGGGACCACCGGTTGATCCCGATGCGCTTCCAGCCCTACAACGGCCCCGAGCGCAAACCCTGGCGGCCTGCCGTACCGCGAAGGCGCCCCCGGCTGTGCGTGAGCTGGGGCCACACGATCGCCAAGGTCGACCCGTCCCGCTTCCTGGCCGGGCGGATCGCCACCGACCTCGCTCTCGCCGAGACGGACGCGGACGTAGTACTGGCGATCTCCGCCGCCCAGAAGGACCTCGTGGACGTGCCCGGCTCCGTGCGCGTCGTGGTGGACACTCCGCTGCGGGACGTATTACGCGACTGCGACGCCTTCATCGGCCATGGTGGGGCAAGCAGCATCCTGACCGCGCTCTCGTACGGCCTGCCCATGGCTCTGGTGCCGCAGCTCCCCGACCACGCAGGACACAGCGAGCGGACCGGCTCCCGGGGCGCGGCGTTGGTGCTCAGCCCGGCGGACCCGGTGCTGGAGGCCGCGGACAGCCTGCTGGCCGACCCGGGCCCCAGGAAGGCCGCCGAGGAGCTGCGCGAGGAGATGTACGGCCAGGCCACACCCGCCGAGGTGGTGGGCGCCCTGGCCGAGCTCTGAGCCTCTCGACCGAGGCTCGACGGGCGGACCAGCGGGTGCCTGCACGATGGACACCGCCTGGACAGGACGCATCGGGAGGCCACATGGACATCGGCGTCGGTTTGCCCACCACCATCCCCGGGACGACGGGGCAGGAGCTGACCGAGTTCGCCCGGCGGGCCGACCGGCTCGGCTTCAGCACGCTGGCCGCACTCGACCGGTTGGTCTACGACAGCTACGACGCCGTGGTGAGCCTGGCGGCTGCCGCGGCCGCGACCGAGCGCATCAAGCTGGCCGCCACGGTATTGCTGGCCGCCTACCAGCCGAGCGCCGCGCTCCTGGCCAAGCAGCTGGCCAGCGTGGACCGCCTGTCGAACGGACGGCTGGTGCTGGGCGTCGCCGCGGGCGGCCGGGAGGACGACTTCGTCGCGACCGGCGTGCCGTACGGCGAGCGGGGGCGTCGGCTGGACGCCATGCTGGACGAGATGCGGCAGGTGTGGGCGGGCGACAGCATCGGCCCCCGCCCCGTCCACGGCCAGATCCCGGTGTGGGTGGGCGGCAACTCGGCTGCCTCACTGAGACGAGCGGCGAAGTACGGCATCGGCTGGATCTCCGGCAGCACCCCTTTGCACATGTACGCCGACGCGGCCGCGTCGGTCCGCAAGGCCTGGACGGACGGGGGCCGCAGAGACCAGCCCAGACTCGGCGCCCTCGCCTACGTGGCCCCCGGTCCGGAACGCAAACAGGCAGGCGGGCGATATGTGCTCGACTATTACTCGTACATAGGCCGGAAGGCCCGCTTCCTGGCCGAAGCCCTGATCTCCGACGACGTACTTTTGCGAGAGACGATCGACGGGTTCGCGGCGGCGGGGTGCGACGAACTCATGCTGATCCCCAGCACCAGCGACCCCGACCAACTCGACCTCCTCGCCAAGGTCGCCTTCGGCTGACCCGTTCCGACGGGAGTGCGTCAGCGCTCCGCCACCGTCTCATCTGCGGGCGGCGGCTGGATATCGACCTTCATCCCCCAGGCCGACACCCGGAGGTCCTGGACGAAGGCCACGCTCTGCGGACGAGCTGATCAGGGCCGAACCTTCCAAGAGGCGTACTCCCCCGTCGGCCGGAAGCCGAGGGCGACGGCCATGTCCGGATTCGCCTTGTAGAGCTGCTCAAAGGTGATGGAACCCTCATAGAGCGAAGTACGCACACCGTCGTAGGCGCCGGCGGGCCGCTTGCGCTCAGTCGTGGCAAGCACGGCTCTGAGCGTCACAGGGTCGGTGAGGCTGACGTAGCCGGACTGCAGAGCGAGTCGGCACGTCCCTTCATAGGTCACCCAGGTCTTGTCCGGCGGGATCGGATCGTCAGGATCGGGCTTGAGATACGACTCGTAGCCCTGCTCGCCGATGCAGATGTTGCGGGTGCCGTTGAGCCCCAGGTTGGGGTTCTTCAGGTCCGTCGCCACGACCTTGCCCTTGCCGAACCCCACGACCCCGTATACCGGCTTGGCAGTGGACCAGCCACCGGACATGTACAGCCGGGCTCGCTGGACGATCTTCACTCCGTGACCCGGAACAAGCTGGCGCTGAATGGCACCGACCGGATCCACCCTCGCGTCGGCCCGCGCTGACGGCCCCACGGTCGCCATGGACGCGATCACACACATTGATGCCGCAGTGACCGGACCGAGACGCGTTACCACGATGATCGGCACGTGAAGGTGTATCCCAGGTTGGCGGCGATGACGGCTCTGATGGTCGTCATGCTCAGCGGAACCGCGCAAGCCGTCCAGACCACCGCATCCGACTCTCTGGATCCCGTGATCAATGCGATCAAGCAGCAGTTCGCGAAGAAACTCGGTGTGCGTTTCACCGCCAAGACGCGCGACAGGACCGTCGGCATCCTCAATACGATGACCAGCCACGGCACGTATCGTTTCTCAGCTTCCGGAGTGCACTCCTCAGACACCACAGAGATCAATCAGGGGGACGGCTCACGCTTCCGCTGGATCAACGTGGGCCGAGCCAGCTACACCCAGGACAGCAAATATGATTCGCTGCCCAAGGGCAAGGAATGGCGTTCGTGGCGCAACGCGACCGGTTTCCTGTGGAGCGACAAGCTCATCGACGGGATGAACCCCGGCTTTCTGACCCTTGCGGCATCTCAGGATCACGTGACGTCGGACGGCGGAATCATTCAAGGGACAACCACCGTCGCCGGACTCGAAGTGACCAAGGCCGGAGTGCGCTTCATCACTGAGAACGACGGCTTCACAGGAGGAACCATCGCATGGCGGCTATGGGTCGGCCCGGACCATTTGCCTCTGCGCTTCAACGCCACAATCACCTGGGACAACGAACCCGGCGGGCGCGATGAGGGCTTCGACTACGTGAAGACCAACAAGTTGTACCGTGAATGGGGATCCACATTCACGATCAAGGCCCCACCCAAGCGAACCACCGTCAACTAGAAGCGGCAGCGTCCGGTCAGGCGAGGATCCACGCAAAGAGGGTGAGCAGGTAGAGCCCGAGAAGCAGAACGCCGAACAAGGCGCGCCACGGCCAAAGGATTCGCGTCGCTGAAAGCAGGGCGGCCAGCGGGTAGGCAAGCGGGCCACTGACCACGATGAGAGCGAAGGCATCAAACCGCGGCACCCATGGAGCCTGAGCGAGTTGCCAGATCGCCGCGAGGAAGAGCGCCGCCAGGAGGGCGACAGGCCAGGCCGGCCGTACTCGCAAGAGGTGCAGCAGAGGCCAGGCGAGAACAACGGCAACCCAGCGCCCCACCTCCCACGCATCCACGAGGAACCCGAGACAACCGGTGTACTCCCCACACCGCGAAGAGTCGGGGAACAAGGTGGCCATCAGAAACGACCACCCCAGAAGGCCAGCGGGAAGAAGAACTCCCACCAGTCCCGCCAGGACCACCCGCCGGAAAGGCTTCTCGATCGGCGGAGGCACGGTCGTCGGTTGGATCACGTGCGAATAGTGACAGAGAACCCCGCTGCTCAGCCATAGCGAGAACAATCACCACGCCACGCGGCAAACGAGAGCATCCATGTCTCAGCCGAAGATCCAGAAGGCCTCTTCCGGGCCAAGGGAGCGGCCTTCTACCCTGCGACCCGACGAGAGAAATCGAACCCCTGACCTTCTGTGTACAAGAGCGCTCCGGCCGTCCACAGGCACTCATACGGGTTTCCGACCCCTGGCCATCGGATCGCCTCCAACGTCGGCCACGCCGACCCGGCGATCACCTTGCGCGTCTACGCCCACGTCATCATCGAGCAGACCGCCGCCGCCGGAATCTTCGCCGAAGCCATCAAAAAAACACAGCCAGAGCCAAGACGAGGAGCTCTCCAAAGCCAGGAGAGGCTTCTCAAGGGGAAGTGCACTCGCTGATGTCTGCCAGGCCCCTGATCTCGGGAGTCGGCACAGTCGTTGCTGAAGGCGCCCATGGGATGGTGCCCCAAATGCAATGAACGGCGGTTTAGGTGAGCGTCAACAGGCCCAAGCGCAGGATCGGATTCGGGGTCGTCCCTGTGGCGTATGCCGTCCTGGTCATCATCGTTGCCGCGGTCAGCTTCCCGACCTTCGTCCAGGCACGAGGTGGAGGCAACGGCCTTGAGTTCCTCTTCATAGGGCCCGCCACGTTCCCGCTTGGGTGGGTCGCCCTGCATTTCGGCGACTCAAGCGGACTCCTCCGCATCGTCCAAGAACCTTCGTGGCTGCAGCTCTCCATGCCGCTGATCGTTATGACAACCGGCGGCCTGTTGCAGGCCTGGATTGTCTGGCTTCTCTACCGACTCTTCCTCGCGCCTTAGAGGCCGAGCAGCGAGGTCGCAATTGCAAGGTCGAAGGGCCTAGCCGACTGGGCAGGGGCCCATCGGGTTGTCACCATGGCGGTCCTTGCGATACCGCTGGGCGCGATCGGCCCCCGCAGGTAGGCTCGCTTCCCCAGGGCAACCGAAGCCTCCTGTTACCAAGGGTGTTTGCAGAACTGCGGCATTCTTCCGACAAGGAAGAAAGCCCTGAACACACCACGTTCACGTGCTTCCCACGAAAGCCGCGAAGGAATCGAAAGCTCACTGCAATCCACGCACGGTCGGACACTGCCAGAGGTCGCACGCCACTGCGGGACCGAGGGCGGGCGGAGGGCGGGAAGCCCCTGAACTCACTGTGTCCAGGGCCCCGGCGTGCGAGAGCCCACGAGGGGAATCGAACCCCTGACCTTGCGCGAAGACGCCGAGGCTCAAGGTCGCCCCGGACGCGGCCCCACACCTTGGGGGGCTGGGCCCCCAAATGAGGGCAGTCTGGAGCTCAATACGCGCGAAGCGCGCCCCACCAGCGAAGGCCCATGCGGTTAAGCGTCGATGTGATCCCGGTCCACCTCAGCCGCACTGCTGACGATGAACTCCCGCCGAGGTGCCACATCGCTCCCCATCAGCAGGTCGAAAATGCGCTCCCCCGCCTCAGCGTCCTCAATGCGTACCCGCCGCAGGATGCGGTGCCGCGGGTCCATGGTCGTCTCGGCCAGCTGGTCAGCGTCCATCTCGCCCAGACCCTTGTACCGCTGCACCGGGTCCTTCCACCGCTTCCCGCGCCGCTCCAAGTCCCGCAGCACCTTGTGGAGCTCGGCGTCCGAGTAGCAGTAGATGTACTTGTCCTGCCCCTTGCCTGGGTTCGTCAGTTCGATGCGGTGCAAAGGGGGCACCGCGGCGAAGACGCGGCCGGCTTCTACCATCGGGCGCATGTAGCGGTGGAAAAGCGTCAGAAGGAGGCAGCGGATGTGGGCGCCGTCCACGTCGGCGTCCGCCATCAGGATGATCTTGCCGTACCGGGCGGCCTCCAGGTCGAAGGAGCGGCCGGATCCGGCCCCCACCACCTGGATGATCGCCGCGCACTCCGCGTTCTTGAGCATGTCGGCGACCGACGCCTTCTGCACGTTCAGGATCTTGCCGCGGATCGGCAGCAACGCCTGGAACTCCGAGTCACGCGCCAGCTTGGCCGTACCCAGAGCCGAGTCTCCCTCGACGATGAACAGCTCGCTGCGGTCCACGTCGTCGCTGCGGCAGTCGACCAGCTTCGCGGGCAGCGCCGAGTTTTCCAGCGCGGTCTTGCGCCGCTGGTTGTCGCGGTGTTCGCGGGCCGCGATGCGCGCCTTGGCGGCGGCGACGATCTTCTCGAGCATCGCGCGCAGCGGCTGCTTCATGCCGCGCGGCGGGGTGGTGAAGATCTCCTTGAGCTCGCGCGAGACCACGTGGGAGACGATGCGGGTGGCCGCCGAGGTGCCGAGGACCTCCTTGGTCTGGCCCTCGAACTGCGGCTCCGGCACGCGTACGGTGACCACGGCGGTCAGGCCTTCGAGGATGTCCTCCTTGGAGACCGGGTCGTCGCCGTTCTTCAGCAGGCGCGTCTCGCGGAGCTGCTCGTTGATGGTCTTCACCAGGGCGCGCTCGAACCCCGTCAGGTGGGTGCCGCCCTTGGGGGTGGCGATCACGTTGACGAAGGAGCGGATGGTGGAGTCGTAGCCCTTGCCCCAGCGCACGGCGACGTCGACGGTGAGCTCGCGCTGCACCTCGGTGGGCGTCATGTGGCCCTGGTCGTCGAGGACGGGCACGGTCTCGTGGAAGTGGCCGACGCCCTGCAGGCGGAGCACGTCGCAGACGGCCTCGTCGCGAGCGAGGAACTCGGTGAACTCCGAGATGCCGCCGTCGAAGCGGAACTCCTCGGTCTGGCCCTCGTGGATGAGCGCGAGGGTGAGGCCGGGCACGAGGAAGGCGGTCTGGCGCAGCCGTACGTGGATCTCGTCGATCGAGACCTCGGCCTCGGCCAGGAAGATCTGGCGGTCGGCCCAGAAGCGCACCCGGGTGCCGGTGACGCGCTTGCGCAGCTTGCCGCCGTCGCGCAGGCCGGACTTCTTCTTGAACTTGGCGTTGGGCCCGTCGCCGTCGAAGACGCCGGGGACGCCGCGGCGGAAGCTGATCAGGTGGATCTGCCCGTCGCGGTCGACCTCGACGTCGAGGCGCGAGGACAGGGCGTTGACCACGGAGGCGCCGACGCCGTGCAGGCCGCCAGAGGCGCCGTAGGAGCCGCCGCCGAACTTCCCGCCCGCGTGCAGCTTGGTGTAGACGAGCTCAACTCCGGCGAGGCCGCTCTTGGGCTCGACGTCGACGGGGATGCCGCGGCCGTCGTCGCGCACCTCGATCGAGCCGTCGTCGTAGAGCTCGACCTCGATGCGGGAGCAGTGGCCGGCCAGCGCCTCGTCCACGCCGTTGTCGACGATTTCCCACAGGCAGTGCATGAGCCCGCGGCTGTCGGTCGAGCCGATATACATGCCGGGGCGTTTGCGGACGGCCTCGAGGCCCTCAAGCACCGACAGGTGCCGAGCTGTGTAACCCGCCTCCACTACCGTCACTCCCGCTCCTCTGATCCGCCATCGAACACGTGTGCGTAGCCTATCGTTCTTCCCCGCTGTCCGCGCACAAGCTTGCCACGACGTTACCCACCGGTTGACCGGCATCACTTTCCGATACATTCTGCTCTCGGCGTAGCGAGGGGGTGATTGGGAACGTCAGCGTCGGGTTAGATGTTGTCTCAAGTGACTGACGCCAGATCCTCGCTTCGGCGGGGGTGACCCGAAAGGCGATACGTGACTGGAGCTCTCGCCCCCGTTAAGCCGCTGACGGCCCTCGACCGCTGCGACCGTTGCGGCGCCCAGGCATACATTCGTGCAACCCTGCCGGTAGGCGGGGAGCTGCTGTTCTGCGCCCACCATGGGCGTCAGCACGTGGCCGCGTTGCGCGATAAGGGCGCCGACATCCTGGACGAGTCCGCCCGTCTCAGCGAAACAACCGCCCAAAGCGACGAGCGCTGACCAGCTCCCGTCGTGTTGAGATAACCACATAGCGTTACCACCGGACGCGGCGCCGCCTGCATGGGGTGCCGCGTCCGCGTTATTTCACCCGGTAGTGATAAGCGCCGACCTCGTCGAAGCCCTCGCTCCGGTAGAAGGCTTGCGCACCCACGTTCTGCCTGGTCACGACCAGGTAGGCGCCGCCGTCCCCTGCCAGCGCACGCAGCACGCTGCGCGCGAGCCCCCTGCGCCGCGCCTGCGGCAGCGTCGCCATGCAGTAGATGCCCGTGACGTCCCCCTGCGGTACGGCCCGGCCCACGGCGAGCGCCACCCCGTCCTCCTCCACGGCCGCATACCTGGCCGGTACGCCGGTGGCGATGCGTCGCGCGGGTTCGTAGTCGTCGCCGAACCGCCCGTCGACGGCCCACCACGACTCCATCCACCCGTCCCAGGGCGCGTCCTCGACCCGCACCCGGTGCTCCGGGACACGGGCGTACGGCCCGGCCTTCATGATCGAGACCTCGTCGACCAGCCGGTATCCACGCTCGCCCAGCACCTCGTCGATCCCCGGCATGGACCGCGAGCCGATCGAGAAGACGCAGGGCAGTCCGCGGTCGGCGTAGAACTTCTCGGCCCGCTCGATCGCGCCCTCGAGGTCCTCGGGCACACCCCACGGCAGCACCGAGTTGGCCCGCTTGGTCACCCCGTCAGCCCAGCGCAGAATCCATCCGTCCGCGTCCTCCCGCTCGTAGGATGGCCACGCCTCGTCAAGCAACTGATCGAAATCCATGGGTTTCACCCTATTAAGATGCTCCGCGTGAGTGCCCCAGCCTGGAAGTGGTTCGCGGCCGCCGGAGCCGCCGTGCTGCTGCCGTTCGCCGTCGCCTGGCCCCTGGGCGGCCTGGAGGACGCGGGCGAGAACGCCGCGAAACCCATCACCATGGGCCAGCGGGTGAAGGGCCACCGGGTGGACGTCGTCCCCAGACGCGCGGGTTTCGTGGCCAAGGAGCGGCTGGTGACGCTCGACCTGGATGTCGCGAACGTGAGCCCGATGCCGGTGGATCTGACGACCGTCTTCCTCTCCTTCGACGTCAAGGTGGACGGCCGCGCGCTCGACCCGGTCATGGACCAGAAGGAAAACGTCATCCTGCGCGACAAGAGCGCGAAGTCCTTCCAGCCTGGCATGCCCGAGCAGGTGCGGTTCACCTGGCAGCTGCCCGAGGGCGTGGCCGACGCGCGGCGCATCAGCGTGGCCGTGCACGACGCGATCTACCAGCCGAGCTGGTCGTTGCTCGGCTACAGCTCGGGCACCTCGCTCTGGTACAAACAGGGCGTCGTGGCGACCCTGGAGACCGGGCTGGAGCGGGCATGAGGCGGGTCCTGGCCGGGGTGGCGCTCGTGGTGGCGATCGGCGTCGCGCAGCGGCTGATTCCCGACGCGGACCGCATCTACCAGCCGATCGCCTCCCATGGCGGGATGAAGGAGGACGTGGCGGCTCCGCCGTACACGTTGCGGGTGGACGGGGTGGAGCTCGGGCGGACGCTGACGGTCGGCGAGGAGCGCAAGACCACGCAGGGGGTCTGGGTCGTGCTGCGGATGACCGGGACGGCCACCCAGGAGGCCGTCCGCATCGGCGACGCCACGCTGGTGACCAGGGACGGCACCCGGTACGGAGCCTCCGACCGGCTGCTCGGCTTCGACTTCGCCCAGCTCGAACCGGGCATTCCGCGCTCGGGCTCGCTCGCCTTCGAGCTGCCCTGGGCGTCGGCTGAGGGCGCGGTGCTGCACGTCGACCAGGGGGTGATGGGCGCCCTCGGGCCCGCAGTCGACATCGACCTGGCCGTGACCGGCCTGCAGCCCAAGGACACCGTGATCGTGGAGCGGTCGGAATGAGGCACCTGAAATACGGGCTGGGGCTGGTGGCGGCCGTGTGCGCGCTGGTGGCCATCCAGGTCGGGCCGAAGCTGGAGCACACCGACTCCCCCGTCGAATCCGGCCGTTTCGCCGGGTCCACGTGGCGGTTGATCAGCCTGGAGCCCGCCACCAGCGACCGGCAGCTTCCGCCGGGAACGAAACCGCTGACCGCGGTGATCGGCGTGACCCCGGGCGACGCCGCGGCGAGCACGTCCATGGCCAAGGGCTGCGACGCCTCGGTGCGCGACGGCCGCGACCGGATCTGGGGCCCGGCCAGCGGGGTCACCGGGCGCGAAGCCGTCTCGACCCTGTGCACGAAGCTGGACAAGAAGTACAAGGCCGTGCTCGCCACGCCTGGCGTGGAGGTGACGTGGCAGGCGTCGTTCGTGGTGCCCGCCGACGCGGTCAGCTCGTTGCTGGTCGAGGTGCGGCTCGACGGCGTCCCCGACTTCGTACGGCTGGCGCCGCCTGCGCCAGCAGCTGGAATGCGGCCGCCAGCAGGCTGATGCGCAGCACCTCGTAGACGGCGGTCACGCCGAACTTGATCGGCCCGTGCCACACCGTCCACCAGTCGGCGTCGTGCGGCCCGGCCAGCCTGGTCACGCCGATGAACGCCCAGTCGCGGGCCACCGTGAGCACGACGTAGCACAGGCAGAAGCCGAGGAAGAAGATCGGCCCCGCGCGCAGCACCAGGCGCACGCCGTTGAGCATCGGCGTGTATTTGCCGCGAAGGTCGCGTGAGACGAACTCGGCGGCGTTCCGCACCGGGGCGGGAACGCCGTTCCACACCCGCTCGGCGCGGGCGCTGGAGACGGCCGCCGCGTCGCTGTCCATCTGCCTGCCGTACACGACCGCCGCGATGGTCAGCCAGATCAGCGGCATCAGCAACGCGTCCTTGGGCTCGGGCAGCACCAGGCCGACGGCGTCGCCGACCGGCCCGAGCACCGCCCCGACCGCGTCGCGCGCGCCCACCCAGGCGGCCCTGGAGGTCACCCAGTCGACGCGCGCGGAGATGAACACCTCCACGCTGACGACGGCGAAGAACATCCACATGGACTCGAACACCGTCGTGAGCAGGCCGAGCAGGGCCTTGCGCGTCCGCTCGTAGGCCTTCTCGAAAGCGACCCTCACTCCGAAGGCCGCGGCGGCGATCGCCGAGGTGACGACGAGCGGATCGAACTCGAGGTTCTTGATCTGCTGCACGCCGAAGAGCTCCTGCGCCAGGATGCTGTATTGCTGCACGTCGCCAGCGAACAGCCCCCACGCGCCGTAGAAGGCGATGAACGGCAGCAGCGTGTGCGCGATCACCGCGCCCAGCCGGTCACGCCCCTGCCCCTCAGCCGCGCCGTCCACGGTCTGCGGGGTGAGCACCCGCAACATCGCGACATAAGCGGCCAGCGTGGCCAGCACGGCCAGGCTCATCACCGCGAAACCGAGGTATTTCCTCGGCCCCGCCACATCTCCCACGTAAACCGCGCAGAGCAGGACGAGATCATGCACGACCCGGCCCGCCGTGTAGAAGAACGCCAGGGGCAACACGTTACGGGCCGCGAGCGAGAGGGTTCGCAACGGCAACATCACCGATGGATGCTACAGGTAGGCTCCGACATCGTGCTGATTCTGCTGCCGCCCTCGGAGGGCAAGGCGTCCGAGGGGAACGGTCCAACGCTCGGCGAGCTGTCCTTCCCCGCGCTGGACCGCTCGCGCAAGCGCACGGTGAGCGCACTGGTGAAGGCCTCGCGCCGGCGCGACGCGCTCGACGTGCTCGGGCTGTCGCCCGGACTGGCCCCCGAGCTGGCCAAGAACGTCGTGCTCAAGACGGCACCCACGCTGACCGCCGCCGAGCTCTACACCGGCGTCCTCTACGACAACCTGGGGTTGGCCACGCTCGACGACGAGGCGCTGAAGCGCGCCGAGGAGCGGCTGCTGATCTTCTCCGGGCTGTGGGGAGTGCTGCGGATCACCGACCGGGTCCCGCCGTACCGGCTGTCCATGGGCGTCACGCTGCCGCCGCTGGGCGGGCTGGCCGCCTTCTGGCGGCCGTCGATCACCAAGGAGCTGGACCGGCTGCCCGGTCTGGTGGTGGACATGCGGTCCGCCACCTATGCGGGGGCATGGAAGCCCGGCGACCGTTCCGTGTCGGTCCGGGTGTTCCAGAACGGCAAGGTCATCAGCCACATGGCCAAGGCGACGCGCGGCGAGCTCGCCCGCGCGCTGCTGGTCAGCGGCGCGACGCCCGCGACGGCTCCCGAACTGGCCGAGGCGCTGGCCGACCTGGGCTTCGCCGTACGGCTGGGCCAGCGGCCCGCGCCGGCGCGGCCGTGGACCCTCGACGTGGAGACCGGCCACTGACATCGTGGTGGCCATGACCACCCTCCAGAACCGGCCGAACACCGCGCTCCTGGTGCTCGACCTGCAGAACGGCGTCGTCGAGGGCGCCTACGAGCGCGACTCCGTGGTCGCCAACGTCGCGACTCTGGTCGAGCGGGCGCGGGGCGAGGGGGTGCCGGTCGTCTGGTTCCAGCACTCCAACGAGCACCTGGTCAAAGGGGGCGACGCCTGGCAGATCGTGCCCGAGCTCGTCCCCGGCGACGCGGAGCCGGTGCTCGGCAAGCTGTACAGCGACGCGTTCGAGGGGACGTCGCTGGAGTCCGTCCTGGCTGGGCTCGGTGTGGGGCGGCTCGTGGTCGTCGGCGCGCAGACCGACGAGTGCGTACGGTCGACGCTGCACGGGGCCATCGTGCGCGGTTACGACGCGACGCTCGTCAGCGACGCGCACACCACGGAGGACCAGACGGAGTGGGGCGGGCCGCCGCCCGCCGTCGTCATCGCGCACACGAACCTCTACTGGACCTACCACACGGCCCCCGGACGGAAGGGCGGCACGGCCGAGACCAAGAACGTCTCCTTCGACGCTTCCTAGTCAGGAATTCTTGTCAAGACGGGCGATGAGCCCGTCGATTCCGTCGAAGATGCGCTCCAGGCCGAACCTGCGGCCGTTGTCGTCGAGCACGTCGCCGGTCTCCGCCATCGCCTTCCTGAGGTGGGGGAAGCGCGCCCCGTGCCTGGCCATGAGGTCGCCGATGGTCGCGGCCACGCTGTCGTCCGCTGACCACGGCTGAGTGCCCGCCGCGGCGGTCGACTGCGTGTTGCGCACGTGCGCGAACACCAGGAACACCGACGCCATCCGCTCACCCCCCGTCAGAGGCGTCTCCGACAGCGCGCTGACGGCCGCGTCGGTCCAGCCGACCTCGTTGGGACCCATCACCCGGTTGCCCACCGTGACCATCGGCAGCCACGGGTGCCGCTCCCACGTCCCGGCCAGCAGCCTGGTGAACTCCTCCAGCTTCGGCCGCCATCCGCCAGAAACGCCGTCCAGTCTGGGCGGCTCCCCCACCGCCGTGTCGATCATCACGGCCATGAGCTCGGCCTTCGTGGCCACGTGGCGGTAGAGCGACATCTTGGTGAAACCGAGGTCGCCCGCGACGCGCTGCATGGACAGGGCGGGGATGCCGTCGGTGTCGGCGACCTCGATGGCGGCACGGGCGATCGCCTCCAAGCTCAGCGCGGGCCGCGCCTTCTTCGCCTGGTGCTCCTCACGGTCCCAGAGCAAACCTTCCGTCGCCATGCCGTCCTCCTCGGGGTTGCCAACCGGATCACGTTGTGTCTACCGTACACCTTGTGTCCGACGGACACTCAAGCGTCCCAGAGAGACAAGGCTGGAAATGGCTACCAAGATCTTCGTGAACCTGCACGTCAGCGACCTCGGCGCGGCCATCGACTTCTTCACCAAGCTGGGCTTCGCCTTCGACACGAACCTGACCGGGGAGGAGGCGGGCTGCATGATCATCGACGACGGCATCTACGCGCTGCTGGTCACGGAGCCCTTCTTCCGTACGGTCACCGGCAGGGAACCCGTCGACACCGCGACGGCGCAGGAGGTGGCGCTCGCGCTGGAGCTCGACAGCAGGGAGCGGGTGGACGAGCTGGCCGACGCCGCCGTCGCCGCCGGCGGGACGGTGGCGGGCGAGACGCAGGACGAGGACTTCATGTACTCGCGCGGCTTCCGCGACCTGGACGGACACCTGTGGAACGTCCTGCACATGCCCCTTTAGGGCACCTTAAACATTCCGTAAGCGCCCTCAGCGAGTCTTACGGCACATCAACGTTCCGAACTTTCCGAAGGAGAACGAAATGCGCAAGCTCAAGCTCCAGGTGCAGGTCAGCATCGACGGCTACATGGCAGGACCGAACGGCGAGATGGACTGGATGGCGTTCCCCTGGACCGACGACATCTCCGCCCACGTGGCCGGGCTCTGGGAGGACGTCGACTGCATCGTGCTGGGACGCAAGCTGGCCGAGGGCTTCATCCCCACGTGGGCGGCCGGGCCGGAGGGCGAGACGCAGGAGTCCATCGACAAGATGAACGGCACGCCCAAGGTCGTGATCTCCAACTCGCTGACCGAGTCGCCTTGGGAGAACACCGTGGTCGCGGGCGGCGACCTCACGGAGACGATCACCAAGTTGAAGGACCAGGAGGGCGGGGACCTCATGGTGTGCGGCGGAGGGACCTTGGTCGCCGACCTGATCGCGCGCGGGCTGATCGACGACCTCCACCTGTTCGTCAACCCGACCGCGATCGGGGCCGGGATGCCGGTGTTCCCCAGCACGGGCGCCAACCACCCGTTCCGCCTGGTCTCCACCACCCCCTTCACCTGCGGCATCACCGCCCTCCACTACACCCCCGCCACCTCCTGACCCCGGTGGGGCCTCAGGGAGCGATGAGCGCCGCGAAGGGGATGGTGAGGCGAATGGGAAGCTCCAGCACGAGCTCCTCCGTGTGCACCTCATGCAACCGGTACTCGGAGGCCACGGCATCCAGGTGAAACTCTCTGACCTCGAGGACCTGGTACTTCTCGTCGAGGATGAAGAGCAGGTAGAGCGGGATCGCGGCGGCGGCGTACTGGGCGCGCTTGTCAGTCAGATCCTCACGTACGGTGCCAGGCGACGAAACCTCGACGACCGCCAGCGTTTGCGAGGCGTCCGGCTTCTGCGCCGGATCGTCCTGGCACTTGTAGACCACCACGTCCGGGCGACGAAAGGTGAATCTGGGAACCCTCCAGAGCACCACGTCGATGTCGGTTTCAACACTCAGACAGGGCCCAGTCCTGGGACGCGCCGCTTCCAAGGCGTTGGCGACGCGTCGAGCGATGCGATGGTGTCGCGGAGCCGGCGACTCGCATTTGATGACATGACCATGTACGACTTCGATGCTTCTACCCACATCTTCTGGCAGCGCCCGGTATTCAGCCTCGCTCATGACGTCCGGGAACGAATCAAACCACGATGGTGTTGCCATGCCCCTCTCCCCGTATGAGTCGGAAGCCGTCTTCGGGCGCGTCAGTGACGGTTAACCCACTATCGGCCACGCCACAGACCCGCTGTACACATTCTCACCGCGCGTGACGCCTCGGGCGCGAAGAGCGCCGAAAGACAGTCCTTGCGGAGCGAGGGCCTCTTCCGAGGCGGAGCCCACGCCAAGAAACACAGCCCGGAGCCTATTCGTGCGGAGCACGTAAGAGCGAAGGCCCATGCGAAAGAGGCCCGCGCCCCGGAACCGGGGTGCGGGCCTCTTTCGTGGAAAACGTCAGTCCAGGTAGTCGCGCAGAACCTGCGACCGCGACGGGTGCCGGAGCTTGGACATCGTCTTCGACTCGATCTGCCGGATGCGCTCGCGCGTCACCCCGTAGACCTTGCCGATCTCGTCCAACGTCTTGGGCTGCCCATCGGTCAGGCCGAACCGCATCGACACGACGCCCGCCTCCCGCTCCGACAACGTGTCGAGAACGGAGTGCAGCTGCTCCTGCAACAACGTGAAGGAGACCGCGTCGGCCGGCACGATGGCCTCGGAGTCCTCGATGAGGTCTCCGAACTCGCTGTCGCCCTCCTCACCCAGCGGGGTGTGGAGAGAGATCGGCTCGCGACCGTACTTCTGGACCTCGACGACCTTCTCGGGCGTCATGTCCAGCTCGCGGGCCAGCTCTTCCGGCGTGGGCTCGCGGCCCAGGTCCTGCAGCATCTGCCGCTGGACGCGGGCCAGCTTGTTGATCACTTCGACCATGTGGACCGGGATGCGGATGGTCCGCGCCTGGTCGGCCATGGCCCGGGTGATCGCCTGCCGGATCCACCACGTGGCGTAGGTGGAGAACTTGTAGCCCTTGGTGTAGTCGAACTTCTCGACGGCGCGGATCAGACCGAGGTTGCCCTCCTGGATGAGGTCCAGGAAGAGCATGCCGCGGCCGGTGTAGCGCTTGGCCAGCGAGACCACCAGGCGGAGGTTGGCCTCCAGCAGGTGGTTCTTGGCCCTGCGGCCGTCCTCGGCGATCCACTCGAGCTCGGCCCGCACGTCGACGGGCAGCGCGTCGGAGTCGCCGCCGAGCTGCTCCTCGGCGAACAGACCCGCCTCGATGCGCTTGGCGAGCTCGACCTCCTGCTCGGCGTTGAGTAGGGGGACCTTGCCGATCTGCTTCAGGTAGTCCTTGACCGGGTCGGCCGTCGCACCGGCGGCGGCGACCTGCGCCACGGGGGCGTCATCGTCGTCGTCGGAGAGGATGAGGACTTCTTCCTCGGCGACCTTGGCGACCGCTTCCGGCTTCGGCTCCTCTTCGGAGTCGTCGTCGGTCTCGGTCTCCTCGACCACGACGTCCTCGACCACGACGTCTTCGACGTCGATGTCCTCGAGGTCTTCCAGCTCGACGTCGCCGTCGAGCTCGATGTCCTCGTCGTCGACCCCTTCAGGGGACTTGGGCTTGGTGTCGGCCGGGCCCGAGTTGTTCTCGGTTCCGGCCTTCTTTGCAGGAGCTGCCGCCTTCTTGGCCGCTGGCGCGGCCTTCTTGGCGGGGGCCGCCTTCTTGGCCGACTGCTCGGCCTCCGCTGCGCCGACGACCGCTGTCACGGTCTCCGGCTGCTGCTCCTTGGCGGCCGCTGCGGTCTTCGTCTTGACGGGGGCAGCGGTACGGCGCTTTGCTGGTCCTCGGGACTTCTTCGGTGCCGCCGAATCCGCGGCGGTCACCACCACGGTCACGCCCTCTTTACTGAGGTTCCGCAAAAATGCGGCGGCGTGCGACATCGGAATGTCCGCCTCCTCGAAGGCCTGGCGGACATCCTCAGACTCGAGGAAACCCTGCGAGCGCCCACGCTCGAGGAGCCGCTGAATGACGGGCTCGTTCAGCTCAGATGGCTTCGAGCGAGTCGAACTTGCAGGCGACACGAACACCTCTCGAACGAACGCGTGGCGACAATGGACCCAGATGCCCCGCTGGGGGGCAGTTGCCTCTCTTGGAGTGTGTGCAGACCGTGTCCAGCATTCTGACACGACCCAGCACTCCGTAAGGCCACCTCCCGGCGGTTGACCTCCACCCTAGGCCGACCCAGACAGTAGTGCGTACGGAAGCGCGGCACTGATACCCGAAAGCAACCCTTATGACTGTTTCATTCAGTCACTCTTCGTGGCAGGAGGAACGTGAATGGCGAGCGCCGTGACGTCGTCATCCTGCTCATATCCCGACAACATGCGGTCAACCAGGAAGTCCAGCAACATGTGCGGACTACTCACCACCTCAGGCGGCGCTTCGGTCACAACCGAGCAAAGTTCCGCGAGTCCGGCATCCAGCCCGCGCTTCCTGTTCTCCACGAGACCGTCGGAGTAGAGCACCGCGGTGTGACCGGGCGGGATCACGAACCGGAACTGCCGCCGCGAGGTCGGCCACCCCAGCGGGGTGCCCGGCTCGGTCTCGGCGAGCACGGCCGTGCCCTGAGGCGACACCAGGACGGGCGGCGGGTGACCGGCCAGCGCCAGCGTGCCCTCGCCGGTGCCCGGCTCGACCACCATGTACGCCAGGGTCGTGACCTGCTCCTCCTCCTCGGTCGCCTCGAAGACCCGGTCGAGACCGGTCAGCACGGCGGCTGGAGGCGGGTTGGTCAGCGCCAGGGCCCGCATGGCGTTGCGGATGCGGCCCATTCCGGCGGCCGCCTTGACGCCCTTGCCCATGACGTCGCCGACGACCGCGGCGACCCGCCCGTCCTGGAGGACGAACGCGTCGTACCAGTCGCCGCCGACCTGCACGTGACGGCTGCCCGAGCGGAAACGCTGGGCCAGCATGAGGCCCTTGACCACCGGCAGGCGGTCGGGCAGCAGGCTCCTCTGGAGCGTCTCCGCGGTCTTGTGCTCGCGCTCGAACAGCGTGGCTCGCTCCACGGCGAGCGCGCACTGCCCGGCCAGCGCCTCCAGGAAGACGCCGTCCTCGGGCGAGATCTTCTGCGGCCTGGTGAACGAGAACCGCAGCGCGCCGAGCGCACGGCCAGCCGCGAGCAGCGGCAGGCCCACCCAGGCCCGCTCGTCGCTGTGCTTGAGGAAGCTGGTGAGCGCCTCCTCGTCGCCGCCCACGTCGAGCAGCTGCGCCTTGAGCGAGTCAGAGGACTCGGCGAAGACCGGCCGCCGGCTGTTGACCGCCATCGTCATCACGCTGGCGTGCGAGAGCGGGATCTCCTCGCCGGACGCGCCGGGAATCTCCGGCATGGCGCCGCCGTTGACCACCTTCAGCGCCGCCCTGTCCTGGTCGAGCAGGGCGACGGCTGAGCGGTCCGCGGCCAGAGCCGTGCGGCCGACGTCGATGATGACCTGGACCACCTGCTCGACCGTCAGCGCCTCGGCCAGCTGGGCCGTGGCGCCCTGCAGGCGAGCCGTACGGAGGGCGGCGGCGCCGAGCTGGTCGGTCAGCCTGCCGCGCATCTCCTCGGCCTCGCGCTGCGGCGTGACGTCGGTGTTGGCGCCCACCCACTCGACCACCCGGCCATGCCTGATGATCGGTACGGCACGCACCTCGAAGTGGCGGTATCCGCTGGCTCTGGTGCGTACCCGGTAGTTCCACTCGAACATGGCGCGGCCGCGCAGCGCCTCGCGCCACACCTCCTCGGTGTGCTGCCGCTCGTCAGGATGGACGGCGTCCAGCCACCCGTGCGCCAGGTATTCCTCCAGCCCCTGGCCGGTGATCGCGCGCCACTGCGGCGCGTCCTCGACCACGGCGCCGGTGGGCGAGGTGATCCACACCAGCTGCGACTGGGCCTCGACCAGCGAGCGGTAACGCTCCTCGCTGCGGCGCAGGTCTTCCTCGGTCTGGCGGCTCTCCGTCACATCAGCACCCACGAGCGCGATCGCCAGCAGCTCGCCCTTGTCGCCATGGATCGGCGAGAACGACATCGACCAGTGCCTCGTGTCGCCCTCGGCGCCGCGCACACGTACGCGCCCCTCGGTGACCGGGCCGTCGCTCTCGATGACGGACTGCACCGCGTGCGTGACGACCTGGCTGAGGTCGGCGCCGAGCACGGCGTTGGGCAGATGCCCGGTGAGCCGTTCGGCGGACACGCCGACGACATCGGTGAAGACCTCGTTGGCCCGCTGGAAGCGGCCCTCCGGGTCGAAGAAAGCGAAGGCGAACTCTGCCTCCGACAACAGGCCCTTGAACAGGCCGGAGTCTGAGATGTCCACACCCGACTCCCGAGGACGGGGGACGGAGGTCTCGGCGCTCATGGTCGGCACCTCCGTCGCGTGCCTGGGTCTCCCACGCGGCACATCTCCATAACTATGTTTCGGCGTAGCGCAGCTCCGGGCGACCGGATTCTGCTGTACATCATCGGCGATGGGCATGCGCGGACGGAAGCCCCGGCCGCCATACGGTCAACGCATCCTGTCAAAATCGCTCCACTGTGCGCAGCAAGATCACGCTACTTGGCCTTCTTGGCCGCCTGTTTCGTCTCACGGACCTTGATCAGACTGCCCGCGTCGACGACGTCGGCGACGGAGCGGAAGGAACCTTCGTCCCCATATGCCCCCGCAGCCTCGCGCCATCCGGGAGGCTGGACACCAAGTTGCTTGCCGAGCAGGGCAACGAAGATCTGCGCCTTCTGCTTGCCGTACCCGGGAAGGTCCTGCAGCCTTTTGAACAGGTCTTTGCCGTCTTTCGCGTCCGACCAGATCTGCTCGGGCCGCCCGCCGTAATGCTCGACGAGGTAGGCGGCCAGTTGCTGCACGCGCCCGGCCATCGACTTCGGATAGCGGTGAACGGCAGGCTTCTCCGCCAGCAGCTCGGCGAACTTCTCCGGGTCGTAGGAGGCGATCTCCTCGGCCGTGAGGTCGTGTCCGAGCCGCTCCGAGATGGTGTAGGGGCCCGTGAACGCCCATTCCATCGGGATCTGCTGATCGAGCAGCATGCCGACGAGCAGGGCGAGCGGACTCCGGTCTAGCAAGTCGTCTGCCTCGGTCCGCTGGGCGAGCTGGATGCGCATGAAACCAGCTTCGCACGAAAGGCCTTCGGAAGAAGCGAACACAGACGGCAAGGAGGGTTGACACTCGCCCGAGAACCGATGGAATGAGAGCGCGAGTCTCCCATGCGTCCATTCCTGGGGGTTTGCCCTGGGTCACCAGAGGAATCTCTTACCTATGCTCGCTCTGGCCACACGCCTCAGCAGGGAGTCCGTCAGCCTCAGGCTGGCCGAGGAGTTCCTGACCGTCTCCGTGGACACGATCGACCGCTGCGTGGCCGACGTGTGCGCGTGCGCCGAGCATCTCGGCATCGATGCCACGCCAGGCATCGTCGAACGCATCGCCCGTGAGCACCTGCTCGCCATCGTGAACTCCGCGCCTCCGCCGCGGATTCCCCGATAACATCGGTCACCAGGCTGCGTTCTACGCACCAGTTTGGCCCCTAGCGCGGCTAAGCGGGCGCGACATCCAGATCAGCATGCGAGAGAGTGAGGGCGTGCGCCGACACCGACGAGATCCCCGGGAGAGCACCCCGCCAGACGACGTGTTCCAGGAAATGGTGCAGGCGGCGCGCGAACTCCTGGCAGTGCGCAGCCCGCTCGACGCCGAGCTGATGGTGTCCGACATGATCGGCGCCTGGTGGGGGCGGCGCGTCAGGGGCGGAGACGTGGAGCAGGTCCTCGGCGAGGGCCTGGTCGACTACGCGGCCAAGGCGGGCACGCCGGCGTCGTTGACGCTGCTCATCGCGCTGGCCTATCTCGGCACGGCCAGACAGGGGGCCAAGGCGGAGGGCGCGGCGCTGGCGCTCATGGAGTCCGGCGTGGCCAGGCCGGGCTGGGCCGACCGGGTGGGCGCGGTCAAGCCGACCGGCTGTTACGTCTCCCGCGACGCCTATGGCGACCAGGACACTGTTGTGTGCACGTTCGCCTATTCGGGGCTCGACCGGCACGCGCTGGTCATGGTGGTCGACTACAACATGCGCGGGATGGCGCGCGACGCCTGGGTGTCCTCGGAGGTCGAGAAGCTGCTGGAGCAGGCGCGCGCCGAGGCCGAGGCCAACCCGATGCTGCTGTTCGAGGAGATCGAGCCGCAGCAGGCCAGGGCGCTGCTGGAGTCGGCGATGAAGGCCACGGGCGAGCCGAAGACGCCGCCGCCGGTGAGCGACAGCTACAGCGCCTACCACGCGTTCGCCCGCTCGCGGCTCAAGGCGCTGCCGCCGGGGCGCAAGCGGCCCGCTCCCCTGCACATCGAGGCCCCCTACAGCCGGGAGCGGCGGGCGATGCTGGCGGCCGAGTTCCTGGCCTCCGACGCGGCCGAGCACCTGTCCGACCCGTCGGCCGCCTCGCGGTGCGCCGACCACATCATCGACTACGGCTGCGAGCAGGACTTCTCCCGGCCGCTGCGGGTCTCCCCCACCAAGTGCGAGACGTTCCTGCTCGACTGGCTGCCGCGCAAGGTCATGTTGTCGGCCGCCGAGCAGGAGGCGATGCCGCACGTGCTGTCGGCGTGGGTGCGGTTCGCTGCCCGCCGTACCGGGCTGCCGGAGCAGGGGCTCAAGGCGACGCTCGACGGGGTCTGGGAGGCTACGGCCAAGTTTCCTGAGGCTTATCACGATCCTGCCTCGCTGGGGCTGGACCAGGGGCTGCTGGACCGGCTGCTGCCGGACGGGGACCTGTCGGCGCTGGCCAGGCGGGTGTTCGCTTTTCCGTATCTGCAGGGGACGCATGGGGACATCGACCTCGATCTGCTGAACCCGGCTGACGAGGCGGACCGGCGGACGTTGCTGGAGATCGACCACGTGGTGGAGCACGGGCGGGCGGACTACGAGGAGCATCTGGCGTGGCATGAGGAGATCGCTTCGCGGTTGTGGGAGGGGGATCCGCCGCAGATGTGGGAGGCGGCGCAGCGGCTGCTCGACCTGGGGCATGATCGGCACGACGTGTTGCATGTGTTGATCGAGATCGCTGAGCGGATCGGGGACGATCCGGACGAGCTGGCGTCGGCGCTGGATGACATCGCTGACATTCCGGACGAGTTTTAGGGGGTACGGCGGGGCCGGGTTTCGCACCACTCGCCGTCGTCACTGCGGTCTGTCCGATCCACGGCATTCGGGCGTGCGGGCTGGGCGCCGTCACATCCCCGTGTCGCCCCTGGAACACCCGCCCTTCCGGCTGGTCGCCGTCCGCGGCCTCGGGCTGGTCGCCGCACACGTTGCGCCGAGCTCCGCCGTACCACCTCTCGCCGACCCGGCGCTTGGAAAAGCTCGGTGATCGAGAGGCTTGTGTTTGAAAGGCCTGTGATCGCTCCGCCGTACAAGGGGAAGTCCTACCCGTCATCATGGGGGGATGCAGATCGACCTCAATGCGGATCTGGGCGAGGGTTTCGGCGTCTGGCGGCTCGGTGACGACATGGCGTTGCTCGACATCGTCACCAGCGCCAACGTCGCCTGCGGGTTCCACGCCGGCGACCCCGTGACGATCCGCCGCACCTGCGCCGCCGCCGTGGACCGCGGGGTGGCGATCGGGGCCCAGGTGTCCTACCGCGACCTGGCGCACTTCGGGCGCAGGGAGATGGACGTCGAGCCCGAGGAGCTCTGCGCCGAGGTGCTCTACCAGCTCGCCGCCGTCGACGGCATCGCGCGCGCCATGGGCGGGCGCGTGGCCTACGTCAAGCCGCACGGCGCGCTCTACAACCGCATCGTCCGCGACCCCCTCCAGGCGCAGGCCGTGGTCGAGGCGGTCGCCGACTACGATCCCGCGCTGCCGCTGCTGACCCTGCCCGGCTCCGCCGTACACGCTGCGGCGGCCAGGGAGGGCGTCGAGACGGTTGCCGAGGCCTTCGCCGACCGCGCCTACACCCCGGCGGGCACGCTGGTCCCGCGGCGCGAGCCGGGCGCGGTGATCCACGATCCCGCCGCCGTGGCGGCGCGCGCGGTGCGCATGGCGGTCGAGGGTACGGTCACCGCCGTCGACGGCACCGAGGTGCCGGTGCGGGCGCGCTCGATCTGCGTGCACGGCGACACCCCTGACGCGGTACGGCTCGCGCAGGGGGTGCGCGACGGGCTCCTGGCCGCCGGCGTGGTCCTGCAGGCCTTCGCATGACCCGAAGCACGACCGGAGGCACGGCTGGGGGCACGACCATTCGGAGGACGGGCGAGCACGGGCTGCTGGTGGAGACCGGCGCCCTGGAGGTGTCGCACCGCCTGGACGCCCTCCTGCGCGCCGCGCGTCCCGAGGGGGTCGTCGAGATCGTCCCAGGCCCTTCGACGGTCCTGGTGGTGGCCCCTGGGGCCGACCCGGGCCGCCTGCGCGCCCACCTGGCCACCGCGCTGGAGTCCGCGATCCACCCGGTGACGTTCCAGGACAGTGCGGCCGCCCTGGTGACCGTGCCTGTGGTCTACGACGGCGCCGACCTGGCCGACGTGGCGGCCGAGACGGGGCTGTCCGTGGACGAGGTGGTCGCCAGGCACACCGGGTCCGAGCTGGTGGTGGGGTGGCTGGGGTTCGCGCCGGGCTTCGCCTACCTGACCGGGCTCGATCCCGTCCTGCACCTGCCGCGCCTCGACACCCCGCGCACGTCGGTGCCGGCGGGTTCCGTGGCGATCGCCGGGCCGCACGCCGCCGTCTACCCGACCGCCTCGCCCGGCGGGTGGCGGCTGCTGGGCCGTACCGACCTGCGGATCTGGGATGTCCGAGCGGATCCGCCGTCCTTGTTCCAGCCGGGCACCCGCGTGCGATTCGAGGTCGCATGATCGAGGTGCTCGCGCCCGGTCCTTACACGACCGTGCAGGATCTGGGCCGTCTCGGCTACGCCCACCTGGGGGTTCCGTGCTCCGGCGCCGCCGACGCGCCGAGCCTGCGGCTGGCCAACCGGCTCGTCGGCAACGCCGAGGGGGCCGCGGGGCTGGAGCTGACGTTCGGCGGCGCTGTGCTGCGCTTCGCGGACGCGGCGTGGGTGGCGCTGGCGGGCGCGGCCTGCCCGGTCTCGCTGGGCGGCATGAACGCGCCGTTCTGGGTGCCCGCCGGGTACGAGCTGCGGTTCGGCAACCCCCCGCACGGCCTGCGCACCTACCTCGCCGTGCGCGGCGGGATCGCGGTGGAGCCGGTGCTGGGCAGCAGGTCGACGGACTCGCTGTCCGGTCTCGGGCCGCCGCCGCTGCGCAAGGGAACGGTCCTTCCCGTGGGGACGGCCTCCCTTCCGATCACCGTGGACGTCGCGCCGGTCGCCGTGCCGGGGCCGCCGGTGCTGCGGGTGCTGGCCGGGCCGCGCGACGACTGGTTCGTCCCGGACGCGCTGGCCGCGCTCTGTGCGCGGCCGTACGAAGTGAGCCAGGACAGCAACCGCGTCGGCGTACGGCTGCGCGGCGCGCCGCTGGCGCGGGCCCGCGAGGACGAGTTGCAGAGCGAGGGCATGGTCGCCGGGGCGATCCAGGTGCCGCCGAGCGGGCAGCCGATCGTGTTCCTCGCCGACCATCCGCCCACGGGTGGCTATCCGGTCATCGCCGTGGTCTCGGTCGCGGACCTGCCGGTGGCCGCCCAGCTCAGGCCTGGGGACGAGGTGCGTTTTCGCCCAGCCTGAGCAGCGCCCTGTCGAGCTCCTTCGTGGGGACGTCCTCGAACAGGTCGAGGTCTCCCTTGGGTTCCCAGACTCCGGCCACGTGGCCGCGGTAGATCACCACGGGTGAGATCCAGCCTGCCGTACGGCTCACCTTGGGGCGGGCCTCGGGGGCGATGAGCGGTTCGAGCTTGCGTGGCGCGCCGAGGATGTACTGGTCGAAGCCGGGCAGCAGGTGGACGCGACCGTCGGGCTCGGCCGCCGCGAGGTCGTCGAGGTGTTCCTTGAGGGCCAGGAGCTTGGTGCCCTGGGCGTCGACCTCGGTGAGCTCGGGGGCCAGGCCGTTGAACCAGGCCTTGAGCACGCTCTTCTTGGCCACGCCGCCGAACAGCCAGGTGTCGAACATCTCCATCGTCGCGGGGCCGTGGGCGGCGAGGAACGCCCTCGCGACGCGGACGCCCGCCTCCTCGTGTGGGGGGAGCTCCTCCGGCCACCGCGGGAGCCAGTCGCGTGGGCTGGCGAAGGTGACCTTGCCGTCCCTCGGGGGGCCGTAGCAGAGCTCGCCGAGGCGGCTGAGGGGTTTGAGGAGGGCGCCCCAGCCCGAGGTGAGGGCGTCGCGCAGGTGCTCGTCGCCGGTGACCTCGACGACGGCGTCGACCAGCTCTTCCCTGGTGAGGTGGTTTTTGGAGAGTGCTTGGGGGACGGCTTCGATGATCGCGCCGATCTCGGCGGCGGTGACGCCGTGTCCGCGTTGCCAGGAGCCTTTCTCCCAGGCTCGCAGGGTGGCCAGGGCGGCGCAGTAGTCGGGGAGCTGGTCGGCGGGGAGGAGGTGGAGGGTGCCACGCATGAGCCACGTCTTGACCAGGGTGCGGTCGTGCCACAGGGGTGTTTCCGTGTCCGCGTCGGGGGTGCGCAGTGCGATGGCGTGCCTGGCCGACGAGGCCACCTGCGCCTGGACCCCGCACAGCCTGCGGGCCACCTCCACGGCGTTTGCACCGTCACCGGCGGTCACGAACTGGCGGTCCAGCCGCCAGGCGAATATCTGCTCCCACGTCACTTTCACGCAACCCTTCTACACCTTCCCTCCGACACTCCACGCGGCCCCTCCGGGGGGTGAGGTCCTTTGGGGGTGGGGGGTTGGGGCTCCTGGGCGTGGGGTGGTGGGGGTCGTGGGAGTCGTGGGGGTCGTGGGGGTCGTGGGGGTCGTGGGGGTCGCGGGGTGGTGAGGGTCGCGGGGTGGTGAGGGGCGTGGGGTGGTGAGGGGCGTGGGCGTGGGAAGGCCCCCGGACAGCCTCGTGTCCGGGGGCCTTCAGAAACGCGCTGGTCAGCCGGTGAAGCCGATGTCCTGGTACTTCAGGTCGTAGAAGCCGCGAGCCCCCACGTTCGCCAGCGTCTGCTTGGCGGCCACGTTCTGCGGCCGCTGGTACAACGGCAACACGTTGACCTCCTGCCAGATCAGCTTGTCCGCCGCGTTCGTGTCAGCGATCGCGCCCTTCGGGTCGAGGTTCGCCCCCGCCTTCTGCATGGCCGCGTCGATCGCCGCCGACCCCGTCCGGCCGAAGTTGGCGTTCCAGTTCTTCCCGTCAGGCGAGTTCGCGTAAATGCCGTAGCTGCTCGAAACCGGAAAAGGCGTCCCAATGTACGAAAAGGGCGTCATGTCGAAGTTGCCGGGAATGACGTACTTGGTGAAGAAGTCATCGCTGGGCACCGCCTGGATGGTGATCTTCACCCCCAGCGGGGTGAGCATGTTCTGCACCAGCTCCCCCTCCGACTTGCTCGCCTGCACCCCCGACGGCACCACGAACCGCAGGTTCAGGTCCTTGCCGTCCTTACGCCGCACCGCGCCGTTCATCTTCCACCCGGCGGCGTCCAGCATCTGCTTGGCCTTCTCGGCGTTGTACACCCCGAGCTCACCCGCGTTGTCCTGGTAGCCCTCCTGCGTGTTCATGAAGAAGTGATTGTTCAGCAGCGTGATCGGCCAGTTGAGCCCCTGCAGGTCGCTCTGCGCGATCGCCTGCCGGTTGATGCCCAGCTGGATCGCCTGCCGCACGTTCACGTCCTTCAACATGTCGCTCGACCCGTTGAAGGTGAAGTGCCGGAAGTCGGGCCCTGCCGCCTGCCGTACCTGACCACCCGCCGTGGCGTTGGCGCGCGCGTAGTCGGGCGCGGAGACGTTCAGGTCGACCAGGTCGAGCTCGCCGTTGGCGAACGCGCCGATCAGCGAGTCCTGCTCCGAGGCGCGGTAGATGATCTGGTCGAGCTTGGCCTTGTCCCCCCACCAGTTGTCGTCGCGGACGATCGTGATCGTCTTGGCCGTCTGGTCGAAGCCCTTGAACTTGAACGGCCCGGCCGTCACCGGGATCTTGTTCAGCCAGTCCTTGTTGAAGGTGTCCGGCGACTCGTTGGTGGACTTCGGCAGCAGCGGCCCGAACAGCGACTGCCAGTCGCCGAATGGCTTGGCGAAGGTGACCACGACCTCGTAGTCGTCCTTGCCCTTGGCCACGCTCTCGATGTCCTGGTAACCGGTGGTCGAGGCGACGTGGAAGTCGTTGTTCTTGCCGTTCAGCGCCTTCCACTGGGCCTCGTAGTCAGCCCAGGTGATCGCCTCGCCGTTGGACCACTTGCCCTTCGGGTTGAGCGTGTAGGTGACGACCTGCTTGGGCTCGGTGGCGGTGATCTTGCCGTCGACCAGGTAGTCGGGGTTGGCCGCGATCTCCGCCTTCTCGTTGGAGACGAACGGCTGCGGCAGCAGCGCGTTGCTGACGACGGCCGCCATGGCCAGGTTGCCGTCGACGTGGTTCCTGTTCCACTGGGTCGGGAACTCGTTGATCCCCCAGCGCAGCGTCCCGCCGTCCTTGACCTTGTCGCGCGGCTGCGGGTTGATGTCGTACGCCTTGCCGGCCGCGCCGCCGCCGCCGGAGCCGCCACCGCTGGTGCCCCCGCTGTCACCGCCGCCGCCACCGCAGCCCGCCAGGGCGAGCGAACCTGCCACGGCGACCGCCATGGCGAGACGGGATGCTTTCACAATTCCTCCTGCTTTAAGGGACGACTTCGAGCTTTCCGGCGTAGTGGCAGGCCACGCCGTGGTCGGTGTCGAGTTGCCGGATGTCGGGCTCGACGTCCACGCACGCGGCCTGCTCGCCGTCGGTGAGAGTCCTGAATTTCGGGCAGCGCGTGCGGAAGCGGCAGCCCGAGGGGGGATTGGCCGGGCTCGGGAGGTCGCCTTCGAGGAGGATGCGCTTCCTGGAACGTTCCTTCTCCGGGTCGGGGAGCGGGATCGCCGACAGCAGCGCCTGCGTGTAGGGGTGCATGGGCGCGTCGTAGACCTGGTCGACGTGGCCGATCTCGGCGATGCGGCCGAGGTACATGACGGCCACCCGGTCGGCGATGTAGCGGACCACGGCCAGGTCGTGCGCGACGAACAGGTACGACAGGCCGAGCCTGGCCTTCAGCGAGTCGAGCAGGTTGACCACGCCCGCCTGGATCGACACGTCGAGCGCGGACACCGGCTCGTCCAGCACCACCAGCTTGGGCTCCAGGGCCAGCGCGCGGGCGATGCCGATGCGCTGGCGCTGGCCGCCGGAGAAGTCCTGCGGGTAGCGGGCGGCGTGCGTGGCGTCCAGCCCGACCAGGCGCAGCAGCTCGGAGATGCGGCGGCCCGGCTTCCTGACGCCGTGGGTGCGCAGCGGCTCGGCGAGGATGTCGTAGACGGTCATGCGCGGGTCGAGCGAGGCGAGCGGGTCCTGGAACACGACCTGCATGTCGCGCCTGATCTCCATGCGCTGTGGCGGGCCGATCTTCGAGGTGTCGCGGCCGAGCACGACGATCGTGCCCTCCTGCGGCTTGACCAGCTCCAGGATCTCCATCAGCGTCGTGCTCTTGCCGCAGCCGGACTCGCCGACCAGCCCCAGCGTCTCGCCCTCGCGCACGTCGAAGCTGATCCCGGCGACCGCGTGCACGGTGCCGACCCTGCGCTTGAACACCGACCCCTTGAGCAGCGGATATTCCTTGACGAGCCCGTCCACCTCCAGCACGACCTGGCTGTCGGTACGGCTGCGCCGTTCCTGCCCCTGCGCCGGGGCCTCGTGCTTGCCCGGCACCCTCGGCCGCACGTCGGGCCAGCGGATGCAGGCCGCCTTGTGGCGCGGCCCGACCTCCTCCAGCACCGGCTCGACCTCGACGCACGCCTCGATCGCCATCGGGCAGCGCGGCTCGAACGGGCACCCGGGCGGCAGCGCGGCCGGCGAGGGCGGGTTGCCCTCGATCGGCGTGAGCGGCACCCGCTCGCCCTGGTCGAGCCGCGGGATGGAGCCGAGCAGACCCACGGTGTACGGCATGCGCATGCGGTAGTAGATGTCGTCGACGTCACCGACCTCGACCGGCCGCCCCGCGTACATGACCAGGACGCGGTCGACGAACCCGGCCACGACCCCCAGGTCGTGGGTGATCATGACGATGCCCGCGCCCGTCTCCCGCTGCGCGGTCTTGAGCACCTCCAGGACCTGCGCCTGGATCGTCACGTCCAGCGCGGTCGTCGGCTCGTCGCAGATGATCACGTCGGGGTCGTTGGCGATGGCCATCGCGATCACCGCGCGCTGGCGCATGCCGCCGGAGAACTCGTGCGGGAAGGCCTGCGCGCGCTGCCCCGGGTTGGGGATGCCGACCAGGTCGAGCAGCTCGACCGCCTTGACGGCCGCCTGCTCCTTGGTGACCTTCTGGTGGATGCGCACGGCCTCGGCGATCTGGTCGCCGACCCGGTAGACGGGCGTGAGCGCGGACAGTGGGTCCTGGAAGACCATGGAGATCGTCTTGCCGCGGAAGGCGGTCAGCGTCTTCTCCGGCGCGCCGATCAGCTCCTTGCCGTGCAGCTTGACCGACCCGGTGACCTCGGCGTTCTGCGGCAGCAGCCCCATGACGGCCGCCGAGGTGACCGACTTGCCCGACCCTGACTCGCCGACGATGCCGAGCACCTCGCCCGGCCGTACGGCATAGCTGACCCCGCGCACGGCGCGCACGGGACCGAAGGAGACGTTGAGGTCGGTGACCTCAAGAACCGGTTCTGTCATGAGACCTCCTTCGTCGGCCTCATGACAGAAAGGCCGTGCTTACTTGTGACCTCACTCCGTTCGGTCATGCGGAGGCCCTCTTGGCTGTCGGGTCGAACGCGTCGCGCAGCGCGTCGCCGATGAGGTTGACGGCGAGCACCGTGATGATCAGCAGTCCCGCGACGAACCAGAACGTCCAAGGCGCGTAGACCGCGGTCTTGGAGCCGTCGGCGATCAGCGTGCCGAACGAGACGTCAGGCGGCTGGATGCCGAAGCCGAAGTAGGACAGCGACGTCTCGGTCAGGATCGCCGCGCTGACGTTGAGCGTGGCGTCGACGACCAGCAGCGACGACAGGTTGGGGATCACGTGCCTGAAGATGATCCGCATCGGCGAGACGCCCATGAACCGCGCCGACTGGATGAACTCCCGCTGCTTCAGCGAGATCGTCATGCCTCGGACGATCTTCGAGGTGACCATCCACAGGAACGCGGCCAGCATGAGCACGAACAGCAGCCACTGCCCGTCGGCGAACAGCGGCGACATGATGGCCAGGATGAGGAACGCGGGCAGCACGAGCAGCAGGTCGACGCCCCAGCTCAGGCTGCGGTCGGTCCACTTTCCGAAATATCCGGCGAAGGCCCCGACGACCGCCGCGAGGGCGGTCGAGATGAGCGCCGCGAGCAGGCCGACCACGAGCGACTTCTGCATGCCGCGCAAGGTGACCGCGTAGACGTCGGCGCCGGTCTGCAGGGTGCCGAACCAGTGCGCGGACGACGGCGGCGACAGGAACGCGGCGAAGTCCTTGTCGGTGTAGGTCCACCGGCTGAACAGCGGGCCGACGAAGGCGAGCAGGAACATCAGCACCAGGATGGCGAACCCGATCTGCCCCTGGCGGGAGCGGAAGAACCGCCCGGTGACCACCCTGATCCTGGACGGCGCCTTGGGCTCGTCCTCGATCACGGTCAGCTCTTCCGCGAGCTGCTCCTCAGGCATGGTCATCGGGTCACCCCACTCTCACGCGCGGGTCGAGCGCGGCGTGCAGCACGTCGGAGGCCAGCGAGGCGACCAGGATGATCACCGCGGTCAGGAACGCGATGGCCGCGACGGTGTTGACGTCGTTCTTGAAGATCGAGTTGATCAGCTGCTCGCCCAGGCCGTGCCAGCCGAAGATCTTCTCGGTGAACGTGGCTCCGGTGAGCAACGAGCCGAAGGTGAAGGCGAAGTAGGTGACGATCGGGATCAGCGCGGTCCGCAACGCGTGCTTGATCAGCGCCTGCCGCTTGCTCAGTCCCTTGGCGATGGCCGTGCGGATGAAGTCGGCGCCCAGGACGTCGAGCATCATGTTGCGCTGGTAGCGGCTGTAGACGGCGACGAGGCCGACGGACAGCGAGATCGTCGGCAGGATGAGGTGCTGCAGCCGGTCGACCAGCGAGCTCCAGAAGCCGCCGTCGAAGCCCGCGCTGGTCTCGCCCTGCACGTAGACGAGGTCGAAGCCGATCGCCTGGTTGAGGTCGGTGCCCCAGAGGATGAGCATGTTGGCGAGCACGACGGTCGGGATGGCCAGGATGGCGAACGACATGCCCGTCGAGATCCGGTCGAACCAGCCGTACTGCCTGACCGCCGCGTAGGCGCCGATGAAGACGCCGCCGATGCTGCCGACGAACAGTCCGATGAAGATCAACCGCAGCGTGACGCCCGCGCGGCGCTTGAGGTCCTCGTTGACCGAGGTGCCGTCGACGGTCTTGCCGAAGTCGCCGTGCAGCACCCCGCCCGCCCAAGTCATGTAACGCTCGAACAGCGGGGTCTCGTCGTTGAGGTTGAGCGCTGAGAGCGTGGCGTTGACCACGGCAGGCGACGGCGGAGGGTTGCGCCCCGCGTAGTTGGACCGCGGGTCGAGCGCGCTGGCGGCGAGCATGTACGCCAGACTCGATGCGACGATGACCAGCACGACATAGTTGATCAGCCTGCGGACCAGGAACCCCGCCATCTACACCTCCCTCTCCAGGCACGAACTGTAGCCATAGTGCTACACCATGTAACCATCAGGGGATGGCGAAGCGTCAAAGCAGGGTCTTGATATGCCCGTGATCTTTAGTTTTGAACGTTCACAATGCCGCTGGACGAGATCGCTTTCGAGGAGGAGCATCGGAGCGTGATCCGTACCCTCGAAGCCGAGTTGTTCCAGGCCGCCGGAGCCCAGGTCGGCGAGGGGCCGGCGTGGGACGTCCGCCACGACTGCCTGGTGTGGGTGGACATCACCGCCGGGCTCGTCCACCTGACCGACGGCCGCTCCTACGACGCGGGCACCCACGTCGGCGCCGCGCTCCCCACCGAGGGCGACGGCTGGCTGCTGGCGACCGCAGAAGGCTTCGCCATGCTGGACGAGGACGGCACGGTCACGCCGCTGCTGGAGTTCGTCGAACCCGGCCTGAGGTGCAACGACGCCAAGTGCGACCCGTCCGGTAAGGCGTGGGTGGGGACGATGTCCTACACCGAGGCCCCTGGCGCGGGCAGCCTCTACCGGCTGGATCCCGGGCCGTCGGTCACGCCCTTCCTGTCCGGACTGACCATCAGCAACGGCATGGACTGGTCACCGGACGGCGCCACGATGTGGTTCACCGACTCGGTCACCCGGGTGGTGACGGGCTACGCCTACGCCGCGGGCGAGCTCGGGGCCGCGGTGTCCCGGCTGGAGATCGACCCTTCGTACGGCATGCCGGACGGCTTGTGCGTCGACGTGGACGGGTGCGTGTGGGTGGGGTTGTGGGGCGGGGGCAGGGTGCACCGCTACACGCCGGACGGGCGGCTGGACACGGTGGTGACCGTACCGGCCTCGCAGGTGACGAGCTGCGCGTTCGCCGGGTCCACGCTCTACATCACGAGCGCCGTGCACCGCCTTCGCGAGCCAGAGCCGCTGGCCGGAGGCCTGTTCACGATCGAGACCAGCACCCAGGGCCCACCGGCGACCCTCTGGAAACCCTTGCGCTGACGGCCCTGCGGGGCTCAAATATGAACGTTCATAATTGGGGTCTTCCGTTCCAGTGATGTCATGTGACACATTACTGGCGTTCACCTGCTCCACGCCAGCCATTCGCTCACCAGGACCCCTTTTGAACGTTCATATCGGCTATCTCGACTTCGCCAGGGTCGGTCCGATCGCGCCGGAGGTCGTCGCGACGCTCGCCGACGCCGCCGCCCTGCTGTCCCGCGACCCCGCCGCCGCCCTGGCGAGGCTGGAGCGGACCGCAGCCGGTGCGCGGCAGAGCGCGGCGCGCCTGCTCAGGTGCGCGGTGCACGAGGTGGCCTTCGCCTCCTCCACCAGCCACGGCCTGTTCGCCGCTGCGGCAGCGCTGCGCGCCGACGGCGTGGTCCTGGTACGGCGGGGCGAGTTCCCCGCCAACGTGGTGCCCTGGCTGCGCATGCAGGAGCTCGGCGGGCTGCGGGTGCGCTGGATCGACGCCGCGCACGTCACGCCCGACGTCGTGCGGGCGCATCTGGACGGCGAGGTGCGCGCGCTCACGGTGAGCGCGGTGGACGCGTTCACCGGGCACAGGCCCGCGCTGGGCGCCCTCAAGGACGTGCTCGGCCCGGACAGGACGCTGGTCGTCGACGCCATCCAGGGGCTGGGCGCCGTGCCGCTGGAGGTGGAGGCGGCCGACGTGCTGGCCAGCGGGGGCCAGAAGTGGCTGCGCGCCGGATGGGGCGCGGCACTGCTGATGGTCCGCGACCGCGCCGCCGACCGACTCCACCCCGCCCTCGGCGGCTGGTCCGGCCTCCGGAACCCCTTCAGCTCTCTTGAGGAGGCGCGAGGGGCTGTGGCACACACGATGACCAACCCCGACCTCCAAGCCGTCGCCGCCCTGGGAACCGCCATCGACCTGGTGCTCACCACGGGCGAGAAGACCATCGGCTCCCGCATCGCCGCCACCCTCGACGCGCTGCTCGAAGCGGCCGCGAGCGCGGGCGCGGAGGTGGCGGTCGCCGACGACCGGGCGGGGATCGCCCGGCTGCGCCACCGGGGCCGCGATCCGGCCCGCCTGCACGACGCCATGACCGCGGCCGGGCTCACCACCACCCTGCGCGACGGCTGGATCCGCCTCTCCCCGCACGCCACCACCCCGGCCACCGCAGCGGCCCTCCTGACCCAAGCACTGCACACCACAGACAAGGACACCCCATGATCAACCGTCGAGGAGCCCTCGCGCTCGGACTCTCCGCCGCCCTGGCGCTGACCGCCTGCGGAGCCAAGGAGAACGCCCAGCAGAGCGGTCCCGTGAAGATCACCGTCTGGAGCTGGAAGCCCGCCTCGGACGGCCTGGCCGCCATCGCCAAGGACTTCGAGAAGGCCAACCCGAACGTCAAGGTCAACGTCCAGGCGGTCGGCAACCCGGCCATCTGGGACAAGATCACCATCGGCATGGCGGCGGGCGGCAAGGGCCTGGGCGACGTGCTGCACATCGGCATCGACTACCTGCCCGGCTACATGGACAAGTTCCCCGGCGGCCTGGCCGACCTGCGCAAGCTCGGCGCCGACAAGTACAAGGACGCCTTCGCCAAGGGCCTGTGGCCGACGGTCACCGGCAAGGACGGCGGCGTCTACGCGATGCCGTGGGAGGTCAACCCGGCGGGCTTCTTCTTCCGCGAGGACCTGTTCAAGAAGGCAGGCGTCGACCCGGCGACCGTCCAGACCTGGGACGACGCCATCGAGGCGGGCAAGAAGATCAAGGAGAAGACGGGGGCCTTCCTGATCGGGCTGAACAAGTCCGCCGCCCGCGGCGCCGACATGGACTTCTACCAGTCGCTGCTCCAGCAGCAGGGCGCCTTCTACTTCGACCAGAAGGGCGACGTCACGCTCAACTCGGCGGCAGCCGTACAGGCCATGACGATCATCAAGAAGATGAACGACGCCGGGATCGTCGGCGACATCAGTGGCGAGGGCTCCTTCAAGCAGCTCGTGAGCAGCAACAAGCTCGCTGCGCTGCCGTGGCCGGCGTGGGCGGCCAGCTACATCCCGGAGATGCGCCCGGAGCAGAAGGGGTTGTGGCGGGTCATGCAGCCTCCTGCGGTGACGGCAGGCGGTAAGCGGACCGCGATCGTGAACTCCACCCACCTGGCGGTCTCGGGCACCAGCCCGCACCAGAAGGAGGCGTTCGCGTTCGTGGAGTACGCGCTGACCAGGCCCGAGGTGATCAACAAGGTCTTCAAGGAGGGCGGTGTGTTCCCCGCGCTGACCTCGGCGTACGCGGACCCGATGTTCACCGCGCCGACCGACTTCTACGGCGGGCAGCCCGCGCTGAAGACGTTCGTCGACTCGCTCACCGAGGGCGCCGACGCGACCTACTACTCGGGCGACTACGCCAGGGCGCTCAAGATCGCCAGTGACGCGCAGACCAAGGTGCTGATCAAGGGCGCGGACCCGGCCGGCGCGCTGACCGAGGCCGCCACCCTGCTGGCCCAGCAGACGAACAGGAAGCTCGCCGGATGAGCGTGGCCCTGCCCAGGCGGGGGCACAAAGCGGAAACACGGCGCTTCAGAGGGATCACCCGCCGCAACATCCCCTATTTCCTGATCCTGCCTGCCGTACTCGGGTTCGTGGTCTTCAAGGGCTATCCGATCCTGGCCGCGATGTACATCAGCCTGACCACGGGCGCGGGCGCGGCCACCGAGTTCGTCGGCCTGGACAACTACGTCAGGCTCGTCAACGACCCGCTGTTCTGGACCGCGTTGTGGAACACCGGCCTGATCCTGGTCGTCCAGGTGCCGATCATGCTGGTCCTGGCCCTGCTGCTGGCGCTCGGCCTCAACTCGGCCTTCGTACGGCTGCGCGCGGTCTGGCGGCTCGGCGTCTTCATGCCGAGCCTGACCGGGCTGGTCGCCTACGGCGTGATGTTCTCGGTGATCCTCAACAAGGACACCGGCCTGCTCAACTGGGCGCTCAGCCTCGTCGGGGTGGACGCCATCGACTGGCTTGGCTCGCCGTTCTGGGCGCGCATCGCCATCGTCATCGCCCTGACCTGGCACTACACCGGCTACACCGCGGTGATCTACCTGGCAGGGCTGCAGAGCATCGCCAAGGAGCTCTACGAGGCGGCCATGGTCGACGGCGCGGGCGCGGTGCGCAGGTTCCTGTCGATCACGGTCCCGCAGTTGCGGCCGATCCTGGCGCTGACCGTGGTGCTGTCCACGATCGGCACGCTGCAGCTGTTCGACGAGCCGTTCGTGCTGACCGGCGGCGGGCCGGACAACGCCACGCTGACGATCTCGCTCTACCTCTACCAGAACGGCTTCCGCTACTTCGACTTCGGTTACGCGGCCGCCATCGCCTACGCGCTGACGCTGATCGTGGCCGGGTTCGGCATCGCGCAGATGAGGATGCAGAAGAAATGAAGGGCTGGACGCTGACTTTCGTGCTGGCCGTGGTCTTCGGCCTGTCGGTAGGGCCGTTCTACTGGCTGGCGATGGCCGCCACGCACACCAACTCCGACATCTTCGGCTGGCCGCCGAAGTTCCTGCCCGGCGACCAGCTCGGGGTCAACACGGCCAAGCTGGAGGAGTCGATCGGCCTGGTGCAGGTGCTGGGCAACACGTTGTTCGTGGCGGTCGCGCAGACGGCCGGGGCGATCGTGGTGTCGCTGCTCGCCGGTTACGCCTTCGCCAAGTTCGAGTTCAAGGGGCGCAACGCGTTCTTCCTGCTGCTGCTGTCGACGCTGGTCATCCCGGGCGGCGTCACCATCATCCCGATCTTCCAGATGATGAACGACATCGGGCTGATCGACAGCTTCCCCGCGCTGATCCTGCCGAGCCTGTCGGTGCCGTTCGGGATCTTCCTGATGCGCCAGTCGCTGCTGGCCGTACCCGACGAGCTGCTGGACGCGGCGCGGGTGGACGGCGCCGGTGAGCTGCGGGTGCTGTGGCGGGTGGTCATCCCGGTGATGCGGCCGGTGATCGCGGCGCTGGCGGTCTTCCTGTTCCTCGGCGCGTGGAACGACTTCCTGTGGCCGCTCATCGCGCTGCGCTCGCCCGAGATGTACACGCTGCCGGTCGCGCTGGCCACGCTGCAGGGGCTGGCCAGGACCGACTTCGGCCAGGTCATGGTGGGCACGGCGATCTCGTCGCTGCCGATGATGGTCCTCTTCCTCGTCCTCCAGAGACAGTTCATCTCCGGCCTGCTGGCCGGTGCTACGAAGGGATAGACATGCAGGTGTGGGAGCCGTACGCGCTCGGTGAGAACGAGACGGCCGTACGGGCGGGGGTCCTCGACCTGAGAGTCGCGGGCGAGGCCCGCGTGATCGAGCTCGGCGACGACGTCTGGGTGGTCGACGCGCCGGAGGCGACGGCCGTGCAGTGGCGGGTGCCGTGCGTGGACGTCACCGCGTTCTGGACGCCGGGCAGCGGCACCGCGTGGGTGCCGCCGATCTGGAACGCGCCGATGACCGCCAGGCTGAGCGCGGGTTCTCCGGTGGTCAGCCTGGTCGGCACGGGCAGCGCCAACGTGTGCACGGTGGCGCTGGCCGAGTCTGTGGCGCCGGTGAGCTTCACCGGCGGGGTGATCGAGGAGACGGGCGAGTTCGTGTTCACCGCCCAGGGCGACGGGCTACGGCTGCGGCTCGACCTGTCGAGGCGGCCGTTCTCCACGGCGCTGGCCGACGTGGCCGCCTGGTGGGGGCTGGGCAGGCACCTGCCGCCGACGCCGCACAGGGCCAGGCTGCCGGTGTACTCGACGTGGTACAGCATGCACCAGGACGTCAGCGAGGCGTCGGTGGAGCTGCAGGCCGGGCTGTCGAGGGAGCTGGGCTGCGAGACGATCATCGTGGACGACGGCTGGCAGACCGCCGACCGGGCGCGTGGTTACGCGTTCTGCGGCGACTGGGAGCCGAACCAGGCAACATTCCCCGATATTTCGAAGCATGTGGCGAAGGTTCAGGGCATGGGGATGGCCTACATGCTCTGGTACGCCATCCCGTTCGTCGGCAAGCACAACGCCGCCTTCGAGCGGTTCGACGGCAAGTTCCTGCGCTACCTCGACCACATGGACGCCGCCGTCCTCGACCCGCGCTACCCCGAGGTCAGGCAGTTCCTCACCGACCGGCTCGCCCAGGCGGTAGAGGCGTGGGGCATGGACGGCCTGAAGATCGACTTCGTGGACCGCTTCGCCACGCCCGGCGGCGACCCGGCTCCGGCCGACGGCATGGACTGCGACGAGGTCGACGAGGGCGTGCGGCGGCTGCTGCACGACCTCGACGTACGGCTGCGCCGTACCAAGCCCGACGTCCTCATCGAGCACCGGCAGCCCTACACCGGCCCGGGGCTGTGGCCCTACGCGAACATGGTCAGGGCCATGGACTGCCCGCTCAGCCCGCAGGAGAACCGGCAGCGCACGGTCGACCTGCGGCTGGTCGCCGGGCCTGTCGCGGTGCACTCCGACATGATCCTGTGGCACCGCGACGAGCCAGCCGAGCAGGTCGCGGTGCACCTGATCAACGCGCTGTTCTCCGTACCGCAGATCTCGGTCGACCTGGCCGCGCAGACGCCCGAGCAGCTCGCGGCCGTCAGGTTCTGGCTGGGGTTCTTCCGCGAGCACCTGGACACGCTCCAGCTCGGCGCGCTGGAGGCGGTCCAGCCCGAGCACGGCTACCCCCTCGTGCGGGCCTACGATGAGCAGACCACGATCATCGCCAGGTTCGCCGCGATCCCGGTGGACGTCCCGGAGACGGGCGAGCTGCTGGTCGCCAACGCCGACCCGGACACCCGCGTGGTCCTGTTCGGGACGGGCGAGGTGCTGGTGGAGGTGTTCGACTGCGGCGGCGCGCCGGTCTCGGCCGGTAGCCTGCGGCTGGAGGGCGCCGGCGTGGCGGAGGTTCCCAGGGGCGGGCTGCTGAAGGTGGGGAGAGGCTGAGGTGTCGACACGCCTGACCATCGAGGACGTCGCCAGGGCGGCAGGCGTGTCGCGTCAGACGATCTCCAACGCGCTCAACGCGCCGCACCGGCTCAAGGCGGAGACGCTGGAGCGGGTCAGCGCGGTGATCGAGGAGCTCGGTTACCGCCCCGACCAGTCGGCGCGCAGCCTCAAGTCGGGCACCAGGCGGATCATCGCCTACCTGACGCCGGAGGACGATCCGGCCAACCCCAACCCGCTGATGGGCGGCTTCCTCGAAGCCGTCGTCGCGGCGGCGGGCGAGGTCGGCTACCGCATCCTGCTGCTGCGCCCCAGGCCGGGGCAGAGCCAGGAGCAGGCGATCGACGAGCTGGTCGCGGCGCGCACGGTGGACGGGTTCCTGCTGTCGGACATACTGCGCGACGACGCGCGGGTGGCGCACCTGGCCGCGCAGGGGGTGCCGTTCGCCGCCTTCGGCAGGACGGCGCCCGGCCACCCGCAGACCTGGGTGGACGTGGACAGCGTCCAGGCGGTGATCGACCTGGTCGGCCTGCTGGCGGCCAGGGGCCACCGGCGGGTCGCCTTCCTCGGCTCCAGCACCGGGCAGCCGTGGATGGACGACAGGCGCGAGGGGTTCCTGGCGGGCGTGCGCAGGCACGGCATGTCCGGCCAGGAGTTCTCGGTGCCCGGCGACGACCCGGCGGGGATAGTGACGGCGACGCGGGCGATGCTGACGGCGCGCAACCGGCCGACCGGGCTGGTCGCCGGGGGCGACTGGCTGGCGCTGGGCGTCTACGCGGCGGCCAGGGCAGAGGGGCTGGAGATCGGCAGGGACCTGGCGCTGGTGTCCTTCGACGACCTGCCGGTGACCGCCTTCCTGCAACCGGCACTGACGACCGTACGGCTGCCGCTGCGCCGGATCGCCGAGGCGCTGGTCAGCCGGTTGCTGCAGATCGTCGAGGAGGGCGTGACGCCGCAGGCCGGGCTGCTCCTGCCGGGCGAACCGGTGATCAGGGAGAGCCTCGGTTAACGGCCGGACAGCTCGCGGGCGGCTTTACCGGTCGGACAGCTCGTCGACGGCGGCGCGCACGTCGTCGCTGGTGATCGTGGTCAGCTCGGCGGAGCTCGCGGATCCGCCGAGCGCGGCCAGCCGCACGTCGCGCCGCATCGCCGCGCGTTCGAGGAGCGACCTGGCGAAGCGGCCGTTGCCGAGCCTGTCGATCCTGCGCGCCGCGCAGACCGCGACGAACTGGCTGTAGAGGGTGTCCACCGCCTCCTCGTCGAACCGGTCTCCCGAGAGGGCGGCCAGCTTGATCGCGATCTCCGTCAGCTCCTCGGCCGAGTAGGAGGGGAAGGCGATGCGCTGGTTGAACCGGCTGGCCAACCCGGGGTTGGTGGACAGGAACCCGTCCATCTCCCGCTCGTAGCCCGCGATCACCACGACGAGCCGGTCGCGCTCGTCCTCGGCGCGCTTCAGCAGCGTCTGCACCGCCTCGTTGCCGAACGCGTCGCCGCCCGAGTAGCCGGGGTTGACCAGGCTGTAGGCCTCGTCGATGAACAGCACCCCGCCCAGCGCCCGGTCGACCAGCTCGTTGGTCTTGATCGCGGTGGAGCCCAGGTGCTGGCCGACGAGGTCGGCGCGCTGGGCTTCGACGACGTCGGGCCTGGCCAGCAGGCCGAGGGCGGCGAAGATGCGGCCGATGACCCGGGCGACCGTGGTCTTGCCGGTTCCCGGCGGGCCGACGAAGACGAAGTGCCGCATCTGCGGCGGAGTGGGCAGGCCGCGCTCCTGGCGCATCCTGGCCACCTGGAGCTGCGCGGCGATGGCGTGCACCTGGCGCTTGACCGGCGCGAGGCCCGCCATCGCGTCGAGGTCGGCCAGCGCCTCCTCCAGCGTCGGCGTGGCCGCGTAGCCGCGGAAGCGCGCCGTGAGCTCGTTGAACGCCTTGGTCAGGTCGGCCGTCGTGGTCGTGACCAGGTCTTCCGTGGTCGGGGTGCCGCCCGCGCCGACGACGCGCACGTCGCGGGCCTGCGCTGCCGCCTCGACCAGGCTGCGGACGAACCGCGCGTTGCCCAGCTCGTCGACCAGGCCGCGGCGCTGCACGTCCTCGAACAGGCCGAGCAGCGCGGGCTTGGCGTCGGCGCCCATGCGGTCGCCGCGCCGCTTCTGCTGCAGGTCGGTGATCTCCAGCAGCTCGCCGGGCGAGTAGCTGGGGAACCGTACGCGGGTGGCGAACCGGCTGGACAGCCCCGGGTTGGAGGACAGGAACGCCGTCATCTCCTGCTCGTATCCGGCCAGGATGATGATGAGTCGCTCGCGGTCGTCCTCGGCCCGCTTCAACAAGGTCTGTACGGCTTCCGCCCCGAACCTGTCCGCCTGCCCGTCGGAGGTGTTGACCAGGCTGTAGGCCTCGTCGATGAACAGCACCCCGCCGATGGCCCGGTCGACCAGCTCGTTGGTCTTGATCGCGGTGGCGCCGAGGAACTCCCCCACCAGGTCGGCGCGCTGCGCCTCGACCACGTAGGGCGTTTCGAGCAGGCCGAACGCGTAGAAGATCTTGGCGACGGTACGGGCCACGCTGGTCTTGCCCGTGCCGGGCGGGCCGACGAACACGAAGTGCCTGGTGGGCCGGTCGGCGGTGTATCCCGCCTCGGCGCGCAGCCTGGAGGCCTCGATCGAGGCGGCGATGGAGCGCACCTGCTCCTTGACCGGCGCGAGGCCGATCATGCTCTCCAGCTCCGAGAGCGCGTCCTCCACCGAGATGGGCGGCGGCGGCCCCGACCGGTCGGGCGCGGACAGGTCGCGCTGTCCCTCCCGCACCCGGACCCTGACCTGCTCCTCGGCGCTCAGCTCCGCCTTGGCCCGGCGCGCGACGACGAACCGGTAGACGAGCGCGGCAGCGGCGGCGGCAGCCGCGCCCCAGAGCCCGGCGGCCGTGGAGACCGGCGTCAGCACTGCGGCCAGGACGCCGGCGGGCACGAGCGCCATCAGCGTGGTGAGCCACGGCGGCACCCAGCGGATCAGGTGGGCGGCCCCCGCCACGGCGATGCCGAGCAGCCCCATCAGCGTCAGCGACATGGCCTGCTGGACGGCGAGCGGCAGCAGAGCGCCGTACCCGGCCAGCACCAGCAGCGTCGCGGCGGCGCGCGGGAAGCGCAGCGCGAGGGCGACGAAGCAGAGCGACAAGAAGGTGATGAGGAAGGTCGGAACCAGATCCCAGCCGAGCGCGGCGCCCACGCCGACCGTGCCGACGAGCACCACGCCGAACATCACCCGGCGCATTACGGGTGGAAGGTGGAAATAGCGCAACCGCACCTGTTCGAACAGATCCCGCGCGGCGGCACGCGCCGCCGGCCGGGCCCTGTCAGAGTCCTGCATCACGCCTCCCCGGTCCGCCCCCGGTTATACCGTACGAGACAGGCGATTGGGCGTGCCTGACACGCTCATGAGGCGCGGATGAACGACGCGATGTGCCGGGCGAGTTCCGTTCCCGCATCTTCCTGAAGGAAATGTCCCGCGCCACTGATCACCGGGTGGGCCAGACCGCCCGCTCCCGCCATGGTCTTCATGAGGATCGGGGCCATGCCGCCGGTGATGGGGTCTCCGTCGGAGAAGGCGACGAGGAAGGGCAGCTCCAGCGTGGTGAGGATCTGCCAGGCAGCGCGGTTGGCCGGGGCGGACGGGTCGTCCGGCGTGTGCGGCACGAGGCTCGGCATCGCCCGCGGGCCCGCCTTGTAGCTCTCGTCGGGGAAGGGCGCGTCGTAGGCGGCGCGCACCTCGGGCGGCAGCTCCGTCTTGCACCCCGCCTGGACGAAGCGCGGGATGTCCACTTCTGGCGCGGAGAGCATCGCGTCCTTGAACCGGTGCCACACCTCGGGCATGGGAATGTCACCCGTCGGCAAGCCGGTGTTGGCCGCGACGACCCTGGCGAACCGCTCCGGGTGCTCGGCGACGAGCCTGAGGCCGATCAGCCCGCCCCAGTCCTGGCCCACCACGGTGATCCGGTCGAGCGCGAGGGCGTCGAGGAGCAGCGCGCGGGTCCACTCGACGTGCCTGGCGTAGGTGTGGTCGGCGATCTCGGCGGGTTTGTCGGAGCGGCCGAACCCGACGAGGTCGGGCGCGATCACCCGCAGGCCGGCCGAGGCCAGCTCCCTGATGACGGTGCGGTAGAGGAAGGACCAGGAGGGTTCGCCGTGCAGCAGCACCACCGGGCTGCCGTCCGGCCGGCCCGCCTCGACGTAGGCCATGCGCAGCGTCCCGCCCTCGCCGTCCGGCACGTCGGCGTAGCTGGGCGCGTAGGGGAAGTCGGGGAGATGGGCGAACCGCTCGTCCGGAGTACGAAGGATGCGCATAGAACAAGATTCTAACGACGCTGGTGCCGGCCCGGATATTCACCCACCACCACAGTTTTGGGGGTGACGCGCAGCATGTCGGCGTCGGCGACCGCGATCCCGCGCACCTCCACCCAGAACCGGCGCTGCAGCGGGTCGGCGGCGAAGACCGCCACCCTCGGGTCGCGTTCCACCGCCGCCCATGCCTCCTCCCCCGCGATGAGCCTGAGTTGGCCGTTGGAGCTGACCGAGGTGACCGCGCCGACGGCCATCGTCCTGGGGCCGAGGTCGTCGGCGTAGGCGAGCACGACGCCCCTGGCGTACGCGAAGGCCTGCCTGACCTCGGGGCTCAGCCCTGCTGGCGGTCTGAGGTCGCCGTCGCCGCCGTCCTCGACCATGGCCAGCGAGGGCCGCCAGGGTCCTGGCGCCCCGCGCCACCAGGCCCGTACGGCCCGCACCACGAACACCGCGCCCACCGCCGCCAGGGCGATCAGCCCGGCGCGCCAGGCGACAGCAAGCCCGAGCAGACCGCCCGCCGTACACGCCACGCAGGCGAGCACGAGCAGCAGCGCGGCGGCCACCAGCCACCGGTCCCCCACCGGACGCGCCCGTCGCCGCGCCCCCACCAGCAGGTACGGCACGCCGAGCGCCAGCACGGCCAGGCGCGGCCCGGCCAGGAACGCCACGCCCACGACGAGCACGAGGAGGGTCCAGGCGCGGCAGAGAACGATCCACAGCGTGACCCCGACGTCGCGCCGCGCCGTGCGCTCGCCGTACGCCCTGGTGAACTGGGTGAGCGCGGGCAGCGGCCGCCCGCGCCAGGTCTCGGCAAGCACCCGGACCCCGGCCAGCGCGGGCCAGCCGAACAGGACGATTCCCGCCAGCCCCGCCCAGAGCGGGTCGAGCACCGGCGTCAGGTCGCCCGGCGGCACGACGGGCAGCAACAACCACGCGACGTAGGCGACCAGCGCGACGACCGTGGAGGCCACGGCAGCGCCGAGCCACGGGTCGCGGCCGAGCATCGCGGGCACGAAGGACCACGAGCCCACCGCGCGCGCCTGACGGACGGTGACCCCGGCGAGCAGCAGGAGCGCGAGGAACCCGCCGAGCCTGGCCTCCATCCCCCGGTCGAGGACCAGCGTGGCGACGCCGACCAGGGCGGTGGCGAGGGCGGTGAGCAGGCGGGCCTGCCTGGTCCACACCTCCAGCGCGCGCCTGGCCCGCCCGGTCTCGCGCGGGTCGACGGGCCAGGCCGGGTCGTGGTGGGTCTTGGGCCGGTCCCAGCGCAGGCGGGTCAGCCCCAGGTTGACGCGGGCCGCCGGATGGTCGTCGCGCAGGGCGAGCGCGGCCAGGTAGGAGCGCTCGGCCGCGGCGTGGTCGCCGCGCAGCAGGGCCAGGTCGCCGGTCAGGACGTGCGGGTCCGGCTCCTCCGGCGCGTAGAGACCGGCGAGTTCCGCCTGCATGACCGCCTCGTCCCACTGTCCAGGCAGGCGGCGCAGGACCGAGGCGAGGCGCAGGCGGGCGTGCCAGGATCCGGGGGCCAGCCGTACGGCTTCGCGGGCGTCGGGAAGGGCGTCGAGGTCGCGGCCCAGGCGCTGGAGGGCGGCGCTGATGAGGCGGTGCGCCCACTCGCCGGCCGGATCGAGGCGCTCCGCGGCGCGTGCGGCGTCCAGTGCCGCCTCGGCCCGGTCGCCCGCGAGGTGTTCCAGGGCCAGGACGCACCAGTCACGGGGATTGTCGGGATCACCATCACTGGTCATTTTGTCCGCCCCCCACCACCTCCATGATCAGCGAGGGTGTGCGTAATTCCTAGATACCGACATATGGCTGTATCTCTCTAGAGAGGTGCAGCAAATATCGATCATCCGATAGTGCTGTAACACTCCTTCGGGATCGCCTAAGCTGCCTCGCATGCCGGAGCGGAGGAGCTCGGACCGAGAGAGCGAGGGACGAGCCAACGAGGGCCGAAGCGGCCGCGACCATAAGCACGGGCGGGCTCTCTCGTGACGCTCATGGAGGCGGCTCCTGCCGCACGTCGCGCCATCCGCGCCCACCTGGACAACCGGTGGGCCGTCCTGGTGCTGCTCTGCCTGAGCCTGCTGCTGATCACGGTCGACGCGACGGTCCTGCACATCGCGGTGCCCGCGCTGACCGCGGCGCTCGAGCCCTCCTCCGTGCAACTTCTGTGGATCATCGACGTCTACTCGCTGGTCGTCGCGCCCCTGCTGATCATGTTCGGCACGCTCGGCGACCGCTACGGCCGCAGGCGGCTCGTGCTCGCCGGGTTCGCCGTGTTCGGGGTGGCCTCGCTGGCCGCCGCCTTCTCGGTGACGCCCCTGGCGCTGATCGGGGCCAGGGCGCTGCTCGGCGTCGGCGGCGCGATGATCATGCCCGCGACCCTGTCGATCATCAGGCAGATCTTCACCGACCGGCGCGAGCGCGCCATCGCGCTGGGCATCTGGAGCGCGGTCGCCGCAGCGGGCGCCGCCGTCGGTCCGCTCATCGGCGGCGTGCTCGTCGGCATCTGGTGGGGTGCGGTGTTCCTCATCAACGTGCCGATCCTGCTGGTGCTGCTGCCCGCCGCGATCAAGTTGCTGCCCGACACCCCCAGGCGGGCGATGCGCCCCTGGGACGGGCTGAGTGCCGCCCTTTCCGTGCTGGGCATCCTGGCCGTGGCGTTCGGCCTGAAGGAGGCGGGGTCCGGCAGCCTGATGCCGCTCGGCGCGGCGCTGGCGATCCTGGCGGGTGGCGCGGGGCTGCTGGCCTGGTTCGTGCGCAGGCAACTGCGGCTGCCCAGCCCGCTCCTCGACGTCGCGCTGTTCAGGAGCCGCGCGTTCACCACCGGCGTCGTCGGTGTCTTGCTCGGCGTCTTCGCGCTGGTCGGGCTGCAGCTCATGCTGGCCCAATACCTGCAGCTGGTCCTCGGCGACAGCCCGCTGCTCGCCGCTGTCCGTATGCTGCCGCTGGTACTGTCGGCGATCTCCGGCGGGCTCGCCGCCGCGCACATCCTGCCCAAACTGGGGTTGCGCGCGACGATGAGCGGCGGGCTCGCGCTCGTGGCCATCTCGCTGGCGCCCACCCTGACCTGGGGGGTCGAGCAGCACGGGCTGATGCTGGCGATCTGCTTCGTCGGCATCGGGTTCGGCGTGCAGGTGGCGCTGCTCGCGGCGTCCGACACGATCATGTCCTCGGCGCCCGAGTCGCGCGCGGGTGGCGCTGCCGCGATCGAGGAGACCGCCTACGAGCTGGGCGCCGGGCTCGGCGTCGCGGTGCTCGGCACGATCACCACGGTCGTCTACGCCCCCGGGCTGCGTGCCGTACCAGGCGTGCCCGAGGAGTCGATGGACAGGGCCAGGCAGTCGCTCGCCGGAGCGGCACACGTGGCCTCCGAAGTGGGCGGCACGCCCGGTGTCGCGCTGCTCAACGCGGCCAGGTGGTCCTTCGTGCACGCGTTGCACACGACGATCGTCGTCAGCGTCGCGCTGCTGTCGATCACCGCACTGGCCGTGGCCATGCTGCTCCGACGGGACTGAGGTTTGGAATGACCCGATTAGGTCAGAAAACAACCGTGAAACGGGCCCTTCACGATCTTGCTTCGCTGGTCGCCCGCATCGGGGTGGGCGGCATCTTCTTCGCGAACGGCTGGCAGAAGCTCGAGGACGGGATCACCCAGACCGGGGCCAGGTTCGCCGAGCAGGGCGCCACCGCCCCCAACGCCTGGGCCACGGTCACCATGCTGACCGAGCTGATCGGCGGGGCGCTGCTGATCGCCGGGCTGGCCGTGTCCGTGGTCGGGCTGGTTCTGTTCGCCGAGGCGCTGGCCGTGTTCGTCGCCGCGCCGCCGATCAACCCGATCAGCCTCAACGAGCTCATCCTGCTGGGCGCCGCCTCCATCCTGCTGGCCGTCGTCGGCGCAGGGCGCGTCTCGGTCGACCAGATGGTGGTGATCCGGCGCAGGGAGGCGGAGGCCGCGGACGAGTTCGCGGCCGACAACGAGGCCGACCAGGTCATCGCCTCGTTCAGGGAGCCGGACGAGCTGGAGGACACCGCTCCGCACCCCGTTCCCGGGCCGCGCCAGGAGGAACCGGCGAGCGACGTGCTGGTCGCGGGGCGCAAGAAGCCGGCCCCGCGCTCGCGCAAGTCAGCCGACGTCGACGAGTGACCGCTTCTTCCGCTGGGTGAGCGCGATCGCCGCCAGGATGACGACCGCGCCGACCGGCTGGTTCCACGTCAGCGCCTCGCCGAGGATGACCACGCCGGAGATCGTGGCGAACACCGGCAGCAGGTAGGTCACCGTCGAGGTCGTCGTCACGCCGGCGCGCACCTGGACCCAGTAGAGCAGCAGGTAGGCCGCGCCCGTGCCGAGCCCGCCCAGCGCGAGCATGCTCCACCAGACCTCGGCGGGAGCCGTGGTGTCGATCAGCGGCACGCCCGCGACCAGCGTGACGACCCCGAGCTGTACGGCGCCGCTGAGCAGCTGGCTGGCCGCCAGGACCACGGCGGGCTCCGGACGGCGGCCGGTGATGAAGCGGCCCATGTACGCGCCGCCGAGCCCGTAGCAGGCCGCGGCGGCGAAGCAGGCGAGACTGCCGCCGAGCTGGCCGCCGTCCAAGGGCTGCCAGATGCCGAGGACGACCATCACGCCTGCGAAGCCCAGCCCGAGCCCGGCCACGCGGCCCGAGGTGGCCTTCTCGGTACGCAGCAGCAGGGTGAACGCGAGGGTGCACAGCGGGGTGGTGGCGTTCCAGATGGCGGCGACGACCGAGGAGACGTACTGCTCGCCGTACGCGAAGAGGGTGAACGGAAGCGTCGTCAGGACGATGGACGCGATCTGGAAGTGGCCCCAGAGGCGCGGGTCGGTGGGGAGCTTCTTGCGCCCGATGGCCAGGGCGAGCAGCAGGGCCGCCGCGCCGATGACCATGCGGCCGAAGGAGACCTGGAGGGGTTCCAGGTGGCCCACGGCGATCTTGATGAAGAAGAAGCTGTTGCCCCAGATCGCGGCCAGGAGCAGGAACGCGGGGAGCCAGCGCCCCACCTGATTGATCTGCACCGTCAGGAGCGTACCGGGGCTTTGTTGCTAACTCGTAGGGATATCTCCCTATTTTCGGGGCTTCCTTCGCTATATCGTTCGATATAGCATTCGAGGCATGATGCGACGATCAGCCCCAGGGCTGGGCCCCACCGGGCGCTTCTTCGGGCCGGGCGAGCTGCGCCTGGCGATCCTGGCGCTCGTGGCCGAGCAGCCCGCGCACGGCTACCAGGTGATGAGCCGCCTCGGCGAGCGGTTCAACGGCATGTACGAGCCCAGTGCGGGCTCCGTCTACCCCACCCTCCAGCTCCTGGAGGACGAGGGGCTCGTGCGGGTCGAGGCGGAGGACGGACGCAAGGTGCACCACGTCACCGACGAGGGCGCCCGGGTGGTGAGCGAGCAGGCCGACGCGATCGAGGCGATCTGGTCGCGGGCCAGCAGCAGGGGCGAGTGGGGCATGTTCCGCGACCCGGACGCCGCCGAGATCATCGGGCCCGCGCTGCGGCTGGTCAAGGCGGCGGTGAAGACGCTGGCCAAGTCGCACGGGGATCCGCGGGTCGTCGAGGAGATCCAGGCGATCTTCGTCGACGCGCGCCGGCGGATCGAGGACCTGCGCACGGGGAGGCGCTGATGATCGCCAAAGCCTTGCGCTCTCGGCTGTTCGCCTCGGGCGAGGTGCTGGACGTCACGCAGGTCACGCCGCGCATGCGGCGGGTGCGGATCGCCGGGGAGTCGCTGGCCGGGCTGTCGTGGACGCCGGGGCAGCACGTCAGGGTGCTGGTGGACGGGTTCCTCACCTTACGTACGTACTCGGTGTGGAACCACGATCCGAGCTGGGAGAGCCTGGAGCTCATCGCCTACGACCACGGGTCGGACGCTCCGGGCAACACCTGGATGCGGAACGTGCGCCCCGGCGTGGAGGTGTCCTTTACCAGGCCGGAGGGGCGGCTGGTGGTACGGCAGGACGCGCCGTACCACCTGTTCGCCGGGGACGAGACGGCGTCGGTCGCCTTCGGGCCGATGTTGCGCGCGCTGCCCGCCGGGGCGGGCGTCTACGGGGCCGTCGCGGCGGTGCACCCGGAGGACCATCTGGACCTGGACCCCGAGCTGGTGCGGGTCGTCCCCTCCGCGCTGCTGGAGACGGTCGGCTCGCTGGGCCTCCCCGACGAGCCCGGCGTCGCCTATCTCGCCGGGGAGGCGCGGACCGTGCAGGCGATCCGCGCCCACCTCGTCAACCAGCGCGGTTGGCCGCGCAGGAACGTGCTGACCAAGCCGTTCTGGGCCCCCGGCAAGCGCGGCCTCGACTGAGGGCTACACGAGGCTCTGACCTCCGTCGACGGTGATGACCTGGCCGGTGACGTAGGGGTTGGCCATCAGGAACAGCGCGGAAGCGGCGGCCTCGTCCGCCGTGCCGTACCGGCCGAGCGGGGCGCTCGACCCGGCCGCGGCGAACGCCTCGTCGGTGGTGAGGCCGGACAGGCCGCGCATCAGCGGGGTGTCGAAGCTGCCGTAGCGCACGGCGTTCACGCGCAGGCGGCGCGGCGCCAGCTCGACGGCCAGCGCGCCGGTGAACGTCTCCACCGCGCCCACCGCCGCCAGCGGGCCCGTCATGCCGGGCACCGGGCGGATCGTGTAGATGCCCGAGCTCAGCGTGATCGAGCCGCCGGCGGGCAGCCGGGTGGCCGCGACGCGGGCGGCGGCGAACGCGCCCCAGACCCGCGACTCGAACGCGGCGCGCACGTCGTCGGCGGACACCCCCGTGATGGGACCCGCGCCGCCGATGCCACCCGCGGTCACCAGGACGTGGTCCACCGATCCCGCCTGGTCGAACACGGCGGCCAGCGCGTCCTCGTCCGCGCCGTCCGCGGACACCCCCAGGCCTCCGACCTTCTCGATCGCGGCGTCCAGCCTCTTCTTGTCGCGGCCGACCAGGACCACGCGGGCGCCGACGTCGCGCAGCAACTCCCCTGCCGCCAGCCCGATGCCCGAGGTGCCGCCGACGATGACGACGGTGGCACCGGCGAGGCCGGTGGGCAGGGGCGAGCGCACGGGGATGGGCAGAGCGGTCATGGGAATTCTCCTGTCAGAAATAAACCATCCGGTTGTTTTAGAGCATGGCCGCCGTGCGGCACCCATGTCAACCGGATGGTTTAATTCACTTCATGACCTACGACGCGGAGGCCACCAGGAGGCGCATCTTCGAGGCGGCGGGCGCCGAGTTCGCCGAGCACGGGCTGGCCGGGGCGAGGGTCGAGCGCATCGCCGCCGCCGCCAAAGCCAACAAGCAGGCCCTCTACCTCTACTTCGGGGGCAAGGAGAAGCTGTTCGGCGCCGTCGTCCGCGCCAAGGTCGACGAGGTGTGCCACTCCGGCTCCCTCGACCCGGCCGCCGTCGGCGAGTCCGTCGGCCAGCTCTTCGACTGGTACCAGGAGCACCCCGACCTGGTCAGGCTCCTGCTGTGGGAGGCGCTGGAGACCGGGCCGGGCCCCGTGCAGGGCGAGGAGGAACGGCGGGCCGCCTACAGGGCGAACGTCCAGGACCTGGTCGACGCCGGGGTCGGGAGCACGCGGGCGGCCCAGGACTGGATGTTCACCCTGATCGGCCTGGTCGCATGGAACTTCGCCGTGCCCCAGCTCTGCCGCCTCGTGCTGGACGAGGACGACGAGCGGGCCGCGCTCGCCCGCCGCCGCGCCACCGTCGTGTCCACCGTCAGCGCGCTCACAGCTCGGCGGTGAGGCGCGCGATCACCCGCATCTTGTTCATGGCGTCCAGGGCGGCGACCTTGTAGGACTCCGCGAGCGTCGGATAGTTGAACACCGCGTTGACCAGGTAGTCGACCGTCCCGCCGCAGCCCATGACGGCCTGCCCGATGTGGACCAGCTCGGTGGCTCCCGTGCCGAACACGTGGACGCCGAGCAGCCGCCGGTCCTCGGAGGAGACGAGCAGCTTGAGCATCCCGTAGGAGTCGCCGATGATCTGCCCGCGCGCGAGCTCCCGGTACCGCGAGATGCCCACCTCGAACGGGATCTTGTCGCGGGTCAGTTCGTCCTCCGACTTCCCGACGAAGCTGATCTCCGGGATGGTGTAGATCCCGATCGGTGACAGCTCGTGCATCTCCGCCACCGGTTCGCCGCACGCGTGCTGGGCGGCCAGCCGTCCCTGCTCCATCGAGGTGGCGGCGAGGGCGGGGAAGCCGATCACGTCGCCGACCGCGTAGATGTGCGGGACCGAGGTGGCGTAGTTCTCGTCCACCTGGATCCGGCCCCGGTCGTCGGCGGCGAGCCCGGCGTTCTCCAGGCACAGCTCCGCCGTCTTGCCCTGCCGCCCGGCCGAGTACATGACGCAGTCGGCGGGGATCTTCTTACCGCTCTCCAGGATGGTCAGCGCGCCACGCGGCCGCCGCTCGACCGCGGCGACGCTCTCGCCGAACCGGAACGTCACGGCCAGGTCCCGCAGGTGGTACTTGAGCGCCTCCACGATCTCCAGGTCGCAGAACTCCAGCATCCGCTCGCGCCGCTCCACCACGGTGACCTTGGTGCCGAGCGCAGCGAACATCGAGGCGTACTCGATGCCGATCACCCCGGCCCCGACGACCACGAGGGTCTCGGGCACCCGGTCCAGATGCAGGATCGCGTCCGAGTCGATCACCATCTTGTCGTCGAACTCCACGGTGGAGGGACGGGCGGGCGAGGTGCCCGTGGCGATCACGATCTTCTCCGCCGTGACCTTCCGCTCCTCTTCCCCGGTGATGCCGATGGTGTTCGCGTCCAGGAACCGTCCTGTCCCCTGGAGGACCGTCACGTGGTTGCGTCCGAGCTGGCTGCGGATCACCTGGATCTCGCGGCCGATCACGTGCTGGGTGCGCATCCCGAGATCGGCGACCGTGATCTCCTCTTTCACCCGGTAGCTCGCGCCGTACAGCTCTCGCTGGTTGAGACCGGTCAGGTAGAGCACGGCTTCGCGCAGCGTCTTGGAGGGGATCGTCCCCGTGTTGATGCACACGCCGCCGAGCATGTGCTTCATCTCCACCACGGCGACGCGCTTGCCGAGCTTCGCTGCGGCGATCGCCGCCTTCTGCCCTCCGGGACCAGACCCAAAGACGAGGAGATCGAAGTCATAGGCCACAACGCCCACAGTACGGTCTACCGCCATCGGAGTCGACGGTCCACCGCGTGGTGCGTGGACCAGCACTTTTCCTAGCGTGGACGGCATGATCAGCCTGACCCACCTGAGCAAGAGGTACGGCGAGCGCCTGGCCGTCGACGATCTGACGCTGGAGCTGAAACCCGGCAGCGTGACGGGCTTTCTGGGGCCGAACGGCGCGGGAAAGTCCACCACGATGCGGATGATCCTCGGCCTCGACCGGCCCACCTCGGGCACCGCCCTCGTCAAGGGCGTGCCGTACCACGCGTTGAAGGACCCGCTCCGCACGGTCGGCGCGCTGCTGGACGCCCGCGCGGTCCACCCCGGCCGCAGTGCCCGCGCCCACCTGCTGGCCACGGCGCGCAGCAACGGCATCCCGGCGCGGCGGGTGGCCGAGGTGCTGCAGACCGTCGGGCTGAGCGAGGTGGCGGGCAGGCGCGCCGGGAGCATGTCGCTGGGCATGAGCCAGCGGCTCGGCATCGCGGGCGCGCTGCTCGGCGATCCCGAGGTGCTGATGTTCGACGAACCCGTCAACGGGCTCGACCCGGACGGCGTGCGCTGGGTGCGGCACCTCATGCGCTCGCTGGCCGACGAGGGGCGCACGGTCTTCGTGTCCAGCCACCTGATGAGCGAGATGCAGCTCACGGCCGACCACCTCGTGGTGATCGGCAAGGGCCGCCTGATCGTGGACGCGCCGCTGCGCGAGGTGCTGTCCAGCACGGCCGTGCTGGTCCGCACCCCGCACGCCGACGCCCTTTCCGTACGGCTGGCGGCGGCCGGAGTCCAGGTCGAGCGCCGGGGCGAGAACGAGCTGGTCGCCACGGGCGCGGCCATCGAGCGCGTCGGCGACCTCGCGCACGAGGCCGGGGTCAGGCTGCACGAGCTGAGCCGGCGCGAGGCCACGCTGGAACAGGCCTACCAGGAACTGACCGAGGGCAGCGTCGAGTACGGGAGCGCGCGATGAGACAGGCCGTGGCCGCGGAGTGGACCAAGCTCTGGTCGGTGCGTGCCACCTGGTGGTGCCTGGCGGGGGCGACCGCGCTCATGGCGCTGGCGGCGCTGACGCTCGGCACCGCGCGGGCGACGGAACATCCGGGCCAGTCGTTTCCGGTGACCGAGCCGGTGGTGTCCGCCTCGACGTTCACGCAGATCGCGCTGGTCGTGCTCGGCATCCTGGCGATCACGTCCGAGTACGCCTCGGGCTCGATCCGCGGCACCCTCCAGGCCACGCCGATCAGGGGCGCGATGCTGGCGGCCAAGGCGCTCGTGGTGGCTCCCGTCCTGTTCGCCGCCGGTGTGGTGTCCGGGGGGATCGGGGCCGCGCTGAGCTACCTGGTGTTGCGTACGGGGATCTTCGGCGCGTCCGGCACGCTTCCCTGGTCGGCTTTGTCCGACCTTCTGCGGTTGGGCGTGTCCAGCGCGCTGGTGTCCGTGATGGCGCTGGGGGTGGGCGCCGCGCTGCGCAGCGCCGCAGGGACGCTGACGGTGGTGTTCATGCTGCTCATGGGGTTGCCGCTGGTCCTCGTCATGACGGGCAGCCAGGCGCTGGTCGAGGTGTCGTTCCGGCTGCCGATGTTCGCCGGGCTGGCGTTCATGGAGAGTACGGACAACCTGACCGGCGGGCCGATCCCCTACTCCTCGGGCGAGGGGCTGGCGTGGCTCGTCTTCTGGGCCGCGCTCGCGCTGGCCTCCGGCTATGCGGTGCTTCGCCGCAGGGACGCCTAGACTGCCCGCCGTGGTGGCTAAGCGGCTCGTCGGAGTGCTGATCGGCTTCGCTACGGGTGTGGCGGAGCTGGTGCTGCTCGCCGTGGCCTGGCCGTACAGGCGCAGGTGGGCCGGGCGGATGGTCGCGGCCGAGCGGGCGCGGCTGCTGCGGTGGTTCGGTCACGAGACGGAGGCCTGGCGGGGCGGGCTCGGTTACCTGGGGCTGCGCGCGGTCGCCGGGGTGGTCGGCGGGTACGTGCTCGTGACGCTGCTCTTCCTGACGGCGCTCTTCGTCGGCGGCGGGCTGTGGGCGATGGTGTTCGGCGACGCGCGCCCCGCCTCGCTGGACCTGCCCGGCGTACGGCTGACCACCAGCGGGTGGGCGCTCGGGCTGACCTGCGGAGCCGTACTCGCCACGATGACCGTGTTGTGGTGCCTGGCCGTCGTGGCCGTCGAGCGGCGGCTGGCCGGGCACTTCCTCGGGCCGAGCGCGGGCGAGCGGATGCGTCGGCGCATCGCCGAACTCACCGACACCCGCTCGGGCATCGTGCGCGCGGTCGACGACGAGCGGCGGCGCATCGAGCGCGACCTGCACGACGGGGTGCAGCAGCGCGGCGTCGCCCTGGCCATGCTGCTCGGCAGGGCCAGGCACAAACCGGGCGACACCGACCTCGTCGACCAGGCCTACGCGGAGTCGCGGCAGCTCCTCGACGAGCTGCGCAGCGTGGCGTGGCGCGTCTACCCGACGGCGCTGGACGAGCTCGGGCTGCGGTCGGCGCTCGAAGGGGTCGCCGAGCGGTCGCCCGTCCCGGTGACCCTGCACTACCGCCTGACCGCGCGGCCAGGCTCGACGGTCGAGACGGCGCTCTACTTCGTGGCGCGCGAGGCGATCACCAACGCGGTCAAGCACGCGGGCGCGCGTGACATCCTGGTGGTCGTCTCCGAGCAGGACGGTGAGGTGAGCGTGGCGGTCTCCGACGACGGCACCGGCGGCGCCGACCCAGCGGGCGGCGGGCTGTCCGGGCTGGCCAGGCGGGTGCTGGCGCTCGACGGCGGGTTCGAGGTGGTCAGCCCTCCCGGCGGGCCGACGACGGTCACGGCGAGGCTGCCGTGCGGCTGATCCTGGCCGACGACGCGGTGCTGCTGCGGGCCGGGCTCACCCGGCTGCTCGAGGACGCTGGGCATTCCGTGGTGGCCGCGGTGGGCGACGCTCCCGCCCTGCTCGCGGCCGTCGCCGCCGACCGGCCGGACGTCGCGGTCGTGGACGTGCGGATGCCGCCCACCCACACCGACGAGGGCCTGCGTGCCGCGCTGGAGATCCGGGAGCGGTGGCCGTCGGTGGGCGTGCTGGTGTTGTCGCAGTACGTGGAGAAGACGTACGCGGCCAAGCTGCTGGCAGGCGCGAGCGAGGGGCTCGGGTACCTGCTGAAGGACCGGGTGTCTGAGGTGGCCGACTTCCTCGACGCCCTGGAGCGGGTGCGGTCCGGTGGCACGGCGCTCGATCCCGAGGTCGTCAGGCAGTTGCTGGCGCGCACCACGCATGTGGATCCGCTGGCGCTGCTGAGCTCGCGCGAGCGCCAGGTGCTGGAACACCTGGCGCAGGGGCTGAGCAATCCGGCGACAGCCGTACGGCTGCACGTGTCGTTGAGCACGGTCGAGAAGCACGTGAACGCCATCTTCGACAAGCTCGACATTCCGCAGGACGGGGACTACAACCGCCGCGTCCTGGCCATCCTGCGTTACCTGGACGGCTGAAGGGGCACTCCGGCCATTACGCGGTCCACGATCGCGGTCGCGCCCTCCTGGCGGGCGCAGTGGGCGCAGCAGAACCAGCGGCGGTCGACCTCGACGCCGTGGCCGATCACCTTCGCCCCGCAGTGCTCGCAGATCGGGGCCATCGCCTGGATCGCGCACTGGAAGGAGTCGAAGGTGTGGACCGCGCCCTGCGCGTGCACCTCGAAGGACATGTCGTAGTCGTTCCCACACACTTCACACATAGCCATGTGTGGGGAGGTACCCGATCAGCCGTATCGGGTTCCCCAACAAATCACCATTTTCAGGCTGATGCCCCGCCGTCGAGGACCATGTCCATGCCCACGGCGTACCCGGACTCCTCCGAGGCCAGGTAGAGGACGGCCGCCGCGACCTCCTCCAGCGACGCGACGCGGCCGATCGGGCTGGCCGACTTCATCCGCTCGTCACGCTCGCCGACCGTCTCCCCCGGCCGCATCGACATCGGGGTGTCGGCAGGGCCGGGGCTGACGGCGTTGATCCTTATCCCGTCGCCGATGTGGTCGAGCGCGGCGGCCCTGGTCAGCGCGCTGACGGCGGCCTTGGACGCCGCGTAGGCGCCGAGGCCGGGCAGGCGGCGGTGCGCGCCGATGTTGGAGGCGGTGTTCACGATGACCCCTCCCCCATGCCCCCGCATATGGGCGATCTCATGCTTCATCGACAGCCACACCCCGGTCACGTTGACCGCCATCAGCCGCTCCCAGTCGGCCGGGTCGAGCCCGTCCACGGTGCCTCCTGCGAAGATGCCCGCGTTGTTGAAGGCCACGTCGAGGCCGCCGTGCCGGTCAACCACGGTGCCGACCAGCCTGGCGACGTCCTGGTCGCTGGACACGTCGGCTCTCACCCAGCTCGCGCCGCCGCCGATGAGCGCGACAGTCTCGGCCAGCTGCTCCTCGCCGCGCCCGGCGACGACCACGGTGGCGCCCTCCTTGGCGAACGCCTGGGCGGCCGCCCGGCCGATGCCCGAGCTGCCTCCGGTGACCAGCACAACCTTGTTCTCAAAGCGCATTTCTAGACCAATCGTTCTAGTGCTTGCTCGGCCGCTTCCCTGATCCTGACCGGATCAGGTCCACCCTTGGCAAGGACCCTGATGCCCTGCAGCACCGTGAGCAGCAACCGGCCCAGCGCGTAAGGATCACGCCCGGCGGGCAGCTCGCCCTGGGCCGCCGCGCGGACCAGGGCCGAGATGATCGCCGTCTCCAGCCGGTCCCACGCCTGCTGTACGGCTCGCGCCGCCGCCCGGTCGTGCGGGGCGAGCTCGATCGCGGTGTTCACCACGAAGCAGCCGAGCTGCTCCACGTCGTTGGCGGCCTCTTCGGCATAGAGCCTGACCAGCGCGCGGACGGCGGGCAGCGCGGGGCCAGGCTGCGACAACATCGCCAGCGGGTCGGGCCGCGCGTCGAGGTAGCGCTGCAGGGCCTTCAGGTAGAGGTCGTGCTTGGAGCCGAAGGTGGCGTACATCGAGGCCTTGGCGACCCCCAGGTGCTCCACCAGATCCGCCATGGACGTCGCCTCGTAGCCGCGCGCCTGGAACAGCTCCAGCGCGGCCTGCAGGGCGGTGTCCGGATCGAACTCCTTCGTCCTTGCCATACCCGTCACGCTAGCACTAATGAGAACGATCGGTCCAATTTCCGTTGGGAGTGATGTAGCCCTTGGCGAACCAGGTCTTGAACTGCTTCAGCGCTCTACTGGCGCTGTCGGCGTACTCGATGGCGTTGGGGTTCCAGAGGCCGAGGTCCCGGTAGCGGCGGAGCTGGACGGCCGCCGGTTTGCGCGAGTGCACGTCGCCGTTGCGCAGGTCGATCCAGGCGCGGCCCTTGGCGGTCCAGGCGCCGTTCCTGCCGATGAGCTGGTAGCGGCAGTAGCTTCTGTGCTGCTTGGCCGCGATCTTGGCGTCGTCGGCGTACTCGACCTTGTTCGGGTCGTAGGCGCAGCGGCGGGTGGCGGCTCCGGCCTCGGCCGTGAAGGCGGCGGCCAGGGAGGCCGTGACCAGGGTGACGGTGAGAATCTTTCGCATGGCCACAAGCTCGCAGGCCAATCCCGCGACGACTTCTCAGCCGTGTAACAACCTTTTCTCGGCTTCGAGCATCTCTCCATGCATGAAGATCTTCGTCGTCGCTCTGAGTGTCCTGGCGTTATTCGCCACCCCCGCCTCCGCGTCCGCTGGGACGAGGTTCATGAACGGCGCCTCCGAGATGTGCCTCGCCGTCGGCAAGGGCGAGGTCAAGGCGGGCAAGCGGGTCATCCAGTGGCCGTGCATCGCCAGCAAGTCACAGAAGTGGATCTACCGGGATCCATCGGCTCGTCAACGCCAAGACCGGGATGTGCCTGGCCATCGCCCACGGGGAGGCGCGCAAGGGGAAGGCGGCCATCCAGTGGCCGTGCACGGACGGGGGGCTGGAGCAGGAGTGGGTCTACGACGATCTGCAGCGGTTCCAGAACAGGAAGACCGGAATGTGCCTGGCCATCGGACATGGAGAGGCTCGGGCCGGGAAGTACGCGATCCAGTGGCCGTGCAAGACGACGGCTGAGCAGGCGTGGCTGAGGGCGTAGAAATGCGTTGAACGCTGCGGAAAGGCCGGACTACGTTGCAACTGCGCGCCAAGTCGCCGTCAAGCGAGGCGGCGCACAGTGCAGTGGAGAGGGGGTGGACCGGATGAAGCGCATCAGGATCGTCAAGAAGCCGCTCAAGGGGCGGCCGGCGCAGGGTTCAGGGCTGGACCTGAGGTCGCCGTCGGGGCGGAAACTCCCGTACTGAAATACTGCTTACACAGATCTTACGGGGACATCTGTAGATAACATATGTAACAGAAACATCACGCCGGGGGCTCTAGGTGAAAAGGCTTGTGGTAGTGCCGCCACACATCGCACGGCACAAGGTCCGCGACATCCGATCCCGCGACCGCCACCGGCCAGCCGCATCGGATCCCAAGGTTGTGGATCTGCGGGCGTACAGCGGACGTAACGTGCTCCGCTTCCCCAGCGGCCCGACCCCAGCCGCCTGACATATCACGGTTCGACGCCCGCACCGCGCCGCGTCGTGCCACCTCCGTGTGGCCCGCCGCCCCTCACATGGCCCACCCTTCGTGCGGCCCACCGCCCCACACGTGGCCCACCCTTCGTGCGGCCCACCCTTTGCGTGGCCCGCCCATCGCCCCTCCTGTGGCCCAGCCCTTGGGTGGGCCGAGCGGCCGATGGTGGATCGCGGCTCCAGGCGCGAAGGTCGCCAGAGGGGGTGCGTCGTTAGACGCGCGTACGACCCGCCTACCGGCGCCGCTCCCCTCAACCAGCGCCACTCCCCTCCACTGGCACCGCTCCCCTCAACCAGCGCCACCTCCCTCGACCGGCGCGCCCACCCTCGACCGGGCACACCCACTTCCGCGCGCCACCCACAGGACGCCGCCCGGCCACCCACCCCACTCCTGCCCCCCACAGGACATGGCCCAGCCGCCCACTCCTGCGCGCCGCCGCCTTCAGACGTCGCCCAGCCCTCTGCCCTACCCGCGCCCGCTCTGCCGCTCCCCACAAGACCGTCCCACTCCCGCCATCCCCCGCGACCTACCCCTAAGGCCGGAAGACGTACGGCGTGGTAGTGGTCACAGACTCAAACCCCAACCTGGCCAAGATCGGCCGACTCTCATCCGAGGCATCGACCTGCAAGTACCGATACCCGCCCGCCCGGTTCGCCCGATCAACGACAGTCGCCCGATAGATCCCACGCCCTCGCCAAGCAGGCAACGTCGACCCACCCCACAACGACACGAAGTCAGTCCCCTGATGCAGCCGCATCCACGACGCACACACCACCTCGCCCCCCGCCTCAACCATGAGCATCACCACCGGATCACCCCCCGCCACCTTCTCCTCCCAAAGCCCCCGAAAGACCGCACCAAGCCCCAGCCCCCAGATCGACTCCTCAAAAGCCTGAACCCGAGCCCAGTCCTCAAGACTGACCGCCTCCCGCAACGCCACCCCCGCAGGCAGCACCACGTCACCGGCAAGCTTGGCAACCTCGCCGATCATCACGGTCTCCCGCTCCTCAGCCACGAACCCGGCCGCCTTGAGCCGATCACCAAGATCCTCAGGAAGATCGTGCCCATGCAGCTTCCACTCGACCTCCTCCCCGATCGCCGCGAAGTGGTCACACTCAGCGGCGATGAGCGCATCGAGAGCATCGCCATCCATGCCTGCCAGGTCGCGATAGGTGATGAAGCCGGAACCACTCAGCCTGGTAACACGTAGGAGAGGACCGACCTGCTCGAAGGTCCGCGGAGGAAGCACGCGGGTCCGGATCTGCTCGTCATAGGCCTGCAGCACGTCCATTCCCGGTATTCCACCAGCTTTCCCCCCATTCCGCACCCAAGATTCCCCCCCACCCCACCACCCCCGCACGGCCGCCTCCGGGTCGCCGCCCCCGCACGGCCGCCCCCGGGTCGCCGACCTCGAGTGGCCGACCCCGGTGTGCAACCCACCCTGCACCGAACCCGCGCGACCCCACGCGGTCCGCGCAACCCTGGCCGATCCGGTGCACAACCCGCCCCGCACCGAACCCACACAACCCCACGTAGTCCGCACGCCCCTAGCCGACCCGATGCACAACCCGCCCCGCACCGAACCCACACAACCCCTGACCAACCCGGCGTGCCCCGCAACCCGCCCTGCACCCGCCCCGCGCAGCTCGCACAACCCCTAGCCGACCCGGTGTTGCTCCCACCCGCCCTGCAAACCCCCGACCAGCCCGATGTTGCTCCAACCCGCCCTACACCCGCGCAGCCCCACGCAACCAGCCCGACCCCTGACTGACCTGGTGTGCTCCAACCGCCCGCACGGCCCCACCAACCCGTCACACCACCCGAGGCCGCAAACAGCTCCTCTCGAGGACGAGCCGTTGTGCGCCATAGCGGCGCGGAGTGGACGGCATGCCGAGGTACACACCATCGCGAGAAGCATGACGGCGTGACTGGTGGTGCGGGGTGTCAGGCGTTGTAGAGCTTGGATTCGTAATTGGAAGCCGAGTAATACCGCTCCAGGTCGTCGACGGACTCCTCGATCTCCTGCACGCTCTTCACCAGCTTGGCGTGCGAAGGCAGCGCGTCCGGATTCCACGACTCCGGCTTCCACAACCCCGACCGCATGAACGCCTTGGCGCAATGGAAGAAGATCTGCTCGACCTCCACCACCAGCGCCAACTGCGGCCGATGCCCCTTCACCACCATCGCGTCAAAGAACGGCGCCTCCCGCACCAGCCGCGCCCGCCCGTTGATACGCAACGTCTCCCCCCGCCCCGGGATCACATAGATCAACCCCACGTGCGGATTGGCGAGGATGTTGTGGAACCCGTCCGCACGCCGGTTCCCCGGCCGGTCGGGAATCGCGATGGTCGTGTCGTCGATGACGTACGTGAACCCAGCCGGATCCCCCTTCGGCGACACATCGCAGGTGCCGTCGGGCGCCGACGTGGCGATCAGGCAGAACGGCGAGGCTGCCAGCCAGTCACGATCGGGCTGCAGCAGCCGGGGCCGATCCTTGGTCGCCGCACGCGGCATGACCTCGCCGAGGAGTTCACGCAACTCGGCCTCAGAGTCAACTTCCACCCATGTCATGAGACCCATTCTTGACTATACGAGAATCAGCGCGAGCATCCGGTGGGGCCCGAAGAGCACGACACTCACCGGGCTGCAGCAGGGACGCTCGAGACCTCAGGCAATGCCGAGATCGTCACGAGCATCGGGAGCGACTCAAGAAGCACGACACTCACCCGGTCGTCGCAGGAGACTCGCGGCCCCAGGCCAACTGAGAGCACCGCGAGAATCCGGGGCGGCTCAAGAAGCGCGGCACTCACCTGGTCGTAGGGAGCACGCTAGAGGCTTCGGCTGTGCCCGAGCTCGACGTGAGCATCCGGTGGGCCGCGAAGCCCCCGGTCGTGGCGGGAAGGGTCAAAACCCTGGCTACACAGAAATCGGCGTGAGCATCCGATGGGGCTCAAGGAGCGCGAGACTCACCTGGTCATGACGGGAACGCTCAAGGCCCGGGCCAGGCCGTACCTCCACATCTCCGACCGGCACCTGCACCTGACACGTCGGGCAGCGGGAGGAGGGCTCGAGCACGGTCCCGCAGGCGGCATGAGTGAACACGCGTCGCGGACCGGCGGACGTGAGGTGGCGCTCACCCCAGTGCGACAGCGACAGGACAATGCCCCAGAGCTCACGCCCCATGGGCGTGAGGACATATTCGTCGCGCGGCGGCGATTCCTGATAGCGGCGGCGCTCAAGCACCCCGGCGTCGACGAGCGCGGCGAGACGCTGCGACAGGACCGCCCTGGGGATGTCGAGGTGCGCCTGAAAGTCACCGAAGCGCCGCACACCATACATCGCGTCACGGACAACGAGCAGGGTCCAGCGCTCGCCGATGATCTCCAGGGCTTTGGCCAGCGAACACTCCTGGCCGTCGTAGTTCTTACCGAGCGCCATAACCCCACCATAGTTCATTCACTGAACCATGACAGCCACCCGAAGCCGGTTCACTCACTGAACCGTCACAGCATTCGGATCCACGGTGACGCTCCGAGCCGCTTCATTCAGTGATTCATGGCGGCGTGCGGAGGCGCGGGGGCGCACGGATGTGTGGCGATGCACAGGCCCGTGGAGCGCGCGGGGTGCGGCGGCGCGGGCGCGGGGCGCAGGGGCGTGGAGCGCAGGAGCGTGCGGGGCGTGGCGACGTGCGAGGCGTGGCGACGTGCGAGGCGTGGCGACGTGCGAGGCGTGGCGACGTGCGAGGCGTGGCGACGTGCGAGGCGTGGCGATGCGCGGGCGCGCGGGCGCGGGGGCGCGCGGGGCGTGGAGCGCAGGAGCGTGCGGGGCGTGTCGGCGTGCTAGGCGTGGCGGCATGCGGGGCGTGGCGACGCGCGGGCGCGGGGGCGCGCGGAGGTGTGGCGACGCGCAGGCACGTGGAGCGCGGGAGCGCGGGAGCGCGGGGGCGTGCGGGGCGTGGCGGCATGCGGAGGTGTGGCGATGCGCGGGCGCATGGCGATGCGCGGGCACGTGGGGCGTGGGGGTGCGCGGGGTGTGGCGATGCGGGGGCGCGTGGGGTGCGGGGTGCGGGAGCGTGCGGGGATGGTTCGTTCACTGAACCGTGGTAGCGTGCGGGTCGGTTCATTGAACGAACTCTGGAGGAAACGTGCGGACGCTTGCGGTGACGTCGGCCGCTCCCCTGCTTGTGCTGGCCAACTACACGCTGCCGATGGTGACGTTGCCTGAGACGGCTCGGGCGCTGGGGGCTGGGCCATCCGGTCCTGTATGGATTCTGGGTGGGATCGCGCTTGGGCTGGCTGCGCTGCTCCTTATCGCGGGGGCGCTCGCTGATGACTACGGGCGTAGGCGGGTGCTGGTGGGTGGGGCGGTGGTGTTGGCGGCTGCCAGTGTGCTGGCGGCTGTCGCGGGGAATGTGCTGATGCTGGTTGTTGCGCGGGTCCTCCAAGGGGCTGCCAGTGCGGCGGTGTTGGCGTCGAGCCTTGGGATCGTTGGGCAGGTTTATCCGGCTGGGGCGGAGCGTGTGCGGGCGACTGCCCGCTATGGGGCGATGATCGGGCTGGGGACGATGGTGGGGCCGGTGGTCTCCGGGCTGCTGGCTGCTGTTTCCGGGTGGCGGGCCGCGTATTGGCTCGTGGCTGTCGCGGCGCTGGTGCTGGGGGTCGTCGCGGGGCGGGTGCTGGATGAGTCGCGGGCCGTACGGCGGCGTACGTTCGACGTTCCTGGGGTGGTTCTGCTCGGGTTGGGGCTGGCGGCGTTGGTCGCGGGGGTTACTGAGGGGCGGGCTGGGTGGGGGCGTCCTGTGGTGGTTGTGGCGTTTGTTGTGGCTGTGGTGTTGCTGGTGGCTTTCGTGGGTGTTGAGGTACGGCGGGCTGAGCCGTTGATTGATCTGGGGCTTTTTCGGCGGCCGTTGTTTCTTGTGGCCACGGGTGGGGCGTTGGTGGTGGGGGCTGCGGTTATTGGGTTGTTGAGTTATCTGCCTACGGTTTTGCAGCTTGCGCAGGGGATGTCGGCGTTGGGGACGGGGTTGTTGCTTGGGGTTTGGTCGGGGGTTTCGTTTGTGAGCTCGTTGTTGGCTCGGTATGTGCGGGTGCGTAGTGGGGGGCGGTTGGCGGTTGGGTTTCTGCTCAGTGCGGTGGGTTATCTGGGGTTGGTGACTGCTGGGGGTGCTGGGTTGTCGCTTGGGGTTTTGGTGGGTGGGTTGGTGGTCAGTGGGGCGGGGGCTGGGTTGATCAACTCGTCGATCACGCATTTGGCGATCGAGAGTGTGCCTGCGCATCGGGGGAGCATGGGGTCGGGGGCGAACAATACGGCGCGGTATGTGGGGTCGTCGTTGGGGGCTGCGGGGGTGGCGGCGGTGGTCGGGTCTGCGGGGGTGGGTGTGGGGACGATGGTCGCGGTGATTGGGTGCATGGCGCTTACGGGGGTTGCGGCTGTCGTGGTCCTTGTTGTTCGGGCGTGATGCGTTGTCGTCTCTTGGTGGCTTGGGTGGGGTGCTTCTCTTCGGAGGGGTTTCTGTCCTTCTGCGTGCGCGCCAGGTCTGTATGCGGGCGTCCCTTTAGAGGCAGAGAAGCAGGGTCTCCGGGCCTGCGAGGGGGCGAGGTGCCAGGGGGCAGCTCACGGTTGCGGAGGGGCGAAGGTCGCCAAGAGGCGAGGCCCCTGAGGGGTGAAGGTCCCTGAGGGGTGAAGGTCCCTGAGGGGTGAAGGTCCCTGAGGGGTGAAGGTCCCTGATGGGTGAAGGTCCCTGATGGGTGAAGGTCCCTGATGGGTGAAGGTCGCCATAGGGCGAGATGGCGAGGTCTCCTTGGGGCCAGGTCGCTGAGAGGCAAGGTCTCCCGAAGAGGTGAAGGCCACCGCAGGGCGGGGTCTCGAAGAGGTGAGGTCGCTGAAAAGGTGCGGTCGTAAAGGGAGAAGGGGTGGAGGTCGCCGAAAAGCGGCCTCCGGAGGGGTGGAGGCCGCTGAAAGGTTTTGGGGGCGATAGCAAGCAGGGGGTTACCAGGTGTGGGTGGTGTTCATGGCGGCCAGTAACGCGTCGCGCTCTTCGGTGAATGTTCGCGGGTCGAGGTGTTCGCGTTCGGTTCGCTGGTGGAGCATCGCCAGCTCCGTCGCCGCCTGCTGGAAGTCGGCCATCTGCCGTCCCACCCCCGCTCGCCGTGCCCACCGGCGGGCCTCCCTGCGGGAGCGCAGGGAACCCAGCATCGTGACGTCCTGGGGGGCTACGCCGTACCCAGGCAGGTAATGGCTGATGCGGGATACCAGCACCTGACGTTCCCGTACGGTCACCGCCACCAGGCAACCACCTGCCACGAGCACCACCACGTAAGACAGCGCCAGCCCGGGCAGTGAGTTGAGAAACGCCATCCCGTTCCAGAAGCCGTGCAGGAACACCGCCCCCGCATACCCCAGCGGGATCGCCACGAACCGCCAAGCCCCCCGCCGCGTCACCGCATAAGCGATGCCGATCCCCAGCATGCTCGTGTAGATCGGGTGCCCCAGCGGGTCGATCACCCCTCTGAGGAGGAACGTCTGCGCCGCCCCTCCGGCCCCGCCCGCCTGGAACGACTGCAGGTAATAGAGGACGTTCTCCATCGTGGCGAACCCGATGGCGGACATCGCCGCGTAGATGATCCCGTCGGTCAGCCCGTCGATCTCGGTGCGCCGCCGCAGCAGGAGGAGCAGGATCGCCCCCTTGAACGCCTCCTCGGTGAGCGGCGCCAGGACGATCATGCTCACCCCTTGGACGGCCTGCGTGCCGTACCCGAGCGACGCGAAGAACGCCCCGCCGATCAGCTGCCCCACGATGGCCAGCAGGACGGCGGCGCCCGCACCCCACACGAAGGTCACCACGAGGTTGAGCCGCGGCTCCGGCTCCAGCCGGTCGAGCGCGAGCACGCCGGCCAGGAGCACGGGCACCGGCGCGACGCCCAGCAGCGCCGACAGGCCGGCGCCCGCCAGGCTGCCGGACAGCACCACCCCGGCCAGCGTGAGCAGCGCGCACAGCCCCGACACGACCAGGACGATGATCAATGTGACACTAGGCCGCGGCGCAAGGACCTGCGGCCGAACCGTTGTTGCCATGCGCCCACTGTGCGCGCGCCGGGTTGACGCCCGCTTGAAGCCACTTGCGAAGCTACTCGCGGTAGTAGGGGTCGGCGACGTCGCCCTCGCCGGTGGCGTCGTTGAAGGTGTAGACCTCGCGGCCGTCGACGAACACGCGCAGGGCGCGGCTCATCACGTCGAGGGGGTCGCCGGACCAGATGACCACGTCGCCGTCGAGGCCTGGCTTGAGCGCGCCGACCCGGTCGTCCAGGCCCATGATCCTGGCCGGGTTGACGGTGATGGTGCGCAGCGCCTCGTCGCGGTCAAGGCCTTCCTTCACGGCCAGGGTGGCCTGGTGGACGAGGAAGTGGATGGGGATCACCGGGTGGTCGGTGGTGATGGCCAGCTCCACGCCCGCCCTGGCCAGGATGCCCGGGTTGCGGAGCGAGCGCTGGCGCAGCTCGACCTTCGACCGGGTGGTGAACAGCGGGCCGATGATCACCGGGATCTGGCGCTCGGCCAGGATGTCGGCGAGCAGGTGGCCCTCGGTGCCGTGGTTGATGATCACCTTGTAGCCGAACTCGTCGGCGAGGCGGAGGGCGGTGGCGATGTCGTCGGCGCGGTGGGTGTGCTGGCACCAGGGCAGCTCGCCGTCGAGCACCTTCACCAGGATTTCCAGCGTGCCGTCCCGATCGACCTGGTCGCCGCGAGCGATCTTGTCCTTGTAGTCCTGCGCCTTGCGGAACGCGTCGCGGATCACGGCGGCCACGCCCTGGCGGGTGGAGGGCAGCTTCTTCTGGTCACCGTACACACGCTTGGGGTTCTCGCCGAGCGCGCTCTTGACGCTGACCGGCTCCTTGAGCAGCATCTCCTCGACCGTCCTGCCCCAGCACTTGACGGCGACGGTCTGGCCGCCGATGGGGTTGCCCGAGCCGGGCTTGATGACGGCGGTGGTGACGCCGCCGGACAGCGCGTCGGTGAACCCCAGGTCGGCGGGGTTGATCGCGTCGAGGGCGCGCAGCCGGGCGCCGTTGGGGTCGGTCATCTCGTTGGTGTCCTGGCCGGCCCAGCCTTCGGCCTCCTCGTGCACGCCGAGGTGGCCGTGCGCCTCGACGAAGCCGGGCAGCACCCAGCCGCCCGCCGCGTCGACGACGTCCACACCCTCGGGCACCGCCACGTCGGCGCCGACTGCGACGATCTTCCCGTCCTGGATGAGTACGGTGCCGTTCTGGATCGGCTCGCCGTCGACGGGTACGACATATCCCCTGGTAATAGCGATATTCATCCCTTCAACCTATCGGTCAACGGAAAGAAGTCGTCTAGCGGAGATCGCGACCGGGGCGTACGATCCATCTAATTCTTAGGAAACCTTCTTAAAAGAAAGGCTTTCCACGTGCGCCGGCTAGTCACCCCCCTGGTCGCCATCCTCGTGATCATCGCCCTCGGCACCGTCCCGGCACAGGCAGCCTCGCGACTCCTCGCGACGTTCAGCCTGACCGGAACCACAGGAAAGTTCGTCGTCAGCAACCCCGGCACGGCAGCCGTGACGAGCTGGTCGCTCGTCTTCGAGCTCCCCGCCGGAGTCACCGCCTCGAACCCGCAGAACGCCACGATCCGCCAGACGGGCACGAAAGTGACCCTGACCCCCGCCTACTACATCGCCACCATCCAGGCGGGCCGCAACACCGAGCCCTACAGCCCGACCGTCACGCTCAGCTCGGCCGTACAGCCGACGTCGTGCACCATCAACGGCGCGAACTGCGACGGATCGGGCGGCGAGCCACCCCCGCCCGCCCCCTACACCGCCACCTACAACGTGAGCGGCACCAGCGCCTCGTTCGTGATCGCCAACAACACGGCGACCGCGCTCAACGGCTGGTCGGTCGTCTTCGACCTGCCCGCGGGCGTCACCGCCTCCAATGCCCAGAACGGCTCGCTCACCCAGAGCGGGCGGACCGTGACCCTGAGCCCGGTCCACTACAACACCACCGTGCGCGCCAACGGCACGACCGAGCCCTACTCCCCGTCCTTCACGGTGAGTACGGCAGGAGCAGAACCGACGAGCTGCCGCCTCAACGACGTGAACTGCGACGGCTCCCCCGACGCCCCGCCTGGAGCGCCGGGAAACCTGCGCTCACCGGTGAAGACCACCAAGACCGTCTCCCTGGCCTGGGACGCGGCCACCCCGGGCAGCCTGCCGATCACCGGCTACGTCCTGTCCAACGGCACCGAGGTCACCGGCACCACGGCCACGGTCACCGGCCTGACGCCGAACACCTCCTACACCTTCACCGTCAAGGCCAAGGACCGTAAGGGCACGCTGTCCCCCGCCTCCGCGCCGCTGACGGTCAAGACCAACAACCCGTCCGACGACACCCAGGCGCCGAGCGTTCCCGGCAATGTACGGAGCACCGCCAAGACCAGCTCCACCGTGACGCTGGCCTGGAACGCCTCGACCGACAACACCGGCATCGCCTCGTACGACGTATATAACGGCGCGACGCTGGCCGCGACAGTCACCGGCACGACCGCCACGGTCACCGGCCTGTCGCCCTCAACCGCGTACACCTTCACGGTGAAAGCTCGCGACCTCTACGACAACATGTCCGCCGCAAGCACCGCCGTCCAGGTCACCACGTCGGACATCGTGGAAACCGGCTACGCGCGCGTCGGATATTTCGTGCAGTGGGGCATCTACGGCCGCCAGTACTTCGTCAAGAACATGGACACGACGGGCGCGGCAGCCAAGCTCACCCACATCAACTACGCCTTCGCCAACATCGACCCGGTCAACCTGACCTGCCTGCAGGGTGTCACCAAGGGCACCACGTCCAACCCGCAGGACCCCAGCCAGGGCGACGGCGCCGGTGACGCCGAGGCCGACTACGGCAGGCCGTTCAGCGCGGGCCAGTCCGTGGACGGCGTGGCCGACAGCGGCTGGGACAAGCTGCAGGGCAACTACAACCAGCTCAAGAAGCTCAAGGCGAAGTACCCGAACCTCAAGGTGCTGATCTCGATCGGCGGCTGGACGTACTCCAAGTACTTCTCCGACGTGGCGGCCACCGACGCGGCGCGCAAGAAGTTCGTCAGCTCCTGCATCGACGTCTACATCAAGGGCAACCTGCCCGTCTACAACGGGTTCGGCGGTCCGGGCACCGCTGCCGGGATCTTCGACGGCATCGACCTCGACTGGGAGTGGCCGGGCGCCGAGGGGCACGCGGGCAACCACGTCAGCCCGGCGGACAAGGCCAACAACACCCTGCTCATGGCCGAGTTCCGCCGCCAGCTCGACGCGCTGACCGTCACCACGGGCAAGCGCTACCAGCTCACCGCGTTCACCCCGGCGGACCCCGCCAAGATCGCGGCCGGTTACGACCTTCCCGAAGTCGCGAAATATCTGGACATCTTTAATGTGCAGGGCTACGACTTCCACGGCGCCGGCAGCGACAACTCGTGGGAGCCCAACCGCACCGGCCACCAGGGCAACCTGTACGCCGACACGGATGATCCGTACAACTTCCACTTCAGCGTGGAGAACGCGATCAACGTCTACCTCCAGGCCGGCGTCAATCCGCGCAAGCTGACCATCGGCCTGGCCTACTACGGCCGCGGCTGGCAGGGCGTGGCTGACGGCGGCAAGTTCGGCGAGTGGCAGTCGGCCACCGGCGCCGCACCGGGCCAGTTCGCCGAGGAAGCGGGGACCAGGGGATACAGCAACCTGATCGCCTCCGTCCCCGGCTGCACGGTCAGGCACGACGAGCAGGCCGTGGCGACGTTCTGCTACACCGGCTCGCAGTGGTGGACCTTCGACGACGTGTGGTCCATCGGCAAGAAGACGGCCTGGCTGAAGAGCAAGGGCCTGCTCGGCGCGATGATCTGGGAGATGTCCGGCGATCCCGGCACCCTGACCACCGCGCTCGACGCAGGGCTGAAGTAGGACTACCGGTAGCTCGGGCCCGACTCCGCCGTCGTGGACGGCGGGGTCGGCGCCTGGCTCCTGGCCGGGATGACGACGAACCCGGTGGTGGTGTTCGGCGCGTGCACGTCCAGGGTCCCGCCGTACACTACGTTGCCTCGGAAGGTGTTCGGCGCGAAGGTGAACTTGTCCAGCGGCGCCGTCGTCTCCTGTACGGACGTGATGACCGCCGTCCCGCCCTCGGGCTTGTAGCTGAGGTTGCCGGTGAAGGTGTTCCGCTCGGGCAGCAGCACCATCTGGTAGCCGGGCCAGTGGTTCTTGTAGAACCAGCCGAGGTGCATGTCGGCCTTGGCGTTGTCGGCGAAGACGTTGCCGGTGAACGTGCTGTCGGTCACCTGGCCGTAGTGGAAGAGGTAGCCCCACGGCGTGAGCGGGTTCTTCTGCGGCACGAAGCCGGGCGTCAGGTAGTCGAGCTGGTGGTTGGCGTCGAACATGTGCTCGCCGCTGGTGACCTTGAGCCCGTAGCCGGACACTCCCGCGACGTAGTTGCCGCGGATGGTGTGGTGGTCGCCGCTGACGCGGATGCCCTCGCTGGCCGGGTAGCGCTCGCCCAGGATGACGTTGTACTCGACCGTGTTGTAGTTGCCGTAACGCAGCACCAGGCCGCCGCTCGACGCCTTGATCGTGTTGAAGCGCACCGTGTTGTGATTGGACTTCAGCGAGATGATCTCGTCGTCGCCGTCCACGTGCTCGAAGGTGTTGTGCTCGATGGTGAAGTAGGCGCCCTCTTCTGCGCCCTCCTCGGCCCACTGACCGTAACCCCAGATCCGCAGCGCCTCCATACCGTTGCGCCCGATGTTGGGGACGTTGGCGAAGCGGCTGTGGTCGACCGCGTTGTACTTGGCGGCCAGGCCGCGGTCGTTGCCGACCAGCGGCTCCTGGTGGCTCTTGCCTTCGAGCAGGCCGTGGTCGAAGCGGTTGTGGCCGCCCTTGAAGTAGACCCAGTAGTACGGCGTGGCCGGGTCGGCCGGGTTGAAGCCGACGACGGAGGTGTCGGTGACCCTGCCGTAGTCGCTGTTGAACGCGATCACCGAGCCCTTGCCAGCCGGCGCCTGCCCCTGCGTGAAGGTCAGGCCGCTCACCGTCAGGTTCGGGCTGTTCAGCGCCAGCGAGGACTGGCCGGTCAGCAGCACCTTGCCCGGGGTCTGCGCCCTGAGCGTCAGCGGGCCTGGAGCAGCGAGCTCGATGACGGTGTCCTGCCAGGTGCCGTCGGCCATCACGATCGTGTCGGCCGTACCGACCGCCGCGTTGAGCTCGGCCAGGTTCGTCACCAGCCGTTCGCCACCGGTGGAGACGAAGGCGGACAGCGGCAGGACGGCCGCCGCGATGAGGGCTGCTAATCGCTTCATAGGCGAAACGTAGGGAAAGCGCATTCCGAAGGGCATGGCCAAAACTCGGGCCATCCTAGGACGATCCTCAGGAGGCCCGGTGCAAGGCCCGGTAGCGGGTCGGCGTCAGCGAGGTCACCTGGCGGAAGACGCGCGAGAGGTAGGCGGCCTCCCACCCGACCGTCCCGGCGATCTCCTCGATCTTCAGCTCCGAGTGGATCAGCGCCTGCTTGACCCGCTCGACGCGCAACTGCCGGATGTACTGGTTGGGGGAAACCCCGAAGAGCTGGGCGAAGTAGGTGATGAAGTACGTCGGGTTGTAGTGGAAGACCTCGGCCAGCCGCCCGACCGTGAGCACCTCGCCCAGGTGCGCGTCGATGTACTCCAGGATCCGCCCCGGCCCCTCGCTCAGCGGCTTCAGCGAGCCGAGCGGCGCGTGGTCCACGAGGTAGGCGGTCAGCTCCATGAGGATCGCCCGCTGGCGCAGCGGCCCGGTGACCTGCGTGGCGCCCTTGCCCGCCGCCAGCAACCTCACGAACATCTCCTGTACGGCGGGCAGATCGTCCACCTCCACCACCCGCGGCAGGGTGACGAGGGAGGCCAGGTCGTGGTCGCCCACGGTGGCGGTGAAGTTCGCCCAGTACTTGCGCAGCGGGCGCTCCTTCGAGCTGGCGAAGGCCAGCGCGGACCCGGCGGGCAGGAAGTAGAGCTGGCCTGGCCCCGGCAGGTACTCCACGCCGTCCAGCGTGATCGTGCCCTCGCCGCCGAGGATCAGGTAGAGCCTGCTGTAGCCGTCGGTCCGCGCCGTACGGCCCCAGTCGGCGGGGACGGGGTCGGCGTGGCCGGCCATCAGCAGGTCGAGGTCGAGCCGCCTGAGATGCTCCCTGAGCGCCGGGTCCATGGCGTCACGCCCGCAGGTTCGCCTGGGCGGGGTCCACGGCGTGCTCGAACGGCTGACCGGCGGCCAGGCGGCCGACCTCGGCCAGGACCAGCTCGCCCATCCTGGCCCGCTCGGCGCCCATCGCGCCGGCCAGGTGCGGCGTCAGCACCACGTTCTGCAGGCCGTACAGCGGGGAGCCTGAGGGGGGCGGCTCCGGCCAGGTGACGTCGAGGACGGCGGTCAGGTCGGGCCGCGCGCGCAGGACCTCGACGACGGACGGCTCGTCGACGACGGCGCCGCGGGCGGTGTTGATCAGGGTGGCGCCGGTGCGCATGGTCTCCACCAGCGCGCCGTTCACCAGGCCCTCGGTCTGCGGCAGGAGCGGGGCGTGCAGGCTGACGACGTCGCAGGTCGCGAAGAGCTCGTCCAGGGATACGCCGCCGTCCGCGTACGGGTCGGACCAGACCACCTCCACGTCGAAGTTGCGCAGGTGGGCGGCCACCAGGCGGCCGATCTCGCCCAGGCCGAGCAAACCCACCCGCGCGCCGTAGGCCCCGGCGACCTGCGGCTCGTCGGGGTAGCGCCCCTGCTCCTTGATCTCGCGGGAGATCCGGTGGAACTGCTTCAGCGCCAGCAGGATCTGCGCCAGCGTGAACTCGGCCACCGGGATCGCGTTCGCCGAGGCGGCCGAGACGATCGGGATCTCCCTCGCCCAGAACTCCGGCGTGGTGATCGAGCGCACGGAACCGGCCGCGACCAGCACCGCGCGCAGCCGCGGGGCATGGCTCAGCAGGTGCTCGTCGAGCACGGGCGGACCCCACCCGGTGAGCAGGATCTCGACCTCGCCCAGCACGCCGGGATCGGCGGCCAGCTCCTCCCGCGTCAGCGGCGGTGACTGCCATTCGACCAGGTCAGCAAGCCTTTCAAGGACCGTCTCCGGGTAGACGTCCGCCCGGCGGCGCGCCTCCATGACCAACAGTGCGTTAAGCATCGCTCACTCATTTCATCCGATGTATGTCCGGCTATCCTGCCGCACTACAGAACAACCACATCGGTGATGTTTCAGTCATCGGAGCATTGACCTGTGTGCGCGACCAGCGTTACCGTCCCGGATCACGCCATCCAAATAGAGGGAGCCGTCCACATATGCGAACAACTTCCATACTTCTGGCGTCGCTGGTGGTGCTCACGGGGTGTTCCACGGGCGCAGCGACGAACGTCGAGCAGGACGCCAAGGCCCCGCTCGAGCTCTGGACCAGGACCACCCCCGGCGGGCCCGGCGACCAGGGCACCCAGAGGCTGGCCGCCGCGTTCGAGAAGGCGACCGGGTTCAAGATCAAGGTGACCGCGATCTTCGACGACTTCGAGACGAAGATGCAGCAGCGGGCGGCCCAGAAGGACCTGCCCGACATCGTCATGAACGACGTCGCGCAGCTGGGCACCATGCAGAGCCAGGGCCTGCTGCGGGAGATCGACCTCAGCAAGCTGGCCAGCGCCAAGGACCTCACCGAGCGCGGGCTCGCCTCGGGCAAGGCGGCCGACGGCAAGCAGTACGGCGTGCCGTACTCGGCCCAGGCCACCGCGTTGCTGATCCGCAAGGACTGGCGGGAGAAGCTGGGCCTGCAGACGCCGCAGAGCTGGGACGACATCGTCGCCATGGCCAAGGCGTTCACCGAGAAGGACCCGGACGGCAACGGCCAGGCAGACACCTACGGGCTGGCGGCGCCGCTGTCGACCAAGCGCGGCTACGCGTCCTGGTACTTCTCCAACTTCCTCTGGGCGGCGGGCGGCGACTTCGTCGCTGACGCGGGCGGCGGCAAGTTCAAGCCGGCCATGTCCACCCCGGAGTCCACCTCGGCCATGCAGTGGTTCCGCGACCTGGCCTGCAAGGACAAGGTCATCCAGCCCGGCGCGGTGACCATGGACACGCCGCCGACCAACGAGACGTTCGAGGCGGGCAAGACCGGCATGTACGTCGTCGGCCCGTACCTGATGCCGCGGTACGACAAATCGCTCGGCAAGGACAAGTACGAGGTCGTGCCCATGCCCAAGGGCGCCAAGAACTCCGACGTGCTGGCCGAGGGCGGCGCGATCTACCTGATGGCCGGGTCGCCGAACAACGCCGCGCAGGACGCCTTCGCCTCCTTCGCCACCTCGGCCGAGGGCCAGAAGGTCGGCATGGAGGGCGACACCGCCTACATCGTGCAGCTCCCGGTCAACAAGACCGTCGACATCGCCGCCGTGCGCCCCGACCCCCGGTGGAAGACCTTCGCCGACGTCTACGCCTCGTCCGGCCACTACGCGCCGTCGCTCCCCAACTGGACCCCGGTGCGCCAGACCGCGTCCGAGACCGTCAACGCCCTGGTCGCCGACTGCGGCCTGGACCTGAAGGCGGAGCTGCAGAAGCTGGACACGAAGCTCGCCGCGATCCTCGCGGAGCAGGGCGTCGCCGCGTCATGACCGTCACTCAGCTGAAGCCGGCCGACACCGGCTCCTCTGAACAGGCCCCGCCCAGGTTCTCTGGGCGGGGCGGGCGCTGGTGGGTCCCCTGGTTGTTCCTGTCCCCGGCGCTCGTGCTGTTCCTGTACTTCAAGTTCGTCCCCATGGGCCAGGCCCTGGTGATGTCGTTCCAGAACGTGCAGCCGTTCCTCGGCAGCACGTGGGTGGGCGGCGACAACTACGCCAAGGTCGTCAGCTCGGACGGCTTCCAGCAGGCCGCCTGGCACACCGTGCTCCTCGCGCTGTTCCAGACGGCCGGGTCGATGCTGCTCGGGCTGATCCTGGCGCTGCTGATGGAGGGGCAGAGCCGGCGGCTCAGCTTCATCCGCTCCGCCGCGTTCCTGCCGGTCGTGGTGCCGATGGCGGTCGTCGCGGAGCTGTGGCGGATCATGTACCACCCGACCGGCGACGGGATGCTGAACTCGCTGATCGGGCTGGTGGGGCTGGGGCCGTCCGGGTTCATCAACGACCCGCACACGTCCATGGCCTCGGTGATCGTGACCGGGGTCTGGCGCGGCGCTCCGTACGACATGATGATCTTCCTGGCCGGGCTGGCGGGAGTCAACAGGGATCTCTACGAGGCGGCGATCGTCGACGGGGCCTCGCGGTGGCGCAGGCTGCTGCACGTCACGCTGCCCGGACTGCGCTCGGTGTTCTCGATCCTGTTCATCCTGGCGGCCATCCGCGGCCTGCGCGTCTTCACCGAGGTCTACCTGCTGACGAACGGCGGGCCGAACGGGTCCACCGAAGTCGTGATGACGCTGATCACCAAGCTCGGACTGGAGCAGAACCGGCTCGGCGTCGCGTCGGCGGGAGCGGTCCTGCTGTTCCTGGCCACGTTGTTGCTGACCGTCGTGGTGTCCGTTCTGCGGCGAAGGGAGAACCCATGACCTCGGGCAGTGAGACCGCTCTCGGGCTCAAGGAGAGCAGGACGCCTCTCGCGCGCGTGCTGAAGGGCGTGCTGTACGCCGTGGTCCTGGTGGTGTTCGCCGGGCCGCTCCTCGCGCTGCTGGTGAGCGCCTTCAACCACGTGTCGGACCCGACCCAGCTGAGCGTCGTGCCGACCAGCCCGACGCTGGACAACTTCACCGTCGCCGTGGACCAGGGGGTGCTGAAGTACCTCCTGAACTCCTTCTTCGTGGTGGGGTTCGGGCTGCTGCTGCAGGTGGTCGTCTCGACGCTGGCGTCGTACGCGCTGGCGCGCAAGCGGTTCAGGTTCATGACGATCGTGTTCGTCGCGATCCTGGCCACGCTCATGCTGCCGGAGGAGATCCTGGCGATCCCGCTGTCGCTGATCCTGTCCGACCTGCCGGTGCTGCACATCAACCTGATCGGGACGCTGGCGGGCATGATCGTGCCGCTGGGGGCCTGGGCGTTCTCGATCCTGGTCATGACGGAGTTCATGAAGGACGTGCCGCGCGAGCTGGAGGAGGCGGCGCGGATCGACGGAGCCGGGGAGCTGCGGATCTTCGCGCAGATCATCCTGCCGATGTGCCGTCCGGCGCTGGGGGTCATCGGGGTGTTCGGGTTCACCATGATCTGGGACCAGTACCTGCTGCCGATGCTGGTGGCGAGCGACTCGTCCACGTACACGCTGCCGCTGGCGCTGCGGACCCTGCGGATCGACCCGATCGTCACGCCCGGGGTGGTGATGGCGGCGTCGTTGCTGGCGTTGCTTCCCTCGGTGATCGTCTTCCTGTTCTTCCAGCGTTCGTTCGTGCACGGGCTGTCGTCCGGCGCCCTCAAGGGATGATTTTTCATGAACTGGTTTGTGAACGATAGATTTGGGATGTTCGTGCATTGGGGGCTGTACTCGCTGGCGGCCCGGCATGAATGGGTACAGACGCGGGAGAAAATGGATTCTTCCGCATATCAGGTGTATTTTGATCACTTCGCGCCGGACCGGTATGACCCGGTTTCTTGGGCGCGGACCGCGGCGGCGGCTGGTATGCGGTATATCGTGCTGACGACGAAGCACCATGACGGTTTCTGCCTGTGGGACAGCGATCTGACCTCGTTCAAGTCGTCTCGCGACCTGGTCGAACCCTTCGTCGCCGCCTGCCGGGCCGAGGGCCTCAAGGTGGGTTTCTACCACTCGCTGATCGACTGGCACCACCCGTCCTTCCCCGTGGACGGGACCCACCCTTTGCGCGATTCCTCACCTATCCCTTCGCGGGATATTTCCGAATATCGCCGATATCTGCACGGCCAGGTTCGAGAGCTGCTGACCCGTTATGGAACGATCGATTATCTGTTCTTCGATTTCTCCTACGCCAACCGCACCGAATGGTGGGGCGGGAAGGGTCCTGCCGACTGGGGCTCCGCAGAACTGCTGGCGATGGTCCGTTCCCTGCAGCCCGACATCCTGGTCAACGACCGGTTGGGCATTCCCGGCGACTTCATCACGCCGGAGCAGTACCAGCCGTCCAAGCCGTTCGACGGGCTGTGGGAGGCGTGCCAGACGCTGAACGGAAGCTGGGGCTACGACCGGGACAACCTGGACTACAAGAGCCCCGAGATGCTCATCAGGATGCTCGTGGACGGCGTGTCGAAGGGCGGCAACCTGCTGCTCAACGTCGGCCCCACCGGCCGGGGCGACCTCGACCCCCGCGCCACCCCGATCCTGGCCGAGATCGGCGCCTGGATGGACCTCCACGCCCGCTCGATCCGCGGCTGCGGCCCCTCGGCGTTCACCGCACCCCCGGACTGCCGCCTGACCCAGAACGGCGACCGCCTGTACCTCCACCTGTTCAGCTGGCCCCTGCGCCACGTCCATCTGGAGGGATTGGCAGGCAAGGTCCGCTACGCCCAGCTACTCAACGACGCATCGGAGATCAAGCGAGTCGTCGTCGACCCCGGCGAGACCGCCCAGAACACCCGCATGGGCGGCCAGCCCCCCGGCACCCTGACCCTCCAGCTCCCGGTCCAACGCCCGGACACCCCGGTCCCGGTCATCGAACTGTTCCTGACATAGAAGAAGGGGCGAGCCCACCGGGCCCGCCCCTTCTTCTATGCAACTAGCTGCAGCCGCTGGTGGAGCCGCAGCCTTCGCAGACGTAGCAGCTACCGGCTGGGCGCATCTTGGTGCCGCAGGTCATGCAGAGCGGGGCGTCCGCCGTGAAGCGCTGGTGGCTCTCCAGCGTCAGCTCCTTGATCTCCTTGACCGGCTCCGGCCTCGTCGCCTCTATGGGAGCCGACTGGGCCAGGGCCTCGCGGTCGACGATCGGGGCCGGGTCCTCGCCGCGCTGCTGCGCCGCGCGCTCGGCCGCCGAGAAGATGCCCAGCGCCGCCCGCTCGTCGTACGGGAGGTGGTCCAGGGCCAACCTGCGGAAGATGTAGTCCATCACCGAGGTCGCCATGCGGATGTCCGGGTCGTCGGTCATCCCGGCGGGCTCGAAGCGCATGTTGACGAACTTGCTCATGTACGTCTCGAGCGGCACGCCGTACTGCAGGCCGATCGAGATCGCCACCGAGAAGGCGTCCATGACACCGGCCAGCGTGGAGCCCTGCTTGGACATCTTGAGGAAGACCTCGCCCAGACCGTCGTCCGGGTAGGACGAAGCGGTCATGTAACCCTTGGCGCCGCCCACGGTGAAGCGGGTGGTCATGCTGGGCCGCGAGTTGGGCATCCGGCGCCTGGTGGGCCGGTTGACCTCGATGACCTTGACCTCGGGCTCGGTCGCGACGACCTCTTCTGCCTTCTTGGAGCCCGTGCCCGCCGACAGCGGCTGGCCGACCTTGCAGTTGTCGCGGTAGACGGCCAGCGCCTTGAGGCCGAGCTTCCAGCCCTCCAGGTAGACCTGCTCGATGTCGTCGATCGTCGCCGACTCCGGCAGGTTGACCGTCTTGGAGATCGCACCGGACAGGAACGGCTGCGTGGCGGCCATCATCCGCACGTGGCCCATGGGCGCGATCGCCCGCTCGCCCATCGCGCAGTCGAACACCTCGTAGTGCTCGGGGCGCAGGCCGGGGGCGTCGACGACGTGGCTGTGCTCGCCGATGTACTCGACGATCGCCTCGACGGACTCCTCCTGGTAACCGAGCTGACGGAGCGCGCGCGGAATCGTCTGGTTGACGATCTGCATCGAGCCGCCGCCGACGAGCTTCTTGAACTTGACCAGCGCCAGGTCGGGCTCGATGCCGGTGGTGTCGCAGTCCATCATCAGGCCGATGGTGCCGGTCGGGGCGAGCAGCGACGCCTGGGCGTTGCGGTAGCCGTTCTTCTCGCCCTGCTTGAGGCACTCCGACCACTGCCTGGACGCCTCGGCGTGGATCTTGCCGTCCATCGAGCCGACCGTGCGCAGGTTGTCGTTGGCCGCGGCGTGCTTGCGCATGACGCGCTTGTGCGCGTCGGTGTTGCGGGCATAGCCGTCGTACGGTCCCACGACGCCGGCCAGCTCGGCGCTACGCCGGTAGGACACACCGGTCATCAGCGACGTGATGGCACCGGCGACCGCGCGGCCGCTGTCGGAGTCGTAGGCGTGGCCGGTCGCCATCAGCAGGGCGCCGAGGTTGGCGTAGCCGATGCCGAGCTGGCGGTAGGCGCGGGTGGTCTCGCCGATCTTCTCGGTCGGGAAGTCGGCGAACGTGATCGACACGTCCATCGCCGTGATGATCAGCTCGGTGAGCTTGACAAAGTTGGCGACGTCGAAGGAGTTGTCGTCCTTCAGGAACTTCAGCAGGTTGATGCTCGCCAGGTTGCAGGAGGAGTTGTCCAGGTGGACGTACTCGCTGCACGGGTTGGAGGCGGTGATGCGGCCGGTCTCCGGCGAGGTGTGCCAGTCGTTGATCGTGTCGTCGTACTGGATGCCCGGGTCGGCGCACTCCCACGCCGCCTTGGCCATCTTGCGGAACAGGTCCTTGGCGTCGACGTGCTCGATGACCTCGCCGGTCAGGCGGGCGCGCAGGCCGAACTTGTCGCCCTTCTCCACGGCGTTCATGAACTCGTCGGAGACGCGCACCGAGTTGTTGGCGTTCTGGTACTGCACGGACACGATGTCCTTGCCGCCCAGGTCCATGTCGAAACCGGCGTCACGCAGCGCGCGGACCTTGTCCTCTTCGCGGGCCTTGGTCTCGATGAACTCTTCGATGTCGGGGTGGTCGACGTCGAGCACGACCATCTTGGCCGCCCTGCGGGTCGCGCCGCCGGACTTGATGGTGCCCGCCGACGCGTCGGCGCCGCGCATGAAGGAGACCGGGCCGCTGGCCGTACCGCCGCTGGAAAGCAGTTCCTTGGAGGAGCGGATGCGGGACAGGTTGATCCCGGAGCCGGAACCGCCCTTGAAGATCACGCCCTCTTCCTTGTACCACTCGAGGATCGACTCCATCTGGTCGTCCACGGAGAGGATGAAACACGCCGACACCTGCTGCGGCGACTGCGTGCCCACGTTGAACCACACCGGCGAGTTGAAGGCGAAGACCTGGTGCGTCAGCGCGTATTTCAGCTCGTGGTCAAAGATCTCGGCGTCTTCGTCGGTGGCGAAGTAGCCCTCGGCGACGGCCGTCTTCGTGTACATGCCGACGACCCGGTCGACCAGCTGCTTCAGGCTCCACTCGCGCTGCGGGGTGCCCACGGCGCCGCGGAAGTATTTGGTCGTCACGATGTTGGCCGCGTTCACCGACCAGAACTCCGGGAACTCGACGCCGCGCTGCTCGAAGTTGATCGAGCCGTCGCGCCAGTTCGTCATCACGACATCGCGGCGCTCCCACGCGATGTCGTCATACGGGTGAATCCCCGGCTTGGTGAAGATGCGCTTCATCTTGAGCCCCTTGCGGGGCTTCTTCCCCCCGCGCGCCACCGAACCGCTGACCGTCTCTGTCATGACTCCCCCATCTCTTTGGCCCTGTCCGCCTTCAACTGTTCGATTTCGGATTCGAAGTCCGCCAGGCTCTCGAATCCGCGATATACCGATGCGAACCTCAGGTACGCCACCTCGTCCAGCTCGCGCAGCGGCCCCAGGATCGCCAGCCCGACCTCGTTGGACGGGAGCTCGGCCGCACCCTTGGCCCTGATCGCCTCTTCCACCCGCTGGCCGAGCTGGGCCAGCGAGTCCTCGCTGACCGGACGGCCCTGGCACGCTCGCCGCACGCCCGCGACGACCTTGTCCCGTGAGAACGCCTCCGTGACGCCGCTCCGCTTGGCCACCATCAGCAGGACCGTCTCCTGGGTGGTGAACCTTTTCCCGCATTCCGGGCAGGTACGGCGGCGCCTGATGGCCGCCCCGTCCTCGGTGGAGCGGCTGTCGATGACCCTGGTGTCTGGATGGCGACAGAACGGACAGTGCACGCTTCGCCTCCTCTACCGCGGTCACCACACGCCCATAGAGGGGTCACGTAAACACAAGGTGTGGTGAACTACATCGGTGTAACTACTAGATGTTGTGGTCCAACCGTAGAAGTGTCCGACCATGAACGCAAGTTGAGCGGCGGGTTCCAATCGAAGTCGCTGATCAGCACGGCGAGCCGTTTCCCGCCGGGCGTGTCGCGGCCTTTTTCGATCTTGTACGGCGGGGCGGGGGGTGGGCTTTCGGGTGACCACATATGCCCTGATCAGCGAAGATCACTTGGTGGGGCGCGGTCTATCGTTCCATGCCCTTGGGGTGTCTTGTCGTGGGGCCATCTCCATACAACAAACCGACACCAACCCACATTCCACCCAGAAGGGCCCTTCCGGTGCGGCGTTGCGAGGGCCGCGGCCCCACGCTTCGGCGGCAGGGAGCATCGAACCGGAGTCGGGCGTCGGGAGGTGGTACCCCCAGAGCGGGAGCACACCTACCCCAGGAGGGCGGAAACCTCCAAGGAGGCGGTAATCCAACGCCGAGGAGCGCCCAACGAAGCGGGCCCACTCCGGGGTCCGTCAGAACCTCCGGCCCGGAGCCCGAGAAGAGGTCAGGGGGCGGGAAGGTACAGCTTCGTGCCGGGGCGGATGAGGGAGTCGTCGAGATCATTCAGCCTGACGATCTCCGAGACCAGCTTTCCCGGGTCGCCGTCCACCGCGTAGGCGTCGGCGATCTTCCACAGCGTGTCGCCCCGGTCCACCACCACCCAGGGTTGACCGGTGTGATCCTTCGGCGCGCCGTCGTCGGCCCAGCTGGTCGCCTTCGCCCCCGCCCAGAAGGCGGCCAGCGAGAGAGCCGCGAGCACGGTGACCACGACAGCCCTCCCCCGTCGCGTCAACCGCACCGCTCCGCGCTGCCGGTCACGCCCCTTCCACCCCACCTTCCGAACGCCGCGCCCCACACGCCGATCGTCCCCGCCGGACCCCACACCCCGCCCGTCCGCACCGCGCCGCACACCCCGACCATCCGCGTCACACCCCGCACCCCGACCGTCGCCGCCGCGCCCCGCGCCCCGACCGTCGCCGCCGCGCCCCGCGCCCCGACCGTCGCCGCCGCGCCCCGCGCCCCGACCGTCGCCGCCGCGCCGCGCACCCTGACCATCGGCGCCGCGCCCCGGGACCCGGCCGTCCGGACGACGCCCGCGCGCCACACCTCGGCCGCCGACACCCAGCCCCCACTTGGCCCCGGCCTCACTCCCAACAGGCATGGTCCGAATCGGTCGCGTCGCATCCTGGGCGTCCGCGCCTCGCGCCGGACGGCGCTTCACCTCGCGGGTGTCCGCTTCGCCGATCGCCGACCTCCGAGCGCCACCCATCACCCGCTTACGGCCCGCCCTCCTGCCGGTGTCACTCGACTTCCGCCCGGCCACATCCCCGACGTTGTCGGACTTTCGACCCGACACACCTCCGGCGTCGCCCGACTTCCGGCCCGCCACACCCCCAGCGTCGCCCAGCTTCCGGCCCGCCACACCCCCGGCGCTGCCGGACTTCCGGCCCGCCACACTCTCGGCGTCGCTCGGTTTCCGCCCCGCCACACCCCCGGCGTCGCCGGGCTTGCGGCTCGACGCGCTCCGGGTGTCGCCCGGTTTCCGGCCTGCCACGCTCGTGGAGCTGACCGGCTTCCTGCCCCGTGTGCTGCTTCTGTCGTTCCCCACCTGTGCCGCCCCCCGGCCGCCCTGCCGTGCTGACTGTCCTGAGACCGGCCCGTCAGGACGCGATGGCCCCTGATCGCCGGTCACTGGTGCGGGCTCGTCGCCCGCGACCGTTTCCTCGCACTCACGCGGGCTCGGCACCAACCACAGGCGCCGGCCCCCGTCACCCCCAGCCCTCCCCCGCCGCGAGCCCCCACCCTCGGCGTCCGACCGCGAAAACCCAGCCGCCCCATCGGGGCGCGAATTGTCCTGATGTGGGGAGCCGCCACGGGAGGACACCTCCGGGCGCAGGGAACCGCCGCCCGAGGACACCCCCGGGGGCGGGGAACCGTCCCCAGCGCCGCCCTCCCGTCGCAAGACGCCTCGCGCGGGAGCTCCTTCGTTGCCGTCCTGTCGTGAGGTGGTGTTCGAATGCGGGCCCTCCCCTCGGACCCGCGCGAAACCCACCCCGTCGGGCGTGTCGCTGTGGCGTGGCGTCGCACCCGTGTTCGCCCTGCGTGGACGCCGCCTGGATGGGCGTTCCTCTCGCGTAAGGTCCGCGATGAGGGTCAGCTGCTGGGCGTCCTCGCCGGTCGCATGTGTGTTTGTGGTCGCCCCCACGATGGACCTCCCGCACGCTCCTGGCCTCGAAAAAGGCCGAACAAAGATCGGCGAATCGAACACGGTGTCGATCGAACTCCCGTACGATGTTGTACACCACGCTGCCGACAATTTCGAGGAACACTCGAACAATTGTTTGAAGATGATCTTCAAGGGCGGTACGGTCGCTGTGTGCGACATTGAGACCACGGACCGGATGGTTCGCCGGTGAGGCGGCCAGCCGGACTAGGAGGAACGGCATGAGCGAGCGCGATGACGAGAGCGGGGTCAGCGACCTCGCGGTGCGTCGGCGTGACTCCCTGGGCCTGACGCCCAGGCAGCGCAAGATCCTTGAGGTGATCCGCGATTCCGTGCAACAGCGCGGATACCCGCCGTCGATGCGCGAGATCGGCGAAGCCGTACAGCTGACGAGCACGTCCAGCGTGTCTCACCAGCTGACGGCGTTGCAGCGCAAGGGATACCTGCGCCGCGACCCGCACCGGCCGCGCGCGCTGGAGGTGCGGCTGCCCGGCGAGCCCGTGCTGTGGGTGGATCCCGACGCCAATGACGACGAGCCGGCGGTGAACAGGCCTACTGCGGCATATGTCCCGCTCGTGGGCCGTATCGCCGCTGGTGGCCCGATCCTGGCCGAGGAGAGCGTGGAGGACGTCTTCGCGCTGCCCAAGCAGCTCGTCGGCGAGGGCACGCTGTTCCTGCTGCAGGTCGCGGGTGACTCGATGATCGACGCGGCGATCGCCGACGGCGACTGGGTGGTCGTACGGCAGCAGCCGGTCGCGGAGAGCGGCGACATCGTGGCGGCGATGATCGACGGCGAGGCGACGGTGAAGACGTTCAAGCGCAAGGACGGGCACGTCTGGTTGGTGCCGCACAACACCAACTACGACCCGATCCCGGGTGACGAGGCGAGCGTCCTGGGCAAGGTGGTGGCGGTGCTCCGCCGCCTCTGACCAGGGCAGAAGCCGTCGCGGCGCGACCCCCCGAACGCGCCGCGACGGCCCCGCCGCGCCTCCCCTCACAACGAGGGGGGGACGGCGAAGCACGCGCACCCAAGGACCACGGGGTGTACGGCGCTGCAATGGGGCCAGCGCCGCGAAGGGGCGGCACTGTGAGGGATCCGGTGCTGTAGGGCGCATGGCGATGACGCATGCGCCATTTGTGCCAGCGCCACGAAGGGTGCGGCGCAGTGAGCCATGGGTGGGCCGATGCGAGGCCGCCGACGGGCCGGTGCAGGTCGCGAGCGGGCCATGGGCGGGCCAGGGCCGCGCGGTGTGAGGCGTGAGCGGGTCAGGGGCAGACCGGTGTGGGTCGCGGGTGGGCCCAGGGCCGGGCGGATACAGGTCATGGCTGGGCTTGGCTGAGGGTTGGCAAACTGGGGCATAGGGGATGATTGCTCGCGCTTTACAATGACGTGGTGAATGCCGCAAAGGACCTCAAAACCCTCCGAGACGGTGTGAAGTGGGCCAAAGCTGCCCCCGGCGTCATCCCAGCCTGGGTGGCGGACATGGACTACCCCGTAGCCCCCGTCATCCGTGAGGCCCTGGAAAAGCGCATCGTCACCGACCTCGGCTACCCCATGTGGGACGAGCAGTCCTCCCCTCCCCCGCTCGTCGAGGCCTTCGCCCACCGCATGGAGACCCGGTACCGCTGGCGTCCCGACCCCTCCCACGCCCGCGCCTTCACCGACCTCAACCAGGCCCTCCAGGTGCTCCTCCACCACCTCACCGAGCCAGGCGAGCCCATCGCCCTCCACACCCCCGCCTACGTCGCCTTCGTCGCCACGCTCGCCGAGATGAACCGCCCGATCCTCCCCATCCCCATGCTCCCCGACGGCGACTCCTGGCGTTTCGAGCTCCCCGACGTGACAGGCTGCCACATCCTCCTGCTGGTCAACCCGCACAACCCGACGGGCCGCGCCTTCACCAGAGCCGAGCTCACGGAGATCGCCGACCTCGCCGAGCGACACGACCTCCTGGTCATCTCCGACGAGATCCACGCGGACCTGACGTTCGCCCCGCACGAGCACATCCCGTTCGCCACCCTCCTCCCCGACCGCACCATCACCCTCACGTCGGCCAGTAAGGCCTTCAACCTCGGCGGCGTACGCTGCGCCGTCGCCCACATCGGCCCCGCCCACGTGCGCAAGCAACTGTCCGACATGCCAGGCATGCTGTACGGCGAAGCCAACGTGTTCGGCGTCGAGGCCACCATCGCCGCCTGGACCCACGGCGGCCCCTGGCTGGCCGAGACCATGAAGACCCTCGACGCGAACCGCCACACCCTCGCCGACCGCCTCCCCAAGACCATCGGCTACCGCCTCCCCGAGGCCACCTACCTGGCGTGGCTCGACTTCGGTCATCCCGACGCGGCCGAGAAGGTGGAACAGCGGGCCAAGGTCCTGCTGAGCCCCGGCAAGTCGTTCGGTCCCGGCGGCGACCACTACGCGAGGCTCAACTTCGCCACCCACCCGGAGATCCTGGAGGAGATCCTCGACCGGCTGAGCGCCGTCGCCGAGTAGAGCTCGAGGTGATCCTCGACAGGCTGAGCGCCGTCGCCGAGTAGAGCTTTCTGCTATCGAGGCCAACAGATCCGCACCGCCCGTGCAAGAACGCGACACCGCGGGCCCGGCCGTACTTCCCGATCTTGCTCCTTCCTGCCACTTCTCCTGTAGAGGCAGAACAGTCCCGCAGGAAGGAAGCAACCGGCATGGATTGGATCATTGTGGTGGCGGCCTGTGTCAACACCGCCGTCACCCTCGTGCAGGCGCGCTCCCAACGCCTGCTCGTGCGCGAGCTGAGGGCCGCGCCCAGGCAGGCGACGACCTCCGAGCGATGAGCGACAAGGAGCCAGAACCCGAACCCCTCCCGCAGGCCATGGCGGTGCGCAACACCTTCAGGGCGGCCTTCGAGGCTTTCGTGAGGGACGAGTACGTCCCCGTGCAACGGTTCGTCATCGCCGCCTGCGGCGCGTCGCGCGAGGAGAGCCAGGAGGTCGCCCAGGAGACGTTCGCCGAGGCCTGCCGGTTGTTCATGACCCAGCCGTCGCGCTGGGCGGCGATCGAGGACCACCGGGCGTACATCCGCGCTGTCGCGCGGCGGCTGCTGATCAGGCTCAGGGACCAGCCCCGCCGGAGGCGGTCCACGGTGCCGCTGGACCTGGACCAGCCGCAGCACGACACGCAGGCGAAGGAGTGGGCCGAGGACGTGGCCGTGGCGATGGACGTACGCAAGGCGCTCGACACGCTGCCCGCTGACCAGCGGCTGCTCCTGGCCTATCACCGCGACGGCTTCACCTACGCGGCCATCGGCACGTATCTGGGCCTGACCGAGCAGCAGGCCAGGGATCTGGGGAAGAAGGCGCGAGCCGCCATGAAGACCAGCCTGGCCGGGTATCGCGACAGCGGAAGGGACGCCGGTGACCGATCGAGATCCTGACCGCCCGCCGCAGCTGACCGACGAGGAGCTGGACCGGCTGCTGACGGTCGCGGACGACGCGCTCGAACGCCAGATCAGGGCGCGCAGCGACGTCGACGCGCTGCTGACCGGCCTGTTCGACGCCGTCCCCCCGGCCCCCGGCGCGAACGACTGGCCGTCGGTGGCCAGGGTCCGCCTGCGCAGCATCATCGCGGCGCTGTATCGCGCCGACATCCTCGCGGCCGAACTACACGCCGTCTACCCCGACAAGGCCCGCGCGCGCGGGCTCGCCGGTGGGGTGACGGACGCGTTCACCTGCGCGAGGGTGGACGACCTGGCCACCGTACCCGACCTGCTCCGGCTCCTCACCGTGGCCACGGCGCGGGCGCTGGCCACGTCGCTGTCACGCACGGTGACGACCGACCACCTCCTGGAGAGCTACCTCAGCGCGGTCATCGCGCGCCTGATCAGGACGCTGGGCCAGGCGCTGGCGGAGACCGGCGACCTGGCCGTGGAGCTGGACCGGCTGGCGGCTCCCGACGCCACCGCGACGATGGACCTGTGCGGGATGGATCTGTCGCGCCAGCGGGTCAGCCCCATCGACGTGCTGTTCGACTTCATCTGGGATGACGCGACCATCTGGCCCGCCGGGGTGAACGTGAACGTGCTGGAAAGCTCGGTCACGCTCGGCGACGGCCGGTACCGGATCATCACGAAGTCGGACCTGCGCCCGTGCGGCTAGGGAAGACCCGGCGCGTACGGCGCGCCGGGCCTTCACCACAGGTCAGGAGGGGATCGGCGGCAGGGGCGGCGGGGTCGCCGCCGGGGACTCGTCGAGCGCGGCCAGCGCCAGCTCGATGGCCTTGTCCAGCTGCGGATCCCGGCCTGCGACCCGGTCCTGCGGGGTGATGACGACCTCGATGTCGGGGTCGACGCCGTAGTTCTCGACGCCCCAGCCCTGGCCCTCCAGCCAGAACGAGTACCTCGGCTGCGTGACCACGGTCCCGTCGACGAGCGCGTAACGCATGTCGATGCCGATCACGCCGCCCCACGTCCGCGTCCCGATCAGCGGCCCGAGCTTCCTGTTCTTGATCCCGGCGCTGACGATGTCGCCGTCGGACCCGGCGAACTCGTCGGTGATCGCCACGATGGGCCCGCGCGGCGAGTCGACGGGGTAGCGCGCCGGCGCGTAGCCGCGCGCCAGCGCCCACCCGGAGACCTTGCGCGACAGCTTCTCCAGGACCAGCTCGGACAGGTGCCCGCCGCCGTTGCCGCGCACGTCCACGACGAGCCCGTCGTAGGCCATCTCGGTGCGCAGGTCGCGGTGGAGCTGCGCCCAGCCGCTGGCGACCATGTCCGGGACGTGCAGGTAGCCGAGCCGTCCTCCCGACGCTGTACGCACCTGCGCACGCCGGCTCTCCACCCAGTCGTGGTAGCGCAGCTGGGTGTCGTCGGCCAGCGGCGTCACGACGACCCGGCGCGTCTCGCCGCCGGCGGCCGGCCTGATGGTCAGCTCGACGGGCTGCCCGGCCGTACCGGCCAGGGAGGCCAGGGGGCCGCGCACGGGGTCGACGGGCCGGCCGCCGACCGCGACGATCGTGTCCCCGGCCCGTACGGCGACGCCGGGCGCGAGCAGCGGCGAGCGCGCCGCGTGGTCGGACGACTCGCCGGGCAGGATGCGGTCCACGACCCAGGCGCCGTCGGCGTTCACAGACAGGTCCGCGCCGAGCAGGCCCTGGCGGCGCTTGGGGTCGGTGTAGGCCCCGTTGGGCCGCGCGTAGGCGTGGGAGGTGCCGAGCTCGCCCTGCACCTCCCACAGCAGGTCGATCAGCTCGGAGTAGGTGCCCAGCCGGTCCACCAGCGGGGCGTAGCGCTCCAGCGCGCCCTGCCAGTCGACGCCGTTCATGTCGGCGCGCCAGAAGTGGTCGCGCATGAGCCGACCGGCCTCGTGGAAGCTCTGACGCCACTCGGCGACCGGGTCGATGGCGACGGTGACCCGGTCGAGGTCGATGGTGACGATCTCCTCGCCCTCGGCCGCCGAGCGGGTCTGCAGGCCGTTCTTGCCGTTGGCGACGATTCGGCTGCCGTCATTGCTGACCCTGAACGACGAGAACTCCTTGCCCAGCTCGCTCTTGGCGCGCTTCTTGAGGTCGTAGCGCTCCAGGACGACCTCGGGCGTCGACTCGCTGCCGTCGCCGAGCTCGCCGGCCGACGGGTGGCGCAGCCAGAGCAACGCGTCCTTAGCGGTGCTCAGGTTGCCGTAGCGGGCGGCCGGGACGGGAACGGGCACGATGCGCGAGGCGAGGCCCTCGGCGTCCACCTCGGTCGTCGGGGGCGCCTCTGACGACTCCTTGTCCTTCTTGTCCTTGTCCTCCTCGCCGTTGAAGCCGCGCCCCAGCAGGCTGGGGTCGAACGGCGACGGCGTGGTGGCCTGGAGGGGCACGATGTACGGCTTGCAGCCGCCGTGGAAGGACATGTCGAAGACGTGTACGTCGTATACCGGGTCGAAGGTCCTGGCGGACAGGAACGCCAGGTGCTTGCCGTCCTTGGTGAAGACCGGGCTGAAGTCGGCGAAGCGCTGCGGTGTGACGTCGATCGTGGAGGTGCCGTCGACCCGGCCCATCCTGATCTGCTGCAGCGGCTCGTGGTACGGGTGCGCCCAGGCCAGCCAGCCGGAGTCCGGCGAGAACGCCAGGTCCCTGATGTCGCCGTACTCGGTCCTGTCGAGCTCCTTGACCTCGCCGGACTCCAGGGTGACCACGAGCAGGCGGCCGTCGTGGGTGGCCAGCGCGACGTGCTTACCGTCGGGCGCCGCCTCCAGCTCCAGGACGCGGCCGATCTCACCGGCGGCGAGCGGCGTGATCGCGCCGCCGGGGCTGCCGATCTCCAGCGCGTCCTCGCCGGTCGCGTCGGAGACCCACACGGCCCTGCCCTCGGCGTCGAGCGGCTGCGGCAGCCGTACCCGGACGCCAGGCTCCGCGCGGAGCGCGCCCGCCGGGCCGTCGCGGTGGGTGACCCAGTGCGCGGTGCCGCGGATCTCGACGGTGCTCGCGCGGCCGGTCGCGTCGGGCGCATACCCGCCCACCTTGCTCGGCGCGGGTCGCTTGGCCCGTGCGGGCCTGGGTCCGCCCAGCGTGATGTCCAGCTTGTACGGCGAAGCGTCCAGGCTCTCCAGGAGCCACAGGTCGCCCGCGTGGCTGTAGATCACCCGCTCGCCGTCCGTGGCGGCGTGGCGCGCGTAGAACTCCGCGTGGTCGGTGTGCTTGCGCAGGTCGGAGCCGTCGGCCCGCGTCGAGTACACGTTGCCGACGCCGTCCGGGTCGGCCAGGAAGGCGAGCCGGTCGCCGATCCACATGACCGACCAGTACTGCGCGGTACTGTCGGCGAACAGCCGCGAGAACTCCCCGGTACCGTCGGCGTCGACCCAGATCTTGGCCGCCGTGCCGCCACGGTAACGCTTCCAGGCGGACGGCTCGCGCCACACCGGCGACGTCGTCGCCACCCGGCCGCCGGCGCCGAACGCGACCTCGCTCACCCAGCCGTACGGCAGGCGCGTGGCGGGCCCGCCGTCCAGCGGCACCGCGTACGCCCAGGTGTTGTCGCGCGAGGGCTGGCCGTACGCGCTGATCGCGAGCACCCGGCCGTCCGCCGTCCACCCGCGCACGCCGGTGGTCGCGCTGCCCAGGTGGGTCAGGCGGTCGCCCTCCGGGCCGTCGACCTCGGCCGCGAACACCTCGGGCGCGCCCTCCCTCGTGCTGGTCCAGGCGATCCTGGCGCCGTCGGGCGAGAACCTGGGGTGGGAAACGGGCGTCCGGTCGGCGGTGAACCGCCAGGCCCGGCCGCCGCCCAGCGGGGCGAGCCACACGTCGTCGTCGGCGACGAAGGTGACCTGGTCACCATGCAGGTGCGGATATCTCAGGTATGCGCCGTTTGTCACAGCTGCACATTAATGCGAGGTGACCATCCGGGGTCGCGCGATTTTTCCACACCGGGCCTGACATCAGGGGATATTGCGGGGAATGCGCTTAGAGCGAACCGCCCCGATGCAGCGGCGAGGACCACGTCCGACCGCGTGCCATGACGCGAGAACGGCCACCCACGTCGGCGGGTGGCCGTTCCCTTGCGAAGCCGTACAGACCCAAAGCCCCCACCAGCGCGCCCCCTCCTTGAGGGATCGCGAGGTTCTGTGCGCCCACAAGATGAGGGGTCATTCTGCTGAGCGCCCCGAGAGCCCCCAACGGGTCTCCCCCTCACCGCGGCCAGCGGGAGACCGGGGGTTCCAAGACCGGCTAGGGGACGATGTTGACCAGCTTGGGTGCGCGGACGATCACCTTGCGCGGGTCACCGTTCAGGAAGGCCTGGACCCGCTCCGAGGCCAGCGCCAGCTCGCGCAGGTCGCCCTCGGAGATGTCCGGCGCGACCTCCAGCCGGTCGCGGACCTTGCCCGCCACCTGCACCACGCACGTCACCGACTCCTCCACCAGCAGCGCCGGGTCGGCGACAGGCCACCCCGCCAGGGCCACCGAGCCGGTACGGCCCAGCCGCTCCCAGCCCTCCTCGGCCGTGTAGGGCGCGACCAGCGACAGCATGACCGCCAGCGCCTCAGCCGCCTCGCGCACCGCCGGGTCACCGGCGCCAGGACCGGAGTCGATCGCCTTGCGCGCCGCCGAGGTCAGCTCCATCATGCGCGCGATGGCGACGTTGAAGCGGTAGGACTCGACCAGCTTGGTGACCTCGTCGACGGTCTTGTGCGTGACCCGGCGCAGCGCCAGGTCGCCGCTGTCGAAGGAGACGCCGGGCTCGCTCGTGACCTCGTCCATGACGCGGAACGCGCGGGCCAGGTATTTCTGCGACGCGAACGGCGAGACGTCGGCCCAGTCGATGTCGTCCTCGGGCGGGCTGGCGAACAACATCGTCAGCCTGACCGCGTCGACGCCGAACTCGTCGATCTGCTTGCCCAGGTCGACGCCGTTGCCCAGCGACTTGGACATCGCCTTGCCGCCGTTGATGACCTGGCCCTGGCCCAGCTGGCGCATGAACGGCTCGGTGAAGTCGACCATGCCCATGTCGTGCAGGACCTTGGTGAAGAACCGCGAGTACAGCAGGTGCAGCACCGCGTGCTCGACGCCGCCGACGTACATGTCGATCGGCCCCCACTTGCGGACCTTCTCCACGTCGAACGGGCCGTCGGTGTAGTGCGGGTCGGTGTAGCGCAGGAAGTACCACGCCGAGTCGACGAACGTGTCCATCGTGTCGGTGTCGCGCTTGGCCGGGCCGCCGCACTTGGGGCACTCGACGTTGACCCAGTCGGTCGCGGACGCCAGGGGCGAGACGCCCTTGGGCGCCAGCGCCTCGCCGCGCAGGTCGGGCAGCGTGACCGGCAGCTGGTCGTCCGGCACAGGGACCTCGCCGCAGTCGGCGCAGTGGATGATCGGGATCGGCGTGCCCCAGAACCGCTGGCGCGACAGCAGCCAGTCGCGCAGGCGGAAGTTGACCGTGCCCCGGCCCAGCCCGGCCTGCTCCAGGTGGGAGATGATCGTGGAGATCGCCTCGACCTTGGACAGCCCGTCCAGCGGGCCCGAGTTGACCAGCTGGCCCTCGCCCGGCGTGGCGATGCCCGTCTCGCCCGGGTCGGCCATGCCGGTGTGCACGACGACCTGCACCGGCAGGCCGAACTTCCTGGCGAAGTCCAGGTCGCGCTGGTCGTGCGCGGGGACCGCCATGATGGCGCCGTGCCCGTAGTCGGACAGCACGTAGTCGGCCGCCCAGATCGGGATGCGCTCGCCGTTCACCGGGTTGATCGCGTAGCGGCCCAGGAAGACGCCGGTCTTGTCCTTGTCGGTGGACATGCGCTCGATGTCGCTCAGCTTGGCGACCTCGGCGCGGTAGGTCTCGAACTCGGCCCGGTGCTCGTCGTCGCAGATCTCGTCGGCCAGCGCGGCGTCGACGGCGACCACGAAGAACGTGGCGCCGAACAGCGTGTCGGGGCGCGTCGTGTAGACGGTGACCGGCTCGTCGCGGCCCTCGATCTGGAACTGGACGTCGGCGCCCTCGGAGCGGCCGATCCAGTTGCGCTGCATGGTCAGCACGCGCTCCGGCCAGCCGCCCTCCAGCTGGGACATGTCGTCCAGCAGCCGGTCGGCGTAGTCGGTGATCTTGAAGTACCACTGGGTCAGCTCGCGGCGGATGACGTCGGCGCCGCAGCGCTCGCACTTGCCCGCCACGACCTGCTCGTTGGCCAGCACGGTCTGGTCGTTGGGACACCAGTTGACCAGACCGCCCTTGCGGTAGGCCAGGCCGCGCTCGAAGAAGCGGATGAACAGCCACTGGTTCCAGCGGTAGTACTCGGGGTCGCTGGTGTGCAGGCGGCGCGACCAGTCGAAGGAGATCGCGTAACGCCGGAACGACTCGGCCTGGACCTCGATGTTGGCGTAGGTCCACTCGGCCGGGTGCGCGTTGCGCTTGATCGCGGCGTTCTCGGCGGGCAGGCCGAAGGAGTCCCACCCGATGGGGTGCAGGACGTTGTAGCCCTGCTGGAACCAGTAGCGCGCGACGACGTCGCCGATGGCGAACACCTCGCCGTGGCCCATGTGCAGGTCGCCCGACGGGTAGGGGAACATGTCGAGCATGTAGCGCCGCTCACGGGGGTCGGCGGCGTCCTCGCTCGCCCGGAACGGATCCTGTTCCTCCCAGCGCTGCTGCCACTTGATCTGCAGCGCCTGCGGGTCGTACTCACTCACGGCGGTTTCCTTCGGTTGGCTCAGACCCTTGGCATCTCGCCCATAAGAAAACCCCTCGTCGTCCACAACGAGGGGCAGCCGCGACGGCGAGGCGAGCTACGGCCGTCGCGGCCCGCTAAGAAGCAGGGTCGCGGAACGCATACACCAAGCCTAGCGCACCTCTTGCACCGAAAGCCGATATCCGCAAGGGTCGCGCGGGCAGAATGGACCCTTCGGATGCGCCGCAACCCGATGGTGACGTATCCGTTGTGACCTCTTATGTCCCATTAGATTACTCTCACCACTGTGGCGCACCCAGCTGAACCAGAGCGTTCGGAGGCCGACCTGCCGATGCAGGATCCGCCGACCGACCCCACTGGCCTGCTGTTTCGCGAAGGCTTCTCGCGTTTCGCTGCGGAACCCCCCGCCGAGCATGAGATCATGCCCGATGCGTCAAATCCGGACATAACCTCGGGAGGTACGGCAGCAATGGCAACGGAGAATTCCGGAGCACCACATCTGCCACCGTCCTGGCCGGAGGCGCCGCGCGCCGACGTCCCCACCTCGTGGCCGGAGCTGCCACCGCAGGAGGCGCCGCCGGGCTGGCCTGACACGTCGTCGTCGCGCCGGGAACCGCCCGCGTGGCCCGATCCTCCGCGGCAGGACCCCCTGCCCGCCTGGTCGGACGCCCAGAGCACCCAGGCAGGTCAACCGCCGTGGCCGGACACCCGCCCCTCAGGCACCCAGAACGGCCCCGCCGCAGGCGGGTGGCCCGAATCCCAGAACGGCCCCGCCTCGGGCGGGTGGCCCGAGACGCAGAACGGGCAGGGCTCGTGGTCCGACGCCCAGCAGGGGCCGGCGCCCGCGTGGCCCGAGGCCCAGGGAGCCGCGTGGCAGGACCCGCAGGGACCTTCCAGACATGACGGCCAGAACCCGCAGAACGGGCAAGGGGCTGGGTGGCAGGATCCGCAGAACGGGCAGGGGTCCAACAGTGCGTGGGCGAATCTGAGCAGCCCGGCGCCGTGGCCACCCCAGGCGGGACCGACTGGTGGGCACCCTGGCGCGCAGCCGCCCTCCGGTGCGCAGCCGTCCGGCGCATATCCGGCCGCTGGTCAGCCAGGTGGTGGATACCCGGGCGCAGGTGAGCCGGGTAGTGGATACCCGGGCGCCGGTCAGCCGGGTGGCGGGTTCCCGGGTGGGCAGCCGTCCGGGATGGATCCGCTCGACCCGTCCACCCCGTGGCCGCCGCAGGCTCCGGCGCAGGGCGATCCCCTTGAGCGCACCGTCTCCTACAACCAGGCCGCGGCCGCCGCAGAGGCTCCGCCGTACAACCCCCAGGCCGGGTCGCCGGAGGCGCAGCCCTTCGGCAACCAGGCGGGCGGGCCTGAGGCGCCGCCGTACAACCACCCGGACGCCCCCAGGCCCGGCGCCAACCTCAGCCGCGACCCCTCAGACCCCGACCGCCCGTTCGTGACGGCGGGGCAGATCAGCGGCTCGCGCACCCCGCCGCCCGAGCGCCAGCAGGAGCTCTGGAACACCGTCTTCGGCGACAACTACGAGGCCATCGGCGACGACCGCCGACTGGACGACGATGACGACGAGCCGAGCCGTCCCGTGTGGATCTACGCGCTGGCCGGGTCGGTGGCGATCGCGCTGGTCGCGGGTCTGGTGTGGGCGTTCTGGGCGGGGCCGCTGGCCAGCGAGGACCCGCCGAAGAGCGCGGCCCTCCCGACCGCCGCGCCGTCCTCGTCCCCCAAGACCAGCAGCACGACGCCGCCCAAGAACCAGATCCCCAGGCTGCCGAAGTTCCCTGGTACGGCGTCGCCGGTCGCCGGGGCGCTCGCCGACCCGAGCGCGGGGATCAGCGTCGCGCGGCTGGGCGGGCGGTGGCTGCTCGACCAGCGCGGGACGTTGATCAAGTCGACGTACGGATTCTCCACCAGGCAGTTCGTCAAGGTCGGCGCCGATGCCGCGGGGAACCCGATCTCGGCGCAGGTCATGACGGGGCCGCTGGCTCCGACGTTGACGAAGTACTACACCTCGCCGGACGACCTCGAGCCGGTGATCAAGGCTGTGGTGGTCAACGCGCGTAAGAAGCTCTTCCCTGAGGGGAACACGGTCAAGAAGACGGCGCAGCAGGCTCTCAAGGTGGGCGGGCTGCCTGCGCGGTTGATCGCTTACGAGGTGACTGCTGGGGATGCCAAGACGACGGTGGTCGTGGCGGCGGTCAGCACGGGTGGGGACGCGCCGTCGATCGTTTACATGTCGGTGCCGGGGATCAGCAAGAACCTGCTGCCTGATGTGAACACGGTCTTCAAGTCCATCAAGCCCACCACCGCTCAGGGCTGACGGTCCTTCCACAAACCCCCGGGTCCGCACACCCGGGGGTTTTGTACGCGCCCAGAGGTCCCGCACGGGTCGGGCTTCCTTCAGAAGCACGGCAGGGGTCCCGAGGGCTTTGGGCGCGCCCAGAGGTCCCGCACGGGCTGGGCTTCCTTTGGAAGCTCAGTGTTGGGGCTAGAAGGTGCATTGCATGTGTTTGATGCCGTTGATGAAGCTGGAGTGCAGGCGGTCCGGTTTTCCGCCCTCGATGTGCGGCAACCGGGTCAGCAGCTCGCGGAACAGCACCGTGATCTCCCTGCGGGCCAGGTGCGCGCCGAGGCAGAAATGCGGCCCGGGCCCGCCGTACCCCACATGGGGGTTCGGGTTGCGCAGGATGTCGAAGCTGTACGGCGAGGCGAACACGGACGGGTCGCGGTTGGCCGCCCAGTAGAAGAGCACCACCTTCTCCCCCTCCCGGTACAGGTTCCCGTTCATGGTGAAGTCGCGGGTCACCTTGCGGCGCATGAAGTTCACCGGCGACGCCAGCCGGACGATCTCCTCGACCGCCCCCGGCAGACGACCGTCCAGGTCCTCCAGGAGCAGGGCGCGCTGGGCGGGGTTGCGGGTCAGCAGGCGCAAGCCGTAGGAGATCGCGTTGCGGGTGGTCTCGTTGCCCGCGATGACCAGCAGGATGAAGAACGACCCCAGCTCCTGCATCGTCAGCCGCTCCCCGTCGATGTTCGCGTTGACCAACGCGGCGGTCAGCCCGCGCGGCTCGGCGGATGCCAACCGCTGCACCAGCTCCTGCAGCTCCATCCCCGCCGCCAGCAACCGCGTCGCGAGGTCCTCCAGGTTCCCCCCGGTGTACTCCGGGTCGAACCCGCCCAGGATGAAGTTGGACCGCTCGAAGACGAAGTCGTACGACTCCTCCCCGATCCCCATCATGTCGCAGATGATCTTCAGCGGCAGCCGCGACGCCGCCTTGAGCACGAAGTCGTCCCCAGACTGGAGCCCTGCGACGATCCGCGCCGCCTCGGCCTGCACGTCGAGCTCGAACTGCTTGATCATCTTGGGCGTGAAGGCGCGCGAGACGATCCGCCGCAGCCGCGCGTGCCGGGGATCGTCCATGTTGATCATCGACCCGAAGTACTCGGTGAACTCGGGCGGCATGTCCGGGATGTTGGTCGCCCCGCCCTGCCCCGACGAGAACACCTCGGGGTTGCGGCTGGCCTCCAGGATGTCGGCGTGCCGTACGAGCGCGTGGTAGCCGGGTCCGCGAGGCGCGAAGGAGATCTCCATCTCCTCGAAGAAGGCCGGCCGGTCGAGCGCGCGCAGCTGGTCGAAGGCCTCTTCCCGCTCGGCCATGGGCCTGGCCCAGAACGCCGGATCCGACAGATCAAGGGTCATGCGCCAATGATTCGCAAATCAACTACTTACGTCAACGCACCGAAGCAATCATGTTCTCGACTGATATTTCGCTCGAATTTGTAGCTGATCACCACACCGGCGAACGCCCACCACGTTTGGCAGCGTGGGGGGCATGAGCGAAGCGGTGATCACCGGTCTCGGCGCGACGACCCCGCTGGGCGGTGATGTCGAGTCCACGTGGGCCGGGCTGCTGGCCGGTCGCTCCGGCGTGGCGGCGCTCGACGAGCCGTGGGCCGCTGACCTGCCGGTGCGCATCGCCGCCACCCTGGCCGTCGAACCGGCCCCGCTCCTCGACCGCGCCCAGGCCAGGCGGCTCGACCGGGTGGAGCAGATCGCCCTGCTGGCGGCCAGGCAGGCGTGGGCGGACGCCGGACGGCCGATGGTGGCCCCGAACCGGCTCGCCGTCGTCGTCGGCACCGGCGTAGGCGGCCTGCTGACCGCGCTCGGCCAGGACGACGTCCTGGAGGCCAGGGGCGTGCGCAGGGTCTCGCCGCACACCCTTCCCATGCTCATGCCGAACGGCCCGGCCGCCTGGGTGAGCATCGAGCTCGGCGCGCGGGCGGGAGCGCACACCCCCGTCAGCGCGTGCGCGTCCGGAGCTGAGGCGATCGCGTACGGGCTCGACCTGATCAGGCTGGGCCGCGCCGACGTGGTGGTCGCGGGCGGCGCCGAGGCGTGCGTGCACCCGCTGACGCTGGCCGCCTTCTCGCAGGCCAAGGCGGTCTCGGCGACCGGGTCGCGCCCGTTCGACGTCTCCAGGGACGGGTTCGTGCTCGGCGAGGGAGCGGCGCTGGTCGTGCTGGAGCGGGCCTCGTTCGCCGCGGCGCGCGGCGCGCAGGTGCTGGCCTCGCTGGCGGGCGCGGGAGTGACCGCGAACGCCGACCACATCACCGCCTCGCAGCTCGACGGGCAGGTGCGGGCGATGCGGATGGCGCTGGCCGACGTGGACCCGCTGGACGTCACCCAGGTGCAGGCGCACGCCACCGCGACCCCGGCCGGCGACGTGGTGGAGGCCGAGGCGATCGCGTCGGCGATCGGCAGGCACCCGGCGGTGACGGCGATCAAGTCGATGACCGGGCACCTGTGCGGCGCGGCCGGGTCGCTGGCCGCGGTGGCCGCCGTCCAGTCGATCAGGGACGGCCGCATTCCGGGCACGGTCAACGTCACCCGGGTGGACCCGCAGGTGAAGCTGGACGTCGTCACCGGGACCCGGCCCTGGACGCCAGGACCGGTGCTCGTCAACGCCTTCGGCTTCGGCGGGCACAACGCCTCGCTCCTGATAACCCCTTGAAGGCCCCTGCTAGCCTGATCATGTGACGACGTTCTTCTTCCTGCGTTAGCGACCCGCCGGCGGGTCGCGGGCTGACCCCACCGCCGGCGATGCGGGGCCGCGCTTTCGCGCCGCCCCGGGTCGCGACGTGGGAGAAGGAACGTGCAACTGCTCGCCCGGACCATCCGGGGCATCGAGTCATTGGTCGGCGAGGAGATCCGCGAGTCAGGCGCCGTGCGCCGCACGCGCCACCGCGAGGTGTGGTTCGACTCCCCCCGGCTCCCCCACCTGCGGACCGCCGACGACGTCCTGCGCGTCGTGACGGTCCTGCCCGAGGTGGGCGCGGGCAGGCAGGCGCTGGTACGGCTGGCGAGGGCGGTGGCCGCGATCGACCTCGACGGTGTGGACGCTTCGGAAGGCATCGACGTGTCCGCCTCGTTCCTGGGCCGCCGCGCCTACAACCGCTACGACCTCGAAGACGCCGTAGGGGGCGCGCTCGCGGGCAGGTTGCGCGTGCCGTACCACTCGCGCAGGGGCGGGGTGGCGCCGCCGCCCGGCACCCGTGCGTGGCGGCTGACCGTCGAGGGTGAGGAGGCGGTGCTCGCGCTCAGGCCGGGCGAGCGCCCGGCGCACCGCAGGCCGTACAAGGTCGGGACGGTCCCGGGAACGCTGCACCCGCCGCTGGCCGCCGCGATGGCCCGGCTGGCCGGGCCGGTCGGCACGGTGCTCGACCCGTGTTGCGGCGCGGGCACGACGCTCATCGAGGCGCACGCGCTCAACCCGCGCGCCCGCTACGTCGGCGTCGACCACCGCTACGAAGCCGTGCGTGTCGCCGCGGCCAACGGGCCTGGCGTGGCCGCGTGGCTGACCGGTGACGCGGGACGGCTGCCGCTGCCCGGCGGCAGCGTCGACCGGGTGCTGGTCAACCCGCCCTGGGGACGGCAGGTCGGCGCGGCCGGGCTGCTGCGCGCCGACCGGGGCGCGCTGTGGCGCGAGATCGCCCGCGTCCTGGCGCCCGGCGGGCGGGTGGTCGCACTGCTGCACGAGGACGAGTGGCACGGGATGGTGGTCGAGCGCAGCTTCGCCGTGAGCCTGGCCGGGCTGCACCCGACGCTGGCCGTCCTCAGAAGTCGCAGGTCAGGTGCTTGATGCCGTTGATGAAGCTGGACAGCAGCCGGTCAGGCTCACCGACGGACCTGATCTGCGGGTGCCTGGTGAACAGCTCGCGGAACAGCACCGAGATCTCCCTGCGCGCCAGGTGCGCCCCCAGGCAGAAGTGCGGCCCAGGCCCGCCGAACCCGACGTGCGGGTTGGGGCTGCGCATGATGTCGAAGCTGTGCGGCGAGTCGAAGACGGCCTCGTCGCGGTTGGCCGCCCAGTAATACAGCAGCACCTTGTCGCCGGTGCGGTAGTCCATGCCGTTCATCGAGTAGTCGCGGGTGAGCGTGCGGCGCATCCACGCCACGGGCGAGGCGAGCCGCACGATCTCCTCGACAGCGCCAGGCAGCCTGCCGTCGAGGTCCTCCAGGAGCAGAGCCCGCTGGGAGGGGTTCTCGGTGAACAGGTGCAGGCCGTGCGAGATGGCGTTGCGCGTGGTCTCGTTGCCCGCGACGACCAGCAGGACGAAGAACGACCCCAGCTCCTGCAGCGTGAGCTGCTCGCCGTCGATGTTGGCGCTGGTCAGCGCGGCGATCAGGCCGGTCGGCCGCTCCTGGGCGAGCGTCTTGACCAGGTCCTGGAGCCGCTGGCCCGCGCCGAGGAGCAGCTCGGCGGCGTTGCTGCCGTCGCCGATGAACTCGGGGTCGCCGCCGGACAGGATGACGTTGGAGGCGTCGAAGACGGTCTGGTAGTCGGACTCGGGGATGCCCATCATGTCGCAGATGATCTTCAGCGGCAGCCGGGCCGCCGCCTTGAGCACGAAGTCGTCCCCAGGCTGGAGCCCGGAGACGATCTGCGCCGCCTCAGCCTGCACGTCGAGCTCGAACTGCTTGATCATCTTGGGCGTGAAGGCGCGCGAGACGATCCGGCGCAGGCGGGCGTGCCTGGGGTCGTCCATGTTGATCATCGAGCCGAAGTACTCGTTGAACTCGGTCGGCAGGTCGTGGATCGAGGTCGAGCTCTGCCCCGAGCAGAAGATCTCGGGGTTGCGGCTGGCCTCGACGATGTCGGCGTGCCGCACGAGCGCGTAGTAGCCGGGGCCGGCCGGGGCGAAGCTGATCTCCTCCTCGACGAACTTGACCGGTTTCGGCTGAGCCCGGAGAACGGCGAACGCCGCCTCCCTGTCGGCCATCGGGCGAGCCCAGAATTCCAGGTCCGACAGGTCGATGTCCCCGAGCGTCACGGCGGCCTCCAAGTAGAACGTGATTCTGTTTCTACATTAGGGGGCTGCGCCGATCCAGTCGAGGACGAGTTGACCGACCTCGCGCGGGCGCTCGAGGTGGAGGAAGTGCCCGGCGTCGGCGACCACCTCGGCCCGCGAGCCGTCCGGCAGGAAGGTGGTCACGTCCTTGGCCAGGTCGGCGCCGAGGCAGCCGTCCCGCTGGCCGTGCAGGTAGAGGACGGGCTCGCTCGCCTTGGGCGGGTCGGGGAAGCGACCGGAGGGCGGGGTGGCGCCGAGCATGGCGCGGTAGTAGCCGATGGCCGCGGCTAGGTTCTCGGGGCTGCCGATGCTCTGGCGGACGAACTCCAGGTCCTGGGCGGCGTCGTAGCCGGGCGACCAGTCGGCCCAGAGCGCGTCGAGGAAGCCGGGCGCGGAGGCGGCGGTCTCGGCGAGGCCGGTCTGGAAGAGGAAGATGTAGAAGGAGCGCTTGAGCTGTTCGTAGCCGAAGAAACCGGTGAGGAGCGCGTCGATGGGCGGTACGGCGAGCGCGACCGACCTGCGGAACCGCTCGGTCGTGCCGTACACGGGCAGCGCGCCCCAGTCGTGGCCGATCACCACCGCGTTCTCGTCGCCGCCCAGCTCCTCGTGCAGCGCCAGCACGTCGGCCACGAGCGCACCGCCCTCGTAGGCGCCGTCCGCCGGAACCTCGGTGGGCGCGTAGCCGCGCATGAACGGCGCAACGGCCCGGTATCCGCGCTCGGCCAGCTCCGGCATCAGGTGCCGCCACGTGTGGGCGGTGTCGGGGAAACCGTGCAGGCACAACGCCAGCGGGCCGACACCTAACGCCAGATAGGCGAACTCCACCCCATTGGCGTGAATAGTCCTGATCTCCATGGTGCGGAAACCTAGCATCGGCAGGGCTCCAGGAGCACTAAGGGACGACGGGGTTTCTTCGCGCTCAGTCGATCTCGGGCCAGTCCCAGCCGAGCTGGAAGAACAGGCCGAGCCGGTCGCTGACGCCGCGGATCTCGCCGATCTTGCCGTCCTTGACGGTGAAGACGAAGATCGCCTCGTTCTGGAAGCTCTTGCCGGTCGGCGTCGGCATCCTGGGGTGCGTGCCGCTGTGCGTGCCCGACATGGTCACCCTGGCGACGACCTTGTCGCCCTGCTCGATCAGCTCCTCGACCTCGATGCGGAAGGGGTCGAACGCCTCCAGCTGCATGCGGATGCCGTCGAACGCGGCGCCCGGCTCGTCGGGCTCGCCATGAATGATCTTGTTGTGGTCGACCACGTCCGCCGCCATGTAGTCGTGCAGGTCGTCGAGGCGGCGCTCGTTGATGGCGTCGAAGAAGCCCTTCACAGTGATTCCCTTCCCTGTTTCTTACGGTGTAAGAGAACGGTATCTTACGGTGTATGACGCTGTCCAGAGAGAGAATCCTCCAGGCCGCGCTGGCGCTGGCCGACAGGGACGGGATCGACGCGCTCTCGATGCGCAAGCTGGGCAAGGAGCTGGGCGTCGAGGCGATGACGCTCTACTACTACGTGCCGAACAAGGACGCGGTCCTCGACGGCCTGGTGGAGCTGGTGGTCGCCAGGGTCGACGTGCGTACGGAGGGTCCGTGGCGCGTGTGGGCCAGAAACTACGCGCTGTCGTTCCGCAGGGAGCTGCTCGCGCATCCCGCGCTGCTGCCGGTCGTGGCGGTGCGCCCGGTGGCCACGCCCGGCGGGCTGGCCACGGTCGAGCGGGCGGCTGCGGCGCTGGTCGCCGAGGGGTTCACGCCGACGGGGGCGCTGCACGTGATCACGTCGGTGTCGACGTTCGTGGTGGGCCAGACGCTGGCCGAGGTGCCCTCAGGCGAGTCCTCACCTGACTTTTCGGCGTATCCCACCCTGGCCGCCGCGGTCGCGGCCGGGCTCGGCACGCCGGAGGACCATCGCGACCGCTTCGCGTACGCCCTGGACGCGCTGCTGAGCGGGCTCAGCCCGCGCTGATCCCGTCGAGGATGGCGTCGAGCCCGAAGGCGAACTGCTCGGCGAAGCTCGGATCGCGCGCGTCCACGATCCGCCGGGCGAAGTGCGGATAGGCGCCGCTCTCGACGACCTGCCTGATGTAGGGGGCGACGCTCGCGCGCCACTCGTCCTCAGACTGCCCCGTACGGCGGTGCGCCTCGTTCTCCGCCAGCTCCCGCGACACGGCGCCGAGCACGTAGTCGCCGATGAGCCCGATCACGTTCGCGGCGCGCGTGGGGTCTCCGGTCAGCGACTCGGCCACGGCCAGGGCGTGGTCCAGGTGGCGCAGCGAGTGCGGGCCCAGCGCAGGGCGGGTGCTGAGCAGCGTGCCCAGCCACGGGTGGCGCAGCATGAGGTCACGCTGGCCGTACGCGACGGCGGCCAGGTCCGCGCGCCAGTCACCGCTTCGTGGAAGCACCTCGCGCTCGCCGCGGACCGCGTCGACCATCAGGTCGAGCAGCTCGTCGCGGTTCTTGACGTAGCGGTAGACCGAGGTGGTGCCCGAGCCGAGCTCGGCCGCGACCCTGCGCATCGACAGCGCGTCCAGGCCCTCCGCGTCGGCGAGCGCGACGGCCGCCCTGACCAGGCCGTCCACGCTGAGCGCCTGCCTTTTCGGGCTGTACGGCTCGCGGTTCCACACCAGTGACATGGACACATTCTACCGGTGTGGTTACAGTGTTCCCATGAACGGCAACAGTGTTCCCACAGAAGATGTCCTCATCGTCGGCGGCGGCACCGTCGGGCTCAGCGCCGCGGTCTTCCTCGCCCATCACGGCGTTCGCGCGACCGTCGTCGAGCGCGCCGACGGGCCTCAGGTCCACCCGCGCGCCACCGGGATCGGGCCACGCACCATGGAGTTCCTGCGCGAGGTCGGGCTGGCCGACGCGGTCAACGCGGTCGCCATCGACCACCACGGGCGCTCGCTCGGCAAGATCTCGGTGTCCACGCTGGCCTCGGCCGACTTCTCCGCCATGACGCCCAGCGCGCAGGTGTCCGCCACGCCTCCGGCGTACACGCCCGGGGTGTTGCGCGGCACCTGCCCGCAGGACCGGCTCGACGGGGTGCTGCTCGGGCGGGTCCCGGTCACCTACGGCACGACCCTCCTGGAGCTGCGCCAGGACGCCGACGGCGTCACGGCCATGCTGGAGGGCCCCGACGGGTGCCACGAGGTGCGCGCCCGCTACGTCATCGGCGCGGACGGCGTACGGAGCACCGTGCGCTCGGCGCTGGGCATCGGCACCTCCGGGCCTGGAGCGGTCGGCGAGAGCATCAACAACGTGCTCTTCCGCGCTGATCTGCGGGGGATCGTGGGCGACGCCCGGTTCGCGGTGTGCGACGTGACCACGCCGGACTCGCCGGGGATGCTCGTGACGATCGACGGGGAGAAGGAGTGGGTCTTCCACACCCAGGGCCACGCCGACGACGCCCGCGAGCTGGTGCTGGCGGCGATCGGCGACCCGTCGGTGGACGTCGAGATCGTCAGCGTGCTGCCGTGGAAGCCGCGCGCCCTGGTCGCCGACGCGTTCTCCGCCGGGCGGGTGTTCCTGGCCGGCGACGCGGCGCACGCGGTGCCGCCGCTGGGGGCGTTCGGGATGAACACCGGGGTCGCCGACGCGCACAACCTGGCGTGGAAGCTCGCCTACGTGTTGCGCGGCGAGGCGGGCCCCGGGCTCCTGGACACCTACGCGGCAGAGCGCCGCCCGGTGGCCGTGATGACCATGGAACAGGCGCTGCTGCGCCTGGCCGACCCCCGGCTGCACTGGGCGCCCGGCATGGCAGAGGAGCGCGCCCGCGTGGGAGCCGTCGCCGCGCACGTGGCGCACCTGGGCTACCGGTACGGCACGCCCATCCTGGAGCTGCCCTCCACCGAGGACGTCGAGCTGGACCTGGACGGCTCGGTCGGCTCCCGCGTCCCCCACGTGTGGGTCGCGCCGGGCGTGTCGTCGCTGGACCTCGTGGAGTCGCGCTTCACCGTGCTGGCCGCCACGGGCGACACCGCGTGGAAGGGCGCCAGGCACATCGACGGCTGGCCGTACGGTCCCCTGCTCGTCCGGCCCGACGGCGTCGTCGCCTGGCGGGGTACCGACCCGGCCGAGCTGCCCGCGGTCATGGCCGCGCAGCTCTACCAGGCGTAGTCGAGGTGTTTGACGCCGTTGATGAAGTTCGAGAGGAGGAAGTCGGGGTCGCCGGTGGCGCGGATATCGGGCACGCGGGTGAAGAGCTCGCGGAACATCACCGTCATCTCGCGCCTGGCCAGGTGGGCGCCGAGGCAATAGTGCGGGCCAGGACCGCCGAAGCCGACGTGGGGGTTGGGGTCGCGGGTGATGTCGAAGGTGTCCGGGTCCTTGAAGACGGTCTCGTCGCGGTTGGCGGAGTTGTAGAAGAGGAGGACCTTGTCGCCCGCCTTGTAGTCGACGTCGTTCATGGTGTGGTCGCGGGTCAGGGTGCGGCGGAACTGGATGACCGGGGTGGAGTAGCGGACGATCTCATCGCAGGCCTTCACGATGCGGGCGTCGAAGTCCTCCAGGAGGAGTGCCCGTTGTTCCGGATGGTCGGTGAAGAGCTTGAGCCCGTAGGCGATGGCGTTGCGTGTCGTCTCGCTGCCGGCGACCACCAGGAGGATGAAGAAGGAGCCGAGCTCCTGGGACGTCAGGGACTCCTCGCCGCCGACCAGAAGGCTGACCAGGTCGCCTGTGGGGTTCTTGCGTCGTTCGTCGCCGAGTTTGGCGGCCAGGCGGTTGAGTGAGTAGCCGGCGTGGAGGAGCTTTCCCAGGCCTCGGGCTACGTTCCAGCGGTTGGTGTAGTCGGGTTCTACGCCTGTGTACTCGGTGTCCGTGTTGCCGAGGATCAGGTTGGTACGGCGCAGCACCATGTCATGAAATTTCGCGGGAACGCCCATCATGTCGCAGATCACGCGGACGGGGAGTCTTGCGGCGATCTGCGTGACGAAGTCTTTGGGGCCTTCGCGCATGGCCTGGTCGACGATCTCGGCGGCTGCCTTGGCGAGGTCCTCCTCCATCTTGGCCAGCACCCGTGGGGTGAAGGCCCGGGACACGATCCTCCTCAGCCTGGCGTGGCGGGGGTCGTCCATGTTGATCATCGAGCCGAAGTAGACGGCCAGCCATCTGGGCATGTCGGGGATGCTGTTGGAGCAGGGTTCGCTGCTGAACACGGCGGCGTTGCGGCTGGCCTCGGTCACGTCGGCGTGCCGTACGAGGGCGTAGTAGCCCTGGCCGCCGCCTACGAAGGGGACGATGTTTTCCTTCACGAACATGGGGCGGTCGAGGGCGCGGAGCTCGCGGAAGGCGGCCATGCGCTCGGCCTGCGGGAGCGCCCAGAACGGGATCTCGGAGAGGTCCACCATCCTTCCAGAGTTGTGCAAGTGCCCACTTACGTCAAGACGGTCCCACCCCACACCTTGACGCCCTCAGACCCACCCCAAACCTCGAAAGCCCTTAAGAGAGGGCCACCCTCCTGTCAGGGTCACACCCAAGGAGGGACCAGCCCTCACTGGGCTTCCCCCCGCAGGGGGTCACCCCAAAAGAAGGAGTGACCCTCGCAGGAGGGTGACCCTTCTTTTGGGGTGACCCTCCTGCGAGGGGAGGTTGGGGTTTT
>NZ_JBITGU010000003.1:0-184246 GCF_044457355.1 Nonomuraea sp. NPDC050556 | reverse complement strand
GTGGGGGTTGGGGTTTTGGGGGTTGGGGTTTTGGGGGTTGGGGTTTTGGGGGTTGGGGTTTTGGGGGTTGGGGTTTTGGGGGTTGGGGTTTTGGGGGTTGGGGTTTTGGGGCGGTTAGGGGGCGATGAGGTCGGCGGCCTTTTCGCCGATCATGATGGCCGGGGCGTGGGTGTGGCCGCGGTTGAGGGTTGGCATGATCGAGACGTCCACCACGCGCAGCCCTTCGACGCCCCTGACCTTCAGGGACGGGTCCACGACCGAGGCCGCGTCCGTGCCCATCCGGCAGGTGCCCACCGGGTGGTACAGGGTCTCGCCGCGCTCGCGCACCCACTGCGCCAGTTCCTCGTCCGTCTCCGGCCCCCAGTACGGGTCCATCGGCCCCCCGGCGTACTCCTTGAACGCCGCCGTCGCGAAGATCTGCTTGGCCACCTTCAGCCCCGCCACCAGCCGCCGCACGTCCGCCTCCCGCGACAGGTACCCGGGGTCGATCACCGGGTCACGCCCGCTCAGCCCGACCCGCCCCCGGCTCTCCGGCTGCAGCAGCACGACGCCGACGGTCAGCCCGTGCCCCTCCGGCTTGTCCAGCCCGTGGTTGATGAACGGCCCAGGCGCGTAGATGAGCTCGATGTCCGGCGCCGGCTCCTCGCTGGAGGTCTTGATGAACGCGACCGCCTCGCCCACGTTCGTGGTCAGCATGCCTGACCGCAGCACGAGGTAACGCAGCAGGTTGAGCAGCGACTCGGCCGCCACCAGCGACACCGGCTGCGTGCACGACACGAACACCCCGGTCGACAGGTGGTCCTGGAGGTTCTTGCCCACCTCGGGCAGGTCCTGGACGAGCTCGACACCCGCGTCCCGCAGCTCGTCGGCCGCGCCGATCCCCGACCGCATCAGCAGGTACGGCGAGCCGATCGCCCCCGCCGAGAGCACGACCTCGCGGGACGCCCTGACCTGCGTTCCCCCGCTGTGCTCGATGCCGATCGCGCGCCGCCCGTCGAACACGACCCGATCCACGGTCGCGCCGGTGATCAGCGTGAGGTTGGGCCGCTTCAGCGCCGGGCGCAGGTAGGCGTCGGCGGCGCTCCACCGCCGTCCCCGGTTCTGGGTGACGGGCGTGGGGCTGTAGCCCTCGTTGGAGCGGCCGTTGAGCTCGTCGAGCCGGACCATGCCGAGCTCGGCGCACGCCTTGAGGAACGCGGCCGTCGTGACGTTCGGGCTGCGGAGTTCGGAGATGTGGATGGGTCCGGCTGTGCCGTACACGTCGCCCTTGTTGCTGCCGACGCGGTGCTCGGCCCTGGTGAAGTACGGCAGGACCTCGTCGTACCCCCAGCCGGGAACGTCCCACTGGTCGTAGTCGTGCGCGGTGCCGCGCACCCACATCTGCGCGTTCAGCGAGGAGGAGCCGCCGATGACGCGCCCGCGCGGCCAGTACAGCTCGCGGCCGGACATCTCGGACTGCTTGGCGGTGGTGTAGTTCCAGTCGTATTCGGTCTTGAAGAGCTTGGCGAAGCCTGCGGGCATGCGGATCTCGAGCTTGTCGTCCTGGCCGCCCGCCTCGACCAGAGCAACCGTTACCCCCGGGTCCGCCGACAGCCTGTTGGCCAGCACGCACCCCGCCGACCCCGCCCCGACGATCACATAGTCGTACTCCATGGAGCCCTCCAGGAGGCAAGTAACCTGGTACTTGCTTACTCCAGGCGGCCCGAGCCGTCCATACGCATCTGTAACCTTTGTTACCTACCGGTCAGTATGTGGGGCCTGCGAGGATGTCGCGCACAGTGCCACACCTGAGGGAGGAAGGCCGTCCCATGCTCAACCTGTCGATCGTTCTCGAGGACAGCGCCCGCAACACGCCGGACAAGACCGCGATCGTCTTCGGCGACATGCGCCTGCCGTACTCGCTGATCAACACCGTGGCGAACCAGGTGGCGAACCTCCTGGTGTCCAGAGGCATCGGCAAGGGCGACAAGGTGGCGCTGGCCAGCCCGAACGTGCCCTACTTCCCGTTCGTCTACTTCGGCGCGCTCAAGGTCGGCGCCTCCGTGGTGCCGCTGAACGTGCTGCTGCAGTCGCGCGAGTTCGCCTACCACCTGGAGGACAGCCAGGCCAAGGCCTTCTTCTGCTTCGAGGGCTCCCCCGAGCTCCCGCTGGGCGAGCGCGGCAAGGCCGGGTTCGACGCCGCCGAGGGCTGCGAGCACTTCTTCGTGCTGCCCGCCACCCCGCTGGCGACCGAGTCGGAGTACGGCGAGACCATCTGGGCGGCGCTCGACGGCAAGTCAGGCGAGTTCGAGACCGTGCAGACCGCGCCCGACGACACCGCCGTCGTCCTCTACACCTCGGGCACCACGGGCCAGCCCAAGGGCGCCGAACTCAGCCACCAGAACCTGCTGGTCAACGCCATGGTGTGCGATGAGATGTTCCCGCGCTCCGAGTCCGGCGAGAACGCCTACCTGGCCGTGCTGCCGCTCTTCCACATCTTCGGCCTCACCGTCGTGCTCAACGCCGGGTTCCGCCGCCGCGCGAACATCGTCCTCATGCCGCGCTTCGAGCCCGGCCAGGCGCTGGAGCTGATGCGCAAGGAGAACGTCACCTTCTTCGCCGGGGTGCCGACCATGTACTGGGCCATCCTGACGAAGATCCACGCCGAGGGCGCCGAGGTGCCGACGTCGCTGGAGGTCGCGGTCGCCGGTGGCGCCGCCTCGCCGGTCGAGGTGCTCAAGGACTTCGAGAAGACCTTCGGCTTCGGGATCCTGGAGGGCTACGGGCTGTCGGAGACCTCGCCCGTGGCCAGCTTCAACCAGCTCGGGCGGCCCACCAAGCCCGGCACCATCGGCACGCCGATCTGGGGCGTGGAGATGAAGCTGATCGACAGCGACTGGAAGACGATCGAGGGCGAGGGGCCGGGCGAGATCGCGATCCGCGGCCACAACATCATGAAGGGCTACTACAACCGTCCCGAGGCGACGGCCGAGGTGATGAACGACGGCTGGTTCCGTACCGGCGACATCGCCACGCGCGACGCCGACGGTTACTACGCCATCATCGACCGGGCCAAGGACATGATCATCCGGGGTGGGTTCAACGTGTATCCGCGCGAGGTCGAGGAGGTCCTCATGACCCACCCGGCCGTGTCGCTGGTGGCCGTGGTGGGTCTGCCGCACGAGTCGCACGGCGAGGAGGTCAAGGCGTACGTGATCCGTACGCCTGGGGCCTCCGTCACCGAGGACGAGCTGGTCGCCTGGTGCCGCGACAACATGGCCGCCTACAAGTACCCGCGGATCATCGAGTTCCGCGACGCGCTGCCGATGACGGCCAGCGGCAAGATCCTCAAGCGCGAGCTCCGCTAGGGCCTGGCCTCGTAGACGAGGTTGAACGGGGTCTCTGCCGCGCGGCGGAACCGGCTGAAACCGGCTTCCGCCGCCAGCCGCCTGATGGGCTCCTCGCCCGCCTGGGCGCCGAGCGCGTAGCCGCCCTCCTGCGACAGCGCGCTGGGCACGCACAGGAACGCGGAGAAGGTGTAGTACACCCGCCCGACCGGGTTCATGTTGTCGCTGACCGTGTCGCCCGCAGCGGGTTCGACGATCATCCACGTCCCGTCGTCGGCGAGCTGGCCGCGGATGTTGCGCGCCACGCCCAGCGGGTCGCCCATGTCGTGCAGCGCGTCGAACGTGGTCACCAGCTCGTACGGACCACCGCCGAAGTCCTGCGCGCTCGCGGCGACGAACCTGGCGTTGCCGGACACCCGCTTGCGCGCCTGCTCGATGGAGCCCTCGTGGTAGTCTGACCCGGTGAACGTGGACGCCGGGTACGCCTCGGCCATGAGCGCCGTGGACGCGCCGTGCCCGCAGCCGACGTCGGCCACGGCGACACCCGCGTTGAGCTTGTCGACCACGCCGTCGAGGGCGGGCAGCCAGGCGGCGATGAGGTTGGCGCTGTAGCCGGGGCGGAAGAAGCGCTCGCAGCCGGCGAAGACGTCGGCGTCGTGCTGGTGCCAGCCGAGGCCCTCGCCGGTGCGGAAGGCGCGGGTGATCTCGCGGTCGGCCTTGAGGGCGCCGAGGGCGAGCTGGAAGGCGCCGGGGGCGAAGATCGGCCCGTCGGGGTCGGTGAGCGCGAACGCCTGCTCCTCGGTCATGGAGTACTGCCCCGAGGCCGGGTCGTACTCCACGTACCCGCCCGCCGCCTGCCCCTTGAGCCATTCCTCGACGTAGCGAGCGGCGGTGCCGGTCCGTTCCGCGAGCTGTGCGGGCGACTGCGCCCCGGTGGCGAGCGCCCGGTAGAGCCCGAGCCGATCACCGATGACAACCCCACCGGCGGCCATGGTGGCGCCGAGATCGCCGACGAACCTGTGCACGAACTCCATGAGCCGATCTTCGTTCACGGTATGTCCCCTCCTGAATGGTCGTCCTCCCATGGAAGGCCCCCACCCGGGTCCCACCCCAGAGCCGCTCTCCCTCCGGAAATCCGGGTCAGTGGTCCTGCGGCATAGGGTTTGACGGGTGAGTCCTGAAATGATCAAGATCCCCGGCGGGCGGATCATGTTGCGCGATGAGGGCAGGCAGGTCAACTGGCCGGTCGTCGTCGAGCCGTTCCTTCTGGCGGCTCATCCCGTCACGCGTGAAGACGTGCCGGTCACCGAGGTTTCCTGGCTGGATGCCGTCGAGTACTGCAACCGGCTCTCGCGGGACGAAGGGCTTCGGGAGTGCTACGGCGATGGGGAGTGGGATCGGGCGGCCGACGGTTACAGGTTGCCGACCGAGGCGGAGTGGGAGCATGCGTGCCGCGCCGGGTCCACCGGCGTGCGGTACGGCGAGCTGGATGAGATCGCCTGGCATCGGGGGAACTCGGGTGGGGTCGTCCATCCGGCAGGGAGCAAGATGCCCAACGACTGGGGGCTCTACGACATGATCGGCAACGTCTGGGAGTGGTGCTGGGACCAGTACGACCCCGACGTCTACGGGCCCTACCGGGTGTTCAGGGGCGGCGGGGCGCACGATCTGCCGCGTGCGCTCCGTGCCTCGTGCCGACGCAAGAGCCATCCGACCCTGCGGATCGATGACCTCGGGTTCCGGGTCGCCCGGTCAGCGTGAGCCGTTGATGATCAGTGCGATCCCCGCGTCGAAGATGGCGTCGCCGTTCCCCCTGCCCGTCGTGAGGAGCCGCGCGATCGTCGGGTAGGTCGCGGCGAACGCGGCCAGGTCCACGGTGTCGGCCCCCGTGGAGTCCTGCTCCTCGATGACGTGGCCGAACGTGTAGTGGAGCGCCGTGAAGACCACGTTGGCCGCCTCCACCAGCGGCAACCCGCCGCCCTCCAGCGCACGCAGGCCGTACTCGCTGATGCGGGGCAACGTGGGAGCCCCCGGCGGCCGGGCACCGGCGACGACGCGGCCACCGTCCGGGTAGGCCAGCATCGCCCGCCGCAGCCGCCGCAGGACCCCCGACCACCACGGCTGCCACGGCTCCCCCGCCGCATGCGGGGCGAACCCGGCGAACTGCTCCTGGAGCATCGCCTCCGCCATCGCGTCGAGCAGCTCCTGCTTGTCCTTGAACCGCCAGTAGATCGCCGGAGCCTTGACCTCCAGCCGCGTGGTGAGCTTGCGGAAGGTCACCCCGGCCAGCCCCTCCTGGCGCAACAGCTCCAGCGCTTCCCGCACGATCGTCTCCGCATCCATGGCGTCCACCCTATAACAGTGTTATAGTCCTTTCCTGTAACACCGTTATAGAGAGGGAACGACATGAACCAGGCGCTCGTGGACGCGATGGAGACCTACCTCAAGGCCGGGCTGGCCATGGACGTGGACACGCTGGACCGCCTCTACGACCCCGGGTTCGAGAACGTGCGGGTCGACGCGGCCGGTCTGACGGTCACCCTGACCAAGGAGCAGTTCATGGGCAGGTTCCGCGCCATGGCCGCCCAGGGCGTGAAGATCGGCGAGTCCGTGGACGACGCCACCTTCCCCGCGACGACCGACTTCGGGGACAACGCGGCGATCGTCATGCGCAGGGTCAAGGACGGCACGCCCGTCCTCTACGTGTTCGTCTGGCGCATGGAGGAGGGGCGGCCGACGACCATCCTGCGCGAGTTCACCCTCGACAAGGACATCAGCTACCTGCTGAAGATGGTCTGAAAAGCAAGAAGAGCGCGGAGGCCGGACCCCCGCGCTCCCTTCGCAGAACCGCCTACGGCCAGTCGATCGACGGGCGGAGCGGCACCCCGGAGTTGCCCTCGTTGTCGAGCTTCACGCCGAGCACCTGGTGCAGCTGCACCTTGTTGCGCTCGAAGCCGACGATGCACCCGGCCATGTAGAGCCGCCAGACGCGGGCCGTACCCGGTCCGACCTCCTGCAGCGCGTCCTCCCAGTTGTCGTCCAGGTTGTCGCACCAGAACTTCAACGTCTTGGCGTAGTGCTCGCGCAGGTTCTCCTCGTGGCGGATCTCGAAGCCGGTGTCCTCCATCTGCCTGATGAGGTAGCCGACCGACTCCAGCTCACCGTCGGGGAAGACGTAGCGGTTGATGAAGCCGCCCTTGTTGATCGTCTTCTCGATGCCGGTGGGCCTGGTGATGCAGTGGTTGAGTATCCGGCCGCCGGCCTTCAGCTTGCCGTACAGGAAGGAGAAGTAGCCGGGCAGCTGGTCCTTGCCGATGTGCTCGGTGAGGCCGATGGAGCTGACCGCGTCGAAGTTGCCCTCGGTGACGTCGCGGTAGTCCATGTGCCTGACCTCGGCGAGGTCGGACAGGCCCGCCTCGGCGATGGCCTTCTGCGCCCACTCCGCCTGCTGCTTCGACAGGGTGACGCCGAGCGCCTTGACGCCGTAGTGGCGCGCCGCGTGCATGACCATGCCGCCCCAGCCGCAGCCGACGTCGAGCAGGCGCATGCCCGGCTTGAGGTCGAGCTTCTTGGCCACCAGGTCGAACTTGGCGTACTGCGCCTCTTCCAGCGACGCGTCCTCCGACGGGAAGACGGCGCAGGTGTAGGCCATGGACGGGCCGAGCACCCACTCGTAGAAGCGGTTGGACACGTCGTAGTGGTGGTGGATCGCCTCGGCGTCACGCTGCTTGGCGTGGCGCGAGCCCAGCTTGGCCAGCGTGCTCTGCCGCATCTCCTGCGGCGGCGGCGGCACCCGCATCAGCAGCGGCTTCACGCCCAGGGCGCGGACCGCGTCCACCTTCTCCGACAACGTCAGGTCGTTGGTGGTGATGTTCCACATGCGGTCCAGCAACGAGTACATGTCGCCATGCACGTCGATGTGGCCGGAGACGTACGCGCGGGCCAGCCCGAGCTCGCCCGGCGCCTGCGCGAGGTAGGCCACCGCGATGGGCGACTTCACCTCGATGCGGACGTCCGCCCCGTCGGGGCCCGCCTTGCTTCCGTCGTAGGCCATGAACGCGATGTTCGCGTCGCCGCCCACTACCTTCTCAAAAATGCTTGCGAGAGCCATCAGCTCACCTTCCCCGCACACACTTGTCGTACAGGTCCAGCAGGCGACCGCTCGGATCGTATTCCCGCTTGACCGGCCAGTAAGCATCGCCGTTGTAGAGCTGCCAGAACTGCTCACGGGCGTAGAAAGAGGTCGAGTAGAGCGACTTGTGCCCGTCGAGCTCGTGCACCGAGTTCTCGATGAGCCGGTTGTAGTAGCCGTCGAACTGTCCCCGAGGCAACGGGACCATGCCCCAGAAGCCGAAGTTGACGTACAGCCGGCCCGTTTCCAACGGGTAGAGAGGCCACTCACTCGAAGACTTCAGCGGGCACATCCAGACCGGAGTCATGCCCACCTTGTCGTGGAAGAACGAAAGGAACTCGGCGCCGCGCTCGACGGGCACCTCGACGTCCTGGATGACCGACTCCTGCACCGGCTGGTTGCGCCAGCGGTCGACGCGGGCGGTGATCCCGTGCTTGCGGTCGAGGGCGACCAGGCGGCGGTAGACGTCGGAGCGCATCCAGCGGCGCGGCATCAGCGAGCGCACTACAGGCTGCTGTACGCCGAAGGCGCGCGAGCACCAGAACCAGTCGGTGTCCCAGCGCCACAGGTAGTCGCGGATGGTGAGCCAGTCGCGCTTGCGCTTCTGGATCGACTGGTAGTAGATGCGCATGCCGGTGTAGTCCGACACGTACGGCGCGCGGTCGGCGAAACGCCCGATGGTGACGTAGAGCTCGTCCGGGGAGAAGAACACCCCGTCGACGAAGTCCACCTGCTCGCCGTCGTGCTGCATGGTGTCGCAGATCTCCTGCATCGCCAGCATGCACTTGTCCGCGTCGTTGAAGCGGATGTGGGTCAGATGCACGTACGGCTGGACCCGCTTGAGCCTGATCTTGATGCGCAGCGCGTAGCCGAGCGTGCCGTACGAGTTGGGGAAGGCCCTGAACAGCTCGCGGTGCTCGTTGTCGTCGCGCGCGACGATGATGCGCCCGTCGCCGGTGAGGATTTCGAGCTCCTCGACCGACTCGTGCGGCAGGCCGTCCCTGAAGCTGGTCGACTCGATGCCGAGACCCGTGACCGCTCCCCCGAGCGTGATCGTCTTGAGCTGGGGCACGACGTACGGCATGAGCCCGTGCGGAAGCGTGGCGTCCACGAGGTGCTCGTAGGTCGTCATGCCCTGGACCTCGGCGGTCATCGTCACCGGGTCGACGCTGATGACCTCGTCGAGGTCGCGGGCCGAGAGCTTGGCCGCCTTGTCGGAGTCGCGGAACCTGAACAGGTTGGAGGTCGCCTTGGCGAGCCTGGGAGCAGCGTCCGCCGGGATCTCGGCGTACGACTGCCTGATCTGCTCAACGGCCCTCTGGTGTGCCGACATGGTCGTCACGACCCCTCCTTCGTCGGGCTCGTGACGACGAAGTCGTGCTGTGCCTGATTGGTGCTCTCGCTGCGCTCGACCACGTATGCACCCCCTAGGCAGTGGTAGATCGTCCGTAAGACCGTATCTCCCCAAAACACCTCAGAACAGTCCGGGGTGGTTAAACGCGCGAAAACTCTACATCGTGCCAGCGAAAAGCGTCACGCGGGGGAGAACCGGGGAAAAGAGTACTCCTACCGGCGACGAACGATCGCGTCCACCCCGTTGACGACGTTCTCGACCGCGCGACCCTCGACGGCAGCGGCCAGGTTGGCGACCACCGCGGCGACCAGCCGTCCCGTGGACTGCGGCGTGACCCCGGCGACATGCGGCGAAAGCAGGACATTTCCGTGTTCACGAAGAGGGTCCCCGGCGGGCAGGGGTTCCGTCTCGAAGACGTCGAGCGCCGCCCCGCCCAGATGGTCCATGGCGGAGACCAGGGCCGTCTGGTCGATCACGCCGCCCCTCGCCGCGTTCACCAGCAGCGCACCCGGCTTCATGGCACGCGGGTCGATCAGCGACCGGGTCTCGTCGGACAGCGCGATCACCACGACGAGAACGTCGCTGGTGGCGACCAGGGAGGCGAGGTCGACGTAGGACGGGACCTGGCGGGCCGTGCGGGTCCAGAAGGAGACCTCGCAGCCGAACGCCGAGAACATCCGCGCGCAGGCCTGCCCGATCGGCCCCCAGCCGACGATGCCCACCCGCGAGCCGGACAGCTCCGACGGCCCCAGGTCGAGCTGCGGCCAGCCGCCCGCGCGCACGGCCGCGTCGGCGGCGACCAGCTTGCGCGACAGCGCCAGGGCGGCGCCGACGCACCACTCGGCCACCGCGACCGCGCTCACCCCGGCCGTGTTCGCCAGGGGCACACCGGCGGCGGCGAGCACGTCGAGGTCGTGCCCGTCCACGCCGACCGACGGCTGCTGCACGAAGGCCAGGCGCGGCGCGCTCTTGACCGCCTCGGCGTCCATGGCCAGCGTCGAGGTCCAGTCGCCCAGGACGATCTCGGCGTCGGCGAGCGCGGCCAGCAGCCCCTCGCGGTCCCTGGTCGCGGGAACGGTCACGTTCAGCCGGTCGGACAGGGGCCCGACCAGCCCGCGCATGGCTTCGAGCGGGAGCGGGGGCAGGGCCAGGAGGTTCCAGGGGCTGCTCATGCCCCCACAGTAAAGCTGCCGATCACCTTGCGCATCAGCCCCGCGTTGCGCCGCCACTCGTCGGCGGTGACCGTCCATGACAGGACATAGGCGGTATCGCCGCTCACGACCACGCGGCGTACTTCGTGGTAGCTCGTGCCCGGCCGTACCCAGGGCTCGTGCGCCTCGGTGGCGGTCCAGGTGAACTCCCACTCCGTGCGCGCCTGCCGTACCACCCGGACGTCCTGGGCGCTCTGGGCGAGCAGGGCGTCGGCGTCCTCGCGGATCTGGGCCGGGTCGATCGTGGCGTACATGGCCTGGACGCCCAGATGGGCGCTGCCGTCCGCCTTGACCCACTGCGCGTAGTCCTCCTTGCGCGAGCCCTTCCACCCGTTCGGCCGGTCGATCGACCAGCCGTCCGGCGAGGTCCAGGTACGCACCAGGGCGAGCGTCGGTGTCGGCGTGGGGGTGGGCGTCGGCGTGGGGGTCGGCGTCGGGGTCGGCGTGGCTTCCGGGCTCTTCGCCAGCGCGCTGGGGGTCGCCACCGGGGTGGTGCCCTCAGCCGTGGGCGTGAGCCGGACGAAGGCGACGGCGCCCGCCGCGATCACCACGGCTGCGGCCGCGATCGAGATCATGAGCTTGCGGCTCCCACCGCCGCCTGACGGCTTGCGCCGCGACTCGGGGCGCTCCGGCGAGGCGACGGCGGCCAGCAGCCGGTCGGCCTCCGCCGCGCTGACCCGCTGCAGCGGCTCCTTGCGCAGCAACCCCTGCAGCGCCGCGTGGAAGGCGGGCGGGATCCTGCGGTAGTCGGGCTCCTCGTTCAGCAACGCGCTCAGCGTGGCCATGGCGTCGCCGCGCTCGAACGGCGAACGCCCCACCATCGAGGCGTACAGCGTCGCGCCCAGCGAGAACAGGTCGGAGGACGGCCCAGCCTCCGCGGCCCGCACCCGCTCGGGGGCGAGGAAGGACGGCGAGCCCGTCACCATGCCGGTCTTGGTCAGGGACGAGTCGCCCTCGGCCTGCGCGATGCCGAAGTCGGTGAGCACCGCCCTGCCGTCGTCGCAGAGCAGGATGTTGCTCGGCTTCACGTCGCGGTGCAGGATGCCCGCCTCGTGCGCGGCGACCAGCGCGGAGAGCACCTGCCTGCCGACGTCGGCGGCCTGCCGTACGGGAAGGGCGCCGGTGGTGGCGACGACCTCCTCCATCGAGGGGGCGCGGACCAGCTCCATGATGATCCACGGCCGGTTGCCCTCCTCGACCACGTCGTAGATGGCCACGACCGAGGGGTGGTTGAGCTTGGCCGCCGTGCGCGCCTCTCTCGCGGTACGCAGCAGATGCCGCTCGCGGTCGAGCGCGGGCAGCCCGTCGGGCAGCAGGACCTCCTTGACCGCTATGGGTCTGTTGAGCAGCGTGTCATGGCCCTCCCACACCACGCCCATCCCGCCACGGCCGAGTTCGCGCACCAGCTGGTAGCGCCTCGCGATCAGCATGTCCAAACCTCCACAACAGTGGGCAAGTTTCCCACACCCGGCGTCTGGAGTCGGGGAGGTTCCTTGCCAGGCCGTACCGAAGGTTGTTCTACTTGGGCGATGACGTCACGACAGGGCCCGCTCGCCGGGGTGCGCGTACTGGAACTCGCCGGGCTCGCCCCCGGGCCGTTCGCCGGGATGATGCTCGCCGACCACGGCGCCGAGGTGCTGCGGGTCGACCGGGTCGCCGCGGTGACCGACAGACCGCGCGCCGACGTGATGGACCGCGGCAAGCACAGCATCGGGCTGGACCTGAAGTCGCCCGAGGGCGTGGCCGCCTTCAAGGAGCTGGTGAAGAACGCCGACGTGGTGATCGACGTGTTCCGCCCCGGCGTGGCGGAACGGCTCGGCATCGGGCCCGAGGACCTGCACGCGGTCAACCCCCGGCTGATCTACGGGAGGATGACCGGCTGGGGGCAGGACGGGCCGCTGGCGCCGACCGCCGGGCACGACATCGACTACATCGCGATCTCCGGGGTCCTGTCGATGCTGGGCCGCGAGGGCGACAAGCCGACGCCGCCGATCAACATCCTGGGCGACTTCGCCGGTGGCGGCCTGATGCTGGCCTACGGGGTGCTGCTGGCGCTGTTCGAGCGCGAGCGCACGGGCATGGGCCGGGTGATCGACGCGGCGATGGTCGACGGGGCGTCGATCCTGTTCGCGATGTTCTACCACGGGGTGCAGAGCGGCTTCTGGGGTGCGCGGGGGACGAACCTGCTGGACACGGGCGCGCCGATGTACGACACCTACGAGACGGCGGACGGGAAGTTCCTCGCGGTCGGGTCGCTGGAGCCGCAGTTCTGGGAGGCCATGGTCACCCTGATGGGGTTGACCGACCTGCCCTCCCGCGACGACCGCGCCCAGTGGCCCGCCTTGAAGGCGCGGCTGGCCGACGCCTTCAAGGCGCGCACGCGCGCCGAGTGGGAGGCCGTCTTCGACGGTTCCGACGCGTGCGTCTCCCCGGTGCTGGAGATGAACGAGGCGGCGAAGCACCCGCACAACGTGGCCAGAGGCAGTTTCGTGGACGTCGGCGGCATCAGCCACCCGGCGCCCGCCCCCAGGCTCGTCGGGGAGGAGCCCCAGGACCTCTCCCCCGCCACCCGCCTGACCGACCTGTCGGAGTGGGGCCTCACCGCCGAGGCGGCCGACAAGCTCCGCGCCCAGGGAGTGCTCGCCTGATGGACGTCTTCGAGGCCCTGTACACGACCCGCGCGATGCGGCGGGTCAAGCCGGACCCCATCCCCCTCGACGTGCAGCGTTCGATCATGGACGCCGCGGTGCGGGCTCCCAGCGGCGGGAACGCGCAGAACTGGCGCTTCCTCCTGGTGGACTCGCCTGATCTGCTCAAGGCTCTGGGCCCGCTGTATCGGGACGGCTTGCAGCAGCTCTGGGACGGCTACTACAAGGCGACGGATCTCGATGAGCAGGCGCTGAAGGTGCGGGCGTCGGCGCAGCACCTGGCCGACCAGTTCGAGAAATATCCCCTCATGTTGTTCGCCTTCGTGCAGCACGACCCGACGGGCGGATCGATCTTCCCCGCGGTGTGGAGCGCCCAGCTCGCGGCACGTGCGCACGGGGTGGGCACGGCGCTGACCAGCATCTTGGGGATCTTCCACGCGAAGGAGACGCTGCGCGTCCTCGGCGTGCCCACCGACCAGGGGTGGCGGCTGGCCTGCACGGTCACCTTCGGCTACCCGACCGGCCGCTGGGGCGTCGCGCCCCGCCGTCCCGTCCACGAGGTCACCTACCGCAACCAGTGGGGCGACGCCCCCGGCTTCACCGTGGAGGAGCCGCTGTGGGGTTGAGCGTCCTGGTCACCGGCGGCGGCAGCGGAATCGGGCTGGCCGTCGCCCGGCGGCTGACCGCCGCGGGCGCCGTCGTGACCATCTGCGGCAGGACAGAGGACCGGCTGGCAGCCGCCCGCGACGCCGGGCACGCGGACCACTACGTGGTGGCCGACGTGGGCGACGAGGAGGCCGTGGCGCAAGCCGTACGGCAGGCACACGCGAACGGCGGCGGGCGGCTGGACGGCGTGGTGGCCTCTGCTGGAGGGTCCGGATGGCTCGGGCCGATCACCCAGCTACCGCTGGAGCAGTGGCGTCAGGTCATCGAGACCAACCTCACCGGCACCATGCTCGCACTCAAGCACGCCGCGCCGCTGATGGCCGCCCAGGGCGGCGGCTCGTTCGTGGCCATCTCGTCCATCGCCTCGTCGAACACGCACCGCTGGTTCGGCCCGTACGGCGTGGCCAAGGCGGGCGTCGACCACCTCTGCCTGCTGGCCGCCGACGAGCTCGGCGCCAGCGGGGTCCGGGTGAACGCCATCAGGCCCGGCCTGATCCGCACCGAGATGGTGGCGATCGTCACCGAGGAGGAGAACCCGATCCTCGCCGACTACCGGGCCTGCACCCCGCTCCCCCGCATCGGCGAACCTGACGACGTGGCGGCGCTGGCCGCCTTCCTCCTGGGCCCGGACTCCTCCTGGATCACCGGCCAGGTCATCAACGTCGACGGCGGTCACTCCCTCCGCCGCGGCCCCGACTTCTCCCCCTGGCTGGAACCCGCCTACGGCGGCGACGCACTGAAAGGCCTGTTACCCGACTGACCCTCCGACCCCGCTGGTCGTTGGCGCGAACGATCGGGCGGCTCCGTGACACACCCCTGACTTACGGAGCTCACCATGCGCGTCATCGACCTGCTCGACGGCCACATGTACGCCACCGACCCCTGGTCGGTCTACTCGTGGCTGCGCGAGCACTCCCCCGTCCACCACGACCCTGCCAACGGCCTGTGGGGCGTGTCCAGGCACGCCGACATCTCCGCCATCGAGCGCGACCCCAAGCTGTGGACCAACACCGGCGGCTACCGCCCCCAGCTCCCCTCGGACCCGTCGATGATCGGCATGGACGACCCCGAGCACGCCGACCGCCGCCGCCTGGTCTACAAGCGCTTCACCCCCCGCTATGTCCATGAGCGCTACGCGGAGCGCATCAGGCAGGTCGTCACCGAGCAGATCGACCAGGCCCTGGAGCAGGGCACGGTCGACGCCGTCCCGGCGCTCGCCGCGCCGCTGCCCGCCCGCATGATCGGCTGGCTGCTCGGCTTCCCCGACGAGGACTGGCCCAAGCTCATGCACTGGTCGGAGTCGACGATCGTGGCCGGTGGCGGCCTGCGGTACGTCACCCACGAGGCGGCCGTCTCAGCCGGGGAGTACGGCCTGGCCGTACTGGAACTGGCGGCGGAGCGGCGCAAATGCCCGCACGACGACCTGCTCTCGCTGTGGTCGTCGAGATCGGACTACGACGACGAGCACCTGGCCAACGAGGCGCTGCTGCTGCTCGACGGCGGCGCGGAGACCACCAGGACGGTCATCGCCACCGCCGTCGACGCGCTCATCCAGCACCCGGACCAGTGGCGGCTCCTGCGCGAGGATCCGTCGCTGATCGAGAACGCGGTGGAGGAGTTCATCCGCTGGACCACCCCGATCCTCAACATGTGCCGCGCGGCCACCCGCGACACCACCCTGCACGGGCAGGCGATCGCCGCAGGACAGCAGGTCCTGCTCATGTACGGCTCGGCCAACAGGGACCCGGCCGTCTTCGACGACCCCGACGTCTTCGACGTGACCAGGAAACCCGGCGGGCACATCGCGTTCGGCCTGGGCACGCACTTCTGCCTGGGCGCCGCGCTGGCCAGGCTGGAGCTGCGGATCTTCTTCGAGGAGTGGGTGCGCCGGGTCGGCGACGCCGCCTGGGCCGACGACACGGGCCCCCGGATCCTGCAGAACGCCTTCGTGCGCGGCGTGAGCTCGTTCCCGATCGTCCTGGAGGCACGATGATCAACCTGGCCGACCTGTTCGAGCACGTGGCGGACACCGTGCCCGACCGGCTCGCGCTCGTGGCGGGCGACGCGCGGCTGACCTACCGGGAGCTGGACGAGCGGGCCAACCGGGTCGCGCACTGGCTGATCGGCCAGGGCGTCGCGCCCGGTGAGCACGTCGGGGTGCTGTCGTGGAACAGGGCCGAGTGGGTGGAGGTGATGATCGGCTGCTTCAAGGCGCGGTGCGCGCCGGTGAACGTCAACTACCGCTACACGGCGGGCGAGCTCGCCCACCTGCTGGACGACGCCGACTGCGTGGCCCTGGTCGGCGAGCCCGACCTCCTGGAGCGGGTGCCCGACCGGCCTTCGCTGGCCATCGGCGCTCCCTACGAGAAGGCCCTGGCAGACGCCTCGCCCGAGCGGGGGTTCGGGCCGCGCTCCCCCGACGACCCCTATCTCCTCTACACCGGCGGCACGACCGGGCTGCCCAAGGGGGTTCTGTGGCGGGCCGAGGACATCTACCTGGCCGCGATGAGCGTCTACTCCGGGCCGATCAAGGACCCCGCCGAGCTGACCATCGGGGCCGAGGGGCTGCGGTTCCAGGTGCACGCGCCGCTGATGCACGGCAACGGGCAGTGGAGCACGTGGATCTGCCTGTCCAGCGGCGGCACGGTGGTGTTGTGGACCGGACGGCACTTCGACGCCGGGGAGGTGCTCGCGCTGGCCGAGCGGGAGCGGTCGCAGGTGCTGTCGTTCGCCGGGGACGGGATGGCGCATCCGGTGGCCGACGAGCTGCTGCGCCGGCCGTACTCCCTGGAGGTCTTCTCGATCGGCTCCGGCGGGGCTCCGCTGTCGGCGGGGGTGCGCGAGAAGATCCGTACGGCGCTGCCCGACGTGATGGTCGTCGACAGTTACGGCGGCTCGGAGACGGGCGCGGTGGGCATGGCGGTCGAGGGGGCGCGGTTCACCCTCGGGAGGGGCTTCGCGGTGCTCGGGGCCGACCACGTGCCGGTCGGGCCGGGTGAGCAGGGCGTGCTGGCCAGGTCCGGAAATATCCCGCTCTGCTACTACAAGGATCCGGTCAAGACCGCCGCCACCTTCGTCACCGGTCCGGACGGCACGCGGTGGGCGCTGCAGGGCGACCACGCGGTCATGCGCGACGACGGGACGGCGGAGCTGCTCGGGCGCGGGTCGACGGTGATCGTCTCGGGTGGGGAGAAGATCTTTCCCGAGGAGGTCGAGGTGGCGGTGCGCAGCCATCCCGACGTCTACGACGCGATGGTCGTCGGCGCGCCCGACGAGCGGTTCGGCCAGCGGGTCACCGCGATCGTGGCGGCCGCGCCGGGGCGGGAGGTCACGTTGGAGGCGCTGGTGGAGCACTGCAGGAGGGAGCTGGCCGGGTTCAAGGTGCCGCGGGCGCTGGTGCTCGTGCCGGAGATCCAGCGCACCCCGGTCGGCAAACTCGACTACACCTGGGCACGCTCACTCCTGGCGTAGAAGGCACTCTGTCAGGGGTTCTCGGCTCCGAGGCTACGCACGGGCGCGGACGATGGCGTCGTAGTCGCGGACGACCATCGAGTCGTGCATGCGCACCCCCTTGGAGTTGAGCTTGGCCAGCGCCTTGCTGACCCCGGCGGGCAGCGCGCCGGCCAGCCGCGCTCCCGCCACCAGGCCCCACGCCGCGAACTTGGAGCCGGGGATGATCGTCTTGGCCGCGCCCAGCGCGAACGCGCGGCTCCGCCGTACGAGGTCGATCATCTCCCGCTCGTAGGCGGGGAAGGCCACCGTGTGGTCGCCGCCCGCGGCGGCCAGCTCGCCCGCCAGCACGTACGCCCCCAGGACGGCCAGGCTGGTGCTGCCGCCGACCGCCGGGCCAGGACAGTAGCCCGCGTCGCCGACCAGCGTCACCCGCCCGCGCGACCAGGTGTCCATGCGGATCTGGGAGATGGCGTCGAAGTAGAAGGTCTGCGCGTGGTCGAGCGTGGCCAGCCAGCCGTCCACCTCCGGCGCCAGGCCGCCGAAGCGCTCGCGGACGATCTCCTTCTGCCGCGCGATGTCGCGGTAGTGGTAGTCGATCGGCTGCTCGGTGCGGAAGAACATGCCCGCGCGGGTGTCGCCGGAGTATCTGGTCCTGTAGGCGCCCGCCATGGAACCCGGCTGCAGGAAGGTGTGGAACTCGCCGGGCGGCAACCCGCCCTCGACGGAGAAGACGGTCAGGTAGGCGCCGACGAAGTGCTCCTCGACCTGGCCGAAGACCAGCCTGCGCACGTTGGAGTGCAGCCCGTCCGCGCCGACCACCAGGTCGAAGCGGCGCTCCGTGCCCGACTCGAAGGTGACCGTGCCGTCGTCGGCGATCGCGGCGATGGAGTCGCCGAAGAGGTATTCGACGTCGTCGGCCGCCGCGTCGTAGTAGATCTCGCTGAGGTCGTCGCGCATGATCTCGACGTGCCGGTCGGAGGTCGCCTGGAAGATCTTCGTGAGGTCGATGCGGACGAGGCGGCCGCGGCGGTGGACGACCATCTGGTCGATGCCGGTGATCTTGGCTTCGATCTGCGGGAGCACGCCCATCTTCTCGGAGATGTCCATGGCGGGGCGGAACAGGTCCACCGCGTGGCCGCCGGTCTTGCGCAGCGCCGGGGCCTTCTCCACGACCGTGACGGCGAAGCCGTACCTGGACAGCCAGTAGGCCAGCACGGGGCCCGCGATGCTCGCCCCTGAGATGAGAATCCGCACGTGAGGCCCCTTACTTAACGTTAGGTAAGTAGCTTACTTAACGGATGGTAAGTCATACTGGGTGGCGTGGCAAGTGACACGAAGAAACGCATCCAGACGGTGGCCCGCGAGCTCTTCGCCGAGAAAGGCGTCCAGAAGACCAGCCTCCAGGACATCGCCGACCGGCTGGGCATCACCAAGCCCGCGCTCTACTACCACTTCTCCTCGCGAGAAGACCTGGTGCGCAGCATCGTGCAGCCGCTCATCGACGATGGCGAGGCGTTCCTGCACGAGCAGGAGGCGCGGGCGGACATCGAGCCGCGCTCGCTGCTGGAGGGTTACTTCGACTTCCATCTCAAGCACCGCGAGGAGATCATCCTGGTGCTCACCGAGCTGACCACGCTGGCCGAGCTCGGCCTCATCGACGTGGTACTCGCCTGGCGCGCCCGCCTCGCCGAGCTGCTGTTCGGCCCCGAGCCGACGCTCGCCGAGGCCACCCGAGCGGTGATCGCGCTGGGCGGGCTGCAGGACTGCACGATCCAGTTCCCGCACGTGCCCGCCGACGAGCTGCGCGAGGCCTCGGTCGACGCCGCCTACGGCGCGCTACGCCTCTAGCGGCAGCTCGACCGTGACGGTCAGGCCGCCCTCCTCGCGCGGGCGGGCGACGACGTTGCCGTCGTGCGCCTCGGCGATCGCCTTCACGATCGACATGCCCAGGCCGCTGCCGCGGTCGGAGCTGATCCGGTCGCCGTGCAGGCGGCGGAACGGCTGGAAGATCGTCTCCACCTCGTAGGGGTGCACCTTCAGCCCGGTGTTGGCCACGACCAGCTCGGCCACGTCCGCCCGCCGCCGCGTGGTCACCCACACCTCGCCGCCCGGGTGGTTGTGCCTGACGCCGTTCTCGATGAGGTTCTGCACCAGCCGTTCCACCAGCACCGGGTCACCGGCGACCGGCGCGCTGTCCAGCAGCCGGTGCAGCGTCACCTCGCGCTCCTGCGCGTGCTTGTCGGCCAGGTCGAGCGCATGCTCGACGACGTCGATCAGGTCGAACGGCCGGCGGTCCAGCACGCTCTGCTCGCCCTCGGCCAGCGCCAGCAACCCGTCGATCAGCCGCTCGTGCCGGTCGGTGACGATCAGCAGCGACTCGCCCAACCGCTTGACGTCCTCTGAGGCGTCCTGGCGCCTGACCGCCACGTCGACCAGGGTCCTGTTGATCGTCAGCGGGGTGCGCAGCTCGTGCGAGGCGTTGGCGACGAAGCGTCTCTGTCCCTCGAAGGAGCGCGACTGGCGGCCGAGCACGTTGTCGACGATCCCGGCCAGCTCCTTGACCTCGTCGTTCGCGCCCCGGTAGTCGATGCGCTCGCTGAGGTCGAAGCTCTGGGCCACCTTGCGCGCCGTCTCGGTCACCTCGGTCAGCGGGCGCATCACCCGGCCCGCGCCGCGCCACCCCAGCCCCACGGCAGCGCCGGTTCCGGCCAGCACGCCGAGCGCGCCGTAGAGGAGCACCCTGGACAGGGTGTCCTTCTGGTAGACGGCCACGACCTGCATGGCCCTCTTCCTGCCGAGCTCGTACTCGTTGCTGTAACGCTGGTAGTAGCCCCAGGTGTCCGGCGTCAGCACCTCGGCGCGATACGACAGGCTCTGCCTTACCAGGAAGTAGATCCCGGCCAGCAGCACTGACGACAGGAGAAGGAAGACCGCGCCGCAGGTCACGGCGAAGCGCAGGCGGATGCTCATGGAAGGCGGTACCCCACTCCGGACACGGTTTCGATGAGGACGGGCTCGCCGAGCTTCTTGCGCAGCTTCATCATGGTCGTCCGCAGGGTGTTGGTGAACGGGTCGATGTGCTCGTCCCAGACCTTCTCCAGCAGTTCCTCGCTGGAGACGACGGCGCCCTGCGCCCGCAGGAGCTCGAACAGCAGCCCGAACTCCTTGCGCGCCAGCGGCACGTACCGCCCGTCGCGGAAGACCTGGCGGTGCGCCCTGTCCAGCCTGATCCCCGCGCGCTGCAGGATCGGCGGGTCGGCCGGCCTGGTCCTGCGTCCCAGCGCGTGCACGCGGGCGAGCAGCTCCTCGAAGGCGAACGGCTTGGGCAGGTAGTCGTCGGCGCCGAGCGACAGCCCGGCCACCCGGTCGCGCAGCCCTCCCGCCGCGGTCAGCATGAGGATCCTGACCACGGCGCCCTCCTGGGCCAGGGTCCTGCACACCTCGTCGCCGTGGACCTTGGGCAGGTCCCTGTCGAGGATCAGGACGTCGTAGTCGTTGACGTCCAGCCGCTCCAGCGCCGCCTGACCGTCGTGGGCGACGTCGACGGCGAGCGCCTCGGCGCGCAGGCCCTCGGCTATCGAGGCGGCGAGCATGACCTCGTCTTCGGCGATCAGTATCCGCACCGGGGTCATTCTGTCGCATTTGTCATAACCAGCGCATAACCACTTTCGGTGACGGCTGGGTTATGGCGGTTTGGATCTACTCGGGCCCCATGCTGCTTACCCGACCTTTGCCGGTTTTGTCGGCGCCTGCCGCGACTCGTGGGGGACACCGTGTTTTCGCCGTCGTCCTGGCGGTCGCCGCGCTGCTGCGGGTGGTCATGATGCTGGCCTACGACACGGCGCAGGTCTACTGGTACGACTCGTTCACCTACATGGACAACGCGTTGCACCTGCGGCCGCCTGGAGCGTTCCATCCGGCCGGGTACTCGGCGTTCCTGTGGTTCTTCCGCGACGTGCGGGTGGTGGCCGGGGTCCAGCACGCGTTGGGGCTGGGGATCGGGCTGCTGATCTACGCGTTGCTGCGGCGCAAGGGCCTGCCCGGGTGGGGCGCGGCGCTGGCGACCGTGCCCGTGCTGTTCAACCCGGCTTTCCTGCGGCTGGAGCACGCGGTGTTGTCGGAGACGCTGCTGATCCTGCTGATCGTGGGCGCGGTCACGGCGCTGATGTGGGAGGAGCGGCCCTCGCCCCGGCTGGCTGCCGCGGCCGGGCTCCTGATCGCCTGCGCGGCTCTCACGCGCACGGCGGCCGCTCCTCTGCTGGGCCTTCTGGTCCTCTTTCTCCTGGTACGGCGGGCCGGTCCTCGCCCGGTGGTCGCGCTGACCCTGGCGGGTGCGCTTCCGCTGCTGGCTTACGCGGGCTGGTTCGCGCAGCACCACGGCAGGTTCGCGCTCAGCGGGTCCGACGGGATCGCGTTGTGGGCCCGCACGATGACGTTCGCCGACTGCTCGGTGATAGAGCCATCTCCGGTTATTAAGGGGCTTTGCCCGAACGGGACCGTGGTCGACGCCGCCTCCGAGTACGTCTGGGCGCCCGGCGCGTCACTCAACCGGCTCGGCGGCGACCGGTTCCAGTACAACGCCCTGGCCAGGGAGTTCGCGGTCAAGGCGATCCTGGCGCAGCCGTTCGACTACCTGCGCGACGTGGCCTCGGACGCGTCCCTGGCCTTCACGCTGACGCCGGTCGCCCACCCCAAGCGGGTCGTGCCCGCGCTCGGATACCCGGTCGGCTCCTGGGGGCTGCCCGAGGAGCACGCGCTCATCGGGCAGGTCAGGCGCTCCTACGACCCCGGCATCAAGGGGCTCAGCTCCGTCCAGCCGTGGGTGTCGGTGCTGAACGCCGTGCCGTACCCGTGGCTGCTGCACGGGCCACTGTTCGGGATCATGCTGCTCGTGGGGGTGCGCCGGGTGTCGCTGCCCTGGCTGGCCTCGGTGTTCCTGTTCCTCGGGCCGATCGCGGCGCTCGACTTCGACCACCGCTACCTGCTGCCCGCCATCCCGCTCGCGTGTGTCGCGGCGGCGCTGGCGATCAGACCGCTATGTAGAGATCTGCGCCGCCTGCGTGGTGCACTTCGAGGTCGGTAGCGAAGGACCTCGGCGGCTGGGCGCCCGCCTCGGTGTGCGCCCAGACCTGCTGCCACGCCTCGATCAGCGCCTGCGGCATCGGGCCGCGCGCCTCCAGCTTCAGCGCCTTGCCGCCGGGGACACGGACCGCCACCATGCCCTCGGGCAGCCGCGGCACCGTCCGCACCCCCACGCCGACGATCTGCGTGTAGGCGCCGTTGTGGTCGCTCTCGTAGTCGGTCAGGACCGCGTAGAGGTTCTCGTCGACGCGTCCCGGCACGTGCGCGAACGCTCCGGGCGCACCGGCCCGCTGCCACAACCCCTGGAGCCTGCCCCTGGCCGGGTCACGCTCGTCAGCGTTGGTGGTCCGTACGGCCAGGCCGACGACCAGCAGCTCTTCACGTTCGATGACGTCCATAGCGTCCGATCATAAGGCCACAAGAACGGGGAAAACTCTCTCTTGACCCGTCACCACATAGGGTGGACCAACGTGAAGTTTCTCAACGGACTCGAGCCGAGTTACGACCTGACCTACAGCGACGTGTTCATGGTTCCGTCGCGGTCCTCGATCGGATCCCGGCTCGGGGTCGATCTCTCGACGAACGACGGCACGGGAACCACCATCCCGATCGTGGTGGCCAACATGACGGCCGTCGCTGGACGGCGCATGGCGGAGACCGTGGCGCGGCGGGGCGGCATCACCGTCATCCCGCAGGACATCCCGATCGACGTCGTCACCGACGTCGTCGACTGGGTCAAGAAGCGCGACCTCGTCCACGACACGCCGCTCACCCTGACGCCGCACGACACCGTCGGCGACGCGCTGAACCTGCTGCCCAAGCGGGCGCACGGCGCGGTCATCGTGGTGGACTGGGAGAACCGGCCCGTCGGCGTGGTCACCGAGGCCGACTGCCACGGCGTGGACATGTTCACGCAGCTCTCGCAAGTCATGTCCGGAAATTTGCTGACTCTGGCCGCAGGGCTGGACCCCCGCGAGGCCTTCGACCAGCTGCACTCCGGACGCCACCGGCTGGCCCCCATCGTCGACGGTGAAGGCCGCCTGGTCGGCATCCTGACCCGCACCGGCGCCCTGCGCGCGACCCTCTACCAGCCGGCGCTCGACGCGTCTGGACGGCTGCGGATCGCGGCGGCCGTCGGGGTCAACGGGGACGTCGCGGCCAAGGCGAAGGAGCTGCTCGACGCGGGTGTGGACTGCCTCGTGGTCGACACGGCGCACGGGCACCAGGAGAAGATGCTCTCCGCGCTGCGTTCCGTCCGCGCCCTGGACCCGGGCGTGCCGGTCGCCGCGGGGAACGTCGTCACCGCGTCAGGCGTGCGGGACCTCGTCGAGGCGGGCGCCGACATCATCAAGGTCGGCGTCGGGCCTGGCGCGATGTGCACGACGCGGATGATGACCGGCGTCGGGCGGCCGCAGTTCTCCGCCGTGCTCGAGTGCTCGCTGGAGGCGCGCGGCCTGGGCAGGCACGTGTGGGCCGACGGCGGCGTGCGGCACCCGCGCGACGTGGCGCTCGCCCTGGCGGCCGGGGCGGCGAACGTGATGATCGGGTCGTGGTTCGCCGGGACGTACGAGTCGCCGGGCGACGCGCGCACCGACGCGGACGGGCGCGTGTACAAGGAGAACTTCGGCATGGCGTCGGCGCGGGCCGTACGCCTGCGCACGGCCGACGACACGCCGTTCGAGCGGGCGCGCAAGGCGCTGTTCGAGGAGGGCATCTCGACGTCGCGCATGTACCTCGACGCGCAGCGGCCGAGCGTGGAGGACCAGATCGACGCGATCGTGGCCGGGCTGCGGTCGTCGTGCACCTACGCGGGGGCCGCTTCGCTGGAGGAGTTCCACGAGCGGGCCGTGGTCGGGATCCAGAGCTCGTCCGGCTACACCGAGGGCAAGCCGCTGCATCAGAGCTGGTGAGTCCTTCGCCATCCGCCTGCGGCGTGGATGCCGCCGTCGACGTGGATGGTGGTGCCGGTGACGAAACCGGCGGCGGCCAGGTAGACGGCTGCCGCTGCGGCGTCTCCTGGGTCGCCGAGGCGGCCCAGGGGCGGTAGCCGTACGGGCTCGTAGTCTTCGTTGGGTGTTTCGTCGCGCAGGCCCTGCTCGCCTTCGGTGAGCAGGGCGTCCGGCGCTATGGCGTTGACTCTGATCGGGGCGAGTTCCAGGGCCAGGGTCCTGGTGAGATTCTCGAGGGCGGCCTTCATGGCGGCGTAGATCGCGAACCCTGGGGCGGCTTGGTGGGCCTCGCTGGAGGTGACGTTGATGATGCACCCGTGTGGCGTCATGAGGGGCAGGAACCGCCTGATCATCCCGGTGACCTGGGTGAAGTTCTCATTTATCAGCGTTTGCTCGCCCTTAGTGGACGTGTCCCGAAATTTCGCGTGAAAGGTGCCTCCGGCGTTGTTGACCAGGATGTCTACCTTTTCGTAGCGCTCCTGTACGGCTCGCGCGAACGTCTCCACCGCCATGGGGTCGCGCACGTCCAGCGTCATCGCCAGGTCGCCGGTGTCTGGAGTGTCGCGGTCGCACACCGCCGTGCGGGCGCCGAACGCGCTGAACGCCTCGGCCACCGCCCTGCCGATGCCTCTGGCGGCGCCGGTGATCACGGCGACGCGCCCGGTGAGCAGGATCCCCTCGGGGGAAAGGGCGGCCATGCGGCATCACGATATCCCGACCACGTAGAGTCGACGGGTCCAATCTCTTTCTCATCAGGAGCATTTCGTGGCACTCGAGAAGCCGGAAATCGACTTTCCAGAGGGCAACCCGCCCGCCGAACTGGAGATCGTCGACATCGTCGAGGGGGACGGCCCCGAGGCCAAGCCGGGCCACAGCGTGAGCGTCCACTACGTGGGCGTCGCGTTCTCGACCGGCGAGGAGTTCGACGCGTCGTGGAACAGGGGGGACGCTTTCGAGTTCCCGCTGGGCGGCGGGCGCGTCATCGCGGGCTGGGACCAGGGCGTGGCGGGCATGAAGGTCGGCGGACGGCGCAAGCTCGTCATCCCGCCGCACCTCGGCTACGGCAACCGCGGCGCCGGCGCCCGCATCAAGCCGGGCGAAACCCTGATCTTCGTCGTCGACCTGCTGGGCGTCCGCTAACGACCCCCACATAACGGGACCGCCCCCTTTCGGGGCGGTCCCGTCCCCTTTCCCTCCCACACCCCCACAACCTCCTCGTACGGCCAGCCCTCCGATCGCACCACCCATCGCACGTGGCCGACCTCGCCCCCACACCCGCCCGCTCCCAAGGCGCCGCATCGGCGAGACGAGGTACGGCGCAGCCCGGCGCCACCGAGGGGCCCCCAACCACCCTCACACCCGCCAACCGCAGCGCCGCGTCGGCGAGACGAGGCACGGCGCAGCCCGGCGCCACCAAACAGCCCCCAGCCATCCCCACCGTGACCAGCCAAGAAACCCCATCGACGCTTCCCGACCCGATGTAACGGCGGGAACCACGTCCGACTGAGTGCCATGACGCACGGACCCGCCACCCACGTCGGCGGGTGGCGATCCCCCGGCCCCGCCGTACCCCCAAAACGCTTGTTGATCTTGAAGCGAGACTTTGTCGGCGCAGTAGGGCAACATAAGCGGTGTGCTACTGATCGACGTGGTCCGCGTGTCGGAGGCGGTGACGCGGACGTCCGCCCGCCTGGGCAAGGTCGGCCATCTGGCCGAGCTCCTCGCCCGGGTCGCCCCAGCCGAAGCGGAGATCGCGATCTCCTACCTCTCAGGCGAGCTGCCCCAACGCCAGGTGGGCGTCGGCTGGCGCACCCTGCAGGACCTCCCGCAGCCCAAACTCGTCGCCACCGCCACGCTCACCGACGTGGACGCCCTGCTCACCCGCATCAAGGCCGTCTCCGGCCCCGGCTCCCAGGCCGCGCGCAAGGCGCTGGTCGCCGAGCTGTTCAGCGCCGTCACCAGCCAGGAGCAGTCCTTCCTGATGCGCCTGCTCAGCGGCGAGCTCCGCCAGGGCGCCCTCGACGGCGTCATGATCGAGGCGATCGCCAAGGCCTCCGGCGCCCCGTCCGCCGACGTACGCCGCGCCCTGACCCTGCGCGGCTGGCTCCCCGCCGTAGGTGCCGCCGCGCTCTCCGGCGGCGTCGAAGCCCTGCACGCCTTCAAGCTCGAAGTCGGCCGAGCCGTGGCCCCGATGCTCGCAGGCAGCGCCCCCAACGTAGCCGCCGCGCTGGAGAAGGCAGGCGTCCCCGCCGCACTGGAGTGGAAGCTGGACGGCGTCCGCGTCCAGGCACACCGTTCCGGCTCAGAGGTGCACATCTTCACCCGTACCCTCGACGACATCACCCCCCAGGTCCCCGAGCTGGTCGAAGCGCTGCTGGCGCTCCCCTCCACCGACCTGGTCCTCGACGGCGAGGTCATAGCCCTGCGCCCCGACGGCCGCCCGCACACTTTCCAGGTCACCGTCTCCCGAGCCACCAGCAAGACCGACGTGCCCCGCCTGCGCGCCGAGACCCCACTGAGCGTGTTCTTCTTCGACGCCCTACGCGTGGACGGCACCGACCTCCTGGACCTCCCTTACTCGGAACGCCAGGAAATCCTCACCCGTACGGCCCCGCCAGAGCTCCTCACCCCCCGCCTGACAACAGACGACGTGAACAAGGCCGAAGCCTTCTTCACAGACGTCATCAAATCCGGCCACGAGGGCGTGGTGGTCAAATCCCTGACCTCTCCTTACGCGGCGGGCCGCAGAGGCGCAGGCTGGATCAAGGTCAAACCCCGCCACACCCTGGACCTGGTGGTGCTGGCCGTCGAGTGGGGCCACGGCCGCCGCGAAGGCAAACTCTCCAACCTCCACCTGGGCGCCCGCGACCCGGAATCCGGCGACTTCGTCATGCTGGGCAAGACTTTCAAGGGCCTGACCGACGAACTGCTGGCCTGGCAGACGGAACGCTTCCTGGAACTGGCCGACGGCCCAACAGACGGCTGGACCGTGACCGTCCGCCCGGAACAGGTCGTGGAAGTAGCCTTCGACGGCGTACAACGCTCCCCTCGATATCCAGGCGGCATGGCCCTGCGCTTCGCCCGAGTGCTGCGCTACCGCCCCGACAAACGCCCCGAGGACGCCGACACCATCGAAACCGTCCGCGCCCTGATGCTCTAACCCTCCCCGCCCTTCCGAGACACCGGTCGGCGGGACGAGGTACAGCTTCCCGCCCCGCACGCCGCGCCCCGCCCTCTGCACCGCACCCCATACGCCCGCCTCCCCAAGGCGCCGCGTCGGCGAGACGAGGTACGGCGCAACCCGGCGCCCTCCAACGGCCCAGGGCCACACCACTCGCACCAAGCCCCCGCCTCCCGCTTCCGCCCCGCACCCCCCGCGCCCCGGCATCCAAGCGCCCTGCACGCCCACACTCCCGCGCCCTTCTACGGCCGCTAGCCGCGCCTGGCCGAGGGGGCGTGACAGCGGTCCGCATGGGCTCTCATGCAAGGCCCCGGTGATGCTGCGGGCCTTCGCCCGGGACCACGGCAACCGTGCTGGCCTGCGGATTTGCCGTGTTCATCCGCTCTGCGCACGGGGAGTGCTGCGGAAGTCAACGGTTCGCCAGAAAACGCAAGATCCAGCGCGTACGCTCGGGCTTCGAAGCAAAGCGGGGACCAAAGTGAGATATGTCACTGGATGTCCCATTAATTTGCCTTTGCCGGTTGTTTGTCACGTATGTTCAACCACGCGCAGGGCCCCGATGCCCCGCCTTGGGAATGGCAGACGCACGCGCCGCCCCACCCCCTCCCCCACGTCTGGCCCTTCCCTGTCATGTCCCCTATCAAGGACCGTGGTTTCCCTTGGGTCAGCACTCCCACAAGCCGTCCCGCCAGAATCCGCTGGGCCGCATGATGGCTCCCGGCCGACGCCGCTGGACGACCGTCGCAGCAGGCGCTGCCGTCGTCGTAGCCGCCTCGACCACCGCTTGGGCCGCCGTCGCGAACGGCGACGACCCCAAGCCCACCACCCTGGACCTCGCCGCCGCCCCCAGCGCGGCCTCCCCCACCCCGACGGCGCTCATCCCCGACGCGCCCGGCGGTGCGGTCGCGAAGTCCACCAAGAAGCCCACCCCGTCGCCGAAGATGAGCAAGAGCACCGCGACCCCGTCCAGTAAGAGCACCTCGGACGACGGACCCTCATCGTCCAGCGGGACCGAGACGGCCGACAGCAAGCCCACCCCGAAGAAGACCACCAAGCCGAAGCCCCGGATCCTTTCCAGCGGCACGTGCGGCGCCTCGTACTACGGCGAACCCCAGATGACGGCCAGCGGTGAACGCTTCAACCCCTCCGCGATGACCGCCGCGCACAAGACGTTGCCGCTGGGCAGCAAGGTCCGCGTCACGAACCAGGCGAACGGGGAGTCGGTCACCGTACGCATCAACGACCGCGGACCGTACACCGGCGGTCGTTGCCTGGACCTTTCCGAGGCCGCGTTCTCCGCCATCGGCGACACCTCCGCTGGCGTGATGACCGTCAAGTACGAGGTCCTGGCCAGCTAATCCCCCCTGCAGTCCCGGCACCTGCCGGTCACGCCCTCGCACCCCCCAGCCTCAACGCGTGGCACCCCACACACCTCGCACTCACCTTCCGGCCATGCCCTGTCCACACCCTGCGTGCACGGCCACGCCCGCTGCGCGCCATGCACGGCCACGCCCTCTCCGCGCCATGCGTGCACAGCCGCGCCCGCTGCGCGCCACGCGCACGGCCACGCCCTCTCCACGCCATCCACGGCCACCCCTCCGCGCCATGCACGGCCACGCCCCCTCCGCGCCAAGCGCGTATGCCCGTACGGGTGCTCCCCCGTGCCTGCACGCTCCGAACCAGGCACCCCTACCCGTGCAGTGGCGCGCGTTCTGTTGCCCGTGGATGTCTCTTGCGCGCTGCGCCTCGCCTCCCGTGCTTGCTGTGCTGCTCATGCCCGTGGCGCGGCTCACGCCCGTAGCCCGCTCATGGCTGTGATGTTCCGTATGTGGCGCAGCCTTGCCTAGGGCGGGTACGGCAAGCGGGTCGGGCGGGGCGTGATGGGTTGGGGCTACTTCACCAGGCGGATGGTCATGGGGTAGCGGTAGTCGTTGCCCGCCAGGGCGTTGACGCCTCCGACGATGGCCAGGACGAAGGCTGCCACCCACACCACCGGTACCAGGACTACGCCGACGATCGTCAGGGGCAGGAGGAGTGAAATGCCCAGGACAGTCAGGTGGAAGTTCAGGGCTTCCATGGACTGCTGGCGGATGTAGGCGGAGGTCTTGCCGCCGGTCAGCAACAGCAGCAGCGGGCCGAGGATGGGGAAGCCCACCAGGGCGAGGCCGTGTGCCAGGGCGGCGCCAAGACGTTCGTTGCTTTCTGGCATGCCGTGGTAGCGGGGTGGCGGGGCTGCAGGCATGGGGCGGGGGATGTGGGCGGGTACAGGGCGCGTGCCGTACAGCTCGGTCATGATGGGCATGAGGTCGGCGTGCGTGCGCGCCGTCATCGCGCGTTCCAGGCGCTCGTCGAACTCGAACTTGTCGAAACGCCCCTCCGCGTATGCGGCTTTGACGTGCTCGACCACGTGCTCGCGGTCCTGGTTGGTCACGCGGAGATGCGCCTGCTCAGGCCGGGGTGGAGAAGGTGCCTCTGCCATGTGAGCCTTGCCTTTCGTCGATACGGGCGAGTCACCCTTCATCCTGCGTCCTCCGACGCTGGGGGACATCGGGGAGGAACCCCTATCTGTCCCCTAGAACAGCCCCGACGCGCCAGGGCGCTGAACGGTATAAAAAGGAGGCATGAGATGGCGAGACCGCTACGGGATCAGGCGCCTGCGCGGACAGAAGATCGCGAAATTCGATCGCGAGGCGACGGACGCCGACATTGAAGCGCTCATCGCCTTCGCCAAGTCGCGGCGTGGTGTGGAGTTTTATGTCGAGCCTGAGACGTTCGCTACTGATACGACGGCTGTTGCGGTCGCTGATGACGGTGAGTGGACGCGGCGGCGGGTTGGGTCTCCGGGGGTGATCCACAAGGTTGCTCGTGATCTGGCGTTGCCTGTTTATGACGTGCAGCTCACTGGGTACCCGGCGCGTATGCGCGCTTATAACGAACGGCGGAGGCAGGAGGGGCTGTAGATCCCTCTGGGGTTTTTGGGGATTTTTCGGCTCATTTGTCGGGGTTCCTTTCTTCTTGTTAGGTGCCGCTCTTCTTAGGGCTTGCGGTATTTCGTGGGGTCGTTGGCAATCCTCCGGTAGGCGCCAGGGTTGGGCGCGTGGGAGGTTCGGTCCCGTCGCGTGAGCTGTCCCGTGGCCGGACGGTCCCGTCGCCGAGAATCCCCGTGCCCGGGTGGTCGGGTCGCCAGAGGTCACGTCGCCAGAGGTTCCGTAGTCGGAGGTCTCGTATCGGGGGTCTCGTAGCCGGGCGTCTGGGGTTGAGGGCTGAGGCCTGAGGTCGGGGCGGATGGAGGCCCGGATCGGGGTTCTGGGTGGGGGCTCGGGATCGGGGCGTTGGTTCCTGGTGGGGTGCTTTGTGTGGGCTGGCGGCGAGTGGGTGGGGCTGGCTGGGCGCGGGCGGGAGCTGGGGGCGGGTGCGTAAGGCTGCGGGCGGGTGAGTAAGGCTGCGGGCGGGTGAGTAAGGCTGGGCGTGTGGGTGGGTGGGGCTGAGCGTGTGGGTGGGGCTGGAGGCGGGCGAGTGAGGCTGGAGGCGGGCGAGTGAGGCTGGAGGCGGGCGAGTGAGGCTGGCGGGGGTGGGGTTGGGTGGGTTAGTGGGGGGTTGGGTCTTCCAGGATGTTGAGCAAGGGGGTTAGCCAGACGGCTCTTGGGGTGCCCATGGTGCGGTCGAGGTCGGCTGGGGTGGGCATGCGGCCTCTTAGGAGTTGCGGTGAGAGCAGGTGGTTCATCGCGTGGGTGAGCAGGTTGGCCATCGAGTAGGTCGGGTCGATGGTCAGGGCTCGTTCCAGGGCGATGGAGGCCAGGACGCAGTCGCCTGAGCGCCAGGCGGACATTGCCAGCAACGAGGCTGCTGGTGGGACGAAGCGGTCTTCCAGGCGTCTGGTGAGGTCTTTCCACAGTGTGACGTGGAGGGGTTGGGTGGCGTCGTCTATGCGGGTCCAGGCTTCGTCTCTTACGCGGATCACGGCTAGTTCCAGGCCTAGGCGGGCGGCTTCCGTGTCGTTGAGTCTGGTTCCTGGGGTCAGGGCTGTGCGGACTCTGGCTATGCCTTGGGCCACGATGGTGGCGGCCAGGGAGTCGGGGGTTTTGGTGGCATTCAGGCGGGTTCTCAGGTCGGCCACTGCTTGGGCGGTGGCTGCGCGCATTGCCAGCCGTACTGGGCCTGTGGCGGGGGCTACGGTGGCTTCTATCGTGTCTCGGCCTGGTAGGGCGACCATGCCTCTGACCACTGCTTCGGCGGCTACTGCGCTGGTTGAGGGGTCGTAGGGGGTGCCGTTGTGGGGGCAGCATCCTGGGATGTCGCAGACGTAGGACCAGTAGCGGCCGTCGTGGGCGCGTAGGGCCTCGCAGAGGGTGATTCCGTTTGAGGCGCAGAGGTCTTGTAGGCGGTCGATTGCGGGGGTTACCTGCTGGCCTGGGCCGTAGCCTACGGCGATGATCCGGGTGACTTTCTCGCGGGCGAGCATGGGGGGTAGGGGGATGAGGGCGCCTGGTGGGAGGGGGAGGTCCCAGCGGGTGGTGATCTTCAGGTCTATGTCGTCTATGCCCAGCACCAGGAGGCTGTCTTTCGGGTGGAAGCCGACCAGGTAGGGGATGGCGGCCAGGATGTCTGCGGGGCTGGCGAGGGTGAGCGTTGGCTCGGAGACGCTTGGGGAGATGCCCGGGGAGGTGCTCATGGGGGAAGAGGATGCCGGGGGGTTGGGTGGGGATTTTGGGCCGAGTGGCGCTCTGGGGATAACGCGGGGCAGGGGCTGGCGGCCTGTGGATGGGGGCTTTGTGGAGGGGCGCGGGCCTCGGTAGGTGCGGGTGGGTGGCTGAGGGCCGGTGGAGGGGCGCGGGCCTCGGTAGGTGCGGGTGGGTGGCTGAGGGCCGGTGGAGGGCGCCGGGCTGCGCCGTACCTCTTCTCGCCGACCCGGCGCCTTGGAAGGGCCGGGGTGAGGGCAGGGCGCGGGCTGGCGGGCTAGCGGAGGGGCTGAGGCTGGGCGTGCCTTGGGAAGGCCGGGCGTGGGTCATGCGACTGGCCTCGGAGGGCTGTGGGATTAGGCGAGACAGGGCAGTGCGGGTGGGGCTAGGCGGAGGGTGGGGGTAGGTGGGGTCAGGCGCGGTCGGGTCAGGTGGGGGGTGGCGGTTTAGCCGGGGGGCTGGGGTTAGGCCGGGGTGGCGGGTTAGCCCGGGGGCTGGGGTTAGGCCGAGGTGACGGGTTAGCCCGGGGGCTGGGGTTAGGCCGAGGTGACGGGTAGCCAGGGGGCTGGGGTTAGGCCCGGGTGGCGGGTCAGGCAGGGGTTGGGGTTAGGCGGGGGTTGGGGTTAGGCGGGTGCGGACGAGGAGGGCGGCGCCGGCTACGGCGGCTGGCATGGCTATCACGGCTACGAAAGGGACCAGGAACAGGAGGAAGACCACCACGCCGAAGCCCAGGGCGGAGGCTTTGCTCTGGCGGAGTACGGCGAAGCGGGCCCTGCGGGCCATTCCGCGGCGCTCCATGGCCAGGGCGGTTAGCTCTACTGTTAGGAAAAATCCGGAAACGGCGGCGCCCAACACCGGGACTATCGTCTGGCCCACCACTGGGATGAAGCCCAGGAAGAACAGCGGGATCGTGAAGAGCAGCACGTAGCCCAGGGTCACCAGGCTGTCGCGGATCGAGCGGGGCACCGTACGCCACCAAGGCTCCTCCACGTGCCCCGGCAGCGGGTCGACCTCGGCGGACAGCCTCTCGTAGAACGGTTCGCCGATCGCCAGCGTCAGGGCCGTGAAGGTCAGGACGGCCAGCGCCAGCCCGCCCACGAAGATGACGAACTGGAACAGGATGCGCACCGTGTCCCGCCACCCGGAGGCCCAGTTGTTCGCGAAGGGCGTCAGGAACGTGGCGATCTCGTCGGTGTAGTTGTAGAGGAACACCATCGCCACCACGTACACGGCGAACGCGATCAGCGCCGGGATCAGGCCGAACAGCCACCAGCGGCCGTTGCGTCCGGCCCAGCCGAGCCCCTGGAAGAAGAAGCCGACACCACCGAAGAAGTCGCGCAGAGATCGCATGACCGGCAGGCTAGCGCCAGAAGGACGTCACCGCGTAGCCCAGTTCTGCGAGGAGTTCGCGGACCAGGGGCAGGGAAATGCCTAGAACGTTCCCGTGGTCGCCTTCGATGCCCTCCACGAACCAGCCGCCGTGGCCGTCCAGGGTGAACGCGCCCGCCACGTGGAGGGGCTCGCCTGTGGCTGCGTAGGCTTCGATCTCTTCCATCGACGGAGTGCCGAAGCGGACGACCGTCTTGCCTGTTTCGCTGGCTTCCCTGCCGGTGGTCGCGTCGATCAGGCAGTGGCCGGTGAGGAGGCGGCCGGTGCGGCCGCGCATCAGGCGCCAGCGGTCTATGGCGTCCTCCTTGGAGGAGGGCTTGCCGTAGGGGCGGCCGTCGAGTTCGAGGACGGAGTCGCAGCCGATCACCACGCCCTCCGAGAGGGTGGCGGCCACGGATCTTGCTTTTGCCTGGGCGAGGGTCAGCGCCAGTTGGGCGGGGTTGGGGGCGGTGACGGCTTCTTCGTCGACGCCGCTGACGATCACCTTGGGATCGAACCCGGCGCTGCGCAGCAGGGCGAGCCGGGCGGTGGAGGCAGAGGCGAGGACGATCATCCGACCAGCTTATCGCGCCCGGAACTGGGGGTTCGGTGTATCGGGTCCCATTCGGCGGGGGGCGTGGTGTCGGGGAGTTCGTCCTCCAGGTGGTGGAGTCGCCGGTAGCGGAGACCGGCTATCCCCCAGATCACCAGGAACACGCCCGAGGCGGCCAGCAGCGGGCCTACGCCGAAGGCGTTGGCCAATCCGGGGGTGGTCAGGAAACCCAGGGGTTGCATGATGGCGGCGCACATCATGTTGATGGCCAGCACCCTGCCCTGCAGCTCGTGGCCCACTTTGGTTTGGATGATCGAAAGCCAGTGGGCATTTCCCAGGGACATGAAAGCTAGACGGGTGAACAGTCCTGCCGCTATCAGCCAGATCGTCGGCTGCGCGCCCATGAGGATCACGCCTATTCCTGAGCCGATGACGCAGGCCAGCATGCCCGTGGCCCGGCGTTCGCTGCCGCCCCAGACTATTGCCACAACGGCGCCCGCTATCGCGCCGCAGCCGCCTACTGCCTCCACCACGCCCAGGGCGGTGGGGGTGCTCTGGGTGAGAACCAATGGGGGCAGGGCTATCCACATCATGGCGGTGAAGTAGTTGACCACCGCGAAGTAGGCGATCATCACCATCAGGGGTGGGCGTTGGGAGAGGAAGCGCCAACCCCCGGACAGCGCCTTGCGGAAGGGTTCCTCGCGGCGGAGGAAAAGGCGGTCGGGGAAGCGTACGGCCAGCAGCGTCAGTACGCCTGCCGCGAAGGACAGCACGTCTATGGTGACCACGCCCGGCAGGCCGACGGCCACGATCAACGCGCCGCCCGCCAGAGGGCCGAAGACGGTGCCCGCGCCCACTCCTATCTGGGCCAGCGCGTTCGCCTGGGGTAGATAGGGCTTCGGGACCAGTTGGGCGATGGCTGCCAGATAGGCGGGGGCGTGGAAGGCCGTCGCCATCGAGGTCAGGCCCACGATCGCGCAGATCGCTGGAATGCTGAGGCTGTCGGTGAGCATCAGGACCGGCAGCGCCGCCATCGCCACCCCCGCCACCGCGTCCGCCGCCAGCATGACGCGCCGCCGGTCGAAGCGGTCCGCCACCGCGCCGCCGAGCGGGGTCAGCAGGATCGCGGGGAGCTGCGCGAGCATCACGACGAGGGCGAGGTCCATGATGCGCCCGCTGCGCTGGTACGCCCATACGCCGAGGGCGAAGGAGCTGAGCGCGCTGCCCATCATGGACACGAACTGGCCCGCCGCCACGGTGTAGAAGGGCCGCAGGGACTGCCGGGCGGGCGGAGGCACGGGTTCAGTCGAAGGGGGGAACGCGGTGATGGCTGCCGCGATATCCAAAGGCTGGTGGCGGATGAAGTAGTGACCGGCTCTGGGGATGGTGGCCAGGGAGACGTTCTCCGCGAAGGCCGCCCACTCCTGGTAACGCTCCTCGTACATGCGGGTCTGCAGGTCGGACTCGCCCACGAGGCACAGCACCGGGGCGCGCAGCCGTTCCCCGGGCGCGGAGAGCCAGGCGCCGAACCAGGCCTGGGCCTCCTCGGAGTCGTGGCGCAGCGCGCGGAGGACGGTGTCCGTGGTGGCCTCGTCCATGTCGTCGAGCAGCCCGCCGGTCGCGCGGAGGGTGTCGCGGAACAGCCGGTCGGAGACCCAGCGGCTGCGCGGGAACGCCTGCCGTACCCAGGAGGAGATCCGGCCCGGCAGCGGCGCGGTCGGGAAGCTGCCCGCGACGATCACGCCGCTCAGCGGCACGCCCGCCGCCTCCAGCCGCTGTCCCAGCGCGGTGGCGAGGGCCGAGCCGACGCAGTGGCCGTACAGCAGGACCGGAGCGCCCGGCCCGATCTCGGCCGCCAGGCGGTCGGCGAGGGCGTCGATCGGGACGAGCTCCTCGCCCGCCCTGGCCGGGTCGTGTCCCGGCAGCTCGACGGCCAGGACCTCGACGGACTGACCGGAGAGGGCGTCGGCGAGGGGGCGGAACACCGCTGCGGAGCCTCCCCCGTACGGCACGCAGACCAGCCTGGTCGCGGCCTGACGCGGCCCGCCGAGGCGATGGAGCAACCCCCCGGCCGAAGAAGGTCCGTCGATGAAATGGGCCAGCTCGCGCAGCGTGGGGTGCATGAAGAGGTCGATGACCCGCAGATCCCCGCCAATCGCGCGTACGGCACGCACGGCGGCGAAGGAGTGTCCGCCGAGGGCGAAGAAGTCGTCGTCGAGCGCGGGGACGGGGATCCGCAGGACGTCCGCCCAGACGTCCGCGATCCGCCGCTGCGTGGGGGTGCTCGGCGCCACGGGTTCCACGGGCACCACAGCGACAGCCTGAGCAGCGAGAGGGGGCTGCAGGACACCAATCGGCCGCGAAGGGTCGCCCGACAAATCAGCCAATATCGCGGTATAGGAGTCGAGCATCTGCGCGATCGTCGATGCGTCGAAAAGGTCGGCGCGGTACAGCAGCGCCCCCTCGTAGGAGTCTCCGGCCGCCACCAACCCCAGGTTCAGGTCGAACTTGACGGACGAGACCGGTGGTTCCAGCAGCTCCACCTCCACCCCGGCCAGCGCGGGCGAGGCGGCGGGCTCCTCCAGGACGTTGAGCATGACCTGGAAGATCGGCGTCGAGGAAAGCCCCCGCTCGGGCTGCACCGCCTCCACGATCCGCTCGAAAGGCGTGCGGGCGTGCCCGAAGGCCCCCAGAACCGTCTCACGCACCCGACCGACCACCTCGGCCCCGGTCGGGTTCCCCGTGAGGTCCGTCCGCATCACGAGCGTGTTGATGAAGCACCCGACCACGTCGTTCATGTCCGGGTGGTGACGGCCGGACTCGGGCACGCCGACCGCGACGTCCCCCACCTCGGCCAGCCGTCCGAGCAGGATCTGCCACCCGGCCAGCAGCACCATGAACGGCGTGCAGCCCAGCCGCCTCGCCAGGTCCCGCACCCCGGCGGCCGGCACGGAGACGGCTGCCTCCCCCGCGGTCCAGTCGGCCACCACCGGCCTGGGCCGGTCGGTGGGCAGCTCCAGCAGCGGCGGCAACCCGGCGAGCCGCTCACACCACCACTCGACGTCCTCACCGGAGGAGGAGGCCTCCCAATGAGCCACGTCCGCGTACTGCAGGGGCGGCGGTGAAGGCTCGGCACCGCCGTAGAAGGCGGCGAGGTCGTCGCCGATCAGGCCCCTGGACCAGTTGTCGATGGCGATGTGGTGGAAGGTGAGCGCCAGCACGTGCTCCTCGGGACCCACGTGGAAGAGGACCGCCCGCATCGGCGGCTCGGTCTCCAGCGCGAACGGCCGCGCGGTCTCGGCGGCGACCTCAGCAGCCAGATCCACCGGGCAGACCAAGGCAACCGGAGCGGGATCGACCAGCCGGACCCCGTCCTCCAGGAACACGCTGCGCAACACGTCGTGCCGCAAGGCCACGTCCCTGACAGCGCCTGCCAGAGCCGCCACGTCCAGCGGCCCGGTCAGCCGCAACGTCATGCCCACGTTGTAGGCCGACCCGGAAGGGTCGAGTTGCGACAGGAACCACAGCCGAGCCTGCGCGGGCGACAGCTCCACCGGCCCGTCCGGCCGCCGCGGGATCGGCTCGGAACCACTCCCGCCCGCCCTCCCCAGAGCCGCGGCGAGATCGGCGAGCACCGGGTGCTCGAAGATCAACCGCACCGGCGCCCCCAGCCGGCCCATCACCCGGACCGCGGCGAACGAGTGCCCGCCCAGCGCGAAGAAGTCGTCCCCCGGCCCGGGAAGCGCCACCCCCAGCACCTCCGCCCAGGCGGACGCGACCAGGTACTCGGTGACCGTGCCCAGCGGGCCAGGCGGAGCCGCGGCAGCGGCGGCGGGCCGGGGCAGCGCCGCCCGGTCGATCTTGCCGTTCGGGTTGAGCGGCAGCCGTTCCAGCACGACGATCCCCGCGGGAACCATGTGGTCGGGCAGCCCCTTGCGCAGGTGCCGCCGGATCTCCGCGACGTCCGCGCCGGGCGAGGTGACCAGCCACGCGGTCAGCACCCGCTCGTGACCCTCCCCGGTCGGCAGCACGACCGCCTCCCTGACCAGCGGATGCGCCAGCAGCGCCACGGTGACCTCGCCGAGCTCGACCCGGTGCCCGCGGATCTTGACCTGGTCGTCGGTCCTGCCGCGGAACTCGACCGTGCCGTCGGGCCGTACCCTCAGCACGTCGCCGCTGCGGTAACAGCGGGGCTCGCCGGTGAACCGCTCAGCCGTGCGCACGGGGTCGTTGAGGTAGCCGCGGGTGATGCCTGGACCGCCGATGACGAGCTCTCCAGGCAGACCGGGCGGCACGGGACGGCCCGCCCTGTCGACCAGGTACCCGACCACACCGGGCAGCGGCTCGCCGAGCGGCACCAGGGCGGAGGGCGTCACCTCGTCCACGTCGCAGGTCATCGCGATCATGGTGCTTTCCGTGTGCCCGTAGTGGCTCTGCATGCGCAGGCCCGGTCTGGCCGTACGGACGCGGTCGACCAGGCTCCAGGGGCAGGCCTCTCCGGCGACGATGAGGAGCTCGCGCGGCAGCACGGCGGCGAGGTCGCCGTGCGCGGCGAGCAGTTCCAGGTGGCTGGGCACGCACTTGAGCACGTCGATGCCGTGCTCGGCGTTGTAGGCGGCGAACGCCTCCGGGTCCATGGCGACCTCGCGGGACACCAGGTGCACCGTGCCGCCGGTGGTGAGCGCGCCGAACACGCAGGTCAGGCCGAAGTCGGCGGCCGGGGTCGAGACGACGGCGAACGTCCGTCCGTCGACCGGGCCGAGGCGCCGCATCATCCCGTCGAGGTAGCGGGAGATGTTGCGGTGCTCCCCCGCGACGGCCTTGGGCACGCCGGTCGAGCCGGAGGTGAAGATCACGTGCGAGAGGTGCTCGGGCCGGACGTCCACGTCCGGCCTGGTGTCCCGGACGTCGTCCAGAGCGTCCAGGACCACGATGGAGTGGGCGGATCTGTCGAGCCGGTCGGCGAGGGAGCGTTCCGTCAGTACGGCACGCACCCCCGCTGCCGCGAGCATGGCGGCGATGCGCTCCGTCGGGTACACGCTGTCGAGCGGCAGGTAGCCGCCGCCTGACTTGAAGATGCCGAGCAACGCGCAGACCAGGTCGGTGCCCGACTCGAGCAGCACGCCGACCGGCTCGTCCGCGGTCACGCCCAGGCCGATGAGGCGGTGCGCGATGCGGTTGGCTCGCCGTTCCAGCTGGTTGTAGGTGAGCGAGCCGGCCGGGCCGACGACGGCCGTGGCGTTGGAGGAGGCCCAGCGTTCGATCAGCCGGTGCACGGGCGGCAGGGGCTCGTCGTCGATCGGCGGTCCGGCGAGGGCCGGGCCGGTGACGGGTTCCAGGGTGTCGAGCGGCTCGTCCCGGACGAGGTGGTCCATGACGGTCAGGTACCAACCGACGACGCGTTCCGCCGTGGCGTGGTCGAACAGGTCGGCGCGGTAGGTGAGCGCGCCCGCGTACACCTCTCCCGTGCGGGCGAGGCCGAGGTTGAGGTCGTACTTGGTGCGGGTGCCCGGCAGCGGGATCTCCTCGACGTCCAGCCCGGGGATGGCGGCGGAGGCGAGGTCGTCGACGACGTTGAGCATGACCTGGAAGATCGGCGTCGTGGACAGGCCGCGCTCGGGCTGCAGCGCCTCGACGATCCGCTCGAAGGGGGTGTTCCCGTGGCCGAAGGCGTCCAGGACGGTGTCGCGGACCCCCTCGACCCCGTCACGGACATCCGTGCGCATCACGAGGGTGTTGATGAAACACCCCACGACGTCGGCCATGTCCGGGTGGTAGCGCCCGGACGTGGGGACGCCGACCGCCACGTCGTCGACGTCGGCCAGCCGTCCGAGCAGGATCTGCCACCCGGCCAGCAACACCATGAACGGCGTGCAGCCGAGGCGTTCGGCCGCGGAGAGGACCCCGGGTACGGTGACCGGCACCTCGCCCGCCGCCCAGTCCGCCACGACGGGACGCGGCCGGTCGGTGGGCAGGTCGAGCACCGGCGCGAGCCCGGCCAGCCGCTCCCGCCACCACTCCAGCCCGCCGTCGTCCCCGCGCCGGGCTTCCCACGCGGCCACGTCGGCGTACTGCAGGGGCGGCGGCAGGACGGCTCCGCCGTACAGGGCGGCGAGCTCGTTCAGCACCACGGTCAGGGAGCGGGCGTCCATGGCGATGTGGTGGAAGGTGAGCGCGAGCACGTGCTCCTCGGGCCCGACCTGGTGGAGTACGGCCCGCATCGGCGGCTCGCGGTCCAGCGCGAAGGGCCGTTCCGTCGCCGTGTCGGAGGAGAACGAGACCACGCAGGGAGGGACCAGCCGGGTCAGGAGCCGCCCGTTCTCCTCGACGAAGACGCTGCGCAGCACCCGGTGCCGACGCGCCACCTCCTCCACCGCGCCGACCAGCGCGCCGACGTCCAGCTCGCCTCTCAGGCGCAGCGCGATCGGCAGGTTGTAGGCGGGGCTGTCCGGTTCGAGCCGCCAGACGAACCACAACCTGGCCTGGGCGGGAGACATGGGCACGTCCCCGTCGCCGCTGGTGGTCGCGGGGATCCCGGTGGCGGCGACCGTACGGCGGGCGGCGGCCAGTCGCGTCTGGAGGGTCACGCGGTCTCCCCTTCGAGGAGCTCTTCGAGCGCGCGGGCGAAGTCGGCCAGCACCGGCAGGTCGAACACCATCCGGATCGGCACCCGGCACCCCAGCGCCTCCCTCAGCAGCGCGGCCACCTGGGTGGCGCTGTAGGAGTGCCCGCCCAGGGCGAAGAAGTCGTCGGTGGCCGAGATCTCCTGGACGTCCAGAACCGCCCGCCAGACGTCGGCGACGAGGTGCTCCGCCTCGGTCGACAGCGCGGTCGACGTGTCGTGCAGGAGAAGGGTCCGCGGCAGCGCCGAACGGTCGACCTTGCCGCTGGCGAGCAGCGGGAGCGCGTCCAGGCTGGCCCAGCGGCGCGGGATCATGGCGTCGGGCAGCCACCGGCTCAGGTGGGCGCGCGCCTCCTCGCCGGAGACGGTCGCCGGGGTCAGGTAGGCGGCGAGCGTGTCGCCCTGGACGATCACGGCCGCGTCGGCGATGTCCTGATGCTCCCTGAGCACGGCTTCGATCTCGCCGAGTTCGATCCGGTGACCGCGGATCTTGACCTGGTGGTCGCGGCGGCCCACGTAGTCGAGCAGCCCGTCGGGCCGCCATCGCACCAGGTCGCCCGTGCGGTAGCACCCGTCGAAGGCGCGGTTCCTGTAGCCCCGCGCGACCCCGCCGCCGCCGATCCAGAGCTCGCCGACGACGCCGGGCAGGGCGAGCCTGCCGTCCGCCGTCATGACGCGGACGTGCTCGCCGTCCATGGGGCGGCCGATCGGCGCGCTGCCCTCCTCCAGCCGGTGCACGACCGAGATGGAGGTGGTCTCCGTGGGCCCGTAGGCGTTCCACATCTCGGCCACCAGCGGCCGTACGTCGCGCACCAGCCCTGGGTCGACGGCCTCGCCGCCCGCCCACACGCGCAGTCGCGGGTCGCCCTTCCAGCCCGCTGCCAGGAGCAGGCGGAGGCTGGTCGGGGTGAGGAACACCGCGGTGCCGCCCACGGCGGTCATCCGCTCGCCGAGGGCGCGCCCGTCGACGGCGACCTCGCGTTCGATCACGGCGCAGCGGCCGCCGAGCGCGAGCGGCGCCCAGATCTCCATGGTGGAGGCGTCGAACCCGAGCGGCGCGACGGCGGGCATGACGTCGTCGGGCCCGAAGCCGGGCCTGGTGGCGATGGCCGCGACGAGGGTGGCGATGTTGGCGTGGGTGATCTCGACGCCCTTCGGGCGTCCGGTGGATCCCGAGGTGTAGAGGATGTAAGCGAGGTCGTCCACGTCCGGTGCTTCAACCGCCCGTACGGCACGCGGCTCGTCCGCGTCGATCACCAGCACCCCGGGCATCGTGGCGACGCCCTTCCTGGTCACCACCACCTTCACCCCCGCGTCGGCGGCCACCCAGGCGAGCCGCTCCTGCGGGTGTTCCGGGTCCAGCGGCACGTAGGCGGCCCCGGCCAGCCACACGCCCAGCAGCACGGCGGGCACGTACTCGTCGCGCGGCAGGCACACGCCGACCGCGTCCCCGCGCGCGACGCCCGCGTCCGCCAGTCCACCGGCGAGGCGGGTGGCGTGCTCGACCAGCTCGCCGTAGGTCAGTTCCGCGCCGGACGGGCCGACGACGGCCACCCGGTCGCGCGGGTGCGCCAGGATCCTCGCGACGACGGACTCGGTGACCTCCAGCGCCGCGCCCCTCCCCCAGTCCAGCAGCTCTTCCCGGTCCAGCGCGGTCAGCGGGTCGAGGTCGGCGATCGGCCGGTCCAGGTCGGCGGTCAGCTCGTCCAGGACGCGGACGAACCACGCGCCCCAGCGCGCCACCACGGGCTCGTCGAACAGGTCGCGGCGGAAGACCAGCTCGCCCGCGTAGCCGCCGTCGGCGGTGGAGACGAGGTCGAGGCTGAGGTCGAACTGCGCCATGGCGGTCGGCACGTGGACCAGCTCCGCGTCCTGCCGGTCCAGCTTGGGCCGGTCGAGCACGCTCAGGCTGACCTGGAAGAGCGGCGTCGCGCCGAGCCCGCGTTCTGGGTGCAGCGCCTCGACGACCTGCTCGAAGGGCACCTCGGCGTGGGCGAACGCCTCCAGCGCGCCCTCCTTGACCCGCTCCAGCAGCTCGCGCCCGGTCGGCGCGCCGGACAGGTCGCCCCTGAGCACGAGCATGTTGACGAAGAAGCCGACGAGCTCTTCGAGGTCCGGGTGGTGGCGACCGGCCTCAGGCACCCCGACCGGGACGTCGTCGGTCCCGGCCAGGCGGCCGAGCAGCACCTGCCAGGCGGCGAGCACGACCATGAACGGCGTGCAGCCCGCCCGCGCGGCTGCACGCCGTACCTGCTCGGCGACCCGCGCCGGGATCGCCACCGGCACCTCGCCCGCGGTCCAGTCCGCCACGGCCGGGCGCGGGCCCCTGGTGGGGAGTTCCAGGACGGGTGGCAGTCCTTGGAGCCGCTCCACCCACCAGGCGGGATCGGCGTCCGCCGTCTCCCAGGCCGCGAAGTCCGCGTACTGCAGGCGGGGCGGCGCGGAAGGTTCGAAGAGCTCCCGCAGCACCACCTCCTCCGACCAGCCGTCCATCGCGATGTGGTGGAAGGTGAGCGCGAGCACGTGCTCGCCTGGAGCCACCCGGAACACCGTGGCGCGCAGGGGCGGCTCGCTCTCCAGGGCGAACGGCCGACCGGTTTCCGCCGCCAGTTCCGCTTCGAGGTCCTCGCAGTCCACGACCCTGACGGGCACCGAGTCACGCACCACCGCGACCGGGCCCTCGGCGAACACGCTGCGCAGCACCTGGTGCCGCGCGGCCAGCCTGCGGACCGCCTCCACCAGGAACTCCTCCTGCGCGCCGCGCAGCCGGATCACCAGGGGCAGGTTGTACGCGGCGGCCTGCGGGACGAGCCGGATCATGAACCACAGCCGCGCCTGCCGCGTCGACAGCGGCGCGGGCGCGTCCTGGTCGGGACGGAGCGGGATGCCGGCACGGCCGGGCTGCCGGAGCGCGGCCCGCATCCGCTCCTCCAGTAACGCGCGTAGGCGGTCGTCTGTCATGTCTCACACCTCTGATTCGGCGGCGAGCTGCGCCAGGGCGACGGTCTCCAGCTCGGTGGCGAGCTCGGCGAGCACGGGTCGTTCGAAGATCAGGCGGACGGGGATCCGGCAGCCGATCGCCTCGCGCAGGCGGGCCACCATGCGGGTGGCGGCCAGCGAGTGCCCGCCGAGGGCGAAGAAGTCGTCCGTCGCGCCGATCCGCGCGGCCGGCAGGATCTCGCCCCAGATCATCGCCACGAGCTGCTCCATCGTGGAGCGGGGCGGGACGTGCTCCGGCTCCACGAGGGAGGGCGCGGGCAGCGCGGCGCGGTCGATCTTGCCGGAGCCGGTGCGCGGCAGCGCGGGCAGCTCCATCCAGCGGCGCGGGACCATGTAGTCGGGCAGCCAGCCGCGGGCGAACGCGCGCAGTCCGTCCAGGTCGGGCGCGTGCTTCCAGACGACGTAGCCGACGAGGTGCTCGTGGTGCACGAGCACGGCGATCGCCGCCACCGCCGGGTGGCCGCGCAGCGCCGTCTCGACCTCGCCGAGCTCGATGCGCTGGCCGCGGATCTTCACCTGGTGGTCGCGCCGCCCGACGAACTCCAGCCTGCGCCGGTTCCAGCGCACCAGGTCGCCCGTGCGGTAACACCGGCCGCCCGCGACGAACGGGTCGGGGACGAACGCCTCGCCCGGCCGGTTGCGGTAGCCCCGCGCGACCCCGGCGCCGCCGATCCACAGCTCACCCACCACGCCTGGCGGGGCCAGCCTGCCGTCCTCCTGCAGCACGTAGACCCATTCGCCCGCCGTGGGCCGCCCGATCGGCACCGTGTCCACGTCCTCGGCGGTCACCCGGTGCACGGCCGAGGTGACCGTGGTCTCCGTGGGCCCGTAGGCGTTCCACAACTCGGCCACCCTGGGCAGGATCTCGCGCACCAGCGCCGGGTCGAGCACCTCGCTGCCGGTCCACACCTTCATCGCCGGATCCCCCTGCCACCCGGCGGCCAGCAACATCCGCAGGCTGGTCGGCGGGGTGTCGAGGATGGTGACGCCGGTCGCGGTGATGCGTTCGGCGAGCGCGTGCCCGTCGATGGCGCAGTCGCGCTCGACGACGACGCAGCGTCCGCCGAGCGCCAGCGGCGTCCAGACCTCGGAGCCGAGGTTGTCGAACGCCAGCGGCGCGACCACGGGCATGACGTCGCCCGCCCCGAACCCCGGCTCCCGCTCCATGGCCGCGACCAGCGCTGCGACGCTCCCCTGGGTGATCTCGACGCCCTTCGGGCGTCCGGTGGAGCCGGAGGTGTAGAGGACGTACGCCAGGGCGTCCGGCTCGGTGCTCCTGATGGCCGGTACGGCGAGCAGCCCGTCGGCGTCGACCACCCGCGCGCCGGGAATCCTCGCGACGCCCAGCCGGGTGACGACGACCTTGACGCCCGCGTCGGCGGCCACCCAGCCGAGCCGTTCCTGCGGGTGTTCCGGGTCGAGCGTGAGATACGCCGCCCCGGCCAGCCACACGGCCAGCAGTACGGCGGGCAGGTACTCGTCGCGCGGCAGGCACACGCCCACCACGTCCCCGGGCTCCACCCCCTCGCGCGCCAGTCCGCCGGCCAGCCGCGACGCCCAGTCGACCAGCTCGCCGTAGGTCAGCCCGGCCCCGCTCGGCCCGGTCACCGCCACCCGGTCCTGGGGTTGCGCCAGGATCCTGGTGACGACCGGCTCTGCCGTGCCCAGCGGCACGCCGCGCCCCCACTCCAGCAGCTCCTCGCGTTCTGCCGCGGTCAGCGGATCCAGGTCGGCGATGGGGCGTTCGAGGTCGGCGGTCAGCCGGTCCAGCAGGCGGACGAACCACTCGCCCCAGCGCGCCACCGTCGCCCCGTCGAACAGGTCGCGCCGGTACATCAGCTCGCCCGCGTACCCGCCCTGGCCGTCGGCCGTCAGGTCGAGGCTCAGGTCGAACTGCGCCATCCCGATCGGGACGTGGAGCAGCTCGGCTCCCGGCCAGTCCAGCCTGGGCCGGTCGAGCAGGTTCAGGCTCACCTGGACGATGGGCGTGGTGGCCAGGTTGCGTTCCGGCCGCACGGCTTCCACGACGCGCTCGAAGGGGACGTCGGCGTGGGCGAACGCCTCCAGGGCCGCTTCCCTGACGCGCTCCAGCAGCTCGGTTCCCGTCAGCGGACCGGACACGTCAGTGCGCAGCACGAGGAGGTTGACGAAGAAGCCGACGAGCGCCTCGACGTCCGGGTGGTGGCGGCCCGCCTCGGGGACGCCCACCGCGACGTCGGTCACGCCCGCCAGCCGGGCGAGCAGCAGCTGCCAGGCGGCGAGGACGACCATGAACGGCGTGCCGCCCGTGCGCGCGGCTGCCTGCCGTACCTGCTCGGCGACCCGCGCCGGGATCGTCACCTGCACCTCGGCCGCCGCCCAGTCGGCGACCGCGGGGCGGGCGGCGCTCGTGGGGAGGTCGAGCACCGGGGGCAGGCCCTTGAGGTGCTCCGCCCACCAGGCGGGGTCGGCGTCCGCCCGCTCCCAGGCGGCGAAGTCGGCGTACTGCAGGCGCGGCGGGGGGAGTTCCGCGCCGCCGTACAAGGCCTTGAGCTCTTCCAGGAGGACCTGCTGGGAGCGGGCGTCGGTGGCGATGTGGTGGAAGGTGAGGGCGAGCACGTGTTCCTCCGGGCTCACCCGGAAGAGAACCGCGCGCAGGGGCGGCTCGCTCTCCAGCGCGAAGGGCCTGGTGGTTTCCTCGTCGAGTGCTGCGGTGAGGTCGTCGCAGTCGACGATCGAGATGGGCACCGCGTCCCGCACCACCGCCACCGGGCCCTCCGCGAAGACGGTGCGTAGGACCTGGTGCCGCTCGGCCAGCTCGCGGACCGCGCCCAAGAGCACGTTCACATCCAGCGGGCCGGTCAGGCGCAGGACCGTGGGGGCGTGGTCGGCGACGCCGTCCGGGTCGATCTGGGCGGCGAACCACAACCGCCGCTGCGCCGCCGACAGCGGCGACGGCCCCTGCTCCTGCCTCGGGTGGATCCGCTCCAGCGGGCTGCCGGCGGTCTCCAGCTCGGCGGCCAGGTCGGCGAGCACCGGGTGGTCGAAGATCAGCCGGACCGGCACCGTGCAGCCGAGCTCGCCGCGCAGCCTGACCGACACCATCGTCGCGGCGAGCGACTGACCGCCCAGCGCGAAGAAGTCGTCGTCGGCCGAGACCTTCTCCACCCCCAGCGCCGCCTCCCACGCGCGGGCCACCAGGCGCTCCGCGCCGGTGCGCGGCTCCACCCGGTCACGTTCCGCCGGGCCGTCCAGCAGGGCGGCGAGCGCGTTGCGGTCGGTCTTTCCGCTGGTGAGCGTGGGCATCGCGGCCACGGTCGTCCAGCGCCTGGGCACCATGTGGCCGGGTAATCGGTCGCGCAGCCACGCCTCGACCTCCGCGGGGGAGCGCAGCACGAGGAACCCGGCGAGGCTCTCCCTGCGCACCACGACGGCGGCGTCCGCGACGGCCGGGTGCTCCCTGAGGACGGCTTCGACCTCGCCCAGCTCGATGCGGTGGCCGCGGATCTTCACCTGGTGGTCGCGGCGGCCGACGAACTCCAGGCTTCCGCCGTTCCAGCGGACCAGGTCGCCCGTGCGGTAACACCTCTCGCCCTCGACGAGGGCGAAGGCGTCGCTGGGCCGGTTCCTGTAGCCCTTCGCGACCCCGGCGCCGCCGATCCACAACTCCCCCACCGCGCCCGGCGGCACCGGCTCGCGGTCCTCGCCCAGCACGTGCACCCACTCGCCGGGCAAGGGGCGGCCGATCGGCACCACGTCGCCGTCTGCGGACGTCACCCGGTGCACCACCGACGTCACCGTCGCCTCGGTCGGGCCGTACAGGTTCCACAGCTCGCCCACCCGGGGCAGGACCTCGCGCGCCAGCCCGGGATCGAGCACCTCGGCGCCGGTCCACAGCGTCAACGCCGGATCGCCGCGCCACCCGGCGGCCAGGACCATGCGCAGGCTCGTCGGCGTCAGGAACACCGTGGCGCGGCCCACCCCGTCCAGGAGTACGGCGAGCGCCTGGCCGTCCAGCACCACCTCGCGCTCGACCACCACGCATCGGCCGCCCAGCGCCAGCGGCGTCCACAGCTCCATCACCGAGACGTCGAAGCCCAGGGACCCCATGGCCAGCATCACGCCGCGCGCCGCGAACCCGGGCGCCACGGCCATCGCGGCGGTCAGCGCGGCGACGTTGCCGTGCGTGACCTCCACACCCTTGGGACGGCCGGTCGAACCGGAGGTGTAGAGCACGTAGGCCAGATCACCCGCTTCAGGTACGGACCACCCACGCTCACCACCGACCTCCAACGACCCCACTCGGGAAATCCGCGCCGTGGCGTCGACGTCCAGGGAGCGCACGCCTGGGACGGGGGTCGTGCCGCCTCTCGTGAGGACCACCTTGACCCCGGCGTCCGCCGCCATCCAGGCCAGGCGGTCGCGGGGGTGCTCCGCCTCCAGCGGCACGTACGCGGCCCCGGCCAGCCACACGCCCAGCAACACCGCGGGCAGGTACTCGTCGCGCGGCAGGCACACCCCGACCGCGTCACCCCGCGCCACACCCTCGCCCGCCAGACCTGCGGCGAGGTGGGACGCCCATCCGATCAGCTCGCCGTACGTCAGCTCGGCGCCGGACGGGCCGGTCACCGCCACCTGGTCGCGCGGCTGCGCGAGCACCCTGACCACCACAGACGCGCCTACGTCCGACATTGGACCTCCACGATCCGGCCGCCCGCGGTTGAAGGATGTTGTCTGATCGAGTCAAACGCCTGAAAGATAACCACTCATTGGCGTGAAGCGCCATATTCGAATTAGTCACGGAAATCGTGATAAATCATGATCTGCGAAGTCCTCGCCACGGCAACGATCTTCGGCCTACGATGTCGCCGTTTGCCCTTCTGCACACCCGCAGACCACGTCGGGAACCGCCATGATCCACGACCTGACCGGGTCGCCAGCTGCCCGATTACTGGCCCAAACGGCCCACGACCAGGCACGCTCCGACCTCACCTCCGCGACATCACGCCCCACCCCCCACCTCCCCGCCAACACCCCCTCCCCTCACGCCCCGCGTTTGGACGACACTCCCGCCCGCCGTGCCCAGCGCCCTGACAACGCCCCGTCGCCTCAGGTCACGCACCATGACGGCCCTCCGCGCCACCGCGAGGGCCCCTCGCCCTCAGGCGCTCGCCCACCCCATGCCTCACCCCTCGACGGAGCCCTTGGCGGCGCGTTCCTGTCCGGGCTCCCGCTGCCTGACCGCATGGATGGGTTCTGCGTGATCCGCGGGCTGCTGGACGGCTTCGACGACCCGGGCCCCACGCCCGGCCACTGGAGCGAGGCGGACCGCGACACCCCCCTCGACATCGCCCTCATGCTCGTAGCCGCCAGCCTCGGCCGCGTGTTCGGCTGGACGGGCCAGCAGGACGGCCGCATCGTGCACAACATCCTGCCCGCCAAGGGCTACGAGCACCTCCAGGTCGGCGCCAGCAGCACCACACCGCTGTACTGGCACACCGAGGACGCCTTCCACCCCCACCGCGCCGACCTGCTCCTGCTGGCCTGCGTACGCAACCACGAGAACCTCGGCAGCCGCGTCTCCAGCATCCGCCGCGCCACGCTGACGGACGCGCAGATCGCGACGCTGTCCCAACCTGGGCTGACGATCCTGCCCGACGACTCCTACCCGTCCCGCCCGCGCGGCGAGGTGCACCCGATGGCCACCCTGTGGCCGGCGTCGGACGGGTTGTGCGTGCGGTACGACCCGTCGTACACGCGGATGCTGACCGACGACCCGGACTTCGAGGCCGCCTACGCCGCGCTGGATCCGGCGCTCGAGAAGTGCGCCGTGACCGTCCCGATGCGGGCGGGCGACATCGCGTTGATCGACAACGACGTGGCGGTGCACGGCCGGGCGGCCTTCGAGCCGCGCTTCGACGGGACCGACCGGTGGCTCAAACGCATCCTGATCCACCTCGACCGCCCCCGCCCACCGGCAGAACTCACGGAGGACGGGTACGGCGAAGCGCTCATCGAGACCGAGGCAGGGCGTACGGCGTAACGGCGGGAAGGCGCGCGGCCGATGGCCGTCACCCTGGAGGACCCCCAGCGCGCGACGGCGACTGGGTGTCCCCCGGCCCCGCCGTACCCCCGAAGAAAGGCGAGCGGGCGCACCCACAGAAGCCGGGCGGGCGCCCGTGCCCAGAAAGGGCGATCGCGCAAAGGAGAGCTGGCCCGCGCCCGGCGCGGGGGCGCGGGACAGCGGCTGTGGTTACCAGTCCGGGTTGGACGTCCCCTGCGCCGCCTGCGGCTGGCGCTGCGGCTCCGGCTGGGCCTGCTGCTGCGGCGCCTGCTGCCCACCGCCCAACAGCCCGCCGAGCAGGCCGCCGAGGCCCCCTGCACCCCCACCGCCCAGCACCGCGCCGAGCAGGTCGCCCAGCCCGCCGGACATCGCCGACGACTTTTCCTGGTCGAGGTCCTGCGCCACGGCGCCCGCGTCCATGTTCTGCTTGGACGCGCGGTTGGCCAGCAGCGACATCACCATCGGAGCCAGCAGCGGCAGCAGCTTCATGATGGTGTTCGAGTTGATCCCGGCGAACTGCGAGATGCCGGCCGCCGCCTGCTCGGTGCCCTGGTCGCCCAGGACGTGACCGAGGATGCCCTGGCCGTCCTTGGCCAGGTTGGCCACGTCGCCGTTGAACGGGTCGGCGTCCACGTGCTGGTCGAGGGCGGAACGCAGGGCCTGCGCGCCGTCCGCGTCCTCGGCGTTGGTCGCCATACCGCCCACGATGGTGCCGGCCGACGCCTCGACGACCTGGCGCGCGGTCGCCGTGTCGGTGCCCAGCAGGCCCGCGATCTGTTGCAGGCCGCTGTCACCCAGCTGCGCGAAGAGTTCGTCATTCAGTGTCACGACAGTTCCCCCGATCGTTCGTCTGGGGAGACCCTGCCCCGGCCCAGATAGAGCTATATCCACGTTTGCCCCAAGAAACTTGGGCAATCCACCCGGGGCTCGGTGCCGAATACCGGATACGCGCCGGTTGGAGGACCCCATGCGAACCGTTGAACCCCTGCGCCCTGGCGACCCCCGCCAGCTCGGCGCCTACGTCGTCGCCGGCCGGATCGGCAAGGGCGGCCAGGGCGAGGTCTACCTCGTGCTGGGCGAGGGCGGCGAACGGCTGGCCGCCAAGGTGCTGAACACCGAGTCCTGGAGCGACGCGCGTGCGCAGCGGTCGTTCATGCGGGAGGTCGCGCTGGCCAAGCAGGTCGCCAGGTTCTGCACGGCCCAGGTCGTCGACGCGGGCATGGTGGACGGCCAGCCGTACCTGATCAGCGAGTTCATCGACGGGCCCTCGCTCGCCGAGAAGGTCTACACCGGCGGCCCGCTGAGCGGCGGAGCCCTGGAACGGCTGGCGATCGGCACGGCCACCGCGCTGACCGCGATCCACCAGGCGGGGATCGTGCACCGCGACTTCAAGCCGGGCAACGTGCTCATCGGCCCGGACGGGCCGCGGGTGATCGACTTCGGCATCGCCCGCGAGGCGGCCGCGACCGCCACGTCGACGAGCCAGATCATGGGCACGCCCGCGTTCATCGCGCCCGAGCAGCTGACGGGGCAGGCGGCGAGCGCCGCGTCCGACGTGTTCGCCTGGGGGGTGACGATCGCCTACGCCGCCACGGGCACGGCGCCGTTCGGGCAGGACTCGATCCCCGCGGTGATCAACCGGGTGCTCAACGAGACGCCCGACCTGTCGGACCTGCCGTTCCCGCTGCGCGACCTGGTGGGGAGGTGTCTGGATAAATCACCGGAAAAGCGGCCCAGCGCTCAGGAGTTGCTGCTGACGCTGCTGGGCGGGAAGACGCAGGACATGCCCGCCTACACGCCCTTCGCCCCGAGCGGGGGCAGGTTGCTGCGCCGCTCGCTGGCCATAGCCGCCGTGGCGCTCGTGGTGGGGGCGGGCGGCGGTGCCGCCGCGGCCGTCAACCCATGGGACGGCGGGCAACGCCTGACCGCCGCGACCACAACCCCCTCGCCGTCAGCCAGCCGCCCGGCCACCGCCACCACGTCCCCGACCCCCACGGCCCCATCTGTGACGGGTCTGACGCGGCAGGACGCCCTCGCCAAGCTCCGGACGGCCGGGATGGCGCCCGGGAAGGTCACCCTCGACTGCGCCAAGGGCGCCGTCCCCGACCAGGTGATCCGCGCAGAACCCCGCGGCCAGGCCATGGACCTCGTGATCGGCGCAGCCCGCGCCCGCGTCCCCGACGCCCGCGGCTGGCCGCTCAAGGCAGGCAAAGCGGCGCTGGAAAAGGCGGGCTTCACCGTGACGGTCGGCTACCGCCAGGGCCGCGACTGGATCGGCAAGGTCGCCGCCCTCCGCCCGGCCGCCGGGACGATGGCATGCAAGGGCTCACAGGCCCAGATCTGGATCGGCGTCAAATAGCCGGTTGACACTAAAATTCTTTAGTGTGATTCTGTAGTCTCATGTCACTGAGTATGGCCCTGCTGTCGATGATCGCCGGCGCGCCGCGGAGCGGTTACGACATCGGGCAGGAGTTCGACGGGGTCCTGAAGTTCGTCTGGCACGCGAAACCCACCCAGGTCTACCCGGAGCTGAAGCGCCTGGCGGCCGAGGGGCTCATCAGGGAGCAGGGCGAGGGCGCCAGGGGACGCCGGCCGTACGAGATCACCGAGGAGGGGGTGCGGCGGCTGCGGGAGTGGCTGACGACCACGTCCACCGACCACAGCCAGCGGAACGAGACCGTCCTGCGGTCCTTCGCGCTGTGGGTGGTCGAACCCGCCGAGGCGCAGGCTTATCTCCGCGAGGAGATGGAGTACCACCGGGCGCGGCTGCGGGGGATGCGGGTGCTGATGAAGGGGCTCGACCTCACGCGTCCCGCCGACCGGGCGGCGCAACTCGGCCTGGAGGCAGGGGTGCGACGGCTGGAGGCGATGGTCTCGTGGGCCGAGTGGGCGATCGACACCGTGGGCACCTGGCCGTCGGCCGAGGAGGGGTCATGAACGTCACGCTGGCGGACGGCAGGCGGATGGGATATGCCGTGTTCGGCGATCCAGAGGGACGGCCGTGCCTGGTCGTCCACGGCTACTCCTCGTCGAGGTGGGTCGCCGGGTGGGCGCTGTCCGACGCGGCGCTGAGGCGGCACGGGGTGCGGGCGATCTCGGTGGACCGGCCGGGGTACGGCGCGTCGGCGGCGCATCCGAGGGCCGGGTTCGCGGCGTGGGCGGAGGACGCCGCCGAGCTCCTCGGTCACCTGGGGCTCGACCGGGTCGCCACGATCGGCGTGTCCATGGGCGCGGGTCCCGCACTGGCGCTGGCGGCCACGAGGCCAGGACTCGTCACGAGCACGACGCTCCTGAGCGGCATGGCGCCCGTCGAGGGGGTGGGCCGCTGGGCTCCGGCCAACCGCCAGGACGCCTTCTACTGGCGGCTGGCGCGGCGGGCTCCGTGGTTGTTGCGCGGGCTGTGCTCGATCTCATCCAAAGCGATCGCGGCGGGCGCCCGCGGCGACGCCGCCCAGCTCATCGCCCGGGTCGAGAAGTCCCTCCCACCCGCGGACCTGGAGGTCTTCCGCGACCTCCTGGACGACACCACGAGGGCCGCTTTCGTGGAGGACGTGCGGGAGAGCTCACGCCAGGGCGGCGCCGCCCTGGCCGACGACCTGCTGGACTACCTCCGCCCGTGGGGCTTCCCGCTGGCGGACGTACGGTCCCCCGTCCGTCTGTGGCACGGTACGGAGGACCCGAAGGTGCCGGTGAGCCTCGCCCGCCGCCTGGCCGACCAGCTACCCGACGTGACCGCCCATTTCATCCCCGGCGCCCACTTCGCCCCCTTCGCCTACAGGGACGAGATCCTCGAAGCGATCTAGGAGCGGGTGAGGTTCGCGGCGGCGTAGGCCTCGGACTCGTCCAGCGTTTCCTTCTCCAGCAGCGCGGCCACGATGGCCTCCAGCTTGTCGCGGTTGTCGCTGAGCAGGCGCACCGCAGCCTCGTAGCACTCGTCGACGATGCGGCGGACCTCCTCGTCCACGGCCGCGAGCGTCGCAGGAGCCGCCTGGGGCGGGCTGCCGTCGTTGGACAGGATGGTCAGCGGGCCGATCTTCTCCGACATGCCCCACCGGCCCACCATCCCGCGGGCGATCATGGTGACCTGCTCCAGGTCGTTCTCCGCCCCGGTGGTGATCACGTCGTAGATCACCTGCTCGGCCGCCATGCCGCCCAGCGCGCCGATGATGCGCCCGCGCAGGTAGTTGTAGTCGTAGGCGTAGCGGTCGGTGTCGGGGGTCGACAGGGTGACGCCCAAGGCCCGGCCGCGCGGGATGATCGAGATCTTGCGCACCGGGTCGGCGCCGGGCTGGAGCATGCCGAGCAGCGCGTGGCCCGCCTCGTGGTAGGCGGTCCTGGTGCGCTCCTCCTCCGGCATGATGATGCTGCGTGCCGTACCCAGCTGCAGCTTCTCCAGGGCGTCGGCGAAGTCGGCCATCGAGACCTTCTCCTTGCCCCGCTTGGCCGCCAGCAGCGCCGCCTCGTTCACGAGGTTGGCCAGGTCGGCGCCGGTCATCCCCGGCGAGGTCTTGGCGAGCTGGTCCAGCGACACGTCCCCGTCGAGCGGCACGCTGCGCGTGTGCACCTCGAGGATGGCCACGCGGCCCTTGGCGTCCGGCGGGGCGACCATGACCGTGCGGTCGAACCGCCCGGGACGCAGCAGCGCCGGGTCGAGCACCTCGGGCCGGTTGGTGGCGCCGATGACGATGGTGCCCTCAGCGCCGGAGAAGCCGTCCATCTCGGTGAGGATCTGGTTGAGCGTCTGCTCGCGCTCGTCGTGCCCGCCGATGCCGCCGGCGCCGCCGCGCGCCCGGCCGATGGCGTCGATCTCGTCGATGAACACGATCGAGGGGGCCACCTTGCGCGCCTCCTCGAAGAGGTCACGCACGCGGGACGCGCCGACGCCGACGATCATCTCGATGAACTCGGAGGCGCTGGCGGAGAAGAACGGCACGTTGGCCTCGCCGGCGACGGCGCGGGCGAGCAGCGTCTTGCCGGTTCCCGGCGGGCCGGCGAGGAGCACGCCCTTGGGCAGCTTCGCGCCGAGCCTGCGGTACTTGCCCGGCTCCTTGAGGTAGTCGACGATCTCGACCAGCTCGTTCTCGACCTCGTCGATGCCCGCGACGTCCTCGAAGTTGACGCGCACCTTGGCCTGCTCGACCGGCTTGGCCGCCTTCGACTTGCCGAGGCCGCCGAGCCCGCCGCCGCCCATCATGCTGGCGCCGCGCCGCATGATCCAGATCCAGAGACCGGCCAGGATGGCGATGGGCAGCAGGGACAGCAGCAGGTTGACGAGGATGCCGCGGCTGCCGGTGTTGATCTCCTCGGCGGTGAGGTCCACGCCTGAGGCCGACAGCTGCTGCATGAGCTGGACGTTGTCCACGAAGACCGGGATCTCGGTGGAGAAGGTCGTGTAGGACTTGTTGTTGCTGTCGGGGTCCTGGGCCGCGGCCTTGAGCTCGCCGGTGATCGAGTAGCCCTGGGCGTTGACGTCCTTGACGTTCTTGGCCGTGACCTGCGCGACGAACTGGGTGTAGGAGATCTTCTCCACCTTGCCGTCGTCGAAGAACGACGAGATGAAGAAGAAGGCCGCGTAGACCACGAGCAGCGTCAGGACGAAACGCCACCAGTTGATCTTCGGCTTGCCGCCGGGCGTGCCAGGCAGGCCTTCCGCCCGCCAGGGCTTCGGCTTGTCTTCCTTGCCGGGCTCCTGCGGCGGCCCAGAGCGTTCAACCACGTCAATCCCCCCGATTCGTGATCTCTACCCTAGAACACGAACTCCGGCGACAACGCGGTTGATGTCTCTCCAATTCCCCTTCTGCGTGTCTGGAATCGACACGAACAACAGGCCGGGCTTGCTGGACCGCCTCTGCAGCACGACGACGGCCGCCATGGACGTCCGCTTGCCGTACGAGACGCGGTAGACCAGGGCCCAGCCCTTGGCCACCGCCTTGGACCCCACCCAGCGGATCTTGGCGCCCTTGGGGTGGTGGTTGAGCGTCCACCTGGCGGCCAGGAGCGCGGTGTCGCGCGGGTTCTCCTGCGCCTCGATCGGCACGGGGCAGCTCACGAGGATGCCCCTGGCGCCCTTCTTGACCGGCGGCAGCACCTGCCTGGTCGAGAAGGGTCCTGAGCCGTAGCGCTTCCAGGGCTTTCCGAGCAGCGGTACGGCCAGGCCGGCGCGCTTGTCCTTCAGCGTTCCGCGAACCTTGGCAGCGCGCCCGGGCAGCTTCCCGAAGCCGAGCTTGCCGCCGAGGGCGGGCAGGCGGCGATCGGCCTCCAGCGCCTGCATCGCCGTGTAGCCGGGCGCGATCGTGGCGCCGGGCGACGGTGTGGGCGTGGGGCTGGGAACGGGCGAAGCCGAGGCCGAGGGGGGAACGGTCGATGGCGCGGCGATCGACCGTTGCGCCCCGGCTTCGTCGGGCCGCGAGGGGAGCAGGAAGGCGATTCCCACGGCGGCCACGACCACCGCGACAACTATGGCCAGCCCTCGGTAGACCACTCGCATCCGCAGGTCACCGATGCGGCGGCGCCTGAGCGAAGATCTCTCACGGACCACCACGGTCCCACCGTCCCCATCGAGCACGATCGGGAGCGTACGACAAAACCCGCCAATCCGTATACGAAGCGACCGAAGTGACATCATGGCGTGCGTGGACCAGGTAGAGCTGAGATTCGATCTTGCTTCGCGCGAGGCGCAGACCCATACCAACCTCTCCGCGGTCCGCAGGGACTCCTCCGGCCTGTGGGTGGCGGGCGACGAAACCGCGACGATCGAGCATCTGACCTGGTCGGGAACGCTCTACGACCACGAGCGCACCTTCAGGCTGGCCGACTACGTGGACCTGCCCGCCGGACCAGACGACGAGGCCGACATCGAGGGGCTGGCCAGGCACGACGGCGCGCTGTGGGCGATCGGCTCGCACAGTCTCAAGCGCCGCCGCGCCAAGCCCAAGGACCCGGCCAAGGCGATCAAACGGCTGGCCACGGTGGTGCGCGAGGAGAACCGTTTCATCCTGGTACGGCTCCCGCTGGACCCGGTCACCAACGAGCCCGGCAAGGGCGCCATCCTGTCGGGGCGCGGCGAGAACCTCGCCGACCTGATGCGCGACGACCCCCACCTGGGACCGTTCCTGGCGTTGCCCGGCAAGGACAACGGGCTGGACATCGAGGGCATCGCGGTGACCGGCGAGCGCGTCTACGTCGGGCTGCGCGGGCCGGTCCTGCGCGGCTGGGCGGTGGTGCTGGAGATCCGGCCGTTCGTCGACGGCGACCGCCTGCGGCTGGCCGGGCCGTACCGCAAGCACTTCCTGGACCTGGGCGGGCTCGGGGTGCGCGACCTGTGCCCGATCGGCGACGACCTGCTGCTGCTCACCGGCCCCAGCATGGATCTGGACGGTCCGGTGCGCGTGGTGCGCTGGCGGGCGCGCGAGCACGGCTCGGTGGTGTCGGCCAAGGAGCTGGAGACGGTGGCCGAGCTGGACTACGGCGTGGGCTGCGACCACCCGGAGGGGCTGGCGGTGCTGGAGGACGGCAGGCTGATGGTCGTCTACGACAGCCCGTCGACCGGACGGCTGACCCCCGAAGGCGGCGTCATGGCCGATCTGATCACGCTCTAGGCAGCCCCGGCGCGTCGGCGACGAACGTGCACGAACCCGGCTCGATCTCGGTGAACCCGGCGTCGCGCACCACGGGCAGCCCGGCGGCGGCCATGCGCTTGAAGTCGGCCACGGACGCGGTCCTGGCGGAGACGTCGAATTCGCGGCGTTCGGCCTCCGGCGTCGCCCACCACAGCAGCTGGGCTGCGTGACCGGCCTGGGCCATCGCCTTGCCCGCCGACATCTCCAGCTCCGGGTTCTCCCAGAGCACGACGTCTCCCGGCGGCCCGGGTTCGACGGTGTCCACCAGCGTCGTGCCGGACACCTGGAGCCGCGCCAGGTCCTTGGGCCAGTCGTCGAGCGGCACCGGCGGATGCACGCGCACCTCAGCCGTCCTGTGCGCGATCGTACGGCCGGGCAGCGCGAGCACGCGCTCCCACTCCGCGCCGCGCGCCCTGCGCACCACCTTGCGAATACGTCCTGCCGACTCCCAGGTGTGGACCTCCTGGGCCCACTCCCCCGGGTCGGCCAGCAGGCTGAGCACGGCCAGCGCCGCCGCCTCGAGCGCGTCGGTGCGCTCAGGCGGGGCTGTGCGTTCGATCCTGACGACCAGTGGGAGCACCATCACGGGTCCTAGCATGCCCGATGGCCACCGACAGCCCCGCGGCCAGGAGGCACAGTGCGCCGGCTCCGTACCAGGCGGCGTCGTATCCCCCCAGGTGGTCGCGGGTCAGCCCGGCCCCGACCGCGGCGATCGCGGCCCCGACCTGGTGCGAGGCGAACACCCAGCCGAACACCACGGCCCCGTCCGCGCCGTAGATCCTCCGGCACAGCGCGACGGTCGGCGGTACGGTCGCCACCCAGTCGAGCCCGTAGAAGATGATGAACACCAGCATGCTGGGGTGCGCGGAAGCGGAGAACAGCGACGGCAACACCATCAGGCTGAGCCCGCGCAACGCGTAGTAGGCGCCGAGCAGGATCCGCGGGTCGACGCGGTCGCTCAGCCAGCCGGAGAACACGGTGCCGACCACGTCGAAGATCCCGACGAGGGCGAGCAGCCCGGCTGCCGTGGCCTGCGGCATGCCGTGGTCGTGCGCGGCGGGGATGAAGTGGGTGCCGACCAGCCCGTTCGTGCTCGCCCCGCAGATCGCGAAGCCACCGGCGAGAAACCAGAAGGGCCTGGTCCTGACCGCCTTCGCCAGCACGGAGACGGCCCTGACCGCCGCGTTCTCCTTCGACGCCTCGGGGCGGACGGCGCCGGGTTCGGCGCCCAGGGCGGTGGTGCCGACGTCCTCGGGCCGGTCGCGCAGGAACCACCACACCAGCGGGACGACGACCAGCGCGGCCCCGGTCACGGTCAGCGAGGCGACCCGCCAGCCGGGGCCGTCGGCGAGCTGGGCGAGCACCGGGAGGAAGATGAGCTGCCCGGTCGCGCCTGCCGCCGTGAGCACGCCGGTGACGACGCCGCGGTGCCGTACGAACCAGCGGTCGGTCACCGTCGCCACGAACACCAGCGCCATCGAGCCGGTGCCGAGGCCGACGAGCACGCCCCAGCAGAGCAGCAGCTGCCAGCTCGCCGTCATGAACACCGTCAGCCCGCTGCCCGCCGCCACCAGGAGCAGCGCGAGGGAGACAACCCTGCGCATGCCGAACCGGTCCATGAGCGCGGCGGCGAAGGGGGCGGTCAGCCCGTAGAGGACGAGGTTGACGGACACGGCCATCGAGATCGTCGCGCTCGACCAGCCGAACTCGTTCTGCAGCGGGGTGATGAGCACCCCGGGTGTGGCGCGGAATCCGGCCGCCCCCAGGATCGCCACGAACGCCACACCTGCCGCCAGCCACGCTCTGTGCATGGGCTCGATCCTGCTTTATCCGCCCATGGCGGCACGAGTGGCCGGAAGGCCAATATGTGAAAGAATCCGGCCATGGCGCAGCATCGCATCGCCGTCGTGGTTCTCGACGACTTCGCCACGCTCGACCTGGGCATCCCGGGTCAGGTGTTCTGGGCGGCGCGCGACGCCGCGGGGCGGCACCTGTACGAGGTGGTGACGTGCACGGTCGGCGGGCGGCCCGTCCGTACCGAAGCCGGGTACACGATCGTTCCCGATCACGGCCTTGACGTGCTGGACAGCGCGGACACCGTGCTGATCCCCGGCGTGCACGGCGGCACCCCGCTCACCGAGGGGACGATCTCCGGCGACCTGCGCGAGGCGCTGCGGGGGCGCCCGAGGGTCATGTCGATCTGTACGGGCGCGTTCGTGCTGGCCGCGGCCGGACTGCTGGACGGGAGGCCTGCCACCACGCACTGGATGTGGGCCAACCGTTTCCGCAGGCTCTTCCCCGAGGTGCCGCTGGACCCCGATGTGCTGTTCGTCGACGACGGTGACGTGCTCACCTCGGCGGGTGTCGCCGCCGGGCTCGACCTCTGCCTGCACGTGATCAGGCGCGACCACGGCAGCGCGATCGCCAACGCCGCCGCGCGCCGCTGCGTGATGCCGCCGTGGCGGGAGGGCGGGCAGGCGCAGTTCATCGACCGGCCGCTGCCGGATCCCGGCGGCACGAGCACGGCGGCCACGCGGGCGTGGATGCTCGGCAACCTGGAGGCGGGGTTCGACCTCGACGCGCTGGCGGCGCACGCGCGGATGAGCGTGCGGACGTTCACCAGGCGGTTCCGGGAGGAGACGGGGGTCAGCCCGGCGAGGTGGCTGGCGGGGCAGCGGGTGGAGCACGCCAGACACCTGCTGGAGACCACGGACCTGCCGGTGGACCAGGTGGCGGCCCAGGCGGGCTTCGGCAGCGCGGTCTCCCTGCGCCAGCACCTCCACACCGCCGTGGGCGTCTCCCCACTGGCTTACAGACAGACCTTCAAACGCTGAAAACCCCCCACCGCGACCCCTCTCCCCATCACAGAAGCGCGCCGGGAGTCTCGGTGACCGTCTCTAAGAACACCTAACAAGAGACCTCCCGCACACATCTCACCCCTCGCAAGGAGAGGTGAGGGGTATTTCGGTCAGGAGGTCTAAGGACGGCACCCCGCCCGAGGAGACATCCCCAAAAAGGACCGCACCCCGTGCGGGGGTGGGGCTAGTCGAAAAGGTCCGGCTGCTCGCGGGTGATCTGGTCGTGCAAGGGCTGGTAGTTGATCCACCCCACGAGGTCGTTGCCGATCTGCTGGTGCGTCAGGGCGGCGTTCTCCGGTGAGATGGGCACGACCTGCCCAGCCGCCTTGGCGACCAGCTGCACCTGAGCCGAACGCTCCATCGTGATGAACCACCACGCCGCAGCGTCCACCGTCGTGCCGACCGTCAGGAGCCCGTGGTTACGCAGCACGACCGCCTTACGTTCCCCCAGCGTCGCCGCGATGCGCTTGCCCTCCTCCAGGTCCGTCACCACACCCGTGTAGTCGTCGAACAACGCGTTGTCCTGGTAGAACGCACAGGCGTCCTGGGTGATCGGCTCGATCGTCCCACCCAAAGCCGACAGCGCCCGCCCGTAGATCGAGTGGCTGTGCGCCGCAGCCACCACGTCAGGACGCGCCTGGTGCACCTGCGAGTGGATCGCGAACGCCGCCTCGTTGACGTGGTAACGCCCCTCGACGACCTTGCCCTCGTGGTTCACCAGGATCAGGTCGCTCACCGTGATGTGCTTGAACGACATGCCGAACGGATTGACCCAGAAGTGGTCCTCGAGCTCCGGGTCGCGCGCCGTGATGTGCCCGGCGACCCCCTCCTCGAAGCCGAACTTGCCGAAGATCCGCAGCGCCGCCGTGAGGCGTTCCTTGCGGTGCCGCCGCTCCTCCTCGACCGTCTCAAAGGTGGGAGGCAGGCGGAAGATGAGGTTCTCAGGCATGCGGCGACTCCTATCGGCTAGAACTTCGTTCTACCACACCTACGCCTCCGGATCCGCCGCCCGCCTGCGCAGCCAGTCGGCCACCGGGCGGAAGTCCGTCCGCGCCCCGATGACGTCGGCGAGGGCGAGCAGCTGCCCGGTCGGCAGCCAGCCGCGCCGGTTCCTGAGCCGCAGCTTGAAGGTGGTGCCCATGTGGTCCCTGATGACCAGTACGGGGATCTCGCCCGGCGTCGTGGTGGCCACGTCGGGCACCGATTCGAGGGAGATGTCGATGGCCTCGGTGAGGTCGGTGGCGGTGGTCCTGAGGAGGTCGCGGCGCACCAGCTCGTGCCCGTCGAGCCACACCTTGCTGCTGCGTACGACAAGGACACCGAGACCGGCCACGATGCCGACAGGGAGGACGAAGAAGAGGGCGAACTCCACCGCGACCTGGCGCAGGTCCGCCCGGTCTGCCAGCAGGGTGGCGGCGACGGCGAACCCGCAGAAGACGGCCACGACGGTGGTGAGGCAGCCCGCGAAGAAGCGGGCGGGCGTGGAGGGAGCGTCGAGGTAGATGCGGGAGGACACGCGGGAAGGCTAACGCCTGTCCGGCGCGAAGGGCACCCCGGCTCCTCTGGCGCGCAACGCGACGACCAGCGCCTCTCCGGCCAGGCCCACCCCGATCGAGAGCTGCATCGGGCGGGCCTGCTCGTGCATCCCCATGGCCAGGGCGAGCGCGCCCAGACCGAATCCGGCGGCCGCGGTGACCACCCAGACGACCAGGGTGCGCCAGGTGTAGCGCTGCCAGAGCACGCCCTCCTTGGCGTACAGGAGCGTGGTCGAGGCGCGGACGGCGCCGAAGCCGACGCCGACGGCGCAGGTGACCGCGAGCCAGCCGAGGTCGACGGCGGTGAGCGGGATCCTGGTCAGGCTGTGGACGCCGAGGGCGATGAGCACGACCGGCGGCACGTAGACGTCACGGGCGTTGAGCGGCTCGCCGATCATGCGCCTGACCACGACGTATCCGACGAGCAGCACGATTATTAGCACAGTCATGCTAAATAAATTAGCAGGGTCGTGCTATAAAAGACAACGTGCCGAAAATCGTGGATCCCGAGGCCAGACGCGAAGAGGTCGTCGAGGCGGTGTTCCGCGTGGTGCGCAGGGACGGGATCGAACAGGCCTCGCTGCGGAACGTCGCCAACGAGGCGGGGCTGGCGATCGGGTCGGTGAGGCACTACTTCGACAGCCACACCGAGCTGATGGTCTTCGCGATGCGCGCGATGAGCGAGCGGGTGGGCGCGCGATTGATGGCCCACCTGGAGACACTTCCCGAGGACCCGCGGAAGGCGGCGGTGGCGATGTTGTGCGAGCTGCTGCCGCTGGACGAGCGGCGGCGGGACGAGGCGACGGTGTGGCTGGCCTTCGCGATGGCCGCCCGCACCCGGCCGGAGCTGCAGCCCCACGCCGCGAAGGTCCACGACGACATGCGAAGGCTGGTCGGCCGGGTCCTGGAGGGCGCCCAACGCCTGGGCCGCCTGCCGAAGGACGCCGACCTGGAGTTGGAGACGGAGCGCCTGTGCGCCCTGATCGACGGCCTCAGCGTCGAAGCGATCCTCCAACCGGACCGCATAGCCCCGGAGACGATGACCAGGGTCCTGCTACGGCAACTCGACGCATGGTGAACCGCGAAGCCTCACAACACCCCCGCAAGCGTGAATACAACGGTCAGGGTGCGTGTCATGCGCCCAGAGGGTATTCCGTGCGCCAGTGGTGGTAGCGGTCGTCGAGGCCCTCGACTGCCGCGTGGTACGCGTCCTGGAGCTTGCCCGTGAGGGGGCCTGCGCCGATCTCGCGGCCGTCCACCGACTCCACGGCGACGATGCCCGAGGCCGAGCCGCACACGAAGACCTCGTCGGCCGTGTAAAGGTCCGTGCGCAACAGGTCCCGGCGGGTCACCGGGACCCCCAGGTCGCGGGCCAGCTGCTCCACGGTGTCCTGGGTGATGCCGTCCAGGGCCCCGGCCGAGGACGGCGGGGTCGACAGCACACCGTCCCTCACCACGAAGATGTTCGTCCCCGTGCACTCGCTCACGTACCCGGCCGCGTTGAGGAGCACCGCCTCGTCGTACCCCGCGTCCAGCGCCTCGTTCTTGGCGATCACCGAGTTCAGGTAGGGACCGGTGGCCTTGGCGGCCGTCGGCAGGGTGGACGGGTCGTTGCGTCGCCATGAGCTGGTCATCAGGCGCAGCGCCCGGTCGCCGAGCAACGCGCCCCACTCCCACGCGGCGATGGACACCACCACGGGTGAGGTCCGCGCCGCGATGCCCAGCTCGCCGTACCCACGATGGACGAGATGCCGGATGTAGCAGGACTCCAGCCCGTTGGCCGCGACCGTCTCCAGGGTGGCCGCCCGCAACTCCCCCATCGTGTACGGCACAGCCAGCCCGATCATCTTGGCGCTCCGGTAGAGCCGTTCCAGGTGCTCGTCGAGCCGGAAGACGGCCGAGCCGTACGCCCTGGTCCCCTCGAGCACGGCCGTCCCGTAATGCAGCGCGTGGCTCAGCACGTGGACCTTCGCCTGCTCCCACGGGACCAGCGTCCCGTCCATCCAGATCGTCTCCGCCTGCACGGCAGCTCCAAGTGGCTCAAGAATCGGAGTCTTATTGAGCCACTTTGCCAAGAAGTGACCCGAGGTGCAAGGGCATAATGGCCCGATGGGAAGCGAAGAGCTGGCTGCGCTCATCCGCGACAGGTTCAGGCTGCGCGACGGCATCCCCAGCAAACGGCTCGCCGGAGCGCTCACCGACCTCGCCGAGATCGGCGCGCTGGCCCCAGGCGCCCGACTCCCCTCGGAGCGCGACCTGGCCCAGACCGTCGGCGTGAGCCGCGGCACCGTGGCCGCGGCCCTCAACTCCCTCGTCGAGCAGGGGTTGTGCGAGCGCAGGCACGGCAGCGGCACCTACCTTCTTGCGCCGCCGACGTTCGGCGCGCTGCTCTACGGCGGCCACGTGGCGGCCGACCTGTCGACCTCGGTGGTGCCCGACCCCTCGCACCTGGTGATGCCGCCGCTGGACGCGGCCGCCCTCATGCGCACTCCCAGCGGCCACGGTTACGACGGCAGGGGCGATCACCGGCTGCGGGCGATGCTGGGAGGGAACGTCCTGATCACCGGCGGCGCCCAGCAGGGCATCGACCTGGCGGCCAGGGTCCTGCTGCGCCCCGGCGACCGGGTGCTGGTGGCCGATCCCACCTACGTGGGCGCGCTGTCGGTGTTCGCGCGCGCCGGAGCCACCGCCGTCGCCGCCGACCTGACCGATCCGGCCGCCGTGGGCAAGGCGCTGGCCGAGCACCGCCCGGCCCTCGTCTACACGGTCACTGTCGGCAACCCGACCGGGGCCGTGGAGGACCTGCGCCACGTCGCCGAGCTGGCCAGGGCCGCCGACGTGCCGCTCGTGGAGGACAGGACGCTGGCCGAGCTGGTCTTCGACGGCGAGCCGCCCCAGCGGCTGTCCACCTGGCACCCGCACGGCACGGTCGCCGTCGGCTCGCTGTCCAAGGTGTTGTGGGGCGGCCTGCGGCTGGGCTGGCTGGAGGCGCCGGAGCCGCTGCTGGCCCGGCTGGCCGAGGTCAAGCAGGACACCGACCTGGCCACCAGCGCCGTGTCCCAGCGCCTGGCCGCCGAGCTGCTCGAACGCAACCCGCCAGGGCCGTGGATCGCCGAGCTGGCCAGGCGGCGCGACCACTTCGCCGCGGCGCTGGCCGCGCACGTGCCGAGCTGGACCTGGGACCCGCCGGGCGGCGGGCTGTCGCTCTGGGTGCGGCTGCCCGGCGTCGACACCGACCGGTTCGCGGCGGTCGCGAGGAGGCACGGCGTGGCCGTGGCTCCCGGTTCGCTCTTCTCGCCCGACGGGCGGCACCGCGACCGGCTGCGGCTCAGCTTCGCCCTCACACCGGAACTTCTCGACCGTGCGGCGGCCGGCCTGTCCCAGGCCATGGCCGCCTACCTGCAGATACCCCTAAATCCCGATATTTCGTGACTTTCGGTTGCCCTAAATAGGTGGAGAAAAGCCTCTTTCCGGTCATTGACAGCATCACTCCGCGTGCACAGAATGATCAACGCTTGGCGACCCCAAGAGGACACACACCCAGCGGCTGAGGATCTCGGTCGTTGTCCGAGGAGCGCCCCTTTTGTTGAATTTGTCCCCTGGACGGCACACCCTTGCCGTCATCGGAACAGGTGGGCTCGCTCGTGGCCTTTGCTACGCACTGGCCGATACCGCGCGTGTCCCGCTTGACCTGCTCGTCGTCGGCCGCAGCCAGGAGCGTGCGGCCGAGGTCGCCTATGTCAGTTCGGCCAGGGCCGGACTGTCGGGCGCACCTGTTGTCAGCCGCTCACTGACGGTAAACATGGCCAGTGCGCAGGCGCTGACCGAATTGCTGGCGGCGGCAGCGCCCTCGGGCGTGGTGCTCGCCGCCTCGTCCCAGTCGCCGTGGGAGCGCACCCGCGCACCCTCCGCGTGGACCCGGCTCGTCGCCGACGCCGGTTTCGGCCTGACCCTGCCCTTCCAGGCGGAGCTGGCCCTCCGCGTGGGCGCCGCCGCGCCGTCCGGCTCCTGGTTCATCAACGCGTGCTTCCCCGACGCCGTCAACCCCGTGCTCGCCGCTGCGGGCGTGCCGGTGCTCTGCGGCATCGGCAACGTGGCGCTGCTCGCGGCGAGCATCCAGGCCGCCCTCGGGCTGCCCGACCAGCGCGAGCTGCGCGTCCTGGCCCACCACGCCCACCTGCACGCGCCGCACGGCGACCAGGAGGAGGCGATGGCCTGGCTCGACGGCAAGCCCGTCGAGGGGGTCGGCGACCTGCTCGCCGCGCAGCGCGCCACTGACAGGGCCGAGCTCAACCACGTCACCGGGCTGGCGGCGGCCAAGCTCGTGCTCGGCGTGCTCGACGGAGCCGAGCAGGTCGCCAGCCTGCCCGGACCGCTCGGGCTGCCCGGCGGGTACCCGGTGCGGCTGTCCGGCGACCGGATCGAGCTGCTGCTGCCCGACGGGATGGAGCGCGACGACGCGGTCGCCTTCAACCAGCGCGCAGCCGTACACGACGGTGTGGTCGTGGACGGTGACAGGGTCAGGTTCACCTCGCCCGCCGTCGCCGAGCACGACCCCGACCTGGCCCAAGAATTCAGCGTCTCCGAGATCGACCGGGTCACCGACCGGCTGGACCGGCTCAGAACCCGCCTGCGCGACCGTCCCCCTCTCACCTGAAGCCCGAGCGAGGTCCGTCAACGATGCCGAACTCCGTCCTCACAGAATCCAACCTTCTGGCCGACTTCTACGACCGGTTGCCACGCTCGATCGCCGCCTGCGCCGACGACACCGCCCCGGTCAGGAACGGCTCGGTCTTCTCCCCCGGCTTCCTGCTGCCAGAGCTGGACGACCGCCTGCTCGACTTCCTGTCCGTCGCCACCGCCACCTGGCAGGGCATCGGCTCGTACGGCGGGCACCGCCTGACGCTGCTCGACCTGACCCGCAACCCGGGCACGGGCACCACCAAGACCTTCCCCTCCCTGCTCATCGTGGCCAGGGCGGTCGAGTACATCCGCAGGTACGGCGAGCCGATCACGATCTTCTCCCCCACCTCGGCCAACAAGGGCACCGCGCTGCGCGACGCCGTGCTGCGCGCCATCGACGCCGGGCTCGTCGAGCCCGAGCAGCTGCGCGTGGTGGTGCTCGCGCCCGAGGGCTGCCTGGCCAAGCTGCGCTCCAGCCGCCTGTCCACCGACCCGGTGCTGCGCGAGCTCAACCCCGTCCTGGTGTACGGCGGGCCGGAGCCTGAGGACGTCAAGGCCATCGGCCGCGCCTTCGCCGACAAGTACACCGGCGACGTCGGCAACCTCTGGTACTCCCTCGACCTGGCCAACTACCTGGTCGCCGACACCGCCAGGGCGTTCTTCGAGCACGAGGCCGACCCGATCGGCGAGACGCCGCGCCTGCACGCGCACGCCGTGTCCAGCGCGTTCGGCCTGCTCGGCTACCACCGCGGGCGCGCCGTCCTGGAGGAGGACGGCCTGGCCGACCCGGCCACCCGCCCGGCCAGCCTGCTGGTGCAGCACCTCGGCACCCCGGACATGGTCCTCAACCTGCGCAACGGCGACTTCGACCGCTCAGGCCTGCCCGCCTACGCGCCGGGCGCCGACGGCCTCCACACCCAGTCGGCCGACCCGCGCTTCCCGCAGGTCACCTACGACCCCGACGAGGTGCTCGACCCGACCTTCTACACCCACCGCCCGGCCACGTCCCCGGCGATGAACGACATCATCGCCAGGCACGGCGGCGACGGCATCGTGGTGTCGCTGGCCGAGTGCGTCGCCCGCTACCCGAGCCTGCGCGAGCTGCTGTCCGTCTCCGGCCGCCCGCTGCCCGCCGACCTGCGCACGCTGCGCGAGTGGTCGCTGGTCATGGCCATGACCGGGGTGCTCAACGCGGTCGACAGGGGCCTGGTCGAGCCGGGCGCCGACATCGTGATCCACGGTTCAGGTTCGTACGGCGCGGCCGACTACCGGCTGCTCGAGCACGACGCGATCACCCCGGTGAGCACCGTCGAGGACGTCGCCGGGGCGGTACTGCGCTGATGGGTGGCGACGCGATCGCCGTCGTCGGTATGGCCGGGCGTTTCCCCGGCGCGCCCGACGTGGCGAGTTTCTGGCGCGGGCTGCTGGCGGGCGTGGACGCCGTGCACGACTACACCGCCGACGAGCTGCGCGCCCTGGGCATCGGCGAGGGATACGTCCCGGCCGGTGGGCGGCTGGACGGCGTGGCCGACTTCGACGCGGCCTTCTTCGGCATCTCGCCGGAGGAGGCGGTCGCGATGGACCCGCAGCACCGGCTGTTCCTGGAGCAGGCGTGGCTCGCGCTGGAGGACGCCGGGCCGTCCGACGGGCTGGTCGGCGTCTTCGCCGGGTCGGCGATCAACAGGTATTTCCTGCTGCGCCAGTTCGACCGCGACGCCGACCTGGCGCCGGGGTGGTCGGCCGACTACCTGCCCTCGCAGGTGGCCTACCGGCTCGACCTCACGGGCCCGGCGGTCGCGGTGCAGACCGCCTGCTCCAGCTCGCTCGTCGCGGTGTGCACGGCGGCGACGGCGCTGGCCGACTACCGGTGCGATCTCGCGCTGGCGGGCGGGGTCAGCGTGATGGAGCCGCGGTTCCGGCACACGCCGGGTGGGCTGGTCTCGCCGGACGGGCGGTGCCGGGCGTTCGACGCGGCGGGTGAGGGGGCCGCCTACGGCAGTGGCGTCGCGGTGCTGGCGCTCAAGCGGCTCGAAGACGCCGAGGAGGCCGGTGACCAGGTCTACGCGGTGCTGCGCGGCTGGGCCGTGGGCAACGACGGCGCGACCAGGGCCGGGTTCTCGGCACCTGGGCTGAAGGGCCAGGCGCAGGTGGTGGCCGAGGCGCTGGCGAGCGCGGAGCTCGACGGCGCCGGGATCGGCTACGTGGAGGCGCACGGCAGCGGCACCCTGGCCGGTGACGCGATCGAGGTGGCCGCGCTCTCCCAGGCGTTCGGCCCCGGCCTCGCGCCCGCTTCGTGCGCGCTCGGCTCGGTCAAGACCAACGTCGGCAACCTGGACGCGGCGGCGGGCGCGGTGGGGCTGATCAAGGCGGTGCTGGCCGTACGGCACGGCGTGGTCCCGCAGAACCTGCACTTCGACGAGCCGAGCCCGGAGATCGACTTCGGTCCGTTCTTCGTGCCGGTCAAGAACCACCCGCTGGAGGTGCGCAGGGCCGGGGTCAGCTCGTTCGGGCTGGGCGGCACCAACGCGCACGTGATCGTGGAGAGCGCCCCGCCGCAGGAGCCGCGCGAGCCGTGCGCCCCCGGCTGGCAGGCGCTGCAGGTCTCCGCGCGCACGCCCGAGGCGCTGGAGGAGGCCAAGGCCCGGCTGGCCGACCACCTGGAGTCCGAGCCCGGGCTGCGGCTGGACGACGTGGCCTTCACGCTGGCCGGCCGCCGGGCCTTCACGCACCGGTTCGTGGCCTGGTGCAGGGACGTCGAGGAGGCGATCGGGGTGCTGCGCGGCGCGGAGAGCGTCCCGCAGCCGCCGGAGCCGCGGGCCGCAGGACGCCGGGTGTCGCTGCCCGGCTACCCCTTCCAGCGACAGCGCTACTGGATCGAGGACCGGCCGTGAATCACTGGTTCAGCACCCCGCACCCGAGGCCCGGCGCGCAGGCGCTGCTGTTCTGCCTGCCGTACGCGGGCGCGGGCGCCTCGGCGTTCCGCGGCTGGTCGGCCGCCGCCGGGCCCGCCCTCGAGGTGCTCGCCGTGATGCTGCCCGGCAGGGAGGCGCGCATCGGCGACCGCACGCCGGTCGACGCGGGCGCGCTGGCCACGGCCATCGCCGAGCGCGCGGACCGGCCGTACGCGATCTACGGCCACTCGATGGGCGGCAGGCTCGGCTTCGAGGTGGTGCGCGAGCTGCGCAGGCGCGGCGCGCCCCTGCCCGCGCACCTCTACGTCGGCGGGTGCCGCCCGCCCGACCTGGTCGACCCGCTCGAAGGCCTGTCGCAGGTGAGCGACGAGGAATTGCTGGGGCGCCTGGACGAGCTGGGCGGCATGTCGGCCGAGGTGATGGGCGAGCCCGAGCTGCTGGAGCTGCTCGTGCCGGTGTTCCGCGCCGACTTCGGCTGGCTGGACGCCCACCGCTACACCCCTGAAGAGCCCCTTCCCGTGCCCATCACGGCCTTCGCGGGTACGGACGACAGGGCCGTGCCGGTCGAGGCGATGCGGCACTGGGCCACCCACACCTCGGGCGCCTTCGACCTGCACGTCGAGCCCGGCGGTCACTTCTTCCTGCACGACAGCAGGGACCTCATTCTCCGTACGGTCGCCGCCGACCTCGCGGGCGGCCACCTGGTGCCGCTCGGCGGGACCGGCTGGTCGGTGTGGCGCGAGGCGATCCTGCGCAGCACCGGCTTCCCCGCCGACGGGCTCGACCTGCTGGCCGCCCCCGACCTGGCGAAAGCCGCCGACGAGCTGCTGGACGGCGGTGATGTGCAGGTCTTCGACGAGCTGCTGGCGCGGACCCTGGCCCAGAGCGGGGCGCGTGCCAGCGAGCTGGCCGCCGACCCGCTGCTCAGGGAGGCGCTCACCTGGCAGAACCGCAACGCGCTGCTGTCCCTGGACGGGCTCGTCCGCGGCGGGCCGGACCAGGCGCGCAACCGCGACCGGCGGGCGCGCGAGCTGATGCTCGCCAAGTACTGGCAGCGCTACTGCGCCAAGAACGAGACGATCGGCTTCTTCGGCCCGGTCTCCTGGTCCACGATCGACCCGCAGGCGCCGGCGATCAGCGTGCGGGTGGGGCCGGAGCTGGTCAGGGAGCGGCTGGTCGGCTTCGAGGACTGGGCGATCCGCGCCTTCGCCGCCGCCTACCGGCACCTGCTGCCGGTAGCGCTGCAGCCGCAGCTCGCCCTGGACGGCCGCCACCTGCTGCGCCCCGCGCAGCCACCCCTCCCGGTGTCGGCCGCCGAGGCGGCGGTCCTCGCCCTGTGCGACGGTCGACGCACCGCGTCCATGATCGCTTCGGAAGCAGCCGGTCAGGCGGGCATTCGCACATCGGCCGACGCCATGACCCTGCTCGACCGGCTGGACGAGCGCGCCCTGCTGTCGTGGGCGAGCGACCTTCCCCAGGTCCCCGACACCGACCGGCTCCTCCGCACGATGCTGACGGATGAGGAGGCCCTCGCCGGGCTGGACCGGCTGTGCGCCGCCAAGGACCGGGTGGCGGCGGCGGCAGGCGACCCGGACGCGTTGAAGGACGCCCTCGAAGCGCTCGATACCGAGTTCACCGCCGTGACCGGCCTGCCGCCGCAGCGCCGCGCCGGGCAGACGTACGCCGGGCGCGGCCTCGTCTACGAGGACACCGTGCGCGACGTGGACGTCACCTTCGGCGGGCCGCTCCTCGACGAGCTCGCAGAACCCCTCGCCCTGTTGTTACGCGCCGCCCGCTGGCTGACCGCCGAACTGGCCGCGAAGTACGGCGCCGCCCTGCGCGACCTGTACGAGGAGTTACGCGCCGAGGGCGACACGGTGAGCCTGGCCGACGTCTGGTTCCTGGCCCAGGGCCTGCTGTTCGGCTCGGGCGAGCGCCCGGTGGACGACGTGGCCAGGGAGTTCGCCCAGCGCTGGGCCGTGCTGTTCGGCCTGACCGGAGCCCAGGACGCCCCCCTGCACTTCGACCCGGCCGACCTGGCCGAGGCGGCCGCGAAGGCCTTCCCCGCAGCGGCCCCCGGCTGGTCCACCGGCCGCCTGCACAGCCCCGACCTGCAGATCTGCGCCGACAGCCCGGAGGCGATCGAGCGCGGCGACTACCTGGTAGTGCTCGGCGAGATGCACGCCGCCTGGCCCACCTTCGACTGCGCCGTCTTCACCCGGCTGCACCCCCACCCGGAAACCCTGCGCGAAGCCCTGGACGCCGACGTCGGCGCGCGCCGCGTCAGGCCGCTCTACCCGGCCGACTGGCCCCGCTACACCGGCCGCGTCTCGGCCAGCCTCGACGGCCCGGAGGTCGCCCAGCTCGGCTGGGCGGCGGCGCCGGGCGCCGACCCCGACCGGCTCCTGCCCGCCGTCACCGTCAGCGTGGTCGAGGAGCAGGGCGAGCTGATCGCCGTAGCCCCCGACGGGCGTCGCTGGCCGCTGCTGGAGACGTTCGCCGCGCTGATCTCGATGCACGCCGTCGACGGGTTCAAGCTGACCGGCGCGGCCGAGGGGCACACCCCGCGCATCTCGATCGGCCGCCTGGTGGTGGCGCGCGAGACGTGGCGCACGACGGCCGGGGCCACCGGGCTGGCGGCCGCCAAGGGCGAGCGCGCGTGCTACCTGGCCGTCCGCGCGTGGCGGCGGGAGCTGGGGCTGCCTGAGCGGGTGTTCGTCAAGCTGAGCACCGAGATCAAGCCGACCTACGTCGACCTGGGCAGCCCGCTGTACGCGTCGCTGCTGTGCGCGATGATCCGCCGCACCGGCGAACCGGCGACGCGGCTGGTGGTGACCGAGCTGCTGCCCGCGCCCGAGCAGGCGTGGCTGGCCGACGCGGCGGGGCGGCGCTACTTCACCGAGCTGCGGCTGCACGCCACCGACCCCGTCCCAGCAAGGGAGGTCTCATGAGCAACCTGCCGGAACTGATCCTGGAGCAGGCGGCGCGCCGTCCGGACGCGCCCGCCGTACAGCAGTGGGGACGGACCCTGACGTACGGCGAGCTGGCCGGACGGGCGAGCGCGCTGGCCGCCGAGCTGCGGGACATGGGCGTGCGCCCCGAGCACCGGGTGGGGATCTGCCTGCGCAGGAAGCCGTCCATGGTCATCGGCGTGCTGGGCGTGCTGCTGTCCGGCGGCGCCTACGTGCCGCTCGACCCCGACGGCCCGCCGGTGCGCCGCGCCGAGATCGCCGCCGACGCGGGGATCGACGTGGTCGTCGTGGACGAGGAGACGAAGGGCCTGGTCGACGGGGTCGCCGTCCTCGTGCCCTCGCAAGCGGGTGATCCCTTCGCGTGCCCGGCCACCCCGGACGATCTGGCCTACGTGCTCTACACCTCGGGGTCCACGGGCCGCCCCAAGGGCGTGATGATCAGCCATCGCAGCCTGCTCGCCTACGCCGTCGGCTTCGGCGCGCTCACCGGCGCGGACGAGCACACCAGGGCGTTCGCCTTCGCCGCGCTCGGGTTCGACGTGTCCGTCGTCGACCTGATGGTGCCGCTGGCCGCGGGCGGCGTGATCCAGCTCGCCGGCGAGGAGGACCGGGCCGACCCCGCCAGGCTGCAGCGCTTCGCCGCCGAGCACGGCGTGAACTGGGGCACGCTTCCCGTGTCCGTGCTGCCGCTGCTCGACCCGGCCGGGCTGCCCGACTGGCGCATGGTGATCACCGGGGCGGAGGCTCCGGGTCCGGAGCAGGTGGAGCGCTGGTCGGCCGGCGGGCGCAGGTTCATGAACTGCTACGGGCCCACCGAGGCGACCGTCTCCGTGACCGCGTTCGAGACGTCGGGTCGCTGGGAGCGCCCGCTGCCGATCGGCCGGGCCACGACGGGACACCGCGCGCACGTGGTCGACGCCGACCTGAACCCCGTGCCGCCCGGCACGCCGGGCGAGCTGCTGGTCGGTGGGCCCGGTCTGGCCAGGGGGTACCTGGGACGGCCCGCGCTGACCGCCGAGCGGTTCGTGCCCGACCCGTGGGGCGAGCCGGGAGCGCGGCTCTACCGCACCGGCGATCTCGTGGTCGAGCAGGGCGACGGCGAGCTGATGTTCCTGGGCAGGGCCGACCGCCAGGTCAAGATCAGGGGCCAGCGGGTCGAGATCGGCGAGATCGAGGCCGTCCTGCGGGCGCACGCGTCGATCGGCCACGCGGTGGTGGAGATGGCGGGCGACCGGTTGATGGCGTTCTGCACCCCGCAGGACGTTGTGGAGGAGGAGGTGCTCGCCTACTGCGCGCAGCGCCTTCCCTCGGCGATGGTGCCCTCGCGGCTGCTGGCGCTCGACCGGCTGCCGCTGCTCGCCTCGGGCAAGGTGGACACGTCCGCGCTGCTCGCCATGACGCCGCGGACCGAGCGCGGCTCAGCGGCGCCGGAGACCGAGCTGGGGCGGCGGGTGGCCGGGCTCTGGGCGCGGGTGCTCGGGGTCGCCGAGGCCGGGCTCGACGACGACTTCTTCGCCAGCGGCGGCCACTCGATCAGCGCGATGCGCCTGGTGTCCGCCATCAGGGCGGAGCTAGGGCGGCCCGTCGCCGTCGAGGACATCTTCGCCGGGCGCACGCTCGCCGGGCTGATCGAGGCGATCTCCGCGGCGCGCCCCGGCGACGACGTCCCCGTCCCCCGGAACAGCCCGCCCACGCTGACCGCCGCGCAGCACCGGCTGTGGTTCGCCGACCAGCTCGCGCCGGACAGCTCCGCCTACAACATCTCCCTCGCGGAACGGCTGCGTGGCCCGCTGGACGTGGCCGCGCTCGCCGCCGCGCTGGAGGCGGTCGCGGCCAGGCACGAGGTGCTGCGCTGGCGCATCCGCGACTCGGGCGGCGTGCCGTACGTGGTGGTGGACCCGCCAGGTCCCGTGCCACTCCCGATCGAGGAGACCGGCGACCTGCGACGGGTCCTGGACGCCGAGGCCGCCCACCGGTTCGACCTGGCCGAAGGCCCGCTGTGGCAGGCCAGGCTCGTACGGCTGGCGCCCGACGACCACGTCCTGGCGCTCACCTTCCACCACGCGGTCTTCGACGGCTGGTCGGAGCGCCCCCTCCTGGACGACCTGGCCGGCGCCTACGCGGGCGAGAAGCTCACAGCCCCGCCGAGCACGTTCTCCGACTACGCCGGGTGGCGGTCCGCCAGGGACGCCAGGCGCGGCGCGGAGGACCTGGCGTGGTGGAAGGAGCACCTGACCGGCGCGCCCCCGACCTTGGAACTCCCGGCCGACCACCAGCGTCCCCCGGCGCAGACGTACAAGGGCGCCCTCGCCACCACCGCGCTGCCACAAGACGCCTCGGACGCGGTAAAAACGCTGGCCACCGAGCTCGGGACCACGGTTCCCGCGGTCCTGCTCGCCGCCTTCTGCGAGGTGCTGCGCCTGGCCACCGGCCGCGACGACCTCGTGGTCGGCACGCCCATGGCGGACCGCCGCCACGAGGCCTTCCAGGACCTGGTCGGCTTCTTCGTCGAGGTCGTCCCGCTGCGTGTGCGGGCGGACGCGCGTGCGAGCTTCGCCGACCGGGTGCGCGCCTGCGGCGAGGAGTTCCTGGCGGTGCTCGCCCACCCGGGCGCGACGCTGGAACGCGTGGTGGAGGCGCTGTCCCTGCCGCGCGACCCGCGCCGTGCGCCGCTGGTGCAGGTGCTGTTCAACGTCTACAACTTCCCTGAACCGCACCTGGAGCTGCCCGGCGTCCAGGTCGAGCGGGTCGAGCCAGGGCTGCCCGGCTCGCCGTTCGACCTGACGATCTACGCCGTCGAGCGGGACGGGCACTACGCGATCGACTGCGTCTACAACCCCGATCTGTTCGCGGCGGCGCGCATCGAGGCGCTGCTCGCGGCGTACACGACGCTGCTCGCCGAGGCGGCGGCCGCGCCGGAACGGCCGGTCGGCGAGCACGTGCTGCCCGGCGTCGAGGTGCTGGCCCAGGGCGTCAGCCAGGCGCAGCTCGCCCGGGTCATCTCCAGCGGAGCCGCGCCCACCACCCCCACCGAGCTCCTCGTCGCCCAGGTGTGGTGCGAGATCATCGGGCGCGACTCGGTGGGCGCCACGGACAACTTCTTCGACGTCGGCGGCACCTCGCTGGGCCTCGCCGTCGTCCAGGACCGGCTGGGCAGGCTCACCGGGCGACGCCTCGCCCTGGTCGACCTGTTCCAGCACACGACCGTACGCGCGATCGCCGCCCATCTCGACGGCGACACCGGCCAACCGACGCTCGACCGGGCCGACCAACGGGCCGAAGCGCGCCGTAACAGGAGAAGAGGCAGAAAGTGACGGAGTTCGCCGAAGGCGCCGAGCGCATCGCGATCATCGGGATGAGCGCCAGGGTCCCCGGCGCCAACGACCTGGACAGGTTCTGGCGCAACCTGGTGGACGGCGTGGAGTCCGTGACCACCTTCACCCGCGAGCAGCAGCTCGCGCTGGGCGTCACCGAGGCGGAGCTGGCCGACCCCGGGTTCGTGTCCGCCGCGCACGTCCTGACCGACATGGAGGGCTTCGACGCCCCACTGTTCGGCATGTCGCCGCGCGAGGCCGAGCTTGCCGACCCCCAGCAGCGGCTGTTCCTGGAGCAGTCGCACGCCGCGCTCGTGGACGCGGGCTACGACCCCGACCGCTACGACGGCGAGATCGGCGTGTACGGCGGCGCGGGCCCGAACCAGTACCAGTGGCTCAACCTGCGCACCAACCCCAGGATCGCGGGCGGCGCGGGAGCGCTGGGCCTGTCGGTGGGCAACAACACCGACTACATCGCCACCACCGTCTCCTACCGGCTCAACCTGCGCGGCCCCAGCCTGACCGTCACGACCGCCTGCTCCACCTCGCTGGTCGCGGTGCACCTGGCAGCCGAGGCGCTGCGCAACGGCGAGTGCGACATGGCCGTGGCCGGCGGCGTCTGCGTGGAGTTGCCGCACCGGCGCGGCTACCTGGGCGCGGACGGCTACACCTCCCCCGGCGGCCACGTGCGGCCCTTCGACGCGGACGCCGACGGCACCATGTGGGGCAGCGGCGTGGGCGTGATCGCGCTCAAGCGGCTGGCCGACGCGCAGGCCGACGGCGACACCATCAGGGCCGTCATCCTGGGCAACGCCATCAACAACGACGGCGCGAGCAAGGTCGGCTTCTCGGCGCCGAGCGTGCAGGGCCAGGCCGAGGTGATCGCGACCGCGCTCGGCGTGGCGGACGTGGACCCGCGCACGATCGGCTACGTCGAGGCGCACGGCACGGGCACCTCGCTCGGCGACCCGATCGAGCTGTCGGCCCTCTCCACCGTCTACGGCCGCGACACCGGCGAGACCGGCTGGTGCGGCATCGGCTCGGTCAAGTCGAACGTGGGCCACCTCAGCCAGGCGTCCGGCGTCGTCGGCGTGATCAAGACGGTGCTCGCGATGGAGCACGGCCTGATCCCGCCGAGCATCAACTACGAGCGCCCCAACCCGGCCATCGACTTCGAGGCCAGCCCCTTCTACGTCGTCTCCAGTCTGACCAAGTGGGAGGGGCCCAAGCGCGCGGCCGTCAGCTCGTTCGGCATCGGCGGCACCAACGCGCACATCGTGCTCCAGGAGGCGCCGCCGCGCGACCCGGCGCCCGCTCCCGTGCGGCCCGAGCTGCTGCAGCTCTCCGCCCGCACGCCGGAGGCGCTCAGCGCGCTGCGCGCCGAGCTGGCCGACCGGTTGGGCCGCTCCCCCGAGCTGTCACCGGCCGACGTCGCGTTCACGCTGCGCGCGGGCAGGAAGCAGTATCCGCACCGGCTCGCGGTCGTCGCCGAAGGGCTCGCCGACGCGGTGGCCGCGCTGGGCGACCGCAAGCGCAGCGTCACGGGCGTGGCGGGCGAGCAGCGGGTGGCGTTCCTGTTCTCCGGCCAGGGCGCGCAGTACGCGGGCATGGGCGCTGAGCTGTACGAGGCGGAGCCGGTCTTCGCCGACGCCGTCGACCGGTGCGCCGAGCTGCTGCCCGAGCTGAACCTCAAGGCGGCGATCTTCGGCGACGACAACGAGCTGCTGCGCCAGACGCACCTGACCCAGCCCGCGCTGTTCACCATCGAGTACGCCCTCGCCACCCTGTGGCAGGAGCGCGGCGTACGGCCGGCCGCGATGATCGGCCACTCCATCGGCGAGTACGTCGCCGCCACGCTCGCCGGGGTCTTCTCGCTGCCCGACGCCCTGCGGCTGGTGGCGGCGCGCGGCCGCCTCATGCAGTCGATGCCCGCAGGGACGATGCTGGCCGTACAGCGGGACGCGGCGGAGGTCGCGCCGCTGCTCACCCCCGACGTGTCCATCGCCACCGTCAACGGGCCCGGCACCTGCGTGGTCGCGGGCACCGAGGAGGCGGTGTCGGCGTTCGCCGAGCTGCTGCGCGCCCAGGACGTGCGCTCCACCCCGCTGCGCACCTCGCACGCCTTCCACTCCTCGATGATGGACCCGATCCTGGGCGCGTTCGAGGCGCTCGTCGCCGCCGTCCCGCGCCAGGCCCCCGCCGTACCGTTCCTGTCGAACGTGACCGGCACCTGGATCACCGACGCCGACGCGGTCGACCCGGCCTACTGGGCCAGGCACCTGCGCGAACCCGTCCTGTTCGGCGCGTGCGTGGCCACGCTGCTGGCCGAGGGGTCGTGGGTGCTGCTGGAGTGCGGTCCTGGCAAGCAGCTGTCGAGCCTGGCCAGGATGCAGCTGCGCGAGGCCATCGCGGGCGGCGCGCTCGCCCCGCTGTCCAGCCTGCCCGGCCCGGCCGAGAAGGCCGGCGACCTGACCACCCTGTACGGCACGGCCGCCCGCCTGTGGGTGAGCGGCGTGCCCGTCGCCTTCGGCGGCGAGGGCCGCCGGGTGCCCCTGCCCGGCTACCCCTACGAGCGCAAGCGCCACTTCGTGGAGCCCGGCGCCGGCGCGGTGTCCGCGCCGCCGCCGGTGGCGCGCACGATGGACGACTGGTTCGAGGTCCCGGTCTGGCAGCAGCTCACGCCCACCCCGGTGGGCGACCCGATCGACCGCTGCCTGCTGTTCACCACCGACGGCCGCCTGGCCGCCGCTCTCCGGGCGGACGGCTCCGAGGTCGTGGAGGTGCGGCCGGGCGACGCGTTCGCCCGGACCACGGACGGCTTCACCATCAGGCCGGGCGAGCGCGCCGACTACGACGCGCTCGTGGCCGCCGCCCCGGTCTCCCGCGTGATCCACGCGTGGGCGCTCGCGGGCGACGCCGATCTGGCCCAGGAGCGCGGCTTCTTCAGCCTCCTGCTCCTCACGCAGGCGCTGGCGGACGCCGAGGTGCGCCTCGACGTGCTCACCGAGGGCACGGAGGACGTGCTCGGCGGCGACCTGACCAGGCCCGAGTACGCCACCGTGGCCGGTGTCACCAGGGTCGCGCCGCTGGAGATCGACGGCCTGACCGTCACCCACGTGGACGTCGACCCGTCGACCACCGACGCTGCGCTCCTCGCCGAGCTGCGCCGCGAGCCGTCCGAGAGCGTCGTCGCCCTGCGCGCGGGGCGCCGCTGGCAGCGCGGCTTCTCCCCGGTGTCCGCGCCCGCGCCGGGCGCGCTGCGCGAGGGCGGGCGGTACCTGGTGACGGGCGGGCTCGGCGGCATCGGCATCTCCCTGGCCGAGGAGCTCGGCACCCGCTACAAGGCCAGGCTCGTGCTCGTCGGCAGGACCGGCCTGCCGCCGCGCGAGGAGTGGGACCGTCCGGGCGACAGCCGTACCGCCAGGGCGGTGTCGGTGATCCGCCGCGTCGAGGCGGCGGGCGGCCAGGTCGCCATGGTCACCGCTGACGTCACCGACGCCGCGCAGCTGCTCGCGGCCGGAGCCGTCTACGGCGGGCTGGACGGCATCGTGCACGCGGCCGGGCTGCCCGGCGGCGGCATGATCGAGGTCAAGGACCTGGACCAGGCGCGCGCCGTCCTCGCCCCGAAGGTGGCGGGCACGCTCGCGCTGCACGAGGCCTTCTCCGGCGAGGAGCTGGACTTCTTCGTCCTGTGCTCCTCGGTCACGGCGCTGACCGGCGGGGTCGGCCAGGTCGACTACACCGCGGCCAACGCCTTCCAGGACGCCTTCGCCAGGGCGCACGGCCTGGTGTCGCTCAACTGGGGCGCCTGGCTGGAGGTCGGCATGGCGGCCGAGGCGCGCGGCGAGGCGGCGGCTGAGCCGATCGACCACCCGATCCTGCGCACCAGGAACGGGCTGCTGGCCAAGGGCCTCATCTCAGCGCCCACGCACTGGGTGCTCGACGAGCACCGCATCGGCGGCACGCCCGTGCTGCCCGCGACAGGCCAGCTGGAGTGCGTGCGTGCGGCGTTCGCCGCCTGCGTCCCGTCGCCGGGCGACGGGTACGCGGTCGAGCTGAGCGACGTGGTCTTCACCGAGCCGCTGTCGGTGCCCGGCAGCTCGGAGGTCGTCGTCGCGTTCGACGCGCGCGGCGGCTTCGAGGTGAGCTCGGACGGCAGGACCCGTACGGCGGGCAGCGCGGCCTGGGTGCTCGCCGAGCCCGCGCTTCCCCAGGATCCGGCGGCGCTGCAGGGGAGGATGCGGCCTGCCGTACCGACCGAGCAGGGGCGGGTGAGCACGGTCGCGTTCGGTCCGCACTGGCGCGAGCCGTCGCGGATGTGGAGCGGCGACGGCGAGGAACTGGCCGTCATCGAGGCCGTCGAGCCCGAGGCGTGGGTGCTCCACCCGGCCACGCTCGACGTGGCCACCTCCTTCAGCCACGCGCTGGGCCGCGGCTCCTACCTGCCGCTCAGCTACGGCAGGCTGCTGGTCAGGTCGGCGCTGCCCGACCGCTTCCTCAGCCACCTGCGCCACCGCAGCGTCGGCGACGAGATCGTCGCCGTGGACGTCACGCTGCTCGACGAGGCGGGAACCGTCCTGGTCGAGATCGAGGAGTTCACGCTGCGCCGCGTCGACCCCGGCGCGCTCGCGCTCGGCGGCGCGCCCGCCGCGGCCACCGGCGAGGGCATCCGCCCGGCCGAGGGCGTGACGGCCTTCCTGCGCGCCCTCGACCTCGGGCCGCAGGTGGTCGTCAGCGCGACGTCGCTGGCCGACGTGACCGAGCGCGAGCGGCGTCCGATCGAGGTCGTGGTCGCCGAGCCGGTCGAGCGTGACACCCCCTACACCGCGCCAGAGGGCGAGCTGGCCCGCACGCTGGCCCGCATCTGGGGCGACGTGCTCGGCGTGGCCGCGGTCGGCGCCGACGACGACTTCTTCGACCTGGGCGGCAACTCGCTGGTGGCCGTCCAGCTCATCGCCCAGGTCAGGGCCGCGATCGGGGTCAAGCTGCCGATGCGCACCCTGTTCGAGGCGCCCACGGTCGAGCAGATGGCCGCCCGGGTAGAGCAGCTCGGCGCCGTCAAGGAAGCTGCGCCGACCGCCATTCCGCGACTGTCCAGGAGGTAGAGCAGTGCCCGAGCAGGACTGGCTGGTCGTCGTCAACGACGAGGAGCAGTACTCCATCTGGGCGGCGGGCACCCCGGTGCCCGCCGGCTGGCGCGAGACCGGCGTGACCGGCGGCAAGGACGCGTGCCTGGCCCACATCGAACAGGTGTGGACCGACATGCGCCCGCTGAGCGTGCGAGGCGACGCATGAGTGAGTGGGTGACGCCCGCGTCGTTCGCGCAGGAGCGGGTCTGGCTGGCCGCCCAGCTGGCCGGCGACTCGCCCGTCTACAACGTCGTCGACCGCGTCGTGCTGCCGCTGCCGCTCGACGCGGCGACGATCACCGACGCACTGGCCGAGGTGGTGCGCAGGCACGAGACGCTGCGCACCTGCTTCACCGTCGCGGACGGCGACCTGATGCAGGTCGTGCACGACGAGGTGCCCGTCGAGGCGACGGTCGTCGACTCCACCGACGGCGTGCTGGAGGCGCTGGCCGCGCTCGACCTCCCGCTCGACGCCGCCCCGCTCTGGCGGGCCGTGATCGTACGGCTGGCGCCGGACGAGTGGTGGCTGGCCATCGTCGCCCACCACACGGTCGTCGACGCCACCTCGCAGCTCAACCTGGCCGCCGAGGTGCTGGAGCTGTGCGCGGCGGCCGTCGAGGCCCGGCCGGCCGACCTGCCGGAGCTGGCGATCCAGTACGCCGACTACGCCGCGTGGCAGCGCGACGCGTTCTCGGCTGACGCGCTGGAGTACTGGAAGGAGAAGCTGGCCGACCTGCCGCCCGTGCACGCCCTGCACACCGACCGGCCGCGCCCCTCCACGCCGTCGTTCAAGGGCGGCGAGGTGACGTTCACCCTCGGCACCTCGCTGATGGCCGACGTCGAGGCGCTGGCCAGGCGGCACAGGGGCAGCACGCTCATGGTGCTGCTCGCCGGGCTGACCGCGTTGCTGCACCGGCTCAGCGGCCAGCAGGACATCGTGGTCGGCGCGCTGGTCGCCGGGCGCGACCGGCCGGAGCTGGTGCCGCTGATCGGCATGTTCGTCAACAACGTGGTGCTGCGCAGCGACCTGTCCGGCGACCCCACGTTCGACGAGCTCGTCGAGCGCGAGCGCGAGCTGGTGCTGGAGGCGTGGGAGTACCAGGACGTGCCGTTCCACAAGATCGTGGAGGCGATCGCGCCGCGCCGCGACCCCGGCGTGCAGCCGCTGTTCCAGATCAGCATCAACTACCTGCCGCAGTCGGGCACGGCGTTCGGCAACGGGACGGCCAGGCGCGACCTGTCGTTCGACTTCACCTCGGGCGAGTGCCGCCTGGAGTACAGCTCCGACCTGTTCGACCACGCGACCGCCGAGTCGCTGGTCGAGCGGTACGTGTCGCTGCTCACCGACGCCGTGGCCCGTCCCGGCACCGCGGTCTCGGCGCTGGAGCTGCTGCGCGAGGGCGAGCGGTCCTGGCTGGTCGAGGGGCGCAACGACCGGGCCGTGCCGTACCCCTCCGACAAGACCCTGCACGGGCTGATCGAGGAGCAGGTGGCGCGGACGCCGGACGCGGCCGCGCTGACCTTCGAGGGCGAGACGATCACCTACGCCGAGCTGAACGAGCGCGCCAACCGGATCGCGCACGGGCTGCGCCGGCGCGGGGTCGGGCCGGAGACGCTGGTCGGGGTGTGCGCGGAACGCTCGTTCGAGCTGGTCGCGGCGATCCTCGGGGTGATGAAGTCGGGCGGCGCTTACGTGCCGCTGGACCCCGAGTATCCGGTGGACCGGCTGGCGTTCCTGGTCGAGGACGCGCAGGCGCCGGTGTTGCTGGCCCAGAGGCATCTGACGGATCTGCTGCCGCCAACCGATGTCCTGCTCCTGGACGACCCCTCGGTGTGGGCAGGCGAAGGCGCGAAAAATCCGTCTATGGAGGTGACCTCGGACAACGTCGCCTACATGATCTACACCTCGGGGTCCACCGGGCGGCCCAAGGGGGTGTCGACGCCGCACAGCGCCGCCGTCAACCACATCGACGACATGCAGCGCCGCATCGGCCTCGGGCCTGGCGACACGATGCTGCAGAAGACCGTGATGAGCGCGGACGTGTCGATGCGCGAGTTCATCTGGCCGCTGCAGACCGGCGCCCGCATGCTGCTGGCCAGGCCAGGCGGCCACAAGGACGCCGCCTACCTGCGCGACCTGATCAACGCAGAGCGGGTCACGATCACCAACTTCGTCCCCTCGATGCTCGCCGTGTTCCTGGAGGAGGACATCTCCACCTGCACGTCGCTGCGCGTGGTCACCAGCGGCGGCGAGGCGCTGCCCGCGCACGTCGGCGCCCGCTTCTCCCGCACGCTGCCCGGCTGCAGGCTGGTCAACATCTACGGACCGACCGAGACGACCATGGACGTCACCTGGTGGCCGGTCACCGCCGACCGCCTGGACGGCGAGACCATCGCCCCGCTGGGCGGCGGCATCCAGAACACCACCCTGTACGTCCTGGACGCGGCGTTGCGCCCGCAGCCGGTGGGCGTGCCGGGAGAGCTCTGCGTCGGCGGCGTGCAGGTGGCTCGCGGCTACCACCGGCGACCGTCGCTGACCGCGCAGCAGTTCGTCCCCGACCCGTACGGCGAGCCGGGCAGCAGGTTGTACCGCACCGGCGACCTGGCCCGCTGGCGTCCCGACGGCACCCTGGAGTTCCTCGGCAGGACCGACGGCCAGATCAAGCTGCGCGGCCTGCGCATCGAGCTGGGCGAGATCGAGTCGGCGCTGCGCGACCAGGACGGCATACGCGACGCGGCCGTGCTGGTCCGCGAGGACGTGCCCGGCGACAAGCGCCTGGTCGGCTACCTGGCCGTGACCGAGGAGCCCGACCTGGCCGAGCTGCGCGCCACGCTGCGCAAGCGGCTGCCCGACCACATGGTGCCCACGGCGTTCGTCACCATGGAACGGTTCCCGCAGACCACCAACGGCAAGCTCGACCGCAAGTCGCTCCCGGCCCCCGAGGGCCAGCGGCTGGTGGCCGCCGAGATCGTCGCGCCGCGCACCGAGATCGAGCGGGAGATCGCCGAGATCTGGGCCGAGGTGCTCGGCATCGCCACGCTGGGCATCGACGACGACTTCTTCGACCTGGGCGGGCACTCGCTGCTGGCCACCCGGGTGGTCGCCAAGCTCCGCAAGATCACCGACGTGACCGGGCGGCAGGTCAGCGTGATGGACCTGTTCCAGGCACCGACCATCAGGCAACTCGCCGAACTGGTCTCCTCGGATTCTGCCGCCGAGGGCAGGCTGCTCTACCAGCTGACCAAGCCGGGCGGCGTCGCTGAGGTCTCCTACGTCTGCATCCCCTACGGCGGCGGCAGCGCGGTGGTTTACCTACCGCTCGCCGAGGCCCTCCCGCCCGGCCACGCGCTCTACTCCCTGGCCATCCCCGGGCACGACGTGGGGCTGGACGAGGACGCGTTGCCGTTCGACGAGCTGGCCGAGCGGTGCACGGACGAGGTGCTCGACCGGGTCCAGGGGCCCATCGTGCTCTACGGGCACTGCGGCGTCGGCGGCGCGCTCGTGGTCGAGCTGGCCAGGCGGCTGGAGGAGGCGGGCAGGGACGTGCGCGCCGTCTACACCGGCGGCGTCTTCCCCTCGGCCCAGCCGCCGGGGCGTTTCAGCCGGTTCATCACCTGGCTGGAGAGCAAGGGCAGCAACCGCTCGCACGCCAACTGGCTGAAGTCGATGGGCGTCGACATGGACGAGATCGACCCGTCGCAGGCCGACCGCATCGTGGCCAACATGCGGCACGACACCCGCAACGCCGAGGCGTACTTCACCCAGCTCCTGGAGGACGGCGCCAAGCCGCTGGACGCGCCGATCATCTCGGTGGTCGGCGAGCGCGACCCGCTCACCGACTACCACCAGGAGCGGTTCAAGGAGTGGACGTTCCTCACCGACACCAGCGCGCTGGTGATCCTCGACGAGGCCGGGCACTTCTTCGTCAAGCACCGCGCGGACGAGCTGGCCGAGATCCTCTCGACCACGCACCTGGACCTCTCCCCCAAGCCGCACCCCGCTGAGGCGAGCTGGTGGCTGGAAGGGGTCCACCACGCGGACGGCTCGTCCGGCGGCGGGGTAAAGCCCGACATGCGGCGCTTCCTGTCCGTCACCGCCGGGCAGCTGGTCTCCATGCTCGGCTCGGCGCTCACCCAGTGGGCGATCCCGGTCTGGATCCTCCTGCAGACCCAGTCGCTGGTCCTGTTCGGACTGTTCGGCGTGGTCGCCTACGCGCCAGGCCTCATCGCGATGCCGCTGGCCGGAGCGCTCGCCGACCGGTACGACAAGCGCCGCATCCTGCTGCTCGCCAGCCTCGCCTCGATGGCCTGCGAGGTGGGCATGGCCGCCGTCGTGTTCTCCGGCGGCACGTCGGTGGGCCCGATCCTCGCCCTCGTCGGGCTGCTCGGCATCGCCTCGGTCTTCCAGCGCGTCGCCTACACCGCGGCGATCCCGCAGCTCGCGCCCAAGCGCTACCTCGGGCACGCCAACGGCATCGCCCAGCTCGTGAACGGCACGGCCATGCTGGTCATGCCGCTCATCGCCGCCGGGCTGCTCGCCGCGATCGACCTGGGCGGCATCCTGGTGCTCGACATGGTCAGCTACGCGGTCGCGATCGGCGTCCTGCTGGCCGTACGGTTCCCCGACCTGATGGGGCGAAAGCGCCGCGAACCGCTGCTCACCGAGATGGCCGAAGGATTCCGGCTGTCGTGGGGCACCAGGGGCTTCCGCGCGATGCTCATCTACTTCTCCGTGCTGAACCTGCTGCTGGCCGCGCCGCTGTTCCTCGTCTCGCCGCTGGTGCTCGGCTTCGGCACCACGGCCGACGTGGGCGCGGTCGCGTTCGCCGAGGGGCTGGGCGCGGTGCTGGGCGGGCTGCTCATGTCGCTGTGGGGCGGTCCGAGGCGCGGGCGGATGGTCAGGCTGATGACGTTCACGCTGCTGGTGGCGGCCTCGGTGCTGGTCACCGGGTTGCGGCCGAACCTGCTGCTGATCGCGGTCGGCGTGTTCGGCACCGGGTTCGGGCTGGCGCTCAGCCAGGGCATCTACATGACGATCATCCAGGTGAAGGTGCCGCAGCGTTTCCACGGGCGGGTGATCTCCATCAACCAGGCGATCTCGTGGGCGGCGTTCCCGGTGGGCTTCGGCGTGCTCACTCCCCTGGCAGGGACGTGGCTGGAGCCGCTGTTCACGCCTTCCGGCGCGCTGGCCTCGTCGGTCGGCGCGGTGATCGGCACCGGCACGGGGCGCGGGCTGGCCTTCGCCTACGTGATCTGCGGTCTCGGGCTTGCCCTGGCCGCGCTCGTGGGGTTGCGCACACGGTTGCTGGCCAGGCTCGACACCGACCTGCCCGACGCGCTGCCCGACGACCTGATCGGCATCCAGCAACGCGAGAAGCGCCTGGCGGCGACCGGAGCACACCATGGCTGAGCCCTTGGATCGCATCATGACCGAACCCCCGATGGCTGCCGTGCCCCAGACCCTCCACGGCCGCTTTCTGGCGGCCGTGGCCGCTCACCCCGACCGGCCCGCGGTGATCGCCGACGGCGGCACCCTCACCTACGCGGAGCTCGCCGCGCGGGTGGGGGCCATCGCGGCCGCCCTGCGCGGGCGGGCCAGGGTGGGCATCCTGCTCGACCACGGCCCGGACACCCTGGCCGCCATCCTGGGCGCGCTGTCGGCGGGCGCCCTGTACGTCCCGCTGGACCCCCGCTATCCGGCGGGACGGCTGGCCCAGATGGCCGCGCTGGCAGAGCCGGACGCCATCGTGGTGACGCCGGGTTTTGCCGCTCTGGCGGAGCGCCTGGCCCCTTCGGCCGCCCTGGTCGACATAACCGATTTGTCGCCCGGCACCTTCTCTATGGCGGTTTCTCCGGACGCTCCGGCGTACATCCTGTTCACCTCGGGATCCACCGGCAGCCCCAAGGGCGTCGTGCAGACGCACGCCAACGCCCTGTTCCAGGTGGACACGCACACGGCGAACCTGCGGATCACCCCGGACGACCGGGTGAGCGTGCTGTCGTCGTTCAGCTTCGACATGGCGATGACCGACGGCTTCTCCGCGCTGCTCAACGGCGCCGCCTCGGTGCCGGTGGACCTGCGCGTGCACGGCCTCACCGCGCTCGCCGAGCTCCTGACCGCGCGCGGGGTGACGATCTACCACTCGACCCCGACGGTGTACCGCTACCTCCTCGACGCCCTCCCCCGCGACGGGAGGCTGAGCTCGATCCGCGTGGTCCTGCTGGGCGGCGAGGAGGTGGTCCGCGATGACCTGACCCGCTTCACCCAGCACTTCGGCGAGGACGCGGTCTTCGTCAACGGCTACGGCGCCACCGAGATCAGCTTCGCCGTACAGAACCATCTGACCGTGGCGGACATCTGCGCCGAGCAGGGCGTGGGAGCCGGGGTGGTCCCGATCGGGCTGCCGCTGGCGGGCCTCGACGTGCGGCTTGAGCCGTCGCCCGAGGGCGAGATCGTCATCTACGGCCCTTACCTGGCGTCCTACTGGCGCTCCGACAGCCCGCGCTTCGGCGCGACTCCGGACGGCACCCGCTTCTACCGGACAGGCGACCTGGGCCGCCTGCTACCCGACGGCCGCATCCTCTCCCTGGGCCGGGCGGACCGGCAGGTGAAGATCCGCGGCTACCGGGTGGAGCTCGGCGAGGTGGAGGCGGCGCTGACCGCGCTGCCCGAGGTGACCCAGGCGTCGGTGACCGCCCGCGAGCTCCGTCCTGGCGAGAAGCAGATCGTCGCCCACATCATCGGCGAGACGGCCGACCCCGCGACCGTGCGCAAGGCCCTGACCGACGTGCTGCCGGACTACATGCTGCCCGCGGTGATCGTCCGGGTGGACGACTTCCCGCTCACCCCGACCGGCAAGGTCGACACGACCGAGCTGACCGGGCCGGAGCAGGTGATCGCGTCGGCCTGGCGCGGGGTGCTGGGCGTCGACTCCGTGGCCACCGACCAGAACTTCTTCGAGATCGGCGGCCATTCGCTGCTGATGGCCCAGGTGCAGCAACGCCTGGAGGAGTCCCTGGGCGAGCGCATCCCGCTGGCGACGCTCTACGCCCACCCGACGGTCGCATCCCTGGCCGCCCACCTGACCGGCGCCAGCCGTACGGCGGAGGCCAGGACCGACCGGGCGGCCAGGCGCCAGGCGCGCAGGAGGTGAGCGGTCAGCTGGGGCGGTTGCCGGTGGGAATGACGATCTTGGTCTGGGCGCCTTTGGTGAGGTAGTACGTGGTCCACTTCTTGACCATCTCGTCCAGGAGCCAGGCTGCTGCGGGCACCAGCGGGAACCCGATCAGGCCCTCGCGGAACTTCACCAGCAGCGGCCAGGCGGTCCTGATCACCGGGTCCCACAGCAGCTCGTGCGGGATGCCGTTCCAGTCGGCCACCTGGTTGCCGGTGAGGTACCTGGCGAACGCGTTGACCATGGGCTTGTCGAGGCCGCCTGGGCTGGTCAGCTCGGCGAGCATGCCGCGCAGGATGCCGTTCAGCTCGACGCCCTCCGCGGTCGGGCCCATGTTCCTGGGCAGGACGATGTCGGACTGGGCGTAGGAGGAGTCCCAGGTGGCGGGGAGGAACTCGTCCCTGATGCCGAGCATGTGGCCCATCACCTGCAGCGACTGCAGGTAGCCCGTGGCCTCCTCCGCGGAGATGCGCACCTTCCAGTCGCGCATCCCGCGCATGGAGTAGGTGGCCAGGGTGTGCCAGGTGACGAGCATGTCCTCCTGGCTGATCGGGATCGGGCCCGACCAGTGCGGGGAGGACTTCAGCAGGTGCCGCACCGCGGCGTGCACCAGCCGGGTCTTCACCGCCTCGACCACGGCCGTGCCACCGGCCGACCAGGCGTTCTGGGGCCTCACCGCGTACGCCAGGATGTTCGTCTTGGCGATCCGGTCCTTCAGGTTCGCGCCGCCGGCGGAGTAGTAGACCGCGCGGGCCTCCTTGGGGATGGCGGTGGCCAGCATGCCGGCGCCGACGATGGTGAGGACGACGATGTAGTTGCCCTTGAGCGCGTGGAACCTGGCCCCGGCGTCCAGCTTGGCCGGGTCGGCCCACGACGGTAACTGGCGGGCCTGCTCGATGAAGGCCCGCAGGTCCTCGGGCAGCCCGGCGGGCAGGGGCTGGTCGTTCTTGTTCCAGTCGTAGAGGAGCCGGTTGACCTCGGGGATGAGCCCGCGGTCGAACAGCGAGGCGAGGAGCGGGTCGGCGACGTCGTCCCACACCCACCGGGGGTCGGCGCCGCTGCCGGAACCGGCGATCGAACCGCTGGCCGGCCAGTCCCAGCCGGTGGCCGCCTGGGCCGGGGAGGCGATCCCCAACGCGCCGAGCGCGCCCAGGGCGCTGCCCGAGATCAGTATCTCGCGCCTGCTCAACTCTGCCATCTGCACTCCTTCTGAATGATACTCAGATACAAACCATGAGTCCGTGTATCATCATCATCAGAGCACAGTGTGACGAGCCTCACAAGGCCCACATTTCAGGCAGAATCCCCTACTGGAGGTAAGCGTGGAGTCCGTGCTGTCGGAGTCGTTGCTGGAGCGCGCGTACGTCGACGCCGTCGAGCGGGTCGACGACCTCGACGAGCTGCGGACGCGCATCCTTGACGCGGCATACGTACAGTTCTGCCGGATGGGCCTGCGGCGCTCGACGATGGAGGACGTGGCGAGGCTGGCGAAGGTGTCGCGCATCACCGTCTACCGGCGCTTCGACAGCAAGGACACTCTGGTCGAACACGTGGTACGCAGGGAGTTCCGCCGCTACTTCGACCGGTTCCTCGTGGACATAGAGCAGGCGACCACCGCCGCCGACCGGGTGATCCTGGGCTTCGTCACTTCCTTGCGCGCCATCCGCAGCAACCCCCTGATCGGCGGCCTCATGTCCACCGAGCCCGACCTGCTGGTCCCCTCGATGACCGCGGACGGCGGCCAGACCCTGGCAACGGTCCGCCAGTTCGTCGCGGGTCAACTCCGCCGCGAACAACGCGCAGGCCACGTCTCAGGCGTGTTGGACGTCGACCTGGTGGCCGAGATGATGGTCCGGATCTCCACGTCGTTCCTGGCCATCCCCAGCGCCGTCATCGACCTGGACGACGACACCCAGTTGGCCGCCGTGGCCCGCCGCTTCCTCGTCCCCATGCTGGAGCCCCCCACCACCACATAAAAAAACCCGACCCTCACGGGCCAGGCTTCAGGTGTTTCCTGCAGGGACTTCCAGGTCAGCCGGAGCGGCGGGCGACCGTCACGCGTGGGGGTTCGGGGGGTCGCCCCCCGTGTAAACAGCGGAGCGTGCTGGGGAGCAAGCCACCGGCTTGCGAACAGCACGCTCTACACGTGGAGCTAAGGAGATTCGAACTCCTGACCCCCTCCATGCCATGGAGGTGCGCTACCAGCTGCGCTATAGCCCCGCGCCTTGCGGCTGTTGCAAGTGTATCGGAATCCGGGAATGCGCGAGCCACCTCCATGGTTGAGGGCGATAACGGTTTTCATTGCAAGAGGAGGTGCAGTACCACCATGGCGACCAAGGACACCCGCCCGGTGATCAAGCTGCGGTCGACGGCAGGCACCGGCTACACCTACGTGACCACCAAGAGCAGGCGCAACACCCCAGACCGCCTCTCCGTCACGAAGTACGACCCCACCATCCGCCAGCACGTCCTGTTCCGGGAGGAACGATGAAGAAGAACCTGCACCCCGCCTACCACAACGTCGTCTTCCGCGACCCGAGCGCCGACTTCGCCATCCTCACCCGCTCCACGGCCACCAGCACCAAGACCGTCGAGTGGAGTGACGGCAACGTCTACCCGGTGATCGACGTCGACGTCTCCTCCGCGAGCCACCCGTTCTACACCGGCAAGAACCGCCTGGTGGACACCGAGGGCCGCGTGGAGAAGTTCAACCAGAGGTACGGCAAGCGCTGACTTACAGTCACCAGTTGCTACCGTGCGTTGCATGGGAACCGTCGAAGCACAGCCGCTGACCACGCGGTGCGCGCGCATTCTCGCCGAGCGGGAGCATGCCCTGCTCGGCGTGAGCGCGTTGAACGGCTTTTTCAGCGTCCCCGTCCTCACGGAGCTGCTGCGCTGGGCACGAGGGCAGTTCGCCAGAGTGAACGTCCTGGTGCCCGGCATGGAGCTGACCGGCACGCTGGCCGCCAGGGGGTACCGGCCGGACAAGGTCGTCAAGAAGGCCCGCGCGGAGATCAACAGCACCCGCAACCGGGTCACCCGCGCGCTGAACGCCCTGGAGGCGACCGACGTCGGCGTCTTCAGCTGGACCGACCTGTACGGCGTGCCCGCCTACACCCGGATGCGCGCCCAGCTCGGCCACCTGTTCGCCACCGACTCCACGTTCAGGGAGCACTGCGTGGCCGCGCTCGCCCCGATCGTGGACAGCGGCACACCGTCCGAGCAACAGGTGGAAGACGCCATCCCGTTCCTGCTCGCCGAGCTTCCCCTCGTCCTGGACACCCCGTCGATCGTCGGCAGCCGGACGTCGTTGTTCTGCTACCCCCGTGTGATGCCCATGGCGAATTGGCTTTTCGCCGGAATGCTCCCCGTGTTTCCGAGTTCGGGTCAAGGAATTCTGACAATTCGGTTGACAAGCATTGCCGCAGGTGAGGACCATGAGGCGCAGGTTCTTTACCGGGGTGGGACATGAACTCACATGCACGGAATGCCGGTTATGCCTTCGACACGAGCGACATGGATCACGACGGATTTCTCGACCGCCGCGACATGCTCGTGGTCGCCAGATCCGTATGTGACCGGCTGGGCATCCCAGAGCCCTCAGAACAACGCGCCACCGTCATATCCGCCTACGAGGCCGCCTGGCACAACGCGGTTGCCGTCATCGGCACCGACGACGCCGGACGGATCAGCAGAAACTCCTACATTCACCACGCCACGTCCAAGGGCGTGGACCGGCTGGCGTTCGTGGCCAGAATCGTCTGGCCGATCGGCGACGCGCTCTGGGACGCGCTCGACACCGACGGCGATGAGAAACTGACCAGGGCGGAGTATCTCCGGCTGTGGGCGGCGTACGACGTGGAGGGACGTACGGCGCGCGAAGCCTTCGAGACGCTCGACGAGAACAGGGACGGGCGGCTGTCGAAGGACGAGTTCGCCCAGGCCATCTACGACTTCTACTACGGCAACGCGAGCGAGGTCCCCATCTTCGGTCGCCTTCCAGAACCGACGTAAGGAGACCAGCCAGGGGCCGCACCCCGCCCAGGGGCGGCACTCCCGCCGAGCGCCGCGCCGGGGCGCGCGCCTGCGGGGGTGCCGTCACAGGGAGTGGTGCCACAAGCTGCCACAAGCCGTCAGCGGACCGCGCTTGCCTGGGTGATCAGGTTGGACAGCTCGGTCACCATCGGGTCCTCTACCGCCTGCGCCAGGCGCTGGGCCTGCTCGGCCAGCGAGGACAGGTCGAGCCCGAACGCCTTCTGGTTGTCACGCATGTAGAGCGCGAACCCCGCGGCCACCACGTCGACCTGGAGCCGCATCGGCGCCTTGGTCCACAGGGCGGGCGCGAGCTGCCCCGCGTCCACGCTCTTGCTGGCCTCGGACGGGCTCCTGGTGTCGGGGTCCTGCCAGCGCACGGTCGCCGTGGCGAGCTGACCCGTCGCGCCCGGCTTCAGCCGTACGGAATAGAGGGCCGTCACCGAGTGGCCGGGCCCGATCTCGCCGCCGTCCTTGGTGTCGTCGCGGAAGTCCTGGGCGGCGATCGCCCGGTTCTCGTACCCGATGAGCTGGTACTTCTCGACCACGGAAGGGTTGAAGACGACCTGGGCCTTGGCGTCGCGCGCCCGCAGCTCGATGTTGCCGGGCAGTTGCGAGGTGAACGCCTTGTTCGCCTCCTCCACCGTGCTCACGTAGATCGCCATGCCGTCGCCGTTGTCGGCGAGCTGCTCCATCAGGGTGTCGCCGTAGTCGCGGCCGACGCCGACGGTCAGCAGCGTGATCTGCTTGCCCGCGTACTCCTTGACCTGGTCGAGGATCGCCTGCCACTCGGTGGAGCCCTGGTTGGCCAGCCCGTCGGAGAGCAGGATGACCCGGTTCGTCGCGACCGGGCGGAACGACTGCGACGCCTGCCTGAACCCCTCGACGAGCCCGGCCTGGAGGTTCGTCCCGCCCTTCACCGTCAGCTCGTCGACGGCGCTCAGCAGCTCGTCCCGCGAGGCCAGCGGCGTCATCGAGGCCAGCACCTCGGCGCTGTCGCTGAAGGCGACGATCGAGACCTGGTCGCCTGGGGAGAGCTGGCCGAGCAGCGTGCGCAGGGCGTCCTTGACCAGGTCGAGCCTGCCCGGCTCACCCATGGAACCGGACACGTCGACGACGAACGTCAGGTTGGCGGGGCGCCTGGAGGCCGAGGTCGCCTCGCGCGTCTGCAGGCCGACCCGGACCACGGCCTGGTCCTCGTCGGCCAGCCTGGCCCCGTCGACGTGGACGGTGAACCCGTCGTCGGCGGGCTGCGCGTAGTCCTGCCTGAAGGAGTTGACGAACTCCTCCGGCCTGACCTGGCCGGGCTCGGGCCAGCGGCCCTCCTTGAGGGTACGGCGGGCGTATCCGTAGGAAGCGGTGTCCACGTCGAGGGCGAACGTGGAGATCTGCGCCTGGGTGGTGTCCTTTTCCTCGTCTGCGGCGTTGGTGGATTTGGCAGGCATCGGCGCCTTGCTCGCGGCCGCCGATTGTTGCACGCCGGAAGGCGCTCTCTCCTCTGAGCCGCTCTGGGAGCCGCTGCCGCCGCAGCCCGCCAACACCAGCAGGCCCGCTAATCCGGCAGTTACCACGATGGGGCGAAATTTCATTTCAACCACCTCCAAGCCGTTCGACGGACTTGGACAGCAGGTGGCCGGGCCCTTCACTCAAGCGAGCGCAAACCGTGTTCGCAGCGTGATCACGGCTTCCAGGCCGGATCCCGCCCGCTGATCCCCAGCATCCGGTCGAGCGCCGGGGCGTCGTCGGGCACCGTGACGCGCTCGGAGTAGACGTGGTTCTCCTGCGCCATCGCCCCCATCGACACCGAGAAGGCGTGCACCAGCTCCGCCGCCTCCTCCTCCACCTCGTACGGCTGGCCGGTCGCGGCGGCCAGGTCCCAGCCGTGCGTGACCAGGTCGCCGAGGAACATCACGGCCACCTTCGCCTGCGGCTGGCCGAGCCCGGTGCTCACGCCCTCCCACGCGTCCGGGTTCTCCCACGCGGCGAGCGCGACCTCGACCCGCGCCGGGAAGTCGCCCGCGTACTCGCCCTGCGGCGGCATCTGCCCCTTGTCCGCCAGCGCGGCGAACAGGTCGGCGATCCACTCCAGGTGCGTGATCAGCTGCTTGACGTTCCAGTCGGCGCAGGGCGTCGGCTGGTCGAACTGCTCGGGCCGTACCTGACGCACGACGGTGACCGTCCGGTCGGCGGCTTGCCGGAGCAGGGGCAGAATGTCTTTCATGCCGTTCACCATGGCCACACCTGCCCAACGGCGTCTTGTAGAAACGCGCCACAGGGGATGGGTCGCCCCGGCGGCCGCGCAGTTCTCCTTCGGCGCCTACGCCCCGTCCGCGGAGCTGGCGCCTTTTCTGGACCAGTTCTGGATCACCCACTGGGATCTGGACGAGCCGTTCGAGCAGCACCTGGTCAGCCATCCCAGCGTGAACCTGACGATCACCGAGGAGTTCTCCAGGGTCGCCGGGGTGATCCGCGGCACCTTCCACTGCCGGATGGAGGGCACCGGCCGCGTGGTCGGCGCACGTTTCCGTCCCGGCGGTTACCGCCCGTTCCTCGAGGGCCCGGTGTCCCAGCTGACCGGGCGCTTCCTCCCTCTCCACGAGGACGAGCTCAGCGCCGAGGTGCTCGCGGCGGACGACGAGGGGGCGATGGCGGCGATCGAACGGTTCCTGCTGGCGCGCGGTCCGCGCCCCGACCCGGTTGTCGACGAGGTCGCCGCCCTGGTCAGGCTGGTCGAGGAGGACGTCTCGGTGACCCGCGTCGACCGCCTGGCCGAGCTCGCGGGCACCTCGGTCAGGTCGCTGCAGCGGGTGTTCAACGACTACGTGGGCATCGGCCCCAAATGGGTGATCCGCCGCTTCCGCCTGCACGAGGTGGCGGCCAGGATGAACTCCAGCGAACCGGTCGACCTGGCGGCGCTGGCCGTACAGCTCGGTTATGCCGACCAGGCCCATCTCACCCGCGACTTCACCAGCGCCATCGGCACGCCCCCTGCCACCTACGCGCGGACGTCCGCCTGAGACACTCGGTCCATGCTGCTCCCTCTGCCCTCGAGGTTGCCGACCATCGCCGTGCTGGCCTTCGACGGCATGGCGCCGTTCGAACTGGGCTGCGTGGTGGAGATCTTCGGTCTCCCCCGGCCCGAGCTGCAGGTCCCGTGGTACTCGCTCAAGGTCTGCGCGCAGACGTCAGGGCCGCTCAGGGTGGTCGGCGGCTTCACCATGCAGGCGGAGCACGGGCTGGACGAGCTGGCAGCGGCCGACACGGTGATCGTGCCGGGCGTCGCCGACGTGCGCGCCGAGGTGCCCGCCGACGTGGTCGCCGCCCTCGGGCGGGCGCACGCGCGGGGCGCCAGGATGGTCTCGATCTGCTCGGGCGCGTTCGCGCTGGCCGCCGCAGGGCTGCTCGACGGGCGCGAGGCGACCACCCACTGGAAGTACGCCGACCTGCTGCAACACCGCTTCCCGCAGGTGCGGGTGAACCCCGGTGTGCTGTACGTCGACGACGGGGACGTGCTGACCAGCGCGGGCAGCGCCGCGGGGCTCGACCTGCTGGTGCACCTGGTGCGCAAGGACCACGGCGCGAACGTGGCCAACGCGGTCGCCCGCCGCCTGGTCATCTCGCCGCACCGGGAGGGCGGTCAGGCGCAGTTCATCCAGGCCGCGGTGACCGCCGTGGACGACGACGACGCGATCGCGCGGGCGATGGAGTGGGCGATGGCCCACTTGGCCGGGCCGATCAGCGTGGCCGACCTGGCCAGGGTGGCGTGCATGTCGGAGCGCACCTTCATCCGGCGGTTCGGTCAGCAGACCGGCACCAGCCCGCTGCGCTGGGTGATCTCGCAGCGGGTGGCGGCCAGCCTGCCGATGCTGGAGTCGACGGGCGCGCCGGTGGAGGAGATCGGCGCGGCGGTCGGGTTCGAGAGCCCGGTCACGTTCCGCCACCACTTCACCCGCGCGATGCGCACCTCCCCCTCTGCGTACCGCAGGGCGTTCGCGGGTTAGCTCAGCGATTCCACGAAGCGCGCCATCCCGGCCAGCCAGCGGTCGGGATCCTCGGCCTTCCTGCGGACGAACTCGGCCACCTCCGGGTGCGGGAAGATGTGGAACCGCTCCTGACCGAGCCCCTCCACCACCTTCTCAGCGACCAGCGCGGGATCCAGGATGTCGCCGGACGCGCCCACCGCCCTGGCGGTCAGGTGCGACTCCTCCATGCCGCGCTCGAACATCGCCGTCCGCACACCCTGCGGGCACAACACGCTGACCTTCACCCCGGCGGGCGCGTAGTGGATGGCCACCCACTCGGCGAACGAGATCGCCGCCGCCTTGCTCACCGCGTACGGGGCGTCGCCGGGGCAGCTGATCAGCCCGGCGGCCGAGCAGGTGTTGAGCAGGTACCCGCCGCCCCGCGCCGCCATCAGCGGCACGACCGCCCTGGCCGCGTAGACGTGGGCGAGCACGTTGACCGCGAGCGTCCTGGTCCATTCCAGGTCGGTGGCGTCGAGCCCGTGGCCGGTGATGATCCCGGCGTTGGAGCAGAACAGGCCGATCGGGCCGAGGACCCGCTCCGCCGTACCGACCAGCTCCTTGATGTCGTCCTCCACGGCCACGTCCGTGCGTACGGCCAGCGCCCGGTCGCCGATCTCGGCGGCCACCGCGCTCGCGCCCGCCTCGTCGAGGTCGGCCACCACGATCCCGGCCGCGCCCTCCTTCGCGAAGCGCAGCGCCATCGCGCGGCCGATGCCGCTGGCCGCGCCCGTGACGACGACGACTTGATCCCTGATCTCCATCAATGTCCTCTCTAGGGCCTGGTTGTCGAGCGAGGTCCTGTCTCCAGCGCCGCGTAGGCGTCGCGCACCCACTCGCCCAGCAGCGGCCTGGTCTGCGCCGGGTCGACGATGTCCTCCACGAGGAACGCCTCGGCGGTGCGGAAGGGTGATCTGACCGCTTCGAGGCGTTCGGCGATCTCCGCCTTGAGCCGCTCGGCGTCCTCACCGGCCTCGGCGAGCAGCCGTTTGAAGGCCACCTCCAGCCCGCCCTCGATCGGGAGCGAGCCCCAGTCGCCGGAGGGCCAGGCGATGCGCATGGTGTAGCGGTCGTGCGGCCGGTGCGCGGCGCCCGCGACGCCGAACACGCGGCGGATCAGCACCGACGCCCAGGGGACAGTCGACTGGTAGACGGCGGCCAGCGCCCTGGCGCCGTGCCTGATCGTCCCCGCTCGCTCCGCCGCGGTGCCGATGACGAAGCCCGGCTGGTCCACCAGGTGTACGACGGGCAGGTGGAAGGTCTCGGCGAGATCCACGAACCTGGCCAGCTTGTCGGCGCCCTGCGCGGTCATGCCGCCGCCGTAGAAGCGCGGATCGCTGGCGAGGACGGCGACGGGGTGGCCGTGCAGCCGGGCCAGCGCGGTGATCGTGGAGGGGGCGAACCTGCGCCCGAGCTCCAGGAAGTCGTCGAACACCGCCTCCATGATCTTCCTCATGTCGTACGGCTTGCGCCGGTCGCGCGGCACGATCTCCCGCAGCTCCTCGCCATCCGATTTTTCGGCATATTTCGTGATCGGCGGCGTGTGCCAGGCCGACTGCGGCAGGTACCCCAGGACCTGCTTCGTCAGCGCGAACGCCTCCTCCTCCAACTCCGCCACGAGATCCACCGCGCCCGCCGCCGACACCGCGCGCCACCCGCCCAGCTCCTCCTTGCCGACGCTCTCCCCCATACCCGCCTCCACCACGGCAGGACCGGCCACGAAGACCTGCGACAACCCCTTCACCATGATCGACACGTGCGACGTGACCAGCCGGGCAGCGCCGAGCCCCGCCACCGGCCCGAGCGCCAGCGCCACGACCGGGATGCGCCCCATGTTGGCCACCACCTGGTCCCAGCCCGGGTTGTAAGGCACGTAGGTGCGCCCGAAGTCCTCCAGCTGCTTGACGCTGCCGCCGCCCCCGGTGCCGTCGATCAGGCGGACCAGCGGCACCCGCATCTCCCCCGCCATCCGCTCGGCGAGCACCTGCTTCTCGTGGATCGCCGCATCGGCCGCGCCGCCGCGCACGGTGAAGTCGTCACCGGCGAGCACGACGCGCCTGCCGTCGATCGTCGCCCTGCCGATGATCACGTTGGCCGGGGTGAAGTCCTTCAGCTCGCCGGCCTCGCCGTACTCCGCCCTGCCGGTGAGCCCGCCCACCTCGCGCCAGCCGTCGGTGAGCGCCGCGATGCGCTCGCGGATCGTGAGCCGTCCTGTGGCGTGCTGCCTGGCCACGCGTTCCTCGCCGCCCATGCGTGCGGCGAGCTCCCTGCGGCGCTCCAGCTCGGTCAGCTCGGGCTCCCACACGGCGCATCCCTCATTCCATACCGGCTGGTCGGTAGGTTAGCCCGCCTTTCCGGCTTGCGCTAGCCAGATCGAGAAGTACGTACTAATCTCGTTTCTTACTATGAATGACGTACATATTTTTGACCGAGACCCGGACGGCTCCCTCTACGACCCGCGGGTACGCACCGCGATGACCCCCCTCGCGAACGGCGACCTGCTCGCCTTCGAGGCCGGCGCCGCCGTACGGACCGCTTATCACGCCGTCGAACGGCTGCGCTCGCAGGGCTCGGAGGGCAGAGGCCTGAGCGCGGGCGCCCTCGATCTGCTGATCAGGCTCAGTGGGGCGGAATCCGGCATCAGCATCGGCGACCTTGCCCGCGCTGCCGGGGTGACCTCGCGCAACGTCACCGGCCTGATGGACACCCTGGAAAACGACGGCCTGGCCCGCCGGGTCCCCGACCCGGTCGACCGCCGATCGGTCCTGGCCGAGATCACCCCCGCTGGGGAGGCCTGGATAGCGGCGTTCCGCCGACCTGCCCAGTTGGCGATGCGAGCGATGTTCCGCGGCTTCAGCCCCGAGGACCTGACGGTCTTCCGCGACCTGTGCCTGCGCCTGGCCGCGAACCAGCGCGAGATGCCCCGCCCATGACGACCACCCAGCAAGCAGTGCGCGCCTACCACGAGGCGCGCTTCCGTGGCGACGCGGTCGCGGCGGCGGAACACCTCGGCTCGTCGTTCTCCTTCCGGTCACCGTTCATCACCTCGGACGACAGGACCGGGCATCTGGCGACCTTGCCCGGCTTCGTGTCGATCGTGACGGGGGTGGACCTGATCAGCGAGCTGTACGGCGAGGCAGAGGCGACCCTGGTCTACGACGTACACACGGCGGTGGCGGGCACCCAGCGCACGGCAGAGCACTTCCGCCTGGAGAACGGCAAGATCGTCGCCATCCTTCTGATCTTCGACGCCACCCCCTGGCAGGCCCTCACGGCCCAGATCCATCCGTAGTCTGTGAGGCCTTTGGGAGTGGTTTGTGAGCGGTGGGCCGGAGGGTGGCGGTGTTCGCATCGCCCACCGCCCATCGCTCGGAGGAATGGATCATGGCCCAAGGTGTCTCTTCGCTGGTTCGGTTGCGCTTGCTGGGTGTGGCGGCGGGTGTGGTGCTCGCCGTCGGGGCCGGTGCTCCGGCTGGGGCGGCCACCGTGCCGGACTCGACGGCCAGCGAGATCCGGCGGCTCGCGCGGGAGGTGGTGGAGGCCGGGGCGCCCGGGGTGATCGTGCGCGTTGACGATGGCGACGGGCGGCCTGTCGAGGTGGCCGAGCAGGCGGCCTGGACCAGGAAGGATCATCTGCTCAAGGCGGGCGACGAGTTCCGCGTGGGATCCAACACCAAGGTCATGATCGCTACGGTCGCGTTGCAGCTCGTCGGTGAGGGCAAGCTGGCTCTCACCGACTCCGTGGAGAAGTGGCTGCCGGGGAAGGTGCCCAACGGCAGGGCGATCACGGTGCGGATGCTGCTCAACCACACCAGCGGCCTGTTCGACTACACCACCGACCCGGTGATCCGGCCGTCGATGCTGGGCAAGGGGCGGCGTCAGTGGACCTCGGCCCAGCTGCTCGCCATCGGCGTCAAGCACGATCCGCTGTTCGCGCCCGGGAAGAAATGGGCGTACAGCAACACCAACTACGTGGCGATCGGGGCCATTCTGGAGCGGGTCACCCGATCGAGCCTCGCCGACCTGGTGCGGGATCGGATCGCCCGGCCGCTCGGGCTCCAGCACACCTACTTCGCCACGGACGCCTCCTGGCACGGGTCCCATGCGCATGGTTACGAGCCGGATGCGGCTCACATGCCCCCAGCCGTGCCGGTCGGGTTCAGGAGCTTCGCCGGGAAGCAGCACGACGGGCATGTCGACGTGTCCGGCAACGACCCGGGGTGGGGCGGGGCCGCCGGAGCGGTGGTGTCCACGACGCGGGACTGGGCCCGGTTCTACGAGGCCTTGATGTCCGGAAAGCTGCTCCCCGCCGCCCAGCTGGCGCAGATGCGGACCACCGTGGAACCCGGCTACGGGCTGGGGATCCAGACCGGGGTGCATCCGTGCGGCACCTTCTGGGGCCACGACGGCGGAATGCCCGGCTACCTGTCCACCACGCTCACCGACAGCAGCGGCAGCCGTACGGCGACCGTCCTCATCGCGACGGAGTCCTGGGCCGAGTTCGAGGCCGACCCGAAGATCGCCAAGGCCGCCCAGGCGCTCCAGAAGGCGGCGACGTGCGCGATGTTCAAGTGATGACCTTGGACACCAGCTCCAGCGCCTCGGCCCTGGACAGCGCCGCGCCGGCCGCGTGAGCGGACGCGAATCCGGCGGCGCCCAAGGCGTCCACGGCCTGTCGGGTGATCGTCTCCATGTCGTCCCAGCCGCGCAGCGCGGTGGCGGCCCCGAGCAGCCGGGCCGCCCGTCGCGGCTGAGCCCGGCCCAGCTCGATCGCCGCCGCCGCGACCGCCAGCGCGGCCGCGACCGGGGTGTGCCAGGTCAGCGTCAGGCGCACCGCCGGGTGGTCGAGCCTGCGCACCGCCTCGTCCGGACGACCCTCCGCCGCATCCACCTGAGCGAGTACGGCCAGCAGCAGCGCGACCAGGTGCGGCGTCGACCGGTCCGGTGGCGTGTCGGCCAGTCCGGTCAGGGCGTGTGCGCGGGCCGCGTCCAGCCGTCCTGCCCGCCATTCCAGGCGGGCGAGGCCCAGGCGCACCTGGGCGCGGGACTCAGCGGAACCGGCCTGGTCGAGGAGGTGCGTCAGGTGCCGACGCCCGCCGTCCTCGTCCCCGCGCAGGGCTGCCGCCACCTCGTTCTCCATGGAGTGCTCCGGCATGCCGAGCTCGCGGAAATATCGGGTGGCCCGCTCGACAGGCGCGCCTTGCGGGTCGCCGGACCGCAGCAGCGCCGCGTTCAGGGTGCTCAGCGCCGTCGCCATGCCCCAGCGTTCGCCGAGTTCCTCGAAACCGGCCATCGCCCGCTTCAGCAGGGGCGCCGCCTCGGCAGCGCGGCCGTCGTTCATGGTCAGGACGCCCTCGACCAGCAGGGCCAATGACCGGCTCCAGGGGTCCGTCGGCCGCGCGGCCGGTGCGGCCCGATCGGGGCCCGAACTCACGGCGAGCGCCAGCCTGGCCATCTCCAGGACGGGGTGAACGCCGGGGGTAGCGCGGGACAACGCCTCCCTGATCCGGTCGAAGGCGGCGTCCGCCTCCTCCTGCCGGTTGACGACCTCCGTGGTGGCGAGCGCGTGCGCGGCGACCACCAGCGGGTCGTCCGCGCCTGGGACCTGGAGTATCCGGCCGAGCAGGTCCAGGGACTCCGGCGGGTGGTCGCGCATGAACCAGAACCAGCTGAGCGCGACGCCGAGCCGTACCGCCATCTCCGAGTCGCCGGACTCGGCCGCCCAGCGGATCGCGGCCGACAGGTTGTCCCGTTCCGCCGACAGGCGTACCAGCCAGGGCAGCTGGTCGGAGGTGCGGAGGTGGGGGTCGGCGGTCTCGGCCAGGTCGAGGTAGTAGGCGGCGTGGCTCCGCCGTACCGCCTCGACCTCGCCACGCTGGGCCAGCCTGGCCAGGCCGTACTCCCTGATGGTCTCCAGCACGCGGTAGCGCGGCTCGGCCGGGTCGGACGGCTCTGCCGGGTGCAGCAGGGACTTGTCGACCAGCTCCGCGAGGTCGCCCGGCCCGCCGATCGCCTCGGCCGCGTCCTCGGTGAAGGTGCCGGGGATCACGGACAGGCGCTCCAGGAGGTCGCGTTCCTCGGCGTTGAGGAGGTCCCAGCTCCAGGCGACCGCGGCGCTGAGGGTGCGGTGTCTTGGCAGTGCCGTACGGCTGCCGCCGGTGAGCAGGCGGAAACGGTCGTCCAGGCGTGCCGCGACGGCTTCGACCGGGAGGGTGCGCAGGCGGGCGGCGGCGAGCTCGATCGCCAGAGGCAGGCCGTCGAGACGGCGGCAGATCTCGACCACCGCGGTCAGCGCGCCGGCTTCGAGGCTGAAGTCCGGAGACACGGCGGCCGCCCGGTCATGGAACAGTCGGACGGCAGCCGTGGCGCGGGCTTCTTCAGCGGTCGAATCCGGGTCGGGCAGCTCCAGCGGGGGTACCGGGTGCAGGGCTTCGCCGTCTGTGCGCAGGGGTTCGCGACTGGTGGCCAGGATCCGCAGGCGGGGGCAGCGCGCCAGCAGGGTCGCCGCGAGGGCCGCGGCGGCGTCGATCACGTGCTCGCAGTTGTCCAGCACCAGGGTCAGGTCTGCGGCGGCGAGCACCTCGACCAGACGGTCGACGACGGATTTGTACGGCCCGCCCGTGTCCTGCGCCCGCAACACATCAAGCACCGCACGCGGGACATCGTCTGCACCCACCGGAGCAAGCGGGACGAACCACACCCCACCGGATGGCGTGAGCTGCCAGCCGATCGTGTTGGCCAGCCTGGTCTTGCCCGCGCCACCCGGACCGACCAGGGTGACCAGCCGATGCCTGTCGAACAGATCGACCACGCGGCGGACGTCGTCGTCACGGCCCACGAAACTGGTGAGCGGAACATCCAGATTGCCAGGCGATCGGCGGGGTTGAACGACCTCGCCCCGCAGGACCGCCAGGTGAGCCTCCTGAAGCTGAGACCCAGGATCGGCCCCGAAACTGTCGGCCAGAAGCACACGAATCCGCTGATAGACCTCAAGCGCCTCGCCTCCACGCCCAGCCAGCGCCAGAGCCCGGATCAGCTGAGCATGGACCCGCTCACGCAGGGGATGCGCAGCGGCCAGCCCCTCAAGCTCGGCAACCAGCTTGAGCGGGTCGACATGCAGCGCAAGATCAGCCTCAACCCGATCTTCGAGTACGGCCAGCCAGGCCCGCTCCAGCCGCTCCACCTCAGCTTCGGCGAACGGGGCGTAACGCACATCCACCAACGGCGGCCCCCGCCACAGGCTCAGCGCCTCCCGCAGGGTGGCAGCGACCTCCTCGGGTCGGGACCGCGCCCGCCCTTGACGAGCCAGCCGCTCGAACCTCACGACATCAACGGCACCGGGCTCGATGGCCAGCCGATAACCAGCGGGGCCAGAGGTGACCAGAGTCGGGTCACCCAGCGCCCGTCGCAGCCTGGACACCAGCGTCTGGAGCGCATGCAGAGGATCGGCCGGCGCATCCTCACCCCAGAGCCCCTCGACCAGAGTCGCGGCGCTTACGGCCCGCCCGGCCTCCAACGCCAGCCGGACCACCAGAGCCCGCAACCGCCCACCACCGACGTGGACGGAGCCGGTGGCGGTTTCGAGCAGCAGGGGACCGAGCACGCCGACGCGCAGTCGTGGACTGTCGCCGCCCGTCTCGACCCCTTTTGCCATGGCCAGAAGTCTTTCAGATACGGCTCTGCCCCTGACCGCTTGGTGAACCGCTGCGAGGCCTCCCTGAACGGCTGACCCGGATTGAGTTCACGACACACTGCGTCCATGCGTTTTCCCACGCCCGACGACCCCGAGCTCCGGACGAACCACGGCGATCCATCCTCATGCGATCCCTCGCTCACGACGCACATGAGATCACCGACCACGACCTCAGCATCCTGCTCACCGGCGAATGGCGCGCCCGGCTCACCGCGGCCTGGTTGATCGCCCTTGACCGGCGCACCCAGTTCCGCGACCAGCTCGGCCAGATGTTGAGCAAGGCCGTCGTCGAGAAGGCCGCGGCAGGCTACTCGGTCGCGCTGGCCCGCTTCGGCACGCCTGCAGACGCTGAACTCCTGGCCGATGCGCTCAGGCCCGATCTCCTCAATGAACAGAGCCTCGTTGTCGGCGCGCTCCTCCACCTTGACGCCGACCACGCTCAACTGCCGCTCACTCTGGACGCCTCCGGCCGAGCCCCGAGCCTGGGGGACCTGGAGCGATTCAAGGGCTATGTCGGTCAACTCTGCGCCTTCGCCGACGAGTGCATGAACGACTCGCCCGGATAGCAACGTCTGTCCCAAAGCGGCCAGAGGGTACGCCGAGGTGCTCCAGAAAGCCGGCCTTGGAGGCCTGGATGCCACCTGGTTGTGGCGCCGTGCCCGAGGAGCCGCCAGGCGATGCCTTCCCGGGAGAGGCCCAACACCTCGGGGGTCCGGGGGCCGGTAGGCCCTCGGCTGGGGGGCTTGGGGGGCTTGGCCCCCCCAATGAGGGGAGCCCGGAGCCCTCTCGCGCGAAGCGCGCCCATGAGCGGAGGCCAATGCCGTCCGGCGGCGAACTATGAAGCTCCCCCGAGGGTGTAGTCGAAAGTGTAGGAGTGGGAGCCGTCGGGGGCGATGTGGACCTGGAAGTCCCCGCGGAGGCCCGTCAGCTCGCCCGTCCCCGAGCCTGGCACCACCGTAATGCGCAACGTGTCCGTACCCAGGTCGCTCACCGCGTTGTGCTGCATCACGAAGGTGCCCGCGCGGCCCCCCAACGTCCCCTCCACCCGCTCCATCGCCACGTAGGACCGTGAGTCCTCATGCTCCGACCCGGTCACGATCATCGAGACCGTGGCCGTCCCCGCCAGGTCTCCCTCGAAGGTCTTGGACATGGTGACGTGGGCGAGGGACACCCCGTCGTGGTCGGAGTAGGCGGGCTGCGGGTTCCAGTTGGCCGTCTCGAACGTTCCCTTTGCGTGCATAACGTTCATGATGGCGGACATACCTGTCAGGGTGTGTCAGGTACCGGCCAGCTCCTTCACGACCGGCGCGAACTGCTCCATGAACTGGGCGTTTACTGAAATGTAGGAGATACCGAGCTTGTCGCGGCGGCGGCGCAGGGTGTCGATCATCTCCGACGTACCTCCGGTCAGGATGCCCGTCCCCCCAGCGGCGACCACGTCGTTCGGGTCGCTGCCCAGTTGCGCGGCCAGCCACGGAGGCAACGACCCGTCGCCCACTGCGGCCAGGTTCATGGTGATCTCCAGCTCCGAGAAACGGTCCCCGGCGAGCTCGTACAGCTCGTCCAGCTTCGCCCCCAGCTGGTCCTCCGTCGTCGTCACCGGCACCCCGAGCGCCACGATGTCCGCCCGCTCCGCCGCCAGCCGCAGCAGCTTGGTCCCCGAGGCCGCGATGAGGATCGGCACGTCCTTGACCAGGTCGAGCGTCTCAGCCACCCGCGCGATGCGCGAGCCGGGCGTACCGAACTCCAGCCCCAGCGCGGCCGAGTCCGCCTCGCTGCCCGGCCGCCCCGCGCCGATGCCCAGCTCGAACCGGCCCCCGGTGAGCGTGTGCAGCGTCGAGGTCTCCCAGGCGATGGCGGCCGGCGAGCGGTAGGGGGCGCTCGCCACGAAGGTGCCGACCCGCAGCGTCGTCGTCGCCTGGGCGGCGACGGCAGCGGCGGTGAACGGCGAGAAGGTCCTCAGCGTGTCCGGCACGAGCAGCGTGGAGTAGCCGAGCTGCTCGGCCCTGCGGGCGAGGCCGGTCCAGGCCTCGGCGGTGGGGGCGTATCCGGCGACGGCCCCGAAGCGGAAAGGTCTCATGCCCTTACGATCTCCCGCCCGTGAGAGCAGCGCATCGTCCCGGCGAACGTGCCCCGGCTACACCGCCCGGCGCAGCTGAGGCCGGAGCCCCTACTCCTGCGGCAGTATCGGGCGGAACACGCCCGCCGGGTCGTAGCGCCGGGCCAGCTCCCAGAAGCGCTCCAGCCCAGTCGGGTTAACGGTGTATACCTTGCCCCAGTGCGGCCGCGGATCGAAGGGGGCAAGTGCCCGTTCCACCTGCGCGATCACCGGCATGACCCGGGCGGCGTCCTTGATCCAGGTGAAGTGGAGGGCGAGGCTGTCGCGTCCGAAGGAGGGGCTGAGCCACAGGTCGTCTGCGGCGACCGTACGGATCTCCGACACGTGGAGCACCGGGGACACCACCTCACCCAGCGTCGCGATCGCCCGTATGGCGTCCGCCGCGCACGCCCTGGGGAGCAGGAACTCGGACTGCAGCTCGTCGCCCGCGCTGGGCGTCACGTCGGGGCGGAAGTGCGGCAGCCGTTCGAACCACGGCCCTGGCACCCCGCCCTGCACCGTGCAGGAGTCGCCGGGCATGCCGGGCACGGGGTGGCGCTGACCGTCCGCCGGACGCGTGCCGTACCAGCCAGATGGGGGTACGGCGTCGCCGGGCGCGAGCTTGAGCCACACCTGCCCGGCCCCGCGCCAGTCGGTGAACACCGAGACGCTGTAGGCGGCGTCGAGCACCTGGTCGAAGCAGGACGTCTCAAGGCCCTCCAGGACGTACTGCCGCACGGCAAAGCTCGGCACGACGTCCAGCGTCAGGCTCACCACGACCCCGAGCGCACCCAGGCCCACGACCGCGCCGTCGAAATCCGCCGAACCCCGGTCAAGCGTCACAAGATCTCCGGAAGCCGTCATGATCTCCAGCGACGACACCGCGGCGGCCAGGCTCTTGTTGGCCACGCCGGAGCCGTGCGTGCCCGTGGCGCAGGCGCCCGCCACCGAGATGTGCGGCAGCGAGGCCAGGTTGGCCAGCGCCAGCCCCCGCTCGTGCAGGTAGGGCCCGAGGTCGGTGTACCGCAGCCCGCCGCCGACCCGCACCCCCGAGCCGTCCAGCCCCAGCACGTGCGGCATGGCGTCGAGCCGGACCAGCGAGCCAGGACTGTCGGCGAGCCGGTTGAACGAGTGGCCCGTCCCCAGCACGCGCAGCCGCTCCGCCCCGGTCACCACCGTGCGCAGCTCGGACAGTGTGCGCGGATGGTGCACGCTTGACGCGTGGAAGGTAACGTTCCCGGCCCAGTTGGTCAGCACGTCTTCTCCGATCTGGTGGCTTCCGCCGAGACCGACCCCCGCCGTCGTGGGGCTGGTGCCGAGCGGCTCGCAGGCGCGCGAGGGCATGGCCACCGCCCATTCTGACCATGATGCGTACGTGATCGTCCAGGACGGCGCCGCGACCGGACTGTCCGAGATGCGCAAGGTCGTCATCGACCACCTCGACGACGAGACCGCCGCGATCGTCCGCCGCCAGGCCACGCGCACGCCAGAGGAGACGCGTCCCCTGGCGGCGCTCACGCCAGGGGAGGCGCGTGGCTGAAGCCCTGGACGACTACGTGGGCCTCGTCTGCCGGTCGATGAAGTCGCGCGGCGACGGCTCCCCCTGGACGCGTGCTCGCCGACGGCGGCAAACCTGCCCAGGCAAGGTCGAGCGGGCCGCCAGCGGCACGGCGACCCGCCCTGGAGCTGTGCCGCGGCTAGTCACGCAGGGCGGGCACGATCTCACCCGCCCACCTGCCGATCTCCAGGTCGTTGCCCGGGAAGTAGGTGAACCCCCCGGCCCCGAACTCCTTGATCGCGATCGTGAGCTCCTCGACCCACTGCTCCACCGAGCCGCCGATCCAGCGCCCCTGCTCGTCACGGGTCCGGTTCAGCGGCGCGTTCGTGATGCGCCCAGGCAGGTTGTAGATCGTCGCGACCTCACGAGGATCCCTGCCCGCCTCGGCCGCCGCCGCGTCGATGATCGGGCGCGACTCGTTGTAGCGCGGGCTGAGCCAGTCGGCCGCGTGGCCGGGGATCCACCCGTCGGCGAGCCGCCCGGTGACCGCGAGCGAGCTGGGCCCGACGGAGCCGGTCCAGACCGGCGGCGCCGCCACCCGCGAGGGAACCAGCCCGTCGAACCGGTAGAACTCCCCCTCGAAGCTGACCGGCCCGCCGCCGCCCGACAGGGCCCTGACCACCGTGATGGCCTCCCCCATCGCGCGTACGGCCTGCGCGGGCGTGAGCGGCGCGACGCCGAGCTTGGCGATGTCGGGCCACGAGCCACCGGCGCCCATTCCCAGCACGATCCGCCCGCCGGACAGCTCGGACAGCGAGGTGACCGTCCTGGCCAGCATCGGGGCGGGCCTGGTCGGCAGGTTGGTGACGTTCACCAGGCCAGAAACACGGGTCGTCGCGCCGAGCAGGAACCCGATCGTGGCGTAGGCGTCGGGCAGGTGCGCGAGGTAGGGATGGTCGGACACGCTGACGTGGTCGAGCCCCTCGCGATCGGCCAGCTTCGCCTGCTCCAGAGCCTTCCGCGCATCGAGTCCCAGGCCGAAGACGGTCATGAGGCCTCCTTCGTCGGCCTCATGACCAAGGCGCTGTGCCTATTGATGACCTCGACAAGCTCGGTCATGCCGTCACCAGCCCGAGGAGCTCCTCGTACATCTCGACGAAGAGGGTGCCCTTGATGTCCACGGTGGCCTCAACGCCCAGCACGCCCACCTCGGGCGCGTAGGAGACGCCCGCCTTGGGGCCGAGCGGCAGCACGATCGCGTCGGGCGACGGCGCGTAGGCGGCCAGGTCGGCGCGGCCCTCGATCATCGCGGTGATGTTGGCCGCCACCACCTCCGCCTGGAACTGCGCGTGCCTGGCCGTCTTCATCTCGGGAACGTCGTTCGCGTCGCCGATGGCGAACACCCGCTCCTCGCCCACCACGCGCAGCTCGGGCGTCACCTCCCTACCGGGCCGCTGCGCCGGCGCGAAGCAGGCGAACCGCAGGTCGAAATCGCCAGAAGGCGCCGCACCGAGCACGACCTCGATGCCCAGCTCGTCGAGCTGCCTGCGCACCTCGGCGCGGAACTCCTCGGGGAACCGTCCCGACAGCAGATCGGTCTGGGTATCGGTCACGGTGACCCGCTTGTCCGGCCAGGCCGCCTTGATCTCCCCGGCGAACTCCAGCCCGACCGGCCCCGCGCCCACCAGCAGGACGCTGGACGCCGCCGCCAGCTCCAGGTGCGCGTCCTGGAGTCGCATCCTGGCCCGCTCGCTGTCGATCTCCTCGATCTTGGCGGGAAACGCGTGGGTGGAACCCGTCGCGATCACGACATAGTCGGCTTCGAGGCGCTCCCCCGACTCCAGCACCACGGTCGTGCCCTCGATGCTCGCCGCGCGGCCCCTGACGACCCGGCCGCGTTCGAGCAGCCCGCCGTACGGGATGAAAAGCCGCTCGGCCCACGCGGGGTCGACCACCCCGCGCAGCGCGGCGACGTTGTGCACGAACGTGTCGCGCGGCTCGACGAGCACCACGTCGGCCACGCTGTCCAGGGCCTTCGCTACAGTGATTCCACCGTATCCACCACCGACGACAGCCACCATTGCAGTCACAGCACGCCTCCAACAGGCTTGGTACATATGATGAACTGTTTGTATCATGAACCAATGCCTCGCGCGCAACCCCCGGAGTCATGATTGACGGAGTCACCTGAGGATCAGGCGCTCGCCACGGCGCTGGTCAGCCTGTCCCACCACGTTCTTCAGCTCTTCGCGGACGTCGGGCGGGCAAGCAAGCTCTCCCAGCAGCAGGTGGAGCTGATCTGCGCCATCGTCGTGCGCGATCGGGTCGGCATGTCCGAGCTGGGCAGGATCATGCACCTGGAGAAGTCGAACCTGAGCAACCTCGTCGACCGCATGGAGCAGCGCGGCCTCGTCGTGCGCAGCCGCGACCCCGAGGACCGCAGGGTGACGTGGGTGAAGCTGACCGACGAGGGCATGGAGCAGGCGATCCGCAGCCACACCGAGGTGACCGCGCGGATGACCGGCCTGATCAACCAGCTGGACGTCAAGGACCGCACCCGACTGACGTCGGTGATCGAGCAGATGATGTCGGTGGCCTGACGGCCTAGGCCAGGCCGTCCCAGGTCCAGTGCGGTACGGCGAGGCCGTCCGCGACCTGGCTGCCACGCGGCGAGTAGGACATGACCTCGCCCACGGCCCACTCCATGTAGGCGCGCATGGCCGAGCGCAGCGCGGGGTCGGCCGGCAGGCCCGCGTCGTCGAAGGCGGCCACGAAGCAGGCGACGAACCGCTCCCCCAGATCATCCTCAGCGCCCTGACCGGCGTGCAGGACCAGCATGGACGTCTGGCTGCCGCATTCCGCCGAGTACACCGGCGGCCCGCCGAAGACCTCGGCCCAGTAGTGCGCCAGCCGTTCCACGTGTTGCGGGTGCCCAGGGTGCGAGAACGGGTGGTTCAGCACCGGGTCGCGCAGGCAGCGTTCGTGGTGCGCGACGGCGAGCGCCAGGAACATCGGCTCCCCGCCGGCCACCTCATAGATCGACGCCACATCCCCACTGTCTCAACTTTTCCCGGAAATTTCGAGACATCGGGTGAGCAGGGGGAATACCCCTGGGGTGAACGATCAATCACTGAGGGTGTGATGAGCATATGACGGAACAGCCGGAGGTGGAGAAGGCCGCGTCCCGTGTGGAGGAGGCGCTGCGCGAGGGCGAGGAACCGGATCCCGCCGACGAGACAGTGGTCGGCGACGCCACGACCGCCGCAGTCCCGCCCGGCCTGGCGTGGCTGCGCGGCCGAGGGAAGTAGCGCCAATCCCCCTGTGAGGCGACCGATCCGCCCAACGTTCGGAACGTTCACAGGGGGCGAACATCTCCCCTCACCCTCCTGTGAGCACTCATTGAGTGATAGCATTGAAAGCACTCAATGAGCACTTAGGAGGGCGCGTGGACGGGCAGGCCAACGGAATCAAGCGGCGCCGCTCGGAACTTCGCATGACGCAACAGGAAGCCGCCCGTAGAGCCGGGGTCTCGCTCGCCACCTGGCGGCGCTTTGAGAACGAGACCTCGTCCGCAGCCGATCTGGACGCCTTCCGCGGGGAAACCACCAAGGGATTCGCACGAACCTTGGGCGTGGCCGTCACGGAGCTTCGCCACCTGGTGGATTCGGATGCCCCTCACCCGTCGACGGATCCGCATGAGGCAGCCATCCGTCGCACAGTGGAGCAGTTCAACCAGCGGTTCAACGGCGACCCACTCACACCGCAGGACGCCATGGCTCTCGCGCAGACCGTGATGTTCTCGGACTTCGCGCCGACCACAGACGGAAAGTACTCCACAACAGGAGCGCTGTCAGTCGGGTTCTCCGATTACCTCAAGGGCGAGACCGTGATCGACGAGGTACCGCTTCTCTGCGACCTACCAGGGTGGGTGCTCATCCAGGTCAACGATCACTGGCTGTCACGCATGGGTGAGTGCATCATGCGCATCGGCGACGAGATCGCCGAGCGGGTTCGAGTACCAAGCCTGCGCTGCATAGCCGACGAGGTAGCGATGTCCATCGTCATCATGAATTCCGACCCACCCCGCCTGGGGGACTGCGATGAGATGTACCCCGGACTTCTGGGAAGCGCGGACATCTTCGGATACGACCCAGACTTGGATGATGCCGACGACGACGACGCAGAGTACCGCCGCGAATGGCTGAACCGGATCATGGGCGGAATGCTGCCTTCAGACTCCGCACATGGCCAGCGGGGCTTGAAACTGGCAATGCTCAACTTTTACGAGCAGGGCGTCTACGACCCCAACGACCCACTCCACCCCCTGCGGTGGTTCGATCGAGACGACCTACGCGGGCGCTTCGAACAGGAGATGGCTGCACTGGACCTGCCCGCCGCCGAACGCGAAGCCAGGTCCCGCGAGGCCCTGGAAAGGGTGAGCGCCACGCTCTTCCCCACGAACGAGGACGCTTGAAAGCGGCCCTCCTGGTCAACCCGGGAAAGCTCGAGCCCCGCCGGAGCGGTGGGTGACTGTTTACACGGGGGGCCGTCCCCCCGGAGCAGAAGCCCAGAACTTCCATTGCGCCGCCGCGGTGCCACAAGGTCAAATTTGTTTCCAAACCGCGGCGGTCGAATCTAGGCCTCCCGTCTCCGCCGAGCGAAACGCTCGGCGGGCCAGAAGGTGTCCGCCATCATCAGTTGATCAAAACGGACGCAGACGGCACCAGGTGCCTCGACAGACTCCCAGACTTCGGAAACGAGCCGCCCCCGCTCGTTCCAGCGCTGACTGAGCCAGTAGATCCTTTCACCCGCCACAAGTTCCTTGGCCGTAACGAGTTCACGGCGAGAAGTTACTTTGGCGCTTGGCCACCCAACGCGCGCTGAGAAGCCGTACTCCCCTCGATCCGCAGCCCCCCTTTCGGCAGGCTCGCGGTCGGGGAGTGGCCTACGCGCCCAACCAGTGGCCTCAAAGCAGGCAGTCAGCCACATGAGTTCTGCCTCGTCGAGGATGACGTCTGCGACCATCGGCACAGGCCCAATCACCCGCAAGTTCGTTACTCGCAGTGCCTCCGGCCAGATACAGCGCGGCTCCCAATCGAGGTCGCTGTGAAGCAATGTCGCAAATCCTTCGGCTTGGCGCTGCCAGAAGATCAGATCTTCGCCCCAGCGATTGACGAAGTGCACCACGAGGTCGGACGCCTCGAATTCGACACCCGCCATCTCGCCGAGCCGTATGCGCAACGCTTGGTTACCCTGATAGCGGTTCGCATACTGCCGAGCCTGCAGTACGAAGGCGGCAAGGGAAGCGTCATCGAGCTGGTTCGTTGAGTTAACCGTTATGGTGGTCAGCGCCTCACGGTCGCGGCGAGCCTCGAGCAACTGTTTCGTGGCATTGGCCCAATACAGGACGTCGCTTTCTGGGTCATGAACAACGCAGAACACGGGTACGTTGCCGTCAGCCCAGGTACTGGCATGATGGCCGACCGGAACGCCATACCCACCCGCCCTCCGCCAGGAGTTCCCACCCTTAACCTGGACCTTGATCATGTCGCCCGTGACCTGATGGTCCTCAGTGAAGGTGACGTGCAGGTCCTCACCGAAATCATTCTGTCCGTCAATCTCCTGAACGATGTGGTCGTGTTGCTCCAACAGGGCGCGAAGGGCATTGACCGCAGCACGTTCTGGCCTACGACTCTTGGGAACCCTGGGCAATTTTTCTCCCCTTGCGTCAATCGCGAAATGGAGAATCTGCTTGCGTGGTGGCAATCTAACCCGCACCGCGGGGTGACCCGCCGGGGCATCCGAAGTCCCCCGCCATCTCCTGAACCAGGCATAGCTAGCGACGACCCCACAACACCCCTTGCCGCACGTGCAACGCAGGAACGGCGGTGCCCCGAAGGACACCGCCGTCAATCAAACCTCCGCGCTACTCGCCACCTTCAAGGAAGGGTGTTCGAGTGACACGTCTTGGTGGAGCTAAGGAGATTCGAACTCCTGACCCCCTCCATGCCATGGAGGTGCGCTACCAGCTGCGCTATAGCCCCTTGCAAGTGCCTGATTAGTGTACCGGAATCCCGGAGCAGACGGCGAACCGACGCTGTGATACCTCTTGTGCCTATGTCGACCGAGACCTTCGAGGCCCACCGCTCCCTCCTCATCGGCGTCGCCTACCGCATCCTCGGTAGCGCGGCCGACGCGGAGGACATCGTCCAGGAGGCGTGGCTGCGCTGGTCCGGGGTCGATGCGGACACCGTTGAAGATCCCAAGGCATACCTGATCAGGATCACCTCCCGCCTGGCCATCGACCGGCTGCGCTCGGCCCAGGTGCGGCGCGAGGCCTACGTCGGCCCCTGGCTGCCCGAGCCCATCGCCACCTCCCCCGACGTGGCCGAGCACGCGGAGCTGGCCGAGTCCGTCGAGCTGGCGCTGCTGGTCGTGCTGGAGTCGCTGTCGCCGCTGGAGCGGGCGGTGTTCGTGCTGCGGGAGGCGTTCGACCTGCCGTTCTCCGAGATCGCCGAGGTCATCGGGCGGGCGGAACCGGCCACGAGGCAGCTCGCCAAGCGGGCGCGCGACCACGTGCAGGACAAGCGGCCGAGGTTCGACGTGGACCTCGGCCAACGCAGGGAGATCACCGAGCGGTTCATCAACGCCTCGATGAACGGTGACCTGGACGGGTTGCTCGAGCTGCTGTCGAGCGACGTCACCCTGGTCGGCGACGGTGGCGGCAAGGCGCGGGCGCCGCTGCGGGTCCTGGTCGGCGACGACAAGGTGAGCCGGTTCATCACCTCGATCGCGACGGAGTCGGCCATCGGGAAGTTCATGGGGTCCATCGGCGTGGAGGACTACTCCGACATGTCGTACAGCATCGCCGAGGTCAACGGGGCGCCCGCCATGCTCCTCACGGCGGGCGGGAAGGTGATCACGGTGCTGTCGCTGCTGATCGTGGACGGGAAGATCGACACCATCTACCTCATCGCCAACCCCGACAAGATCACCCACATGGAGCTTCCCGCCGCGTGAGAGCGGGAGGGCGCGCGACGTCCCGGCGTCACGGCGGGGTGCCGCGCGCCCGAGGAGCGTCACCCTGGACAGACGACCACCCTGTACGGCGGGCGGACGTCCCCTGGCTCCGCCGTACCCCCAAAGCCCTTAAGCCCCTAAAGGCTCCTTGAAGGGTCAGCGCGCTACGGGGATGTGTGCTTCGACGGCCAGGGCGCGCAGGTCGATGCCGGTCGCGTGGAGCAGCCCCGCCGCGCCGTTCGAGAAGTCCGCCAGCAACCCCCACAGCAACCGCTCCCCCGTCACCGCCCCCGGCTTCCACAGCGCCACCTCCACCACCTTCCGGCAGTGCATCGACAGCGGAATGCTCCCCAACGGCCCATGCAGCGTCACCCGCAGCAAAACCCTACGCAACCGCCACAACGACGGATCATCGGCGTCAACCCGCGCCCGCCGCCGTATCTCATCCACGTCGATCCCCAGCGAAGCCAGCAGATCCCGTCCCGAGTCCACCGGCACGCGCCCGCGCACGTCGTCCGCCGTGGCAGTGAACGACTCCAGGTCGAACGGCCGCACCTCGGCCAGCCCCAGCACCAGCAGATCCGTGTCCAGCACCGGCCGCCCCGCCTCGATCGCCAGCGTCCCCGCCCGGACGAACGCCCGCCTGGCCGCCTCGGTGAATCTGGTGAACATGCCCCTACCTCCCGATCCGTCGCGCGTGCTTGCGATGCGCCGACTGCCGCTTGACCCCCAGCGCAGAGGCGATCTGCTCCCACGACCATCCAGCCGCCCGAGCGTTCGTGACGTGCGTGGCCTCGAGCTCCTCCAGCAGCGCCCTGAGCGCGGCCACCGCGGCGAGCCCCTTGCCCGGGTCCTGCTCGCTCGCGGACCTGGCCAGCTCCGTGACTTCCATGCTGTCAGCATGTGCTGACAGACCCGCATCTGTCAACACATGCTGACGGCTAGAGCCGGTCGGCGATGCGCTCCAGCACGGGCAGCGCGGCGTCCAGCAGGTCCCGCTCCTCCGGGGAAAGCGTCTCCAGCACCGACGCCAGCCGTTCCATCACCACCTGCTCCCGGCTCCCGAGCTGCGCCCGCCCGGCCGCGCTGATCCCCGTGATCACCCTGCGCCCGTCCGAAGGATCGACCGACCGCTCCACCAGCCCGCGCCTGTGCAGCGCGCCCAGCACGGTCCCGACCGCCTGAGCGCTCACCCGCTCCAGCTCAGCCAGTTGCACAGAACTGAGCGCCCCCTCGCGATCCAGCCGCGCCAGCACCGCGATCTCGGTGAACGAGACGCTCTCGTCGGCGTTGTAGAGCTGGCGCATCCGGCGGGCTATCCTGCCGACGGCGATTCGAAGATCGTTAACGAGCATAAAGCCAAGTCTAGCTTTGGTATCTTGTGGGGCATGTGCTACGACGACGACTCCGCCCCTCCCGTCTACGGCCCGCCCCTCACCTCAGCCACCGGCGACCAGCTCACGCTGACCTCGGCCGACGGCGCCCGCTTCGCCGCCTTCCACGCCGTCCCCGCCCAGCCGTCCGGCCCGGGGGTGGTGATCCTGCCCGACATGCGCGGCCTGCACCCCTTCTACAAGAACCTGGCGGTACGGCTGGCCGAGCAGGGCCACGAGGCCATCGCGTTCGACTACTTCGGGCGCACGGCCGCCGACGACGAGCGCGGCGCCGACTTCAATTTCATGGAGCACATTCGCAAGCTCTCCCGCGAGGGCATCCAGGCCGACATGCTCGCGGCGAAGGAGCGGCTCGGTGCTTCTGAGGCCGTCGCCCTCGGGTTCTGCATGGGCGGTCGCAACGCCTTCCACGCCGCCGAGCCCAGGTTCGGCTTCCACGGCGTGATCGGCTTCTACGGGGTTCCCGGCATCGCAGGGCCCTACGGCCCCGGCCCGACGCAACACGCGGCCGAGCTGGCCGGGCCGATCCTCGGGCTGTTCGGCGGCGCGGACAAGGGCATCCCGCAGAGCGCGGTGGCCGAGTTCGACGAGGCGCTGAACGACGCCGGGGTCGAGCACGAGCTGATCGTCTACCCGGGCGCCCCGCACAGCTTCTTCGACGCCAAGCAGGACGAGCACGCGCAGGCCTCGGCCGACGCGTGGCAGCGGGTGCTGGCGTTCCTCAGGCGCTGACGGCGGTGCGCATGGTCAGCGCCGCCTCGTCCAGCGCGAGCTCGACGGTGACCGTGCCGAGCCTTGAGGTCCGTTCGAGATGCGTGCCGCCGCACGGGATCGACACCTCCCCTTCGGGGAGCGCGCAGTGCCAGGTACGGCGAGCCGTCAGCCCCGCGTCAGGCACGTCGATCCATACGGGGGCGTCCGCCGCCACCCACGTCTTCAGCCGGTCGTTGACCCGGCGCGTCACGTCGTCGAGGTCGAGGTCCTCGGCGGTGAAGCCCTTCCTGCGCAGCGACTTGCCGAGCCGGTAGACGTCGGTGCTGGCGTTGGGGGTGATGCGCGACTCGGTGATCGCGTTCTGGTCGAAGTCGGGGTGGCCGAGGGCGTCCGGCGCGACCTCCTTGCGCCAGCGGTCGGCGAGGGCGGCGTTGAGCGCCAGGGCGGCCAGGTGGCAGGCGGTGTGCCCGGCCGACAGCGCGTTCCGGTAGCCGGTGTCCACGCGCAGCTCGACCTCGGCGCCGACCGGGAGCGTCTCGTCGGTGACGTGCACGACGAGCCACTGCCAGCCTTCGCTGCCCCGCCGTACCGGAATGTCCTGCCCGATCAGGACCTGGCCGCCGTCTTCCTGGGCGCCGGTCACGCAGTCGGCCACCGTCAGGCCGCCCAGCGTGCCGCGGTCGGCGGGCTGGTCCGGCCAGGTGTGGTCGAGCGGATGGAAGGGCGTCTCAACGACGACGAGGCCGTACCGCTCCCCCAGCGGCACGGCCTCGACGATCTGCGAACGGCCGCTGACCTGGCCGTCCGGGAAGGTGACTGCGGTGGAATTCACACCTTGATTGTCGCAGCCTGGTCTTCCAGGAACCGGTTGCGCCCCGCGTACCAACCGGTGACGAGCTGTACGGCGAGCACACCGAAGATCAGCAGATACGGCAGCGACCAGCCGCCGGTGGCCTCGTAGAGGGTGCCGACGAGGATCGGGCCGACGCCCGCGATGAGGTATCCGGCGCTCTGCCCGAACGCCGACAGCGCCGCCGTCGCCTCAGCGGTGCGCGTGCGCAACGCCAGCATGGTGAGAGCCAGCGGGAAAGAACCCATGCCGACGCCCACGAACATCACCCAGACCCACGCGGTCGAGGCGGGCGCGAACCACAGTCCTGCGAAACCCACCGCGTAGAAGGCGACGAGCCCGGCGACGACGGGGCGCTGGTCCTTGAACTTCGAGGCCAGCAGCGGCACCAGCATCGAGACCGGGATGCTCAGCGCGGTGAACACTCCGAGCACCAGGCCCGCCTGGCTGGTGGTGTAGCCGCCGTCGGTCAGGATCTTGGCGAGCCAGCCGAACATGATGTAGGCGATCATCGACTGGGTGCCGAAGTAGACGGCGATCGACCAGGCGAGCTTGGAGCGGACCAGCTTGATCGGCCCCATGTCGGACTTACCGGTGTCCTGATGCCCCCTGGTCGTCCGCGGGCCGCGTGAGAGCACGAGCCACGGAAGCGTGGCGACGGCGGCGAAGGCGGCCCACACGCCGAGCGCGACGTGCCAGTCTCCACCGGCCGCGCGCTCGATCGGGACCGTCGCGGCGGCGGCGAGCATCGTGCCGACGGCCAGGGCGGTGGTGTACACGGTGGTCATGAACCCGGCGCGGCCGGGGAAGTGGCGCTTGATCAGCGTCGGGATGAGCACGTTGCCGACCGCTCCGCCGGACAGCGCCAGCGCGCTGGTCAGCAGGAACACCGGCGCGGAGTCCACGCTCGCCCTGGTCAGCAGGCCGACGCCCAGGGTGACGAGGGCGAGGAGCAGCAGGCGGTGCTCGCCGACCCTGCGCGACAGGGCCGGGGTGATGGCCCCGACCGTGGCGAACGCGAGCACGGGTAGCGTGGTGAGCAGGCCGGTGCCGATGCTCGTCATGCCCAGGCCCGCCGACAGCTGGTCGAGCAGGGGGCCGACGCTGGTGACCGCGGTGCGCAGGTTGAGCGCCGCGAGGACGATTCCCAGAACGAGCAGCCAGGCCAGGGATCCGGTGGTCTTGGCTCTGGACTCTTGGGTGAGCACGCTCATGCTGGGTCAAGTCCTCCACTCATGGAATCATGGGATGAATACGCCCATCGTAACAGGACTGAAACAGGCGTTTATTCCTGACCCCTAGGAAGAACGGCGGCGCAGCAGCCAGTAGAGCCCCACGAACGGCAGCACGAGGGGGATGAACAGATAGCCCTTTCCGTAGGCCGACCAGACCGTGGCCTGCGGGAACGCCGCCGGGTCGATGAGGCTGGCCGTACCGATGACCAGCACCCCGGCCAGCTCGATCCCCAGCGCCACGAGCGCCACCCTGCGGGCGCCGCGCGCCAGGGCGACGGTGAGCAGGATGTAGACGGCGGCGGCGAAGGCCGACAGGGCGTAGGCGATGGGGGCTTCGTTGAACTTCGTCGCGATCTGTACGGCTGCGCGGGCGCCGGCGGCGAGCGCGAAGAGCCCGTAGACGGCGACGAGCGCCCGTCCGGGGCCGGTGCCGATGGGGGCGCTCATCCGCCCTGCCAGATCTGCAGCAGCCTGCCCGTCATGACCGCGACCGCGAACCCGGCCACGACGAGGATCGCCGAGCCCCACCTGCTGCGTTCTGCCATGGCCAGGAAGACGCCCGCAGGGGGGATGATCGCCATTCCGGCCAGGTAACCGTACAGAATCGCCTTGTCCTGCGGCCCTTCGCCGTCGATCGCGGCGGCGATGGTGACGCCTGCCTGGACGAGCAGGACGACCTCGAGTACGGCGAAGCCGACGAGAAGGACCATGCCCATCGGCCTGTTGCGTATCGCGACGATCAGGCTCACCAGGGCCAGCAGGAGCGCACCGACGATCACACCCGTCGCGAGGGTCTGTGACATGGCCAGAAGGCTACCCCCACCCCCCACCGCCCCTCTCACCGGGAAATCCCACCCCTGATGCCGCTACCGCCCACGGCCCTTCCACCCCCGGGACACCACGCCCCGCCACCAACGGCGAGAAGGGCCACCCCCAAGAGCCAGCGACATCGGCTGTCCGGACACCGACATAGCATGGGCCGCGTGGAACGGATTCTGGTCAGCGCATGCCTGATGGGCCGAAAGGTCCGCTACGACGGCGCGGCCAAGACCAGCAACGACGCCATCCTCGCCACCTGGCGATCCGAGGGCCGACTGGTCCCGTTCTGCCCAGAAGTAGAGGGCGGTCTCCCCATCCCCCGCCCAGCCGCCGAGATCGAGGGCGGCGTAGGGGGCGCAGCGGTGCTGGCAGGAACAGCCCGCGTCCTGACCACCGACGGCACGGACGTCACAGGCGCGTTCCTGGCAGGCGCCCAGGCCGCACTGGCCGTGGCACAGTCCTTCCGCGTACGGCTCGCCGTACTCAAGGAGGGCAGCCCATCATGCGGCGCCCTCAGCATCTACGACGGAACGTTTCGCGGCAGAAGAACCCCCGGCCAGGGCGTCACCACCGCACTGCTGGAACTCCACGGCATCAAGGTCTTCACCGAATCCCACCTCCCCGACGCCGCCACCTACCTTCAAACCCTCACCCAGTAGCACCTCGCAGAGGCCACCCCTCAAAGGCCTCCCAGCCCTGGGGCCCGCTCCCCACCAGACACACCCACACACGGGACGCCCACCCCGCACGGGACGCCCGGCCCCGCACAGGACGCCCGCCCCGCAGGGGACGCCCGGCCCCGCACAGGACGCCCGCCCCGCAGGGGACGCCCGCCTTCCAGGGGCCGCCCCCCTCCAGAGGCCCACCCGCCCTCCAAGGGCCGCCCACCCACGAGAGATGCACACCTTCCGGGAATCGCCGACCCCACAGGAGACGCCCCCGGGAGACCCGGCCTCGCTGAGGAACACCCAAAGACGCGCCCCCACAGGGGACGCCCGAAGGTCCTGGCCCCCGTGCGGCCCGGCCCCACCCCGCGACCCAACCCCGCGGCCCCACCGCAGGCGCGACACCCAAGCGCGCTCCCACGGGACGTGCGTGACACCCCCAGCGGGTGGGAGGCCCATCGCGACAGCAACCGATCGCCAAGGTGCGCCTATCGGTCAGTCCTGGAGATGTAGAAAGACCCACCCAGCCCCAAAGCCAGCAACGCCGCCATGACGCGGTGATACCAGGTGTTCAAAGCTGTGTCCTCACTCGGCCCCAAAGCCAGCGCCAACACCCCCACCAGCACACCCACCAACGCCCCCGCATGCGCATAGATGAGCGCGTTCCACCCCCACACCCGCCCCCGGAGCGAGCCGTACCCCGCCACCAGCAACCCCGCCGCGCAGGCAGACTCCACCACCGTCGCAGGCACGATCACCGGCTCCCCCAGCAACCCCCATGCGTGCGACACCGCACCCGTCAGGAAGGTCAGCGCGAACACCACGGCCATCGCCCCGAGGAGCTTCCTGAGTGCGTCGTTCATGCATCAACGGTCGCACCGGATGACTTCCAGCAAATCATCCTCAGGAAGACGCTCGCACTACACCGTCCGGAGTAGTCAGCATGCGCCTCACCAGCCGGATCACCTCGTTGATCGTCACCTTGGCGTCCTCCTCCGACTCGCAGACGGCCACCTCCCTGCCCGCCTCCCCCATCACGGTGGTCAGCAGCACGACGAGCACATGACTCTCCCGGCTCCCGTCGAGCCCGAGCAGCTTGGTGTTGCCGCCGATCCAGTCCCACCCGCGCTGGCGGCGCAACGTGGTGAACTCCGCCGGCCCGTCGTTCTCCAGAAACAACCGAGCCACGTCCCGCTGCTCCCACGACCCCTCAAGGTAGGCGCGGGCCCCCGCGAGGAACCGCTCCACGGTCCCCTCCGCCGCCTTGGCCGCACGGTGGGTGCGCTCCTCCTGGCTGCGCATGAACCGCTCCCACAGCGACAGGAACAACCCAGGCTTGCCCCCGAAGTGGTGATAAAGGCTCCCCACACTGATCCCGGACACCTCGACGATGTCCGCGACGGTCGCCTCGCCGTACCCCTTGGCCAGGAAGACGTCGCGAGCGGCGGCCAGCAGGGCCTCGCGCGTGCCGCTCGACCGCCCCCACTGCTTGGCCATCGGTGCTCCCCAGGTGTCCGCGATTGCTGATCCCACACTCCCGCACCACGCCCCCACTTGACCAGCTTCTCCCAGTACGGCCCGCCCACCCATATCGGGAGCCACCACCCCGACCCCAAACACCTCCCCAAACAACCACAGAGCAGGCCCCGCCGAGACAGGCACGCGCAGCCCCAGGCGCCCAAGCACGCAAGACACCGGACCAAGACATCAGACCAAGACACCGGACCCACAAACACCGGACCCGCAAGACACCAGGCCCGCAAAGAAGACCAAGCGCAAAACGCCAGCCCCCAAGACACCTGGCCCCAAGACACCTGGCCCCAAGACGCGGGGCCCCAAGACGCGGGGCCCTAAGACGCGGGGCCCTAAGACGCCCGAGCTCGCAAACGCGCCAAGCCACGAGGTGACCCGCCTACATGTGCGGCCCCAGCTGGTCGCACGACGCCGAGGCCCGCGACACACCGGGACCATGCGACCCGCCCCCACGGGGATGCCAGACCCCAAAACGCCCGCAACGCGAGCCCCAAGCCCACGAGAGGGCGCGCTCGCGACACACCGGGACCAAGGGACCCGCCCCCACGGGGATGCCAGACCCCAAAACGCCCGCAACGCGAGCCCCAAGCCCACGAGACGGCACGCCCCGAGACCCAGACCCGCGACACACCGACCCGCGACACACCGGGACACCGGGACACCGGGACACCGGGACCACGAGACACCGGGACCACGAGACCCGCCCCGCAGGGGCGTCAGACCCCAAGATGCCCGCTTTGCGAGACCCGAGCCCGCGAAGTGGCGGGCTCGCGAGACACCGCCTCGCGACACCCAGCCACACGAGACGACGCCCAGCCGCGCGAGACGACAGCCAGCCACACGAGGCGGCGGGACTGCGAGATCGGATCTAGCGGCTGCTCGACCAGATCTCGCGCCTAATGAGTGCGGGCCGCAAAGAGCGAAGGCCCCAGCGGATCGTGAGGAGGTGGGGTGTGGTGGACGCGTTGCGGGTGGCGGTGATCATCGGGAGTACCCGCCAAGGCAGGGTGTGCCCCGACGTCGGCGCCTGGTTCGCCGGCCTCGCCGCCAACCGCCCCGACATCACCGTAGAAACCGTTGACCTGGCGGAATTCATTCTCTCCGACGACTTCACGCAAGCCCCCACCCACGACACCCGCCGCTTCCTCAAGGCAATCAATCACGCGGAGGCATTCGTCGTCGTCACCCCCGAGTACAACCGCAGCTTCCCCGCCCCACTCAAACGCGCCATCGACCACGCCTACGACGAGTGGCACGCCAAACCGGTCGCCTTCGTCTCCTACGGCACCAGGTCCGACGGCCTCTACGCCACCGAGCACCTCCGCCAGATCTTCACCGAGCTCCACGCCGTCACGGTGCGCAACAGGCTCGCCCTCGACCTGCTCCGCGACCTGGACCAGGACGGCCTGCCGTACGACACCGACGACCGCCGCCAAGCCCTCAGCAGCATGCTCGACCAGCTCGTCTGGTGGGGCCTGGCGCTCCGCGAAGCCCGCAGGCAACGCCCGTACGTCTCATAGAGAAGGACTCAAGGAATGACTGCCATTGAAACATCAGGCCTGGTCAAGGTCTTCGGCGACAACAGAGCCGTCGACGGCCTGGATCTGACGGTCCCGGCCGGCGCCGTGTTCGGCGTCCTCGGCCCCAACGGCGCGGGCAAGACGACCGCGGTCAGGATGCTGGCCACGCTGCTGCGTCCCGATGGCGGCGAGGCGCGGGTGTTCGGCCACGACGTCGTCCGGGAGGCGGACGCCGTACGCAGCAGGGTGAGCCTGACCGGCCAGTACGCCTCGGTCGATGAGGACATGACGGGCATGGAGAACCTGATCCTGCTCGGCCGCCTCCTCGGCCACAAGAAGCCCGCAGCCAAGGACAGGGCCGCCGAACTGCTCGACGCGTTCGGACTCACCGAGGCAGCCGACCGCCAGGTCAAGAACTACTCCGGCGGCATGCGCCGCAGGATCGACATCGCCGCGAGCATCCTCAACACCCCTGACCTGCTGTTTCTCGACGAACCCACGACGGGTCTCGACCCGCGCAGCCGCAACCAGGTCTGGGACATCATCCGCATCGTCGTCGCCCACGGCACCACCGTGCTGCTGACCACGCAATACCTCGACGAGGCCGACCGCCTGGCCGGCCGGATCGCCGTCATCGACCACGGCAGGGTGATCGCCGAGGGCACGCCGGGCGAGCTCAAGGCCTCGGTCGGCGCGGGCTCCGTCCACGTGCGGCTGCGCGACGCGCACCAGCGCCCCGACGCCGAGCGCGTGCTGTCGCGCACGCTGCGGACGCAGGTCCTGCTGGAGTCCGACCCGGTGTCACTGACCGCCCGCGTCGGCGGCGAGGGTACGGCGGAGCAAGCCTCGCGCGCCCTCGCGGAACTCGCCGCAGAAGGCATCACTGTCAATGATTTCTCCCTTGGCCAGCCCAGCCTGGACGAGGTCTTCATGGCTCTCACCGAAAGGACCGCGGCATGACCACGACCACATTCATTCCCGAAGCCGACACCCTGGGCACCGTACTCACCAGGACGGCCAGGCCCAAGCGGCCGAGCGCGTGGTCGGCCTCGGTCACGTTCGGCTGGCGGGCGATGTTGAAGATCAAGCACGTGCCCGAGCAGCTCTTCGACGTGACCGCCTTCCCGATCATGATGACGCTGATGTTCACGTACCTGTTCGGCGGCGCGCTGGCCGGTTCGACCGGCGCCTACCTGCAGTACGTGCTGCCCGGCATCATGGTGCAGAGCGTCGTGATGATCACCATGTACACCGGGGTCGAGGTGAAGAAGGACATCGACCGCGGTGTCTTCGACCGGTTCCGCACGCTGCCCATGTGGCGGCCCGCGCCGATGGTGGGATACCTGCTCGGCGACATCCTGCGCTACACGCTGGCCTCGACGGTCATCCTCGTGGTCGGCCTGATCCTCGGCTTCCGCCCGGCGGGCGGCCCGGTCGGCGTCGTGGCGGGCATCGCGCTGCTGGTCGGCTTCTCGTTCGCCTTCTCCTGGATCTGGACGATGTTCGGCCTGCTCCTGCGCAGCGAGAAGTCGGTGATGGGGGTCAGCATGCTCGTGCTGTTCCCGCTCACCTTCCTCAGCAGCGTGTTCGTCCGCCCGGTGACGATGCCCGGCTGGCTGCAGGCGTTCGTCAACGTCAACCCGGTCACCCTGCTGGCCGACGCGGTCCGCGCCCTCATGGGTGGTACGGCCGGCGGCAGCGAGATCACCTGGGTGCTCATCTCGGGAGCCGCGATGATCCTCGTGTTCGGCACGCTCACGATGAGGCTGTACAACCGGCGCTAGGGTCATGGACCATGCTGCGCTGCGCCATCCTCGATGACTACCAGAACGTCGCCCTCGCCCTGGCCGATTGGTCAGCGGTGCGGGCGACGAGCTTTTCCCGGCACTTCGCGTCAGAAGACGCGCTCGTGGAGGCGATTGGCGATTTCGAGGTCGTCATGATGATGCGCGAGCGCACGCCGTTCCCCGCCTCGCTCTTCGCGCGGCTGCCGAACCTGCGGCTGCTGATCACGTCCGGGATGCGCAACGCGTCGATCGACCTCGACGCCGCCCGCGCGCACGGCGTCACCGTCTGCGGCACCGGCAGCGCCTCCACCCCGCCGGCCGAGCTGACGTGGGCGCTGATCCTGGGCCTCACCAAGCACGTGGTGCCGGAGGCGACGTCGATGCGGAACGGCGGGCCGTGGCAGTCGACCATCGGCGCCGACCTGCACGGAAGCACGCTCGGCTTGCTGGGGCTCGGCAAGATCGGCGGGCAGATGGCCAGGATCGGGCAGGCGTTCGGGATGGACGTGGTCGCCTGGAGCCACAACCTCACCGCCGACCGGGCGTCTTCCCTGGGTGTACGGCTGGCGCCGAGCAAGGAGTCGCTGCTCGCCGAGTCCGACGTGGTGTCGGTGCACCTGGTGCTGGGTGATCGGACGCGCGGGTTGCTCGGGGCGGGGGAACTGGCGCTGATGAAGCCCACGGCGTACCTGATCAACACCTCCCGGGCGGCGATCATCGACCAGACCGCGCTGGTGGAGGCGTTGCGCACGGACCGCATCGCCGGGGCTGGCCTGGACGTCTTCGACACGGAACCCCTGCCGGTGGACCACCCGCTCCGCACCCTCCCGAACGTCCTCGCCACGCCGCACCTGGGGTACGTGACCGGCGCGAACTACCGCACGTATTTCCGCGAAGCCGTCCAGGACATCGACGCATTTCTGGCAGGATCCCCGATCCGCCTCCTCACCTGACCCACCCCATGATCCACAGCGATGCCCAACCACCAGACGCGGCCGCGGCAGGGCAGCTGAGGAGCTAGGTCTTTCACGACCCGCCCGACACGGACGCGACCCCGATAAAGGCGCGAGCGATTGCGGGTCCCGGCGCGAGAGGGGTCGGCGCCAGGAGCGGGCACCCAGCGCGAGTGCGCGCGGGCCGGGCGGCGCGAGGCGCGGGCGGCGCGAGGCGCGAGGGGCGGGTGCCCGACATAGGCGCCTTCGCCTGGCGCGATGTCCGGTGGGCCGTGGGTTGTCGGGTGCTGGGGATGCGCCTTGGTTGGGCGTCAGAAGTGCCAGGGGGTTTCTTCTGGAGGTTGGTAGCGGCAGGTGGCGCCCGTGGAGATGGAGTCTCGGAGGTGGGCGGCCAAGGCCGGGTGGAGGTGGTCGAGTTTGCGGAGGACGTCCCGGATGCGGGCAGTCACCGTCTTGCGGGCTCGCTCCGCCGCATCCCCCAGCCGCCGGTCGCGTCCGTCGAGGCCGGTCGCGGACCGTAGCTCGGCCAGCAACGCCTCGCGTTCCCTGTCGAACGACGCCGCCCGCTCGTCGTCCGCACGTTCGACCGCGCGGTCGATCTCGTCGTCGAGCTGGCGGAGTCTGCGGCGATACGCGGCCTTGGCTTCGTCGTCGAGGACGGCGTCGCCGCCCATCCTGCTCGCCGCCACCACCACCTCGCCGCCCGTCGGGTCGAGCAGTTGCACGGCGGGGACGTCGTCACCTGGGTGGGTGAGCAGGAGGCGCAGGTCGTTGAGGCCCTTGGCATCAGGTAGGTGCACGGACTGCCCGGCGAAGGTGAGCGTCCACACGGAACCTTCCTGCCTGAACACGTTTCCCTCGACGTCATCACGCAGGACAGCGGGAGTGGGTGGGAGTTTGGTGAGCAAATGGGTCATGCCGAGGGCCTCAGCCTCAGCGCGCGCCTCCGCTGCCTGCGTCGCCGCCTCGGCGACTTCCCCGACGGCGGTCAAAGCGGCGGCCAGGCCGATGCGGGATTCCAGGGCCCACGGGCGGGCCCGCATCAGCTCCGACGAGCGCAAAGCCTCCCGGTACAACTCCACCGCCGCACCCCACCGAGACTGCGCCGCATCCAGCTCGGCCAGCCACAAAGCGATCGGCCCGCTCAGATCCCACCCGTACATCGACACCGCCCACTCCGACCGGTGCGGCGCCATCCACCCCCTGACCCGCTCACAAAGCACCGGATCGCCCGAGGCGGCAGCCAGCTCCGCCTGGAAACGCAGCCACAACGGCCGCACCGACCGTTCGCGCGGCTCACGCACCAGCGCCAGCCGTTCGAGATCAGCGTCCCCCCGCCGCAACGCGCTCAGCCCTTCGAGCATGTCGACGTACGGATGGCGACCCTCGCGCAGGGAGGCATGCACGGCGGGAAGGGCGTCGAACCGGCCCTGATGCAGATACAGCGCCCACTGGTGGTGGTCGCACATGTATCCGAAGCGTGGATTGTCCCCCTCGGCCACGACCTCGTCGAGCAGCAGCTGCGCCGACGCGAATCGCCCCGTGAACGCGTGCACGATGCTCTCGTCGACCGCCTCGGACAGCCGGATCCGCGGCGCGTCACGCCCCCGCCTGCCCACCTCCTCGTAGTCGCGGAACGCGTCGAGATAGGCGGGGTCGCCGAGCTCGATCAGCGCCACCCACCGCAGCGCCGCGGCGAAATGCTCGGTGTCGAGGTCGCCCTGCCGCCTGACCAGGGTGAGCACCTCCTCGGTCAGCGCCAGCCGCGTCGCCGCCGTGCCCGGACCCCAGATGCTGTCGTGGTGGGCCCACAGCCCGAACACCAGCGCGTCGACGTCCTCACCGCTCCTGGCGTGGATGGCCAGGTGTACGGCGAGCTCCTGGGTGAGCTGCGAAGGCTCGGGCGGTTCGCCGCCGACGAGGGCGGCGTGCGCCTCGCGGAGCAGGTCGTCGCGCTGGGGCGGGTCCGCGTGGTAGATGCCGTTGATCGACAGGGCGACCCTGGCGAGCAGCATGGGGTCGTCGAGCGACCTCGCGATCGCGATGGCCTCGTCGAAGGCGCGCCACGCGGCGTCCCTGTCGTGCCCGTAGAGCGCCTTGCCCTGGTCGAGCGCGATCGTGGCCCGCCGTTCCTGACCGAGCGTGGCCGATCGTTCGTACGCCCTGCCCAGGTGGAGGCGCGCCTCGTCGTAGGCGAACCGCCGGGCGGCATCGGTCGCGGCGGCCAGCAGGAGGTCGGTCACCTGGGCGGCTTCGAGATGGTCACCGGCGAGGTAGGCGTGCCGGGCCAGCTCGGTGGGGATCAGCTGCGCACCCGCCGGATAGGCGGTACGGATCACCGCGGCGTGCCGTACGGGCAGGTCGTCGATCGAGGCGTAGAGCGTCTCGCGCACCAGGTCGTGGGCGAACGCGAACGAACCCCCGCCCCGCGCCACCACCAGCCGCGCCGCCAGCGCCTCGTCCAGCAGCCGGTCCACGTGCGCCACCGGCAACCCGGCCAGCCCCGCCAGCACGGACCGGTGGAAAACAGCCCCCAGCACCGCCGCGTCGTTGAGCAACCCGGCCACGGACCCGGGCAGCAGCGACAACCGCCGCCGCACCGCGTCCCGCACCCCGGGCGCCACCGCCGTGATCGACCCGCCACTGCGCCACAACCGCGCCGTCTGCTCCACGAAGAACGGATTGCCCCCGGTGCGCCGGTGCACCTCGGCGACCAGGTCGGCGGCCAGCGAGCCGCCCACCGTCCTGTTGACCAGTTCCCCCACCTCGGCAGGCCCGAGCCCGGTGAGCGTGATCATCGTGGCCTTGGCCTCCAGCGGCAGCAGCCGCTCGGCGGACGCCTCCCCGTCGCGGTAGGTGCCGACCAGCAGCAACCGCTCGAACCACGTGTGCTTGGCCACGAACTCCAGCAGCCGCAGCGAAGCCGGGTCGGCCCAGTGCAGGTCGTCGAGCACCACGACCACCGGCCGCAGCTCGGTGAGCGCGACCAGCCCGGTGGTCACCGCGTCGAACAGCTTGAACTCGTCGTCACCCTCCAGCAGCGGCGGCAGCGCCTGCCACTCCTCCCGCGGGATGCCGCGCCTGATGCCGCGCGCGACCTGCGTCCACGGCCAGTAGCCAGGCGCGCTCTCCGAGTCCCAGCAAGCACCGCTGAGCACCAGCGCGCCGAGCTCCCTGGCCTCCTCGGCCGCGCTGCTGACCAGCGTGGTTTTGCCGATGCCTGCCTCGCCGGTGACCAGCACGAGACCGCCGTGGCTGGCGGCAGCCCGGCCGATCTCGGCGCGCAGAAGCGCGGCGGGGTGCTCACGCCCGATCAGATTCATCTTGAGGAGACGGTATCCCGCGGCACCGACAAGATTGCCGCGAGCTGGAACCGGCTGCGCGCGCCGTACCTGTCGAGGAGGCCGCGGACCGTAGAGGTGACCGTACGCTCGCTGATGCCCAGCGTGCGGGCCACGACCGCGTCCGTGCACCCCTCGGCGAGCAGCCCGATCACCGCCAGCTCCCTGGACGTCAGCCCGGAGTCCAAAGGCCGGGCAGCCGCCCACTGCCGCTCGAAGAGCGCGAGCAGCCCGGCCACCAGCGACGGCGCCCACACCTCGAGCTGGTCACCTTCAGGACAGCCAGGGTCGAGCGGGAGCATGGCGACGCGCCGGTCGATGATGTCGAGGCACAGCGGCGGCCGCACGAGCCGCCGGTGATCGCCGTCGAGCGCCGCGAGATCCTCGGGCGAGATGTCCGGTTCTGCCGAGCCGACCGGCGCGATCGTGCGCAGCCGTACCCCTCGCGCCCTGCGCTCGCGCGCATGCGGCAGCGCCCGCTCGACGGCGTCGGGGTCGAAGCTCATCCCCGTGTAGATGGCCAGGTGCTCGCGCCGGCCCCGGCCGATGAGCTCGCGAAAGCGCGGATAGAACTCCCTGTACGGCACGCGGCGCACTCCGGGCATCTCCAGCACGCCGGTCATTGTCACACGCTCCACGCCTCGTGGACAGTCACCACCGCCGAGGAGGCGGGCCGCCCGCCGTCCCAGCTGACCTGCGGACTTCCCGGTACGGCGACGCCGCCCACGCTGACCGTCGCCTTCGAGCACGGCAGGATCTGCATCGACAACCCGTGGCTGACCCCGCGCAGCGGGAAGTCGTCGACGGCGAAGGGCCGCGCGTCGAGGACCCCGTCCAGCGAGATCGTGATGTCCCCCGCGCGCGCCGAGGACCAGCGCACCGACACGGAGGCGCGTTCCACCTTCGCCGTGGGCCACGACGGCAGCGCGCGCGCCTCGGGGAAGTTGCGCACGAACTGCTCCTCGATCCACTCCGCCAGCCGTACGTCGTCGCCGACGATCCTGAGCTGCCCCGGTGTCCACAGGATGACCACGTTGCCCGAGCCGTGCGTCGACCAGTCGACCCGCCATACGGACGCGTACGCGGTCGGCTGGTCGTCCTCGTAGAGGGTCACGAAGGGGTTCGCCCCGGCGAGCAGCGGCATGCGCGTCAGGTAGAGAGACATGGCCCCGATGCTGAACCGCCGGATCCCCGTAGGAGAAGGCGGTTGCGGGTTTCCGCAACATCGTCGGGAAACGCGGATTTCCCACATGAGACCCAAGGGATATGAGGGAATTTGCCCTACGGGGCCCGATACATCACTACGGGGAGAACCATGCCAGTCAACCTGCAGAACGACCGACCCCTCGCCTGGGACTCGGCCGCGCTCGACGCCGACACCAAGGCGATGCTCGACAACCTGCAGCCCAACATCCTGCGCGCCCACGTGCGCGAGCACCTGAGCGTGCTGTTCGTCCGCTTCAACGACGTCGCGGACGGCAAGCGCTACCTGCGCCAGATCGCCACCACGCACATGAAGTCGGCGCGCAAGCACCTGGAGGAGGTGCGCGCGTTCAACGCCCACGGCACGAAGGGCACGCCGTACGTCGGGATCGGGATCAGCAAGGCCGGATACCGCGACCTCGGCCACACCGTCGAGCAGGTGCGCAAGTTCGGCGACAAGGTCTTCCGCGACGGGATGAAGAACCGCATCGCCGAGGTCGACGACCCGGCGGTCACCGAGTGGGAGCGCGTCTACCAGCGTGAGATCCACGCCGTGATCCTCATCGGCGACGCCGTACCGGAAAGCGTCGAGGCTCTGCGCGAGCAGATCGTCGGGGACCTGCCGGAGAGCGCCCGGCTGCTCGGGGAGGAGACCGGGCAGGGCATGCGCAACCCGGCGGGGGACGGGATCGAGCACTTCGGCTACGTGGACGGGCGCAGCCAGCCGCTGTTCCTGGCCGACGAGGTCGAGAAGGAGCCGAAGCGGCACTGGGACCCGGCGTTCCCGCTGGAGAACATCCTGGTGGCCGACCCGTTCTCGCCGAACCCCAGCCGGCACTTCGGCAGCTACTTCGTGTTCAGGAAGCTGGAGCAGAACGTCAGGGCGTTCAAGGAGATCGAGCAGGACCTCGCCGACAGCCTCGACCTCGACGGTTCCGACCGGGACCGGGCGGGGGCGCTGCTGATCGGCCGGTTCAAGGACGGCACGCCGGTCACCAGCAAGGGGGCCGCGGCTGGGGGGCCTGTGTCGAACGACTTCACCTTCGACGGGGACGAGGGGGCGAAGTGCCCGTTCAGCGGGCACATCAGGAAGACCAACCCGCGGTCGTTCGGGCGGGAGGTGCTGATGGCCCGGCGCGGTCAGACGTACGGCACGCGGTCCGACCAGCCGTGGGACGACGCGGCTCCCTCGACTCGGCCTGCTGGGGAGGTGGGGTTGCTGTTCATGGCGTTCAACTCGAGCCTGCTCAGCCAGTTCGAGTTCACGCAGCAGTCGTGGGTGAACAACGAGGGGTTCCAGGTCGAGGGGACGGGGCACGACCCGGTCATCGGGCAGGGGAAGCGGGTCGTCAAGGTGACCTTCCCGAAGGTGTGGGGGAAGCCCGAGCAGTCGGCGCCGCACGCGCAGGTGGCGCAGACGATCACGATGAAGGGCGGGGAGTATTTCTTCATGCCGTCCCTGGCGTACTTGCGTGGGCTCTGACCCTCCCCTCTGAAGGGTGATCGTCCCGTTGGGCGGTCACCCTGTGAGGACGCATCCCTCCTTGAGAAACCAGTTCCCCCACGGGGGGGTTGGGGTACGGCGGGGCGGGGGTGGGTGGCGCTGGGGGGCGACCTATGATCGTCCCCCGTGCGCGCATTCTTCAGGACCGAGGTGGGCAGCACGAGTGTGCTGATCATCGCCACCGTGCTCGCCATGCTGTGGGCCAACTCCCCCTGGGGTGACACCTACGAGCAGTTCTGGCACACCCCCCTCGGCCTGTCCTTCGGCACCGCGGAGTTCTCGCTCGACCTGCGCCACTGGGTGAACGACGGCCTGATGACGATCTTCTTCTTCGTCATCGGCCTGGAGATCTCGCGCGAGGTCACCGTCGGCCAGCTGCGCGACAAGCGGCTCATCGCGGTGCCGACCGTGGCCGCCCTCGGCGGCATGATCGTCCCCGCCGCCATCTACTTCGCGCTCAACGCCGGAGGACCGGGCGCGGGCGGCTGGGGCGTGCCGATCGCCACCGACACCGCCTTCGCCCTCGGCCTCCTCGCCATCGTCGGCGCCCGCTGCCCCGACCCGCTGCGCGCGTTCCTGCTCACCCTGGCGATCGTCGACGACGTCCTCGCCATCCTCATCATCGCGATCTTCTACACCGAGAACCTCTCCGCCACCGCTCTCCTGGTGGCCGCCGTCCTGCTGGCGCTGATCGTCACGCTGCGCTGGCTGAAGATCTGGCGCTCCCCCGCCTACGTGATCCTCGGCATCGCGCTCTGGGTCGCCACCCTGCAGAGCGGCATCCACCCGACCCTCATCGGCATCGTCCTCGGCACCCTGGTCCTGGTCTACGCGCCCAGCGACCACAAGCTCCTGCGCGCCGGCGAAGCCGTACAGGAGTTCACCAGCTCCCCCACCCCCGCCCTGGCCCGCGAGGCGGCGCTCAGCGTGCAGCGGGCCGTGTCGGTCAACGAGCGGCTCCAGCTCCGGCTGCACCCGTGGAGTTCCTACCTGATCGTCCCGATCTTCGCGCTGGCCAACGCGGGGGTACGGCTCGACGCCGCATCTCTCGCCGCCGCCGCCACGTCGCCGGTCGCCATCGGCATCGCGCTCGGGCTGGCGCTCGGCAAGATCCTGGGCATCATGGCCGGCACGTGGCTGCCGTTGCGGCTCAACTGGGGCGTCCTGCCGGGCAACCTGGTCTGGGGGCAGCTCCTCGGCGGCGCCGCCGTGTCGGGCATCGGGTTCACGGTGGCGTTGTTCATCGTCGACCTGGCCTTCGACGACCCGGCGATCCAGTCGCAGGCCAAGATCGGCATTGTGGCCGGGTCGCTGATCTCGGCGCTGCTGGGCTGGCTGATCTTCCGGATGGCGTGGGACAGGGGCGGCGTGTGCGCGCCGCCGGACGCCGAGCCGGAGGAGGAGCTGCCGGTCCTGCTGGCCGTACCCGTGCACGAGGGCGACCACGTCAGGGGGCCGGTGGACGCCGGGGTGACGATCGTGCAGTACGGCGACTTCGAGTGCCCCTATTGCGGGCGGCTGAGCGGGGTGATGGCCGAGCTGCTGGAACGGTATCCGTCGGCGCGGTTCGTGTTCAGGCACTTCCCGCTGCGCGAGATGCACCCGCACGCGGTGGCGGCGGCGCTGGTGTCCGAGGCGGCCGCCGACCGGGGGCGGTTCTGGGAGATGCACGACATCCTCTACGACAACCAGCGGTTCCTGAACGACGCCGACCTGACGCATTACGCGGACGAGTTGCAGGTGGAGGCTTGGGCGGACGTTCCGCGGCACATGCGGCGGATCGCGGCCGACCAGGAGGGCGGGCTGGCGAGCGGGGTGCGCGGGACGCCGACGCTGTTCATCAACGGGGTGCGGCATCAGGGCGGGCTCGACCTGGCCTCCCTCGACCGCGCCGTCCGCGATGCCCTAGCGTGATCGTGCACCCTAGAGCTTGGAGTGACCTTTGTTGGGCAGCATGTTCGGCGTCGTGTTCTACGCCTCCCAGTTGATCCTGGCCATTGTCGGCGTCATCTTCATCGCCAGATCGCGCCGGGGCGGGGCGGCCACGTTGGGGGTGATCGGCTGCATCGTGCTCGCCCTCTACACGGTGCTGGGAGCGCTGAAGACCTTCGTGTTGCCGGACCTCATGGACAGGTTCGGCATGTCCATCAGCACGATGTTCATGATCTCGAACAGCATTTCCATGATCCTCTTCTGCGTGGGGTTCGGCCTGCTGATCGGGAGCGCCGCCACGAAGAACCGCGTTCAGGGGCAGCAGCCCGGCTACCCCCAGCAGCCCGGCTACCCGCAGCAGTGGCAGCAGCCCCCGCAGCCTCCCCAGCAGTACGGTCCCCCGCCCGGTCAGGGTTACTGAACCACCTGCCGGTTTATCGGGATATATTGCCCTCGATGTCAGCGATGCTCAGCGGGGAACGCTCATGAACCCACAACGGCCGGACGAACCCGTACCCGACCAGAGCGCCACCATCCGCCACCGCTGGCCCCAACCCCAGGGCACCGGCCCCCAGCAGCAACCACCACCGCCGCCCCAGGGCTACGTCCCGCAGACCAGGCGCCTCGACTACACGCCCGACCTGCTCCCGCCCGTCCCCGAGTACGAGCCGGTCAAGGCACCCAAGTCGGCCTGGTGGTGGGTGATCCTGGTCGGCGGCATCGCCCTGGTCATCGCGGCACTCGCCGTCGCCGTGATCCTCGGCGTACGGGCAAGCTCGACGACCACCGCCATCAGCACCGGCCAGGACCACGGCCCCCGGGTCACCGACACGGGCGCGCACGTCACCTACGCCCTCCCGCCGGCCTGGGAGCAGCGCAAGGACAACCTGACCAAGCCGTTCACCAGCAGCATCGCCCCCAAGGCGAAACCCGCCAAGGACGAGGGCGCGGTCGTCGTCGCCTTCCCGCACGGCGCCAAGGTGACCGGCAAGGCGTCCCCCGAGCAGCTCCAGGCCCAGGCCAAGTCCGTCGCCTTCAGGAACGCCGAGTTCTTCGCCCCGCAGGAAGGCAGCCGGGAGGCCGTCTCCACCCGCAGCCTGGAGATCGACGGCCGCCCGGCGGCCACGGCATCGTTCCGCATCGTGTTCAAGGACGCGACCCGCTCGCCCACCTACGTCCGCATCGTCCTGCTCTACACCGCAGACGACGCCATCTCCTACGTCTTCGGCATGACCTCCCCCGACGGCAAGGGCGAGCGCGCCCCCGTGGACCAGGTGATGGAGAGCGTCAGGCCCGCGTGAACTCCATCGTCCAGTTGGTCTCCCACGTCTGCTCGCCGTCCACCGAGAAGGCCTGCTCCCACCGCAGGTGGTCGGCGTCGACGACGGTCCAGATGAAGCGGCACCGCACCGGCGTGCCCTCGTGGGAGTCGTCGCAGTAGAAGCGGCCCTCGTTGCCCTCGAACCGGCCGACCACGGGCGGCAGGCTGAGGATGCCGTTCTTGCCGCTGACCCAGTAGATCGACCACAGCTCGGTCTCCGGGTCGAACAGGCGCAGCGTCAGCGCCTTGTAGCCCTCGGTCGGGAAGTGGATCTCGTCGAAGCTGGCGTTGCCGTCGAGCGGCGCCGAGGCCACGGTCCTGCCAGGGAACTCCTGCCAGTCGTCGCTGCCCGCCAGGCGCTTGGCGAGCTTGCGGTTCTGCACGTCCCAGTTGCCGACGAGGAACTCGAAGTTGTTCATGGGGAGAACGTAAGCCTGGGTCACTGACATCTATTGTCAGTGGTATGCGTGCTTCTCGAATCCTCTCCATCCTGCTGCTCCTGCAGACCCGCGGCCGGATGACCGCCAGGGAGCTGGCGGAGAAGCTCGAGGTCTCGGTGCGCACGATCTACCGGGACGTGGAGTCGCTGCACGCCGCGGGCGTCCCGCTGTACGGCGACGCCGGGCCGTCCGGCGGCTACCAGTTGCTGGACTGCTACCGCACGAGGCTCACCGGGCTGACCGGCGACGAGGCCGAGTCGCTGTTCCTGTCCGGCCTGCCCGGCCCAGCCGCAGAGCTGGGCCTGGGCGCGGTCGTCACGGCGGCGCAGCTCAAGCTGATGGCCGCGATGCCCGCCGAGCTGCGCGACCGGGCGGGCCGGATCCAGGAGCGGTTCCACCTCGACGCGCCCGCCTGGTACCGGGACCGCGACCCGCTGCCGCACCTGCAGGCGGTGGCCGACGCGGTGTGGAACCAGCGGGTGCTCGAGGTGCGCTACAAGAGCTGGAAGGGCGAGGTGACCAGGCGGCTCGAGCCGTACGGGCTGGTGCTCAAGGCGGGCAGGTGGTACGTCGTGGCGCAGAGCGGGACGGGCGTGCGCACCTACCGCGTCTGGCAGATCCTGCACCTGCACGCGTTGGACGAGCTTTTCGAGCGCCCCGACGACTTCGACCTGGCCGCCCACTGGCAGCGCTACCTCGCCGACTTCGAGGCGCGCCTGCGCAAGGGCGAGGCGGTCGTACGGCTGTCGCCGCGCGGCCTGGAGCGCCTGCACGACCTGATGACGCCCGGCGTCGTCGCCGCCGCCAGGGACACGGCAGGGCCGCCGGACGCCGAGGGCTGGACCACGGTGACGCTGCCGATCGAGAGCGTCGGCCACGCGCTCGGCGAGTTCCTCAAGCTCGACGTCGACGTCGAGGTGCTGGAGCCCGCCGAGCTCCGCGCGCGCATGGCCGACACCGCCCGCGTCCTGGCCGAGCGCTACCTCAGCAGAACGTCGCCTTGAACACCTTCGCCAGCGGGTCGTAGGCGGGCTTGCCGCTGTAGGGGGTGCCGGACATCACCAGCGTGCGCCCGTCGTCGGACCTGACGGCGTAGGTGACGTAGCCGAACGTGCCACCGCTGTGCCCGTAGACGCTGGTGCCGCACGGCGTCTTGAACTCCTGCAGCCCGAGCCCGTAGCCCTGCTTCCCGGTCTGGCGCATCTCCTTGAGCGCGGCCTGGCTGGTGAGCTTGCCGCCGAGGAGCGCGTCGAAGAACGTCGCCAGGTCGGCGGTCGTGGAGATCATCTCTCCCGCGCCGAACTCCAGGGACGGGTTCATCCGGGTGGCGTCGACCATCCTGCCCTGGTAGGCGGCGTAGCCGTGCGCGTGCGGCCGCGGCATGCCCGTGTTGTGCCCGGGGAACAGCGTGTGGGTCATCCGGAGCGGGCGCAGGACGCGCTCCTTGACAGCTTCGCCGTACGGCCGGCCGGTCAGCTTCTCGACGAGCATCGCGGCGATCACGTAGTTGGTGTTGGAGTAGTGCCAGGCGGTGTACGGCGGCTTGGACAGGCCGACGGCCAGCAGCTCCTGGGGCGTCTGGTCGTAGAGCGTCTCGACCGGCCGGTAGTCGCGCACCGACCAGCCGGGGATGCCCGCTCCCGCGTAGTCGAAGACGCCGCTGGTGTGATCGAGCACCTGGCGCACGGTCACCGGACGGCCGAGCGTGCCGGGCAGATGCTTGTCGATCGGGTCGTCGAGCGCCAGCTTGCCCTCGTCGGCGAGCTGCAGCACCACGGTCGCCACGAAGGTCTTGGTCACCGACCCGATGCGGAAATATCCGGAGGCGTCCGCTGGCTTGCGCGAGACGAGGTCGCGCACCCCCGCGCTCGCCGTCCAGTCACGACCGTCCTCACGAACCAGCATCAAGGTGGACGTCATGGCCTTGGCCTCGACGAGGTCGTTCATCACGGCGGTCAGCTCCTGCTGCGGCACCGGACTGGCGAGGGCGAGCGCGAGAGCAAGTGTCTTGATCATGCGGTCAACGGTAGAAAAGCCGCAGGCGGCGAACCATGCGGGCGCCCGTACACCCTCCTGCGGAAAACCCCAGTTTCATCCTTACGGATAACGCGCATGAAACAAGCGGTTGATCTACTAGCGGCACCCCCCGACCGCAGGAGCACCGCATGACACATCCCGTCGACCAGAGGCTGCCCGCCACCCAGCTCGGCGCGCTCGGCCTGCAACACGTGCTCGCCATGTACGCGGGCGCGGTCGCCGTCCCGCTCATCGTCGGCGGCGCCATGAAGCTCCCGCCCGCCGACCTCGCCTACCTCATCAACGCCGACTTACTCATCTCCGGCATCGCCACGCTCATCCAGTGCGTCGGCGTGTGGCGGTTCGGCGTGCGCCTGCCGATCATGCAGGGCTGCACGTTCGCGGCCGTCACCCCGATGGTCCTCGTCGGCACCACGGGCGGCGGCCTCCCGGCCATCTACGGCGCGGTGATCGTCTCCGGACTGGTCGTGGTGGCCCTCGCGCCGTTCTTCAGCAGGCTGCTGCGCTTCTTCCCGCCGCTGGTCACCGGCACGGTCATCACCATCATCGGCATCTCGCTGCTGCCCGTCGCGGCCAAGTGGGCCGCCGGCGGGGTCGGCTCCCCCTCGTACGGCGAGCCGAGGAACCTCGCGCTCGCCGGATCGGTCCTGCTGCTGATCATCCTCATCTACCGGTTCGTCGGCGGCGCGGTCGGCCGGGTCGCGGTGCTGCTCGGCATCGTGGCGGGGACGCTGGTCGCGATCCCGTTCGGTTTCACCGACTTCTCCCACGTGGGCGACGCGGAGTGGATCGGGGTCAGCACGCCGTTCCACTTCGGCCTGCCCACGTTCGAGGTGGCCGCGGTCAGCTCGATGATCATCGTGATGCTGGTGTCGATGACCGAGACGACCGGCGACTTCATCGCGGTCGCCGAGATCACCGAGTCCGAGCTGCCGCCGCGCAGGCTGGCCGACGGGCTGCGCGCGGACGGGCTGTCCAGCGCGCTCGGCGGCGTCTTCAACACCTTCCCCTACACCGCGTTCGCGCAGAACGTCGGCCTGGTCGGGCTGACCGGCGTGCGCAGCAGATGGGTGGTGGCGACGGCGGGCGGCATCCTGGTGCTGCTCGGCCTGTTCCCGCCGCTGGGCGCGATCGTGGCGGCCGTGCCCGCTCCGGTGCTGGGCGGGGCGGGGATCGCGATGTTCGGGACGGTGGCGGCGAGCGGCATCAGGACGCTCACCAAGGTGCGCTTCGACGGCAACGCCAACCTGCTCATCGTGGCGCTGTCGATCGGGGTCGCGCTGGTGCCGCTGGGGGCCGAGGGCGTCTACGCCAAGTTCCCCGAGTGGGCGCAGATCATCATGAACAGCGGGATCAGCGCGGGCTGCATCACGGTGATCGTGCTGAACCTCCTCTTCAACCACCTCTTCGTCACCGCCGAGGAGGAGGTCGCCTAGGAGCCGCTTCCGCAACCTCCGCCGCCACAACCCGAGGAGCCGCCACAACTGGAGGAGCCACTCCCACAACCGCCGCCGCCACCGGAGTCGGAAGGGCCGACGAGCGCGCCGCAGGAGCCGCTGCCGTAGCCGGGCATCGGGTCGTGGCTGTGGGATCCGCACTCGCCGGGCGCGCAGCAGGTGGCGACGTAGCCCCCGCCGCCCACCCGGCGCGACGAGTTCCGCGCGCGCACCCGGGTGTCCCTGCGCAGCGCCTCGGAAAGCTCCCTGTCCGGCAGCCGCGCCAGCCCGTGCAGCGCCACCGGCGCGGCCGCCCCGGCCGCGACCTCCTCGCCGCCCGTCCCCGGCATCGTCAGCTGCCTGCGCAACCGCGGCCCGAGCACGTACAGGCAGGCCAGCCCCAGTGCAGCGGCCACGGCCGCGACCACCAGCGTGCGCACCTGGATCGACGGCAGCGGCAGCGCGGAGGCCAGGGCCACGACGCCCGCCGCCGCGATGCACACCCGGAGCCAGCGCAGCGGCCTGACCGCCCGCCGTACCTCGCCAGGCCCCTTCAGCAGCCCCGCCTCGCGCAGGCGGCCGGTCAGGTCGGCCATGGCGCGGTGCCTGGCGACCGCGTGCCGTACCTGGGCGGCGCTGCGTCCCTGCCTGTTGCGTCTGACCTGCTGGTAGACGGCGCTTTCCACCGGATCGGAACGGTCACCGTACCCCGTGACCGGCGTGACGGTCCCGTCGCGGGACACGTGCACGCCGCCCTTGTCCACCAGCGAGACGAGCGCGGTGTTGATCACGCGGCGCGGGCCGCCCTTGAGGTAGGCGGTCTCGTACAGGCCCAGGCCGACCGGCAGCGGCACCCTGGCCGCCGCGAGCGCGAACGCCGTCCAGGCCGCTGACGCGACCACGAGGAGCAGGACGGCGAAGGCGCTCAGGGTGAGGACGATGTCCATGCCTGTATGACGATCAATCCACAAAGGAAGGTTCCATTGTCGGATATGTAGGGATATGGCGTTTGTGGAGCTGCGCGAGCGCCTGCTCATCCAGGTGAGCGCCAGGGACGTCTACGACGCCGTCCAGCTGGCCGGTCACCCGGGTTCCGGGCTGCTCTTCACCGGCCAGGCCGCGCACGACGCGATCCGGATGGTGCGCCGCCACGGCTATGACGGGCCGGTGATGGCCGACCGCCGCCGCTACGCGGGCTCGGCGCGGATCAGGGGTACGGCACGCCTGTCGCCGCACTGGATCGCCGACCAGGTGGAGGCGGGCGCGACAGCCGTACTGACCGACTCCGGGTACGTCGGGGACGGCGATCACGAGGCGCTGGCCGCCATCCTCGACCAGGCGACCGGCTGGGACGGCGCGGTCGCCGTGCTGCCCGTGCATCCGCGCTGGGTGACGCGGGACAGGGAGCTGCTGCTCGGCGCGGTGCGCGCCTACGGCGGGCCGGTGGCGCTGGTGGTCGAGGACGGCCCGCCGTATACGCAGTTGAGGAGCTTGCGACGATACGAGCCCTTGAGCCTGCCCCTGATGTCGGCGGGGGTGGCCGCGTTCGGCGCGCTGGCCTGCGGCGCGGAGTGGGCGGCGATCGGCGTGCGCGAGGTGCTGCGTCACCTGTATCCCGAGCCGCACGCGGCCGTCGGCGGCTGGCGCAGGGGCGGCGCGCGCAGCGCCTTCGTCGCCGAGCGGCTGGAGTTCGTGCCGGTGGAACGGCTCAGGCGGGAGACGTGCGCGTGCTCCACCTGCGGGGGGCGGGCGATGAGGTGGATGCGCGACGCGTCCGAGCTGGAGGTCAACACGCACAACAGCAAGGCGCTGCACGCGATGCACGTCCGGCTGCTGCGCTCGCACCGCAGGCAGGCGTGGTGGTCACAGCTGACGCAGGGTACGGGCCAGGCCGTCGGGTGAGTCGCTGCGCTCGACGATCGCGTCGAGCACCTCGCGCAGCGCGCCCACCTTCTCCGCGCCGAGCGAGGCGGCCAGCCGCCGCTCGAACTCCTGGTGGAACTCGTGCCCTGCCGCGAGCAGCGCGTGGGCGCGCGGGGTCAGGACGAGCAGCCTGCTCCTGGCGTCGGCCGGGTCGGGCACCCGCTCCACGAACCCGGCGGCGACCATCTCCTCGACCGTCTTGGCCGCCCCCTGCGGGGTGACGCCGAGCCTCACCGCCAGCCCGCTCGTGGTCATGCTCTCCACGGCGAGCACCTTGAAGGAGAAGCCGAAGGCCGGTTTGAGGTGGGTGAAGCCGAGCTCCCCGAGGTAGTCGTGCAGCTCGCTCACGAACTGGTTGTAGGCGAGGCCGAGCAGGATCCCGAAGTCCACCGCAAACTCCCGTTGACATATATACAACCAAGGTTGTACAACTGTGGTTGTCTACTTCTTCTGGAGGATATCTTGCCAGTCAACAAGGGCACCACCGCCCCCGTCTTCGAACTGCCGCACGTCACCTTCACCGGCCTGGCCTCGCCCAGCAGCGGCGCGAAGGAGACCTCCGTGTGGCGCACCAGCGTCAAGCCGGGCACCAAGCCCGACCCGCACTTCTTCGACCACGAGGAGGTGCTCGTCCTCATCGCGGGCAAGGGTTACGCCCTGCTGGACGGCGAGCGCCACGACGTGGCGGCCGGTGACACGATCATCGTGCCGGCGGGTTGCATGTTCGGACTGGGCAACGAGAGCGATGAGCTTTTCGAAGCGATCGTCTCGCTGCCGGTCGGCGCCGTGGCCACCATGGCCAGCGGCGAGTCCCTCGTTCCCATGATGGCCAGGTGATCACGATGCCCATTGTTTCCGCAGCCGACTCCCCCGTTTTCGAGCTCGACCACGTCACCGCCAAGGGCGGCGCCGCGCCCAGCAGGGGCGCCGACGAGACGTCCATGTGGCGGTTCGCCCTGCACCCCGGCGCTCCGGCGACGCCGCACCAGGTCACCCGCGAGGAGATCTTCGTGGTCGTGACCGGGCGCGGGGTCGCCGAGCTGGAGGGTGAGACGCACGAGCTGGAGGCGGGCGACACGCTGATCGTGCCCCCGCACACCCCGTTCAGCCTCTCGAACCCCTACGACGAGAAGCTCAAGGTGGTCGCGATCCTCCCGGTGGGCGCTCAGGCGATCATGCCGGGGATGGACCCGTTCACCCCGCCGTGGGCTTCGTAGTCCACCTCATGACGTGGAAGCGGCGGGTCACCGAGTAGCCCGCCTTCGTGTAGAGGTGGGCTGCCGGGCTGTCCTCGCCCGTCCAGAGGAACCAGGAGGAGTGCAGTCCCTCGGCGCGCATCCTGGTCATGGTGTGATGGAGCAGGATCTTGCCGAGCCCGGTGCCCCGCTCCCGCGGATCCACCCCGAAGGGCCCGAACCTCTCCGGTATCCCCCGGTAGGCCCCGTAAGCCGCGAACCCCACGATCGCCCCGCGACGCGCGATGACAAGCCGCCCGTTATCCCGAAATTTCCGGATAGCTTCGCCCCAGTCGGGGTTGAAGACATTGGCGGCGAACCTGATGAGTTCCGGCAGCTCCCCATCCAGGGGACTCCGGACCTCATACCCCTCTTCTTCCCGCTTGATTTGCAGTTGACGGACGTCGTCCGGCGTCACATACCCCACCAGACGGCGATCCATCGCCACCGGCGCGTACAACGTCGCGAACCCGAGGTCGCCGAGCACCTTGACGGCCTCGGGATACAGCTCGGGATCCACACCGGGCAGCACGTAGTTGGGCGTGTAGGAGGCGAAGTCCACCCGTGTCCGCCCTTCACCCGTCAGGAAGGCGAGCGCCTCCCGAAGCAGCCGTCGCCCCAGCCCGCCACCACGCTGCGCGGGCTCGACGAAGAAGAACGGGATCCACCCGGCCTCAGGCTCAAGATCGGTGCCCGGCGCGAGCGGTGTCAGCCGCCGTACGGCATAGGCACACCCGACCACCCGCCCACCCACGACGGCCACCCGCAGCCCGTCGGGGTCGAAGTTGGGATCGAGCAGCACGCAGTCACGGAACCACGCGGCCGTCGTGGGATCGCCGGGCATGCTGCGGTTCCACGCCTCGATCAGGGAGAGCTCATCTCCGGGGACGAACCCGCGGACAGCGACCCGAGTCATGAGAGAAAGTTTCTCACAACAACACCTTGTGAAACTTTCCTTCTCCCGCGATACCAAATCAGCCGCCAGCCGTACGGACCACAGGTTGGAGCCCCTAGCGTCCCCACCATGACCGACGACAACGACCCTCTGATCCTCGGCGGCGAGCTGGCGGCCGCAGACCACATCGCCGCAGGCCCCTCTCCACTGGCGGAGGTCAGCTACCCAGCGGCAGCGACGGAGCTCTGGCGCTGGACAGAAACCCCTCAGGACAGCCAGATAGCAAGCTTCCTCAGCGAAAACCGGGGAGAAGCCCGAGATCGCCTGACGATGGATGACTTCTACACCCTCATCACCTTCGCCCGCCGAAGCGCATTGGCCGCATTACGCACCCGGAACCCCGACCACGTGTCCGCCGCCTACGACGCCCTGGCAATGATCGACCTGGACAGGATCGACTGGCGCGACGCCTCCTGGGCCGCGGCGATCGTCACCTACGCCGCCCAACGCCTCAACCTGGACCTCGAAGCAGCCATAGCAGGCCCAGCGTCCAGGGCATCGGAGGACACAGCCGACATGCTGGCCGAGGCGATAGCCGACGAGGTGGACCTGAGCGCCGACTGGGGCTACGCGGAGATCCAGACAGACGAGGGAACCGTCCTCCTGTCCACAGAGGACGAGCCCTACGCCCCCGAGGCCGACCTGGCCTCCCTGGGCCTCGAACTGGCATTGGCCCTGGACGCCGACGCGTACGACGTGGACGGCGTGACCCTGGCCGGCGAGCTCTACCCCACATGGGTGGCCGACCAGGAACACCTGGTGACGAACCTCCCAGGCGTGGTCAGCGTCCACGGCGACCACCGAGCAGCACCCCAGAACACGTTGCTGGCCTTCCTCGGCGAGGCCCGTACCCCGGACCAGGCCCAGGCGATCGCCGACGCGGCCCAGGCACACAACGACGTGGCCTGCACAGCCGCATCGGGGAAGCTCTTCGCCGTCATGATCGCCCGCTCGGTGATCTACGGCGAGCAGGGGATCGAAAGCTCCCTGACCAGATTCACGCCCGCACTCGAGGCCCTTCTCCGTCAGTCGCAGAGCCGGAAGTCCCCATCGGCATAGGCGGACCCATTCCCCTCGGCGTACTGATCCCAGTACTCCTCCGCGATCACGTCGCCCGCTTGGCGGCAGAAGCTCGCGAGCGGATCCCGATCCACCTGCGAGAGGTCCCAGACCCGTGGGCCGCTCCGCGGGCTGCCCATCACCGCGGTGCGTCCGTCGTCGCTGAGAGCCACCGCCTCCACGACGCCCACCCCCGTCCTCAGCGCTGCCAACCTGACAGGTCGCGACGGCTCGGTCAGATCCCACAGGACGGCACGTCCGCGATAGTCGGCGATGAGCGCCAGGTCCCCTTTGCGGGCCAGGGCGACCGCGAAGACGTCATGGAACTCCCCGCCCATCGTCCCCACGCGCGCCAGCCTCGCGTGGTCGCCGAGGTCCCAGACCTCAGCCCCCTTTCTCGTGCCGAACACGGCCCTGCGCCCGTCGGGGCTGAGCGCGACGGACTCCATCTGCCGGTCATTGCCTTGGCGTTCGGCGGGATGTGCCGGATCAGTCAGATCCCACACAAGCCAACCCGCCCCGTCGCCGCGAACCGCCACAGCCGTCTTGCCGTCGGCGCTGAGGGCCAGGTCAGAGAGGTAATCACCCGGAACCTTCAGGGTCGAGCGGAGGGCCGGATGGGACTTTCGCCTGAAGTCCCATATCTCCACGTTCACAACATCCAGGTCATCGTCTATGTCGTCGTAGGAGACCAAGGCAGTCGTTCCGTCGGGCGACAGGACGATTTGCTCGAAGGACCCCACGCTCGGCAGGAAGGCCAGCTTGCGCGGGCGTGATCGCTCGTCGAGATCCCACAGGGTGAAGCCGTCGAAGTCATCGGCGGTCACAACCGTGCGCCCGTCAGCCGACATGGCCATCCGGTCGATCGAGGAGCTCTTGAAGTCAAGCGAGGAGCTCTTGAAGTCAAGCGTCTTCTCCTCCGTGCGCTCCTGGCGCACATCCCATCGACGCACCTTTCCGAGGTAGGGGAGGGCGAGGATGAAGGAGCCATCGGCCGCGATCGCCACCTCGTCGGATCGGCTGACCTGGTGGAAGTCGACGAGTCCGCCGTTCGCGAGGGTGTCGGCCAGGGCGCCCCGCGTCTGGGCGTCGGCGTGCAGGCGTACGGCTGCCGCACCAAGCCATCCGGCTTCGTCCGGATCCACCTCGCGAAGCTCCGCTCCCCTGAGCGCCAGCCTGCGCGCCAGCGCCTCGCGCTCGGCGCCCCGCCTCGCGCCCTCTTCGATCCACCCCGCAACGCCCACGATGAGCAGGCAGGCGAGGAAACACCGCATCAGGTCAGCACGATCGATCTGCACGTGCCGAATCACATCAGGAGTCCGAAAAATGATCAAGGGCAGCCGGATACCGGCCGCCCTTCGACAAACATCTGTGGAGCTAAGGAGATTCGAACTCCTGACCCCCTCCATGCCATGGAGGTGCGCTACCAGCTGCGCTATAGCCCCTGGTCACCGCACCGAGAAACCCTCGTTGCGGCGCTCGGAGAGCATATAGCCCTCCGCACACATTCGCCTAATCGGTCCCAGGCGAGTCGTCGCTGTTGATCGGCTCCGGCAGCGTACCCGCATTGTGCTCGACGAGTCGCCACCCGCGGCGCCCCTCCTCCAGCACCGACCACGAGCAGTTGCCCAGCCCGCCGATGGAGGACCACAGCTCCTCCGGCAGCCCGAGCATCGCGCAGATGCCCAGCCGCAGGGCGGCCCCGTGCGAGGCCACCACCAGCAACCCGCCGTCGTCGAGCGACGAGGCCCACCGCCGCATGGCGGCCGAGACGCGCGCCGCCACGTCGGCGACCGGCTCACCGCCGGGCGCCTCCCACGCGACGTACTCCTCCGGCCACCGGGCGGCGATCTCGTCGCGGGTCAGGCCCTCCCACTCACCGCCGCCCCGCTCGCGCAGGTCCTTGTCGACCGCCACGTCGAGGCCGACGAGCCGCCCGAGCGCGAGCCCGGTCTCGTTGGCCCGCGACAGGTCGGAGGAGACGATGAGGGTGGGGCGCAGCGACGCCAGCAGCGAGGCCGCCCTGGCCGCCTGGGCCAGGCCGGTCTCGTCGAGTGCGATGTCGGTGTGCCCCTGGAAGCGTTGCTCCACGTTCCACAGGGTCTGCCCATGGCGAAGACAGACGATCCGCTTACTCAAGAGCGGGCCCGCTGCGCGTTGGCCTGGGTCACGCTCTCCGGCAGGGGGATGGCCGGGCAGTCCTTCCACAGCCGCTCCAGGGCGTAGAAGGTGCGGTCCTCCTCGTGCTGCACGTGCACGACGATGTCGAGGAAGTCGAGGAGGACCCAGCGACCCTCACGCTCCCCCTCACGGCGGACCGGCTTGGCGTCCGCCTCGATGCGCAGCCGGTCTTCGATCTCGTCGACGATGGCGCGGACCTGGCGGTCGTTGGTGGCGGAGCAGAGCAGGAACGCGTCGGTGATGACGAGCTGCTCGCTCACGTCATAGGCGAGGATGTCATCGGCCAGCTTGTCCGCCGCTGCCTCGGCGGCGATCTTGACGAGCTGGACGGCTCTGTCGGATGCGGTCACGATGCGGGTCTGTCCTCCTGAGTTGGTTACATTAAGAGGTTACCCTTCCTGGGCGTAGGCCCTCGCCTGCAGCGTGTACATCTCGGCGTAGACCCCTTCCAGCCCCATGAGTTCCGCGTGTGTCCCCTGCTCAACGACGCACCCTTCTTCGAGCACGTAAATCCGGTCCGCCCACCGGACGCTGGCCAGCCGGTGCGTGATCATCAAAACCGTCCGTTGTACGGCATGCCGCCTGATGCTCTCGAAGATGGCATATTCCGATCGCGCGTCCAGCGACGCGGTCGGCTCGTCGCAGATGAGCAGCGGCGCGTCCCGGTACAGCCCGCGGGCCACCGCGATGCGCTGCCACTGCCCGCCGGACAGCTCCGTCCCGCCCCGGTAGCTGGGGTCCAGCATGGTGTCCAGCCCGTACGGCAGGCGCGCCACGACCGCGTCGGCCCCCGAGGCGGCCAGCACGTCGTCCAGGTCCTTACCCGAGTCGTGCCGTCCGAGGGCGATGTTCTGCCCTGCGGTGAACGGCCAGTGGGTGAAGTCCTGCGCGATGACCGCGATGTGCTCCCTCAGCGCGTCGGCGTCGATCTGCCGGTGGTCGACGCCGCCCCACGTGATCGTGCCGGACTCTGGTGCGTACAACGCTCCGATGATCTTGGCAAGGGTGCTCTTGCCCGAGCCGTTCTCGCCCACCAGGGCGACGATCTCCCCTGGCCGAATGTGCACGCTCACCCCGCGCAGCGCCGCCTCCTCGGCGGCCGGGTAGGTGAAGGTGACGTCCTTGACCTCGACCAGGTCCAGGTCGACGGGCGGTTTGACGGTGCCGTCCGCCGGGACCCTGGCCTCAGCCTCGGCGCAGAAGGCGAGGAAGTCTTCGTAGTAGAGACCGGCCTCGTAGGCGGAGTTGACCCCGTCCAGCGCGGCCCGCGTCGCGCCTCCGGCCCGCTGGATCGCGAAGACCGCCGTGGCCGCGGCGGCGAGGGGTACGGCTCCCGCCAGCATGAGCAGCCCGAGCGCCACGTAGACCACGCCGGTGAGGACGGCGCTGAGCAGCTGCCCCCAGATGCCCGCGAGCTGCTGCCTCCTGGCGGCGCGCAGCTCGTAGCCGACGACCCAGCGGAAGATCCGGTCGTACTCGGCGAGCAGGTAGGACCGCATCGTGTACGACCTGACCTCGGCCGCCGAGGCACGCTCGGACATGAGCCCCTTGAGCGTCGACTGCCGTCGGTAGGCGGCCGCCAGCCCGGCGCTCATCTGGTAGCCGACGCGGGCCGAACGGACCGACGCCCATGCGGCGGGCACGGTCGCCAGCAGGATCAGCGGGACGAGCGAGGGATGGAGTACGGCGAGCGCCCCGGAGACCGCCAGGAGCCCGATGAGCCCGGTGAGGGTTTCCAGGACTGCCCAGAGCAGCTGGTTGGCGCCGCGGTTGGCTCCGTGCGAGACCCGCTGGAGGTGGTCGTGGAAGTCGGGGTCGTCGAAGGCCACGAGGTCGATGCGCGAGGTGAGCCGGACGAGGCGGGCGTCGACGGTCCTGCCCATGAGCGGCTGGAGCCTGGCCCTGGCCCACTGCGACGCCTCAGCGAACGCCGCCCGCAACACCATGGCACCAACCAGCAGCCCGATGGCAGGCAACGCCGCGAGAACCCGATCAGGCGTAGGAAGAGCCGCGAACAACTGCGACAAGACATCGGTAGTGGCAAGCAACCCGAGCGCGGTGAACACCTCGGAGACCAGCGTCGCCCCGACCATGATCGCGGTGTCGACCTTGCTGGTCTGCCAGGACAGCTTGAGCAGATCCCGGACAAGGAGCGGAAGCCGCCGGAGCATGGTGAAGAACCCCGAGGAGGCCACCTCGGCGTCGTGCGCCCACCACGACTCCTCATTCAACTCAAGACCGTCGAGGGACTCCTCCTCTTCCGCCATGATCGGAACGTTCCCCGCGATCGACACATAAAAGCGACTTCTGCCTGCAAATATCTCCCCACATGACCCCCGGCCACGCTTCGGCACCACACCTCCACCAGTCCGCGAGGGCAAGACGCCAGAGGGCATCGACCGTCCTGGCCCCATCTTCGCGGCCCTCCCCGTGCACCTTCAGCACGCCGACCTCGCCTGGTATGTCGGGTCGAAGGCACACATGCTCAAGGACCCGCTGACGGTCGCCACAGCGGTCGCGACGCTCATCGTCGTCGACGCGATGTCCTCGCCGGGTACGCCGGGCTGATCCTGGCGCTGATGCCGTCCGTCGGGCGGAGGGTCAGGCGCCTTGGTCGCGGTAGAGGCCGCGTTTGTTGATGTACTGGACGATGCCGTCCGGGACCAGGTACCAGATGGGTTCGCCGTCCGCCACCCGCTGCCGGCACTCCGAGGACGAGATCGCCAGTGCCGGGATCTCGATCAACGAGACCTTCCCCGGCGGCAACCCCGGGTCCTGCAAGGTGTGGCCCGGCCGCGTACAACCGACGAAATGTGCGATCTCGAAGAGTTCCTCGGCGTCCTGCCACGTCAGGATCGCCGCCAGCGCGTCGGCGCCGGTGATGAAGTACAGCTCCGCATCCGGCCCGTACACGTCGCAAATGTCCCGCAACGTGTCCACCGTGAACGTCGGCCCAGGCCGGTCCACGTCCACCCGCGACACGGAAAACCGCGGGTTGGACGCCGTCGCGATGACGGTCATCAAATACCGGTCCTCAGGCGCGGAAACGTCCCGCTCAGCCTTCTGATACGGCCGGCCGGTCGGCACGAAGACGACCTCGTCCAGCTCGAAATGGTGAGCGACCTCGCTCGCGGCGACCAGGTGACCGTGGTGGATGGGATCGAACGTGCCGCCCATCACCCCCACGCGTCGCTTCCCCTGGACACTGGGCGCGTTCATCATGCAGAGACCATACGCGCAAGCCGTAAACGACCTGATGTCGCCCCCTTCTTAAAGGAATCGCGCATCACTCTCGCCGCCGACGTAGCATGCCGGGCATGACGACCACCCCGGACCGCAACCGCGTCCAACTGCCCGGCATCTCGTCCCGTGCCTACGAACACCCCGCAGACCGGTCCGCGCTGGTCGCTCTGCGGAAGCTCAGTGGGTTCGACACGGTTCTCAAGCAGATGTCCGGCCTGATCAGCGAGCGCCGCCTGCGCCTGATGTACCTGGCCTCCGCCGTGCGCGTGAGCGAGACCCAGTTCCGCTCGCTCTACGACATGGGCCGCGACGCCGCCTACACCCTCGACCTGCACCGGGTCCCCGAGATCTACGTCCAGCAGGACCCCAGGGTCCAGGCGATGGCCATCGGCTTCGACGACCCGTTCATCGTCGTGACGACCGGCCTGCTCAACCTCATGAACGAGGAGGAGCAGCGCTTCGTCATCGGCCACGAGACCGCGCACATCCTGTCGGGTCACGCGGTCTACCGCACAATGCTCGACATCCTCACCCGCCTGGCCACCCGCGTGGCGTGGATCCCGCTCGGCTACATCGGCCTGCGCGCCATCGTCGCCGGCCTGGAGGAGTGGTACCGCAAGTCCGAGCTCTCCTGTGACCGCGGCGGCCTGCTCACCGGCCAGGACCCGGAGTCGGCCAAGCGCGCGCTGATGAAGCTCGCCGGCGGCGACTACACGCACGAGATGAACATCGAGGCGTTCCTGGCCCAGTACCAGGAGTACGACACGGCGGGCGACCTGCGCGACGGCTTCCTCAAGGTGCTCAACCTGCTCGGCACCACCCACCCGTTCGCCGTGGTGCGCGTGGCCGAGCTGGACAAGTGGCACCGCGGCGGCGAGTACGAGCGCATCATCGGCGGCGACTACCCGCGCCGCGAGGACGACGCCAACGCCCGCGTCACCGACGAGGTCAAGGCGGCGGCCGAGTCCTACCGCCGGTCCTGGTCGGAGTCGCAGGACCCGTTCATCGGGGTGCTGCGCGACGTGGCGGAAGGCGCGGTCAACGCCGGCGAGCGCATCTTCAACCGCTTCTCCCGCCGCGACGGCAGCTGAGACTAACCGAAGACCACGGAGACCCTGTCGAGCGTCGCCCAGCCGGTGCTGCGCTCGGCGTAGTACCAGACCTTGACGAGCTGCCCGGCTGTGGCGGTGAACTTCAGGTTCTGGGCGAGATACCCGATGTTCGGTTCCACCGTACGCTGGCCGGCCTGCGTGCCGGCCACGTCCACCCCCAGCTGTACGCCGGAGGCGTTGGTGGCCGCGAACCCCTTGAGGGTGTAGGTCCCGGTGCGTGGCGCGGTGAACGTCTGATAGACCGCGACATCCTGCGTGGACGTGGGATGCAGCGAAGCGTCGTACGCGCCCTCGTGCGGGTAGCTGGTCTCGATCCACGCCCGTGACGGATTCCACTCCGCCTGCCAGCCGCTCAGGCTGCCCGTCTCGAAACCGGGGTTGGCCAGCAGGTTCGGCCCCGGCGTACCTGGCGGCACCACGAACGTCGTGATCGACTGCGGCGGCAGGCTGGTGGTGAAGACGCCGTTCGCGATCGGCACGTCCGCCTGCCGTACCAGGTCCTCGGAGACGGAGGTCCGGTACGGCTGCGCCGTACCGCCGACCGCCAGGAACCGGGACAGGTCATAGGAGACCGGCCTGGACGAGGTCCCCTGGTTGGCCGTGACGATGACGAGCGTGCCGCTGGCCTGGTGGAAGGCGGCGAGGCCCTGGCTGTCCGCCAGGTCGACGATCTGGTAGCCGGGCTTGATGAACCGGGAGTAGTTCGCCATCGCCCAGTATTGCCGGGTCTTCCATGACTGCTGGGCGCCGGTGAAGTTCGCGTGCATCAGCCCCCAGTTGTTCTGCAGCTGCTCGTTCTCCACCGCCTGCCAGTACACCCACGCGGCCGGCCGCAGGTCGAGCAGGTCGCTGCGGATCTTGGCGGACAGCTCCAGCGCGCTGGAGAAGTCACTGTGGTTGTGCGTCGCCGTACCTCCGACCCCGACCTCGGACATCCACAGCCGCTTGCCGTCCACCTCGGCCTGCCTGCGCAGCGGCGCGGCGCCGCCCGTCTGGTAGGTGTGCGTGTTGATCTGGCCGAGCGCCGCCTTGGCCGTGGCGTCGTAGCCGGTGTAGGAGGCGAGGGAGTCGGCCGGCGTGTACTCCTCGGGGCCCGCGACGCTCGTGCCGGTCAGCCCGCGCGCCTTGAGCTCTGTGTCGAGCAGCTTGACGATCTCGTTCTGGGAGGCGGGCAGGATGCGGTTGCCCTCCTGGTTGTTGGAGCAGTGCCACCAGGTGGCGTTCGGCTCGTTGAACGGCGAGACCGTGCGGAAGGTGATGCCCCACGCGTCGCGGAAGTGCTTGGCCGTCTCGGCGAGATAGGAGGCGTAGGCGCTCTTGAGTCCCGCCTTCAGGTTCTCCTGGTTGCCGTCGTCGTGGCCGCCCGTGCAGTTGCTGACCGTCATCCAGGCGGGCGGGGAGTTGGCGAACCCCTCCCAGAGGGTGACGCCGCGCGCCTTGGCGGCCTGGGCGACCCAGCGCTGGTTGGCGTCGGCGTTCCAGTCCCAGGTCCCCGACGCGGGCATGAACGTCGGTATGTCGGCGCCGACCCGGTATCCGGCCTGCGGCTCCGGGTTGGGTCCGCCGCCGAGGTTGTAGCGGACGATGTTCAGCCCGAGGCCGTTGACCGGGTCGAACAGCGCGTCGGCCACCTGCGACCTGGCCGCGTCGCTCCAGCCGCCGACCACGTTGGCCCACCAGGCCAGCGAGGTGCCCCAGCCCTCGACGGTCTGGTAGCGCACGTTGGGGTCGACGACCATCGCGGCCGGATCGACCAGGGCGACGGGGTTGACGGCGAGAAGGAGGGATAAGAGAGGTTTGATCATCAGGGACCTGCCTTGATCTGGGTGAGCGTGCCGGGCCTTTCCGCGTGTACGGCTTCCGCCAGCAGCGACAGCCGGTTTCCCGCTCCGTCGAACCAGGGCTCCGGCAGCGTGAACCGGTCGGCGTCGCCGCCGGCCATGACGGGCCTGGTGTCGCCGGGCAGCCAGAGGCGGCCGACGAGGCGGCCGTTGAAGAAGGCGGTCAGCTTGAGGTCGGCGCCCGCGCAGAAGACCGTCCAGGTACGGCCGGCCAGCGGGTCGGCCTCGACGTGGATCCAGCGCACCTCGCCCGGCGGCAGCTCGACGGGCAGCTCCAGCGCCGTGGCGTCGCCCTTCAGCGAGGCCGTCCAGAGCTCGGGCTCCTCGGCGAACGCGGCCGTCCATCCGGTGGCCCTGCGCCCTTCGAGCAGCGTGACCTCGCCCGCCTCCGCGCCGTGCCAGCGGGTCAGGGCGAGCTCGATCGTGGCCGTGCCGCCCGGCTCGACGGCCGTGGTGACGTCCACGAACGGGTCGTGCGGGTTGACCAGCCCGAACGGCACGCCGTTGACGGTCACCTCGACCTGCGCCGCCAGCCCGTCGAGGCGCAACACCCAGGAGTCGGCGTCGAGCGCCGCCCGGAATTCCGCGAAATATCGTGCCTTGGCGGGTTGCTGGGCGGTGATCCATCCGCCCCACCCGGTGAGCGGGGCCGGGGCCTGGCCGATGCCCTCGCCGGTGATCGCCCACGGGCCGAGCTCGTGCACGGCGCTGACCGAGGTGACCGCGTCGAAGCCGCGCAACGAGCCCAGGCGCAGGGCGGGCAGGCGGGCGTCGTCGAAGTTCGGATGCCCCCAGATCTCGGCGCGCACCTCGACCCTGGTGCCGGAACGCCCTGGGAGCAGCGCGAACCCGCCGCCGGGGGTGACCGTACCCCGGTATTCGCCGTCCGCGTAGACGGACAGGATGTCGGCGGCGGCGTGCAGCAGGATCGCCTCGCCCGGCGCGCTGTCCGCCGCATACCAGGAGTAGCCGCGATAGGCCCCGAGCCGCTCGGGCCGCGTCGGCACGTCGCCCAGACTGCGCGGCTCACCCGCCAGCGCAGCTCCAGCACCCTCGACGCCCACCTGCCCGACCACCCTGACGACCTCAGCCCGGTCCCCAGGACCGCCGAAACCACGGTCGTCGAAGACCAGCTCACCGTCGTCGCCCAGCCCGCGCAGCGCCATCGAGTCCGCCCGGTCGAGCAGCACCACCCGCAGGTCGCCCACCCGCGTGGTCTCCGTGACGACCGCCCGCTCACCACCGACCCGCACGACGACCTCGCCGCCGCCGGTGAACACGAGCAGCCCAGGCGCCACCAGCCGCAGCTCGGCCGCCGCGCTCTCCACCCCTCCCCCACCCGGGATCGGCCAGTCGAGCAGCACGAACGGGCAGCTCTCAGCAGGCACCCGCACCTCGACGTCCCCCACCCGAGCCACACCGGAGGCGGCGCCGGGGTTGGCCAGCGCCACCAACGTCCCCCCACCGCGCAACGCCAGCGCCCGAGCCCCACCGTCCACCAGCGGGAAGTCGGCCACCACCTTCACCTCAGCGGGAGTCGCGGCCGCCAAAGCAGGTCCCAGCGCATCCACCAGCCCGGCGAGCAGCCTGGCCTCGCCGTACTCCGAACGCCGCACCCCGGACGGCGACAGATATCCGCCGAAGTCGTAGTCACTGGTCAGCAACGCCAGCGGCGACCCCCAGTTGTTCACCGCCCCGGTGAACCCGAAGTCGTTCCCGGACGCCTGCAGATAGGGCCCGATCAACGTCGCCCCCGCCGACAGCAACCGGCGCAACGTCACATGCGCCCGGTTCGTCTCCGTCACCAGCAGCGGGAACCCCCGCTCGGCGAGCCACCCCCGATACACCTCGGCGATCGACTCGATGGCCGGAGAGGAGTCGGAGGGGTAGAAGTTCGCGGCGGGCACGACCCCGTCCACCTCGCCCGTGGCCCGAGCCAGATCCCCCTGACCGGCACAGGCGATGAGCGGTACGGCGATGCCATGCGCGAGCACCATCTCCCGCAATGCCGCGATATATCCGGCAGGATCGGCGCAGTCGAAGAAGTCGAGCTCGTTCTCCAGTTGCACCAGCGCCACCGCGGGAGCGTCACGCAAGATCGGCAGGATCCGGTCGAACCACCCACGCACCGCCTCCAGGAACGGCCCGTTGGCGTCGCGCAGCCGTACCCCCTCGGTCAAAGGCAGCCAGGCGGGCAGCGCGCCCCCGTCCCACTCCGAGCAGATGTACGGCCCGGGCCTGGCCAGCACCAGCAGCCCCTCCTCGTGCGCCATCTCCAGGAAGGCGGCCACGTCCCGCTCCCCGGCGAAGTCCCACACGCCGGGCGCGAGCTCGTGGTGGTTCCACGGGAAGTAGACGTCGACGCAGGTGTAACCAGACTCCCGCACGGCACGCAGCCGCTCGCGCCACTGCCCGCGCGCGATGCGGAAGTAGAACAGGGAGGCACACAGCAGCAGCCGAGGCTCGTCGTCGATGTAGAGGCGGCCGTCGGCGATCCGGACGTTCAGCGGTGGCTCATTTCTGGTCGGAGCTCGCGGAGACGCTGAGCTCGTGCATGTACTTCTGGCCGAAGAAATAGACGATGATCATGGGCACGGTCAGGATCAGCGAGCCGACCATGACCATGTTCCACGGCGGCACCTGCCCGGCCCCGCCCGTGGCGTACAGCACCTGCACGCCCAGGGCCAGCGGCATGTTCTCCGGCGAGTTGAGATAGATCAGGGGGCCCATGAACCAGCCCCAGTTCCAGGAGAAGGTGAAGATCCCGACCGCGATCAGCGCGGGCTTCATCAGCGGCAGCACGATCCGGGTGAAGATCCGGAAATATCCGAGCCCGTCGATCGCGGCCGCCTCGTCCAGGTCGCGCGGGATGCGCGCGATGAACTGCCGCATGAGGAAGATGTTGTAGGCGCCGCCGAAGAAGTTCGGCACCACCAGCGGCAGCAGCGTGTCCACCCAGCCGAGCTCGGAGAACATCGTGAACTGCGGGATCAGCGTGATCTCCGCCGGCAGCATCAGCGTCGACAGCAGCACGATGAACAGGACGTTCTTGCCCGGCGCGCGCAGCCTGGCGAAGGCGTAGGCCACCATGGCGCTGACGAACACCTGCCCGAGTACGGCGAAGCCGGTCAGGATCAGCGAGTTCGTCAGGAACGAGCCCATCGGCAGGTCCGAGGTGAACGCCTTGACGAAGTTGCCGAACTCCCAGTCCTTGGGCCACAGCGAGAACTCGGCGCGGGCTGAGGTGGCGTCGCTGGACAGCGCCATGGACACCATGAACAGCAGGGGCGCGGTGAACAGCGCGGACAGCACGGTCAGCACCGCGTAGTGCAGGGCTCTCACTTGCGCCGCACCTCACTCTCGTAGAAGACCCAGAGGCTGGAGGAGCGGATGACGACCGCGGTCAGGGTGAGCAGGATCGCGAACAACACCCAGGCGATCGCGGAGGCGTAGCCCATGTGGTTGAACTTGAACGCGTGGTTGAAGAGGAAGGGCACCATCATCTGGCTGGCGTTGTCCGGACCGCCGAAATTATTGCCTTTTGAGGTCATGATGTAGATCTGGGCGAACACCTGGAATGCCCCGATGATCCCCATCACCAGGTTGAAGAAGATCACCGGCGTCAGCATGGGGATCGTGATGTGCCTGAACTGCTGCCATGGGGAAGCCCCGTCCAGCGCCGCCGCCTCGTAGAGGTGCTTCGGCACGCTCTGCATGCCCGCCAGCAGCAACAGGACCGACGTGCCGATCTGCCAGACCGACACGAGGATCAGCGCGGGCTTCACCCACGAGGCGTCCAGCAGCCACTCCGGCCCGTCGATGCCGAACAACGCCAGGAAGGTGTTGATCAGCCCGGTGTCCGGCGCGAACATCCACACGAACAGGATCGACGTGGCCACCAGCGGCACCAGCGTGGGCAGGTAGATCGCGGTGCGAAACAATCGACGGAAACGGAGTGGCTTGTTCAGCAGGTAAGCGGCGCCCAGCGAGGCCAGCATGCACAGCGGCACCGACAGGAACGCGTAGAAGAACGTGTTGCCGAGCACCTTCCAGAACACCGGGTCGCCCGTGAACATCTTCACGTAGTTGTCCAGCCCCACCCACTCCGGCGGGTTGAACAGGTCCCAGTCCGTCAGGCTGAGGTACCCCGAGAACACCATGGGCCCCAGCGTCAGAACCACGAAGCCGACGACCCACGGCGACACCATCAGGTAGAACCACAGCGACTCGCGCCGACGCATCAGCCAGTGCCCAGCAACGCCTGCAGCTCCGTCTGCACCCGGTCCAGCGTCGCCTGTGCGTCCGCCTTGTTCTGGAAGAACGGCCCGAGCGCGTCGTCGAAGACCTTCTGCATCTCGTTCCAGTGCGGCCCGATCGGCGGCGAGTAGAGCATCGCGGCGGACTCCTTGAACGCGCCCATGTTCTTGCCTGGCGCCGACTTCAGGAAGGCGTCGTTGCCGAGCAGCGCCAGGTTCGCCGGTGCGTCCTGGTTGTTCTCGACGATCGGCTTCTGCCCCTCCTCGCTGGTCAGGAAGTCGATGACCTTGAAGGCGGCGTCCTTGTTCTTGCTGTTGGCGTTGACCGACAGCCCGTTGCCGAACGCGACGGTGGCGGGCTGCTTGCCCTTCCACAGCGGCGCGATGTCCCAGTCGACGTCAGGTGTCTTCTTCAGCGAGCCGATGTTCCAGAACCCGGTGAGCTGCATCGCCGTCTTGCCCTGCGCGAACAGCGGGTCTGGCCCGATGTCCTTGCCGAGGTTGGCGTAGTCGGTGGGCGACGGCGCGACCTTGTCCACGTAGACGAGGTCGTTGTAGAACTTCAGCGCCTCCACGTTGGCGGGCGAGTTCACGACCGGCTTGCCCGAGGCGTCGACGATGTCGCCGCCGTTCTGCTTCATGAACGTCATCCACCACGGCCACCAGTTGCCCGCGGCGAAGCCGTACGTCTTGATCTTGTCGCCGTCGCGGGCGGTCAGCTTCTGGGCGGCGGCGCGGAAGTCGGTCCAGGTCCACTCGGCGCTCGGGTACTTCACCCCGGCGGCGTCGAACAGCTTCTTGTTGTAGTAGAGGACCATGGCGCCGCTGCGGTCGGGCAGCGCGTAGGTCTTGCCGTCCCGCTGGTACTGCGCGGGCACCTTGTCGCCGAAGCGGGCGGCCACGTCGAGCTTGGCCTTGGCGACGTAGTCGTCGAGCGGCGCGAGCTGGTTCTTGCTGGAGAAGACGTGGATGTTCTCCGCGAACTCCATGATGTCCGGGCCCTTGCGCCCGGCCAGCGCCGTCTGGATCTTCTGGTCGTAGTCGTTGGAGCCCGGCGTGTACTCCAGCTTCACCGTGATGTCAGGATATTTCTGGTGCACGAGGGCGAGCCGCTTCGTATAGGTCGCCTCGTCCTCCTTGCCGCCCCAGACGCTCATGGTGAGCTCGACCTTCTCACCCGGCTTGGCTTCGCCTCCACCGGACGAACACGCGGTGGCCAGGACGGCTAAGGCGAGACAGGCAGCGAACGCTTTCATGAAGACCTTCCAGATTTCGTACGGCTTGCGCCCGCGAGGACCTCGTCGAGGAACCCTTCGAGGGCGAAGGTTGCGGCCCCGAGACTGACCGGATCGCCGGGGATGTCACACAGGTGCAGGCGGGCTGCGGTGTTGGGCCGGTCCAGGGCGTGCCTGGCGACGACCTCGCGCAACTCCTCGAGCAGGTGCGGGCCGAGGGCCAGACCTGCCCAGCTGCCGATGACGATGGCTTCCGGGTTGAGAATGTTGACCAGATTGGCCAGGCCCGCGCCGAGATACCCGGCGGTGCGCCTGATCGCCTCCAGGGCGACGGGGTCGCCGTCGCCCGCCGCACGGGCCAGCGCGGCGATCGTCGCGTCCTGGTCGTCGCCGTGCAGCAGGGGGCTGTCCGCGTCGAGCTCGCGCAGCGTCCGCATGACGCCCGGCGCGCCGACGTAGGCCTCGACGCAGCCGCGGCTGCCGCACCGGCAGGAGCGGCCGTCGTAGACGACCACGCTGTGGCCCCACTCGCCCGCGGCGTTGGTGGTGCCGCGATACAGCGAGCCGTTGATGGCGATGCCCGCGCCGACGCCGGTGCCGACGGTGACGCAGATGACGTTGTCCGCCTCGCGCCCGGCGCCGAACCACAGCTCGGCGACCGTACTGGCCATGAGCGGGTTGTCCAGGTAGACGGGCAGTTCGATGCGTTCCTGGAGGATGGCCAGGAGCGGGACGTCGTGCCAGTCCCAGCCCGGCGCGAACACCGAGACGCCCAGCGCGGGCGCCACCTGGCCGGGGACGCTCACCCCGACGCCGAGCACGTCGCTCTTGCTCGCCCCGAACTCGGCGAGCAGCGCGTCGATGGCCTCGCCGATGTGCGCGGCGATGTCGTCGGGCTGGTTGGTCTCCGGCCCGATCGGGTGCTCGGAGGCGTGCCTGACCTGCAGCGCCAGGTCGAACAGCGCGACGTGCACGTACGTCTCCGCCACGTCCACACCGACCAGCAGCCCGCGCCCGGCGTTGGGCACCAGCACGGCACGCGGCCGCCCGCTGCCCGACCCCTCGAAGTGCCCCTCCACGATGACGCCGCAGCCGAGCAGGTCGTTGACGACGTTGGCGATCGTGGCGAAGCTCAGCTCGCTGTCCCTGGCGATCTCCTGCCGCGTCGCCGAGCCTGCCGCGTAGATGCGGCGCAACACGTCGAGCCGGTTGGCCCGCCTGATGTCACTGGTCGAACGGCGCAGCATGTGATCAAAACCTCACTTCGCGGGCTGGAGTGAGGTTAGGCTAGTACTTCGTCTAAGAGTTGTAAATATTGGAACCGAAGGAAGTTCTCCCGGCGAAGGCGAGGTCAGACGAGCAGCGCGATGGCCCGGACGGCGGCGGCGCAGATGGCGACGAAGCCGCCCAGCACGGCCAGGGCGCGCAGGCCCTCGCGGCGGAGCAGGGGCAGGGCGTTGCCGACGCGCTCGATCTCGCGGCCCGCGATCGCGCCGCACAACACGCCGAAGACGGCGCCCGCCGCGGTGACCGGGGCGGCCTGCTGCCACCAGTCCGGCGGGAACTCGCCGCCCGCCGTCAGCCAGAGGACGCCGGCGGACACGGCGGCGACCGGGATGCCCGGCCAGAGGGCGACGGTCGCCACTCCGGCGATCAGCACGAAGGGGAAGGTCAGGACGCGCAGGGCGATCCGTACCTTGCGTGACTTGCGCTTCCTGGCCAGCCAGTGGCCGGCCCAGAACGTCCTGGTGAGCACGATCAGCCCGCCGGTGACGCCGAACGTCGCCACCGGCCAGATCACCGTCGCCACCACGCAGGGCACGGCGAGCACGGCCAGGAGCAGCAACGCCATGTTCCCCGCGGGCAGCGAGGTGGGCGAACCTTCCGGCTTGCGCTTCACCGGCCGCTTCTTGGCTGCCTTCTCGGCGGTGGCTCCGCGTTTGGCGGTCTCGACCCCGGTCATGGCCAGCTTGCTGTCGGCCCGCTTGCCGTCGCCGCCGCTCGCGGCGCCCGCCACCCGCTTGGCCTCCGGCGCCGGACGGCTGCGCGGCCCGGTGTTCTCCGACCCGGCCGCGGCACGGCTACGCACCGCCGCAGCCTCACCGCCTGCCGGAGTACGGCCACGCCCCGCCGTACCCTCAGCTCCAGCCGCAGGACGCGCCCTGGAGGCCGTACCTTCCGCGCCTGGCGCGGGACGCACCCGGGCAGCCTCGCCGGCGGGACGCCCGCGCGCCGCCGTACCCCCCTCCGCACCTGGGGACGTGCGGCCGCGTGGGGCCGGGACCTCCGCCGGGTCCGCACCGCGCCGGGTGTTCCTCGCACGCGAGGGCGTCTCCTCCGCCTCAACCGGAGCGGGCGCGACGGCCCGAGCCAGCCGCGACAGCCGGTCGGACAGCAGCGCCGCCGTCGGGCGCTTGGCGGGCTCCCGGTTGAGCGCCGCTCTGATCAGCGGCAACAAGCTCGCGGGCACACCCTTGAGATCCGCCTGCCCGTTCATCACCGCGTACATCTGCGCCTCGAGCGTCCCCCGCCCGAACGTCGGCCGCCCGGTCGCCGCGAACGCCACCGTGGCCGCCCACGCGTGCACGTCGGCGGGCGAGTCGACGTGCTCGTCGGCGAACAGCTCGGGCGCCGCGTATCCGGGCGTGCCGAGGAAGGTGCCGGTCATGGTGAGCCGCGTGGCGTCGTGCACCTGCGCGATGCCGAAGTCGATCAGCACCGGCCCGTCGTCGCCCATGAGGATGTTGGCGGGCTTCAGGTCGCGATGGACCACCCCGGCCGCGTGGATGATCGCCAGCGCGGTGGCGATGCCCTGGGCCATCTCGACCAGGTCCACCCCGGCCAGCGGGCCGCTCCGCCGTACCCTGTCCAGCAGGGTGTCGCCGACGATGTGCTCCATGACCAGGTACGGCCTGGCGCACTGCAGGTCGGCGTCGAGCACCTTGGCGACGTACGGCGACTCCACCCGGCGCAGCGCCCGCACTTCGCGTTCGAGCCTGATGCGCGAGGAGTCGTCCTCGATCAGGTCGTGCAGGACCTTGACGGCGACGTGGTCGCCCCGGCGGGTGGTCGCGAGGTAGACCTCGCCCATGCCGCCCCGGCCGACCCGTTCGAGAAGGGTGTATGGCCCGACCTTGCCGAGCTTGGTCACGCTCCCTCCTCGCTCGGCGCGCCCATAGCGGGCACCACCTTAGCGGTGGTGCGCTGGTAAACGTGTGCGGCGCGCCGAGGTTACTTGTGCGTATCGGTCAGCATCGCGTCGAGCCCGGCGCTGGGCTCCTGGGACAGCTTCTTGCGCCCCTTGCGCCGCCAGTTGACGTGGCCGCGCTTCTCCATCCACAGCAGGATCCGGTCGGCGCCGAACAGCACGGCCCCGGCGAAGATCAGGGCTATCACAATCTCCATGGACCCCAGTCAAGCCATCCGCTCAGCCGGATGCCAGCTCCGACACGCGGACCGACCCCTCTGACGTGCGCAAATGCCCCTCGCCCGTGTAAATCCACTTGGTCGAGGTGAGCTCGGCGAGCCCCATCGGCCCGCGCGCGTGCAGCTTCTGGGTGGAGATGCCGATCTCGGCGCCGAACCCGAACTCGCCGCCGTCGGTGAACCGCGTCGAGGCGTTGACCGCCACGGCCGCCGCGTCGACGAGCGAGACGAACGTGCGCGCCGCCTGCTGCGAGCGGGTCACGATGGCCTCGGTGTGGCCGGAACCGTAGGTGCGGATGTGCTTGACCGCGTCCTCCAGCGAGTCGACCACGGCCGCCGCGATGTCGAGGCTCAGGTATTCGGCGAAGAAGTCGTCCTCGGTAGCAGGCACCACATCCGGATATTTCGCGATTTGCGCATCGCCGTGCACGGTCACCCCGGCCTCCTTCAGCGCCTGGAGCGCCCTGGGGACGAAGGCGTCCGCGACGTCCCTGTGCACCAGGAACGTCTCCGCCGCGTTGCACACCGACGGCCGCTGCGCCTTGGCGTTCACCAGGATGCCGAGCGCGACGTCGAGGTCGGCGTCCGCGTCGACGTACACGTGGCAGTTGCCCACGCCCGTCTCGATCACCGGCACGGTCGACTCCTCGACCACCGAGTTGATCAGCGACGCGCCGCCGCGCGGGATGAGCACGTCGACCAGGCCGCGCGCCCGCATGAGGTGCTTGACCGAGTCGCGCGTCAGGCCAGGCACGAGCTGTACGGCTCCCGCCGGCACGTCCGTGCCCTCCAGCGCCTCCTGCATGATCTTCACCAGCGCGGTGTTGGAGGAGTAGGCGCTGGACGAGCCGCGCAGCAGCACCGCGTTGCCGCTCTTGAGGCAGAGCGCGGCGCCGTCGACGGTGACGTTGGGGCGGCCCTCGTAGATGATGCCGATGACGCCGAGCGGCACCCGGAGCTGGCGCAGCTCCAGCCCGTTGGGCAGCGTGCTGCCCCGTACGACCTCACCCACGGGATCGGGCAGGTCCGCCACCGCCCTGACCGCGTCGGCGATGCCCTTGACGCGCTGGACGTCGAGCCTGAGCCGATCGATCATCGCCTCGGACGTGCCCTGCTCGCGCGCCTTCTCGACGTCCTTCTTGTTGGCCTCGACGATCTCGTCCGCATGCGCTTCCAGCGCGTCGGCTATCGCTCTGAGCGCCTTGTCCTTCGGCGTCCTGGGCAGCGGGGCCAGCTCCGCGGCGGCCGCTCGCGCGGCCTGGGCAACTTTCAGGAAGTCAGTGCTCATTGCCTCGCTCCGCTCAGCTGTCGTGGCGCCCAAAGTCCCACTCTTCCCTCGTCACCTCGGTCGCTCCGCTCCCTGCGTTCCTCAGTCCAGAGCGGGACGCGCCACTCCTGCTCATCGCTCTAGTATGACGATGTCGTCGCGGTGGATGAGCTCGCGTTCATATTCTGGACCGAGCTCGCTTCCCAGGTCCTTCGTCGACCGCCCGAGCAGCCCGGGGATCTCTCCTGCGTCGAAGTTGACCAGCCCGCGAGCCACCACCCTGCCCCTGGGCCCGCACAGGTCCACAGGATCTCCGGCGGCGAACTCCCCCTCGACCGACACGACCCCGGCGGGCAGCAACGACTTGCGTCTGGTCACGACCGCCTCGACCGCTCCCGCGTCGAGATGCAGCCTGCCCCGCCCGGTCGTGGCGTGCGCCAGCCACAGCAGCCGGGTGCCCGGGTGGCGTCCCCCAGGGTGGAAGAACGTCCCCACGTCAGCCCCCGCCAGCGCCTGCGCGGCGTGAGCAGCCGCGGTCAGCACGACAGGCACCCCGGCCCCGGTCGCGATCCTGGCCGCCTGGACCTTGGTGATCATCCCGCCCGTGCCGACGGACGCACCGCTCTTGCCCAGCTCCACGCCGACCAGGTCCTCCGGCCCGCGAATCTCCTTGAGCCGCTGCGACCCCGCTCGGGACGGCGGCCCATCGTAGAGCGCGTCAACATCCGACAGCAGGACGAGCGCGTCAGCATGCACGAGGTGCGCGACGAGCGCCGCCAGCCGATCGTTGTCCCCGAACCGGATCTCGTCCGTGGCAACGGTGTCGTTCTCATTGACGATCGGAACGATGCCCAGCTCAAGCAGCCTGCTGAGGGTCCGCTGAGCGTTGGCATGATGCGACCGCCGCATCATGTCATCGGCGGTGAGCAGCACCTGCCCGACCCGCAGCCCGTACCGGGCGAAGGACGAGGTGTAGCGAGCAACCAGCACCCCCTGGCCGACGGACGCGGCGGCCTGCTGGGTAGCCAGATCCCGCGGCCGCGCCGTAAGCCCCAGCGGGCCGAGACCGGCGGCGATGGCACCGGAGGAGACGAGAACGAGCTGGCTCCCGGTCTTGCGCCTGGCCGCCAGGACGTCAACAAGAGCATCGACCCGATCCACGTCGATCATGCCCTGGGGGGTGGTGAGCGAGGAGGAGCCGACCTTGACGACGACCCTTGACGCTGCGCTGATCTGTTCCCGCACGCCCAAACCCTACCGCCCCACCCCAACCCCCACCCCGACCATCCACCCCCTGGACACCCCACCCGGTCCGCCCATGGCGCTGCTCCACGACCGTCCTCGTCAGAGGCCACTCGCGACCACCACCTCATCGCCGCGTCGGGGACCCGACCCCTCGCCCGACCCTCTACGGCACAACCGCACCGAAGCCTCCCCACGAGCAGACGGCCGCGTGGGCCCGTAGCCCGACAAGGCCTTCGCGAAGCGAGACCTCACCACCGGACCGTCACTTACACGGACGGTAACCGCCAGAGGTCACCCGCCGCGATGGCTGCGCGCATGGTCATTGTCGCCTCTGTTGGAGGCGGCGAGCAGGGGCCGAGGTCGTGCGTGTCTACAGGAGGCGAGTGGGCCGAAGGCACCCGCGCCTCCCACGAGCAGGCAGCCGTGCGGGCCTGTAGCCCGATGAGGCCTTCGCGACGCGAGGCCTCACCACCGGACCGCCACTCGCACGGACGGTAACTGCCAGAGGTCGCCCGCCCCTGCAGGACCAAGGGCGGGCGAAGGGTGTGTTACGCGAGGCGGCTGTCGGTGCCTCGGGGGCCGGCGTGGATGGACTCTGCGTTCAGGGTCGGCTGCCAGTCGAAGATGTAGCCATCCTCCATCGAGCCGATCACCACCTCCGCGCCCGCCTTCGCCCCCTTCTTCAACAGCTGGTCCTCGACACCCAACCGCTCCAACCGGTCCGCCAGATACCCCACGGCCTCGTCGTTCGTGAAGTCCGTCTGCCTGATCCACCGCTCCGGCTTCTCCCCGGTGACCTGGAACAGGTTGTCGTTGACCTTCCGTACGGAGAACCCCGTCTCCCCCAGCTGCTTCGGCCTGATGACCAGCCGCGTAGGCTCCTCCACCGGCTTCGCCGCGCGGGCAGCAGCCACCCACTCCCCCATCGCGAACGTGAACTCGCGCAACCCGTCATGCGTAGCCGCCGAGATCGTGAACACCTGCAGCCCCTTGGCCTCGAACTCGGCCGTGACCATCTCGGCCAGTTCCCGGGCGTCAGGCACGTCAGCCTTGTTCAGCACCACCATCCGCGGCCGGTCCCCGAGCTTGCCGTACGCGACCAGCTCCGCCTCGATCGCCTCGTAGTCGCTGAGAGGGTCCCGCCCAGGCTCCATCGTCGCGCAGTCGATCACGTGCACGAGCATGTCGCACCGCTCGACGTGCCGCAGGAACTCGTGCCCGAGCCCCTTCCCCTCGGACGCCCCCGGGATCAACCCGGGCACGTCAGCCACCGTGAAGATCGTCTCCCCGGCCGTGACCACACCGAGGTTGGGGATCAGCGTCGTGAACGGGTAGTCGGCGATCTTCGGACGCGCCGCCGACAGCGCCGCGATCAGCGACGACTTGCCCGCACTGGGGAACCCGACGAGCGCCACGTCCGCGACGCTCTTCATCTCCAGCATCACGTCGAGCGCGTCCCCGGGCTCGCCGAGCAGCGCGAAGCCGGGCGCCTTGCGCTTGGTGGAGGCGAGGGCCGCGTTTCCGAGCCCGCCGTGCCCGCCCTGCGCGATGACGTACCGGGTGCCCGCGCCGATGAGGTCGACCAGCACCTCGCCGGTGCTCGCGTCCTTGACCACGGTCCCGTTGGGTACGGGCAGGATGACGTCGCCGCCGTTGGCCCCGTCGCGGTTCGCGCCGGCGCCCTGCTTGCCCTTGTCCGCGTTGCGGTGCGGGCGGCGGTGGTAGTCGAGCAGCGTCGCGGTGTTGGGATCCACTTCGAGGATCACGTCGCCGCCCCGCCCGCCGTTCCCGCCGTCGGGTCCGCCGAGGGGCTTGAACTTCTCCCGGTGAATGGAGGCGCAGCCGTTCCCGCCATCACCGGCCTTGATGTGGAGGACCACCTGGTCCACAAAGTCCGGCATGCCGAAGTCTCCATCTCTTTACCAACAACGCCGCGATACCAGGCGAGGTAACGGCGGCCGACCAGCGCGGCCGAATGCCATGACAGACACGGCCCGACCACTTACGGCGAGTAGCCATTCCATGGCCCCGCCGTACCAAAACAAAAAAGCTCAAGGGGTGGATCGTAGAGATCCACCCCTTGAGTAACACCTAACGGTCGGAGATTACTCCGCGACCGGGACGATGCTCACGGCGCGACGGCCGCGCTTCACGCCGAACTGCACGTGACCGGCGGCCAGCGCGAACAGCGTGTCGTCGCCGCCGCGGCCGACGTTGTCGCCGGGGTGGAAGTGGGTGCCACGCTGGCGGACGATGATCTCGCCCGCGTTGACCAGCTGGCCGCCGAAGCGCTTAACGCCCAGGCGCTGGGAATTGGAGTCACGGCCGTTCCGGGTGGACGACGCGCCCTTCTTGTGTGCCATCTCTCAAAACTCCTGTGACTCAGGCCTGGTTGATGCCGGTGATCTTCACCTGGGTGTACCGCTGGCGGTGACCCTGGCGCTTCTTGTAACCGGTCTTGTTCTTGTACTTGAGGATGCGGATCTTGGGACCCTTGGTCTCACCGAGAATCTCGGCGCTGACCAGGAACTTGCCCGCCTCCGTGGTCACGTCGCCATCGTTGACGACGAGCACCGTCGGCAGCGAAACCGAAGAACCGACCTCGCCGGCGACCTTGTCCACCTCGAGGACGTCACCGACGGAGACCTTCTGCTGCCTGCCGCCGCAACGAACGATCGCGTACACCGCGGAACCCTTCTGCTGTCTGCTTGTGAGAGCCCCGAAAGGGGCCTCCCGAACGCTGCGCCTGCATCCGGATGCTGTCGGAAACCGACGAAACCGAGGGGCGCGCGAACAAGGCGCGCCACTAGACGCACCGGTTGACCAGGATACCGGCTAAAGGTGCCCTGGTCGAACCGGACGGATCGTCGGCCGTCCGCCTAGTCGGCGGACTTGGCTCGCCGGGAGCGTCGCCGCCCCCGGCCAGAAGTCGTGGTCGCCTGGTCGTCCTCCATTGGGACGTCATCAAGCGCACCGGTCACGGTATCACGCGCCGAGGAGTCGTTGGCCGCGGATACCTTGTCCGCCACCGTCTTCTCGACCGCCATCTTGCCCTGCGTGCCGCGCGGCTCGGGCTTGGCCTCGACCGGCTCGGTCGAAACGATGACCCCGCGGCCGTTGCAGCAGTCACAAGGCGTCGAGAAGGCCTCCAGAAGGCCCTGTCCGACCCGCTTACGCGTCATCTGCACCAGACCAAGGGAGGTGACCTCCGCGACCTGGTGCTTCGTCCTGTCGCGCGCCAGGCACTCCAGCAGCCTGCGCAGGACGAGGTCACGGTTCGACTCCAGCACCATGTCGATGAAGTCGATCACGATGATGCCGCCGATGTCGCGCAGCCTGAGCTGGCGGACGATCTCCTCGGCCGCCTCCAGGTTGTTGCGGGTGACCGTCTCCTCCAGGTTGCCGCCCTGGCCGGTGAACTTGCCGGTGTTGACGTCGACGACCGTCATGGCCTCGGTACGGTCGATCACCAGCGAGCCGCCGCTGGGCAGCCACACCTTGCGCTCCATCGCCTTGGACAGCTGCTCGTCGATGCGGTAGGAGGCGAAGACGTCGCCGTCCTCCTCCCACTTCGACAGGCGGTCGGCCAGGTGCGGCGCGACGTACTTGACGTACTCGTCGACCGTCTCCCAGGCGTCCTCGCCCTGCACGACCAGGCTCGTGAAGTCCTCGTTGAAGACGTCGCGGACCACGCGGACGGTCAGGTCGGGCTCGGCCGACAGCAGCTCGGGCGGGCTGGCGTTCTTGGCCTTCTTCTGGATGGCCTCCCACTGCGCCGACAGCCTGGCCACGTCGCGGCTGAGCTCCTCCTCCGAGGCGCCCTCAGCGGCCGTGCGCACGATCACACCGGCGTTCTCCGGCATGACCTTCTTCAGGATGCTCTTGAGCCGCGTGCGCTCCTTGTCGGGCAGCTTGCGGCTGATGCCGGTCATCGACCCGTCCGGGACGTACACGAGGTAACGGCCGGGCAGGGAGATCTGCGACGTCAGCCGCGCGCCCTTGTGCCCGATCGGGTCCTTGGTGACCTGCACGAGTACGGCCTGGCCGGACTTCAGCGCCACCTCGATCCGCCTGGGCTGACCCTCCAGCCCCGCGGTGTCGAAGTTCACCTCGCCGGCGTACAGGACGGCGTTGCGCCCCTTGCCGATGTCGACGAACGCCGCCTCCATCGACGGCAGCACGTTCTGCACCTTGCCCAGGTACACGTTGCCGACGTAGGACTGGCTGGCCTCGCGGTTGACGTAGTGCTCGACCAGCACGCCGTCCTCGAGGACGGCGATCTGGGTACGGTCACCGATCCTGCGCACGACCATCATGCGGTCGACGGACTCGCGCCTGGCGAGGAACTCCGACTCCGTGATGATCGGCGGGCGCCTGCGGCCCATCTCGCGCCCCTCGCGGCGGCGCTGCTTCTTGGCCTCCAGGCGGGTCGAGCCGCGCACGCTGGTGACGCCGTCCGCCGAGATGTCCATCGAGCTGGACCGGCCGGACCGCGGCGCGCGGATGCGCACGACGGTGTTCGGCGGGTCGTCGCTGGCGACCTCGGGGGCCTCCTCCGTGCCGCGCCTGCGACGGCGGCGGCGCCTGCGCGAGGAGGAGCCCTCCTCGTCGGACTGCGCGTCGTCGGCCGCCGCGTCCTGCGCGTCCTCGTCGTCCTGCTCCTCGGAGTCGGAGTCCGAGTCGTCGTCGCGCTCGCGGGACTTGCCGCGGCCGCGGCCGCCCCTGCGGCGGCGACGGCGGCGGCTGCCGCCCTCGTCCTCCTGGTCGTCGCCGTCCGCCTCGATCTCGTCGTCGCCGTCGTCCTCGTCGGTGTCCGCCTCGATCTCCTCGACGGGCTTGGCCACCTGCTTGGGCGGCGCGACGGGCTCGGGGCGGGCGGGCTGCGCCTGGCTCGGGTCCGGCGCCTGGAACAGCGGCGCGAAGATGGCCGCCGGGCGCTGGAACCTGGTGTCAGGCTGCTCGCTGCCCTGCGCGGAGAAGCCGAAGGGGTCGGCGAGCAGGCCGGGCTTGTCGTCCAGCTCGTCCTCGACGTCGTCGATGAGCAGCTCGGGCTCCTCCTCGACCAGAACGACCTCGACCGGCTCTTCGACCTTCTTGCGCGCGCGGGTCCGCTTGGGCTTCTCGACCGGCGGCTCGGGCTCGGCGCTGACGGTCTCCGGCACGCCCGTCTCCGGGCTCACCTCGACCACCTTGCGCGAACGCCGTGCGCGAGGAGGCGCCGCGACCTCGGCGGCCGGCTCCTCTGCTACGGGCTCTTCTTCCTTCTTCGTGGTACGGCGGCGCGTCGTCGTCGTGGTGGCGCGGCTCCTGGTGCGCTTGGGCGCGGCCTCCTCCACCACCTCGGACACGGCGGTCTCCACCGGGCTCGCCGTCACGACGGCAGGCTCGTCCGGCACCTCGGGCGGCGGTCCCGCCGGCCTGCTGGCACGGCGCTTGGTCACCTTGGGTGGTTCTTCAGTTGTGTCCCCGTTGCTGGGGTCGTTCTCGAGCATGCGGGCGCTCTCCCGTCAGCTCCCGGGCGCGTCGCCGCGCCGCGCAGGAGCTATCGTGTCTCGTTGTCCGCCCACGTCTCCGAAGAGGCGCGGGCGCCAAGTCCTGTCAACGGGACTGCCCCGGGAGGCAGCCCCTAGCCGATGACGTGCTCGCCGTCCGGTCCCGCTTCGCCGCCGCGCGTCATGTCGCGGTCCAGGTCGAACGGGTCGGAAGGCTCACCGGTGCGAACGTCCAGTGGCCCCTGCGCCAGCCTGGTCACCTCGGGGGGAACCGGCGGCGCGAAGTCGGCCACAAGGCGCAGCCCTGTGAGCACATCGTCGGGTCGAACGGCAGGAGTCATGTGCCGAACAACCATGCGCAGTATGACACACGACTGTCCTGGCACCTGAGCTGCGGTTCCGTCTGTCCCCTCGAGTCCTTCTGGCATCGCGAGCGTCAGCACGGCCTCCCGCGCGTCGAAACGCCGGGGACCCTTCTTCGTGAGACGTTCCACCTCGACGGTGCCGGCGGCGAGGAACTTCTCCACTGCCGCCCTGGCCAGGTCTCGGTCCGCACCGGGCAACCGCAGCTCCCAGGCCGAGCACTCCAGGCGCTCGGCGAACCCCCCGGCCCGCGCGTCGACGACATCGAGCACGTCGAGGTCAGGCGGCAGCGAGGCGTCCAGATCGGCACGCAGCCGGTCGGGGTCGCAGACGCTGGTGACACTGATCTCGAGGTATTCGGCCTCGCTGGCGACACCGGTGGGCGCCGCGGACCCCGCGTAGGAGATCTTCGGGTGGGGCGAGAAGCCCGCGCTGAACGCCACCGGAATGCCGGCACGGCGGACCGCTCTCTCGACGGCCCGCGAGATGTCGCGGTGGCTGGTGAAGCGCAGGCGGCCGCGCTTGGCGTAGCGCACGCGAAGGCGCTGCACGGTAAGCGCGGGCGGTGGCCCTTCGGGAACAGGCTTCAGAGCGATGTCTTCCTTCCCTTGTCAGAGTTTCTTCACTCAGGATAAGGCCGCCACCGACCCGTCAGCCTCCCAGGACCTTCAAGATCTTGTCAGACGACGGACAGCGGGAGCAGCTTTCTGCCCGTGGGGCCGATCTGGATCTCGGTGCCCATCGTCGGGCAGACGCCGCAGTCGTAGCACGGCGTCCACCGGCAGTCCTCGACCTCGACGTCGTGCACGGCGTCCTGCCAGTCCTGCCACAACCACGAACGGTCCAGCCCGGCGTCGAGGTGGTCCCAGGGCAGGACCTCGTTCTCCTCGCGCTCGCGGGTGGTGTACCAGTCGACGTCGATGCCGACCTTCTCGGCCTGCGAGAGCCACCTGGTGAACGAGAAGTGCTCGCTCCACCCGTCGAAACGCCCGCCGTCCTCCCAGACCGCCCTGATCACCGCGCCGACCCTGCGGTCGCCGCGCGAGAGCAGCCCTTCCACGATGGACGGCTTGCCGTCGTGGTAGCGGAACCCGATGGCCTTGCCGTACTGCTTGTCGCCGCGCAGCGAGTCGCGCAGCGCCTTGAGCCGCCGGTCCACGGTCTCGTCGTCGCACTGCGCCGCCCACTGGAACGGCGTGTGCGGCTTGGGGACGAACCCGCCGATCGACACCGTGCAGCGGATGTCGCGCGACCCGGTGGCCTCGCGGCCCGCCTTGATGACCTTCTTGGCCAGGTCGGCGATGCCCATCACGTCTTCGTCCTGCTCGGTGGGCAGGCCGCACATGAAGTAGAGCTTCACCTGGCGCCACCCCTGCGTGTAGGCGGTGGTGACGGTGCGGATGAGGTCTTCCTCGGTGACCATCTTGTTGATCACCTTGCGCATGCGCTCCGAGCCGCCCTCGGGGGCGAAGGTGAGCCCCGACCTGCGGCCGTTGCGCGAGAACTCGTTGGCCAGGTCGATGTTGAAGGCGTCGACGCGCGTGGACGGCAGCGACAGCGAGGTGTTGGTGCCCTCGTAGCGGTCGGCCAGGCCCTTGGCGACCTCACCGATCTCGGAGTGGTCGGCCGACGACAGCGACAGCAGGCCGACCTCGTTGAAGCCGGACTCGCGGATGCCGTTCTCGACCATCGCGCCGATCGTGGTGATGGACCGCTCGCGCACCGGCCGGGTGATCATGCCCGCCTGGCAGAACCGGCAGCCGCGGGTGCAACCGCGGAAGATCTCCACGGAGAACCGCTCGTGCACGGTCTCGGCCAGCGGGACCAGCGGCTTCTTCGGGTAGGGCCACTCGTCGAGGTCCATGACGGTGTGCTTGTGGACCCGCCACGGCACGCCGGGCCTGTTGGGCGCGACCCGCGCGATGCGCCCGTCCGGGTGGTAGGTCACATCGTAAAATTTCGGTACGTAGACTCCGCCGGACTCGGCCAGCCGCATGAGCAGCTCGTCGCGCCCGCCGGGCGATCCCTCGCCCTTCCACTCCCTGATCACCTCGGAGATCGCGATCGCGATCTGCTCGCCGTCCCCCAGGACGGCGGCGTCGAGGAAGTCGGCGATCGGCTCGGGGTTGAAGGCGGCGTGCCCGCCGGCCAGCACGATCGGGTCCTCGTCCGTGCGGTCGGCCGCGTTGAGCGGAATCCCGGCCAGGTCGAGCGCGGTCAGCATGTTGGTGTAGCCGAGCTCGGTCGAGAACGACAGGCCGAGCACGTCGAAGGCGCGCACGGGACGGTGACCGTCCACCGTGAACTGCGGCACCCCCTCGGCGCGCATGAGCGCCTCGAGGTCGGGCCACACCGAGTAGGTGCGCTCGGCCAGCGTGCCCGGCAGCTCGTTGAGGATCTCGTAGAGGATCGCGACACCCTGGTTGGGCAGGCCGACCTCGTAGGCGTCGGGGTACATCAGCGCCCAGCGCACGTCGGCGGAGTCCCACTCCTTCACCGTCGAGTTGAGCTCACCCCCGACGTACTGGATGGGCTTCTGCACCTTCGGCAGCAGCGCTTCCAGGCGTGGGAAAATCGACTCGACAGACATACACCAAGCCTAAGACCACTCAGACGGTGGCCGGGCCAGAGATGTCGATGTCACTGCCGGTCATCACCATCGAGACGTGTCCTTCGTAGCAGACCACCTCGACGGCGATCACCCCGTGCGCGAGGTTGTGTACGGCTTTGACGTGAGATACGGGCAGGAGGAACCTCTCCTCGCACTCGTCGCAGTAGGCCAGGAACATAGTTCTATTGTGCGCCCCGAACCCTGATCGACTGCAAGAGCCCGATGGCGATGAGGTTGGCGAACGTCGAGGTCCCGCCGTACGACACGAACGGCAACGGCAGCCCGGTGATCGGCATGATCCCCACGGTCATCCCGATGTTCACGAACGACTGGAACGCCAGCCAGCACACGATCGTCCCGGCCACCAGCGTGCCGAAACGGTCCTCGCACTGCCGGGCGATCTGCAGCCCGCGCAGCAGCACCACGCCGAGCAGGATCACCACCGTCACCGAACCGAGGAACCCGAACTCCTCGCCCGCGACGGTGAAGATGAAGTCGGTGTGCTGCTCGGGCACGAACCGGCCCATCGTCTGCCCGCCGTCCAGCAGCCCCTTGCCGAACAGCTGCCCGGAGCCGATCGCGATGAGCGCCTGCGTACTGTTGTAACCCACCCCGCGCGGGTCGACGCTCGGGTCGAGAAAGGCGGTGAAGCGGGCGATCTGGTACGGCTCGAGCAGATCGAGGAACCACACCGCGGCTGCCCCGGCCACGCCGATCATCACCAGCAGGAAGATCCACCGCTTGCGCACCCCGCCGATGATCAGCGCCCCAGCGGTGATCACCATGAGCACAAGCGTCGTGCCCAGGTCGGGCTGCAGCATCACCAGCCCCATGCTGACGGCCGCCGCGACCAGTCCCAGGAACACGTCGAGCCCGCGCGGCCGGTCGCTGCCCTCCATCGGCTGGGCCAGCAACATCGCCAGCATGAGCACCAGGCCGAGCTTGGCGAACTCCGACGGCTGGAACGCGAACCCGCCGCCCAGCATGATCCACGAGTGCGACCCGTTGACCGTCGTGCCGACCGGCGTCACCACCAGGCCGAGCCCGGCCAGCGTCGCCAGGTACACCACGGGCGCGTACGCGCGCAGCAGCCGGTGGTCGACCATCGCCACCGCGCCGCACAGCGTGGCGCCGATGGCGAGGTTCAGCATGTGCTTCTTGACCAGCCCGGTCGAGCCCGGCGCCCACGTGCGGGTGGACGACCACACGAGCAGCGTGCTGATCACGCACAGCCCGGTGACCGCGACCAGCAGCACCCCGTCGAGCCGCCACACGGCCGACTGCGCCCCGAGCGGCACGAACGACCTGCGCCGCGCCAGGAGCGTCCGATCCATCATGAGCCCTCCTTCGTCGGGCTCACGATGGAACCATGCTGTGTTTCCTTGGGTGCCTCGCTCCGCTCGGTCACCGCGCAACCGTCCCGTCCCGCTTGATCATCGGGAGCTTCTGCACCGGGCTGACCGGCTTGCTGCCCTTGATGCCGTAGATCCCCTCGTAGATCTCCCGTACGGCAGGCGCGGCCGTCTGGCCGCCCATCCCGCCCTGCGAGACCATCACGACCACCACGTAGCGCGGCTTCGACGTCGGGGCGAACGAGGCGAACCAGGAGGTGTCCTCCTTGCCCCACACCTCCGCCGTGCCCGTCTTGCCGCCGACCCTGACCTTGTCCATCGGGAACCCGCTGAACGCCCCGGCGGCCGTACCGTCCGAGGCCACCTCGCTCAGCGCGCCCTTGATGTAGGCGCGCTCCTTCGGCGACAGCGGCAGCTTGCCCTTGACCGGAACGTCGATCTTCTTCACGAGCTGACCGTCCGGCCGCACCCGCGCCCACGCGATCCGCGGGCTGCGCAGCTGGCCGTCCCCGACCAGCGCCGCGTACGCCGAGGCCAGCTGCAGCGGCGTGACCAGCACGTCGCCCTGGCCGATGGAGAAGTTGGCCGCGTCACCCGGGCGCAGCAGGTAGCCCTCGATGCAGTTCTCGTAGGCCAGCCGCTTGAGGAAGGCCGCCCTGCTCGCGCTCCTGACCTCCGGGTAGCCGGTGCGCGAGCGCTTGCAGTTCTCCGCGCTGGTCGTGGCCCACATGTCCTTCTTCCAGGTGCGGTCGGGGATGCGCCCTGCCGACTCGCCGGGCAGGTCGATCCCCGTCGGCCTGCCGAACCCGAACGACCTGGCCATGTTGGCGAACCGTTCCTTCGGCGCCTTCTTCGGCCGCAGGCCGCCGTCGCGCAGCCACTGCTCGTAGGAGGTCTTGTAGAAGATCGTGTCGCACGACTTCACCAGCGCGGTGTGCAGGGTGAGCGTGCCGAGCCCGATGCCGTGGAAGTTGTTGAACGGCCGGTCGCCGACCATGAAGGAGCCGGGGCAGCCGTAATGCCCGTTGAGCGGGTACCCGGCGCGCAACATCGCCGACACCGACGACACCTTGAACGTCGAACCCGGCGCGAACTCGCCCTTGGTCGCCCGCGACACCAGCGGCCTGCCCGCCTTGTCCGACAGCAGCCGCTGGTACTCCTTCTCCGAGATGCCGCCGGTCCAGATCGCCGGGTCGTACCCCGGCGCGCTGGCCAGCGCCACCACGCGCCCGGTCCTGACGTCCAGCACGACGCCCGCTGCGCCGTCCGCCCTGGGCGCCCGCTTCATCGCGCCGTTGACGGCCTTCTCCACGATGGCCTGCACGCGCGAGTCGATGCTGGTGATCAGCGTGTCGCCGGTGGTCGGCGCGACCTGCTGCTCGATGCCGATGACCTTGCCGAGCCTGTCGACCTGCACCCGGCGCAGGCCAGGCTCGCCGCGCAGCGCCTCGTCGTAGATCGATTCGAGCCCGTCGCGCCCTACGAGGTCGACGCCGGAGAACCCGGCCTTGAGCCCGTCGCGCTTCTCCAGCTCCTCCTGGGTGACCGGCTGCAGGTAGCCGAGCACCTGCGCGCCCGCCTTGCCCTGCGGGTACTCGCGCACCGCCTGGACCTCGGCCGTCACCCCGGGGAACTCCTCCTGGCGCTCCAGGATCTGCAGCGCCTCACGGGTGCTGACCTGCTCGTCGATCGGGATCGGCTGGTACGGCGAGCCGGGCCAGCACGGCCGCGTGACCCCTGCGGCGCAGGGCCTGATCCGCTTCTGCAGCTGCTTGACCGGCTTGTCCAGCACGGCTGCCAGCCTCTTGAGTACGGCCAGGCCGCCGTCGTCCATCCTGGTCAGCCGCGTCCTGTCCACCGAGACGACCAGAGCCGTCCTGTTGCGCACCAGCGGCCGCCCGGAGGCGTCCAGGATCTGCCCGCGCACGGCGGGCACCACGACGTCCCGCGTCCTGGTCTCCGCAGCGGCGTGCACGAACTCCGTGCCCCGCATCACCTGCACCTGCCACAGCCGTACGGCCAGCACCGCGAGCAGCGACAACACCACGACATGCAGCAAGATCAGCCGCGTCCTCATCCGGTTCATGAGGCATACCCCAACTGCCTGCCCCTGGTGGCCAGCCAGATCATCGGCGGCGCGATCAGCAGCGTGTAGATCGCGGTGATCGGCAGTTGCGCGGTCAGCGAGGCCACCGTGACCCTGGGGTCGCCGATCAGCCCGCTCACCGCGGCGGCCAGCAGCGGCGCCACCAGCACGCACACGATCACCGTGGTGACCACCCCGCCCACCCCGCGCCCCGCCAGGTACCCGACCACCGCCAGCACGAACGCGTACTGCCCGACGACGTGCGCGCTGGGCGGCATGACGTCCACGACGAGCCCGGCGCAGAACCCGATCACCGCGCCGGCGGCGGGCCCCCGGACGACCGCGGCCCCGATGACGGCGAGCAACACCAGGTCGGGCGCGCCGTCCGCGGGCAGGGAGAGCCGGTTGACGAGCGTGACCTGCAACAACAACGCGCAGACCACCACAACTGCCGCGATCACCGCGCCTCGCCGTTCTTGGGCAGGACGGCGTCGCGCGGATCGTGCTTGGGCGCCTGGACGACCACCCCGACCACATCCAGCGCGGTCATGTCCGCGTACGGCCTGGCATAGGCGATACGGGTGAGCTCACCCGGTGTGGCCTCGACCCGCTCGATGACCCCGATCGGCACCCCGGGCACGTACGGCGCGCCGCGCTGGGAACCGAAGCTCACGATGCGGTGCCCCGGCGTGATCGGCGCCGTGGAATCGAGCAGCCTGAACCGCACCAGCCTGCCGTTCTCGCCCACACCGTGGACGACGCCGATCTCGTTGCCGCCCTCCAGCCGGGCGCCGGCCGCCGAGGCCGGGTCGCTGAGCAGCACCACGGTCGAGGTGGAGGCCGCAGCCTCGACGACCCTGCCGACCAGCCCGTCGCCGTTGATCACGGTCATCTCCGGCCTGATGCCGTCGCCGGTGCCCGCGTCGATCTCGATCGCGTCCTCGAACCCCGGGTGCCCGCGCCTGGCCACGACGTTGGCCGTCACCACCTTGTACCCGCCGAGCCCGGCCAGGCCGAGCAGCCTCTTGAGCTCGGCGCTCCTCGCCTTGTCCAGGCGGCCGGCGGCCAGCTCGGTGCGCAGGCGGGCGTTCTCCGCCTGCAGTCGGTCGATCTGCTCCTTGGCGCTCGGGGCGGACACGACGGCGTCGAAGAAACCCGCCACGGGACGCGCGACGGCGGTTCCCGCCCGCTCCGCCGTACCGAAGAGCCAGGTCCCGGCTCCGCGCAGCGGGCCGAGCACGTCGCCGGTGCGGTGGTCGACGGTCAGGAGCACGAGCGCCGCTGTCAGCAGCAGTCCTAGGATCAGCCGGGCGCGGCGCGAATCTCTCATCAGTGCCGCGGCTCCGGAACGAGGACCTGCTGCAGCGCCTCGAACTCCTCCACACACCGCCCGGAGCCGAGCGCGACGGAGTCGAGGGCGTTCTCGACCAGGTGGACGGGCATGCCCGTCTCGTTCCTGAGCCGCTCGTCCATGCCCTTGAGCAGGGCGCCGCCGCCGGTGAGCGCGATGCCGCGGTCCATGAGGTCGCCGGACAGCTCGGGCGGGCACTTGTCGAGCGTGGTCTTGACCGCGTCGATGATCGCGTTGACCGGCTCCTCCGTGGCCTTCCTGATCTCCTCGGCGGACACCACGATCGTCTTCGGCAGCCCGCTCACGAGGTCGCGGCCACGGATCTCCGCGTGGCACTCGTCATCGGTGACGCACGCGGATCCGATCGCCATCTTGATCTCTTCGGCGGTGCGCTCTCCCAGCATCAGCGAGAACTCCTTCTTGGCGAAGGTGATCACCGCCTGATCGAGCTCGTCACCGCCGACCCTGATCGACTGGGACGTCACGACGCCGCCCATCGAGATGATCGCCACCTCGGTGGTGCCGCCGCCGATGTCGACGACCATGTTGCCGGTCGGCTCGTGCACCGGCAGCCCGGCCCCGATCGCCGCGGCCATGGGCTCTTCCACGATGTAGACCTTCCGAGCCCCGGCCTGGTACCCGGCCTCCTTCACCGCCCGCTGCTCCACCCCGGTGATCCCGCTGGGGACCGCGATGATGATGCGCGGCTTGGCCAGGTGGCGCCGCTTGTGCACCCTTTGAATGAAATATCGCAACATCCGCTCGGTCACGTCGAAGTCGGCGATCACGCCGTCCTTCAGCGGACGGACCGCCACGATGTTGCCGGGCGTACGGCCGATCATGCGCTTGGCCTCGATGCCCACCGCCACGATCTTGCCCGTGGCGGTGTTGATGGCCACGACGGACGGCTCGTTGAGCACGATGCCGCGGCCACGCACGTATACCAACGTGTTGGCGGTGCCGAGGTCGACCGCCATGTCACGGCCGAGAAAGGCGAGCTTGCTGCCCATGGGGAACGAGGCCTTCCGTAACGTCGTTCGCGAATGACTACGGATCGCATTCGAATCGTAACGTGACGTACCCACCAACGCGCACAATGAGCACTAGCGCCCCAGAAAAATCTTCCGCAACTCCCCACCCACCCCCCTCACCCCGGAAAGACGGGCGGGGGGAGGGGTGGACGTGCACATGCGACGTTAGAGGAGGTCTGGCAACGCGACCCCTGACAACCCCGCGCCCACCTTCTCAGAACCGCCGCATCAACGAGGCGACCTTCAACACCGCCCTACCCCGCAAACACCCTTGAACCACCCACCCGCCCAGCCATCCCCTCACTCACCCACGCAACTACACGCCACCCGCACACATCCACGCCCAGTCCACACGCCCACCCCAACACCACGCCCCACCCAGAGGCTCACATCCACCCGCAACACCACCCCACGCCCCGCCCAGACGCCCACGCCCTCTCCAGGCGCCGCGTCGGCGAGACGAGGTACGGCGAAGCCCGGCGCCCCGAGCGGCCCCCAGCTACTCCGCCCCCACAAGCCCCCGAAACAGCAAAACGCCGAACCCCGCCCCTCCCCCACAATGCGGGAAAGCAACAAAGCCCGGCGTCCTGAAAACCCCTCAGATGCCAACCAAAGGCACCCAAGCCCCAACCACCTAGAAGCGGTCCGGGAAGAAGATCTTGATCTCGCGAGCAGCCGACTCAGGCGAGTCGGACCCGTGCACCACGTTCTCGCCGATCTCCAGCGCGTGGTCCCCACGGATCGTCCCCGGCGCCGACTTCACCGGGTCAGTGAGCCCAGCCAGCGCACGGAACGCCTCAACCGCCCGCGGCCCCTCAAGCACCAGCGCGACCAGCGGCGCCGACGTGATGAACTCGACCAGCTCCCCGAAGAACGGCCGCTCGGAGTGCTCGGCGTAGTGGGCCTTGGCGGTGTCGGCGTCGAGGGTGCGCAGGTCCATCGCGACGACCTTGAGGCCCTTGCGCTCCACACGGGCGATCACGTCACCGATGAGGCCGCGCTTCACCCCGTCGGGCTTGATCAGGACAAGAGTGCGCTCGGACACGTGAAGTTCTCCTTTGAACAGTCTGGGTCGCGGCGACGAACGCCGTGGGCGGCAGGATAGCTCCACTGGCCGCGTGCCCCGGTGGACGCGCCCCAGCTTACCGCCCCCACCGCCCTTCTCCCGTTTTCCCGACCATCCACCCCACCCGCAAGACCCCGCAGCAACCCAACACCGCAAGCCCAGCCACGCACAACCCGGCCACCACAACCCAGCCACGCGTAGCCCGGCCACACGCGCCCCAGCCACACGCAACCCAACCACCACAACCCGGCCACACGCGACCCAGCCACGCACAGCCCGGCTACCCGCAGCCCAACCGCGAACAAACCCAGGCACCCGCCGCCCAGCCACGCAGCCCGACCGCGCTCAACCCCAACGGCGCCAAGCCATAGTGACCCGCGCACCCCTCCCAGGCGCCGCGTCGGCGAGACGGCGTACGGCGGAGCCCGGCGCCCCTGAACGGCCGCCAGCCATCCACCTCACACCACCCGGCCACGCAGCCCGACCGCGCACAACCCGACCGCGCTCAACCCCAACGGCGCCAAGCCACAGTGACCCGCGCACCCCTCCCAGGCGCCGCGTCGGCGAGACGACGTACGGCGGAGCCCGGCGCCCCTGAACGGCCACCAGCCATCCACCTCGCACCGCCCAGCCGTACGCCCGGGCACACCGCCGAGGAACCGCTCCTGGGCTCGATGACACATGCGCCCTGTGCCTGGGTCAGCCAGGCACAGGGGTGAAGCCGCCAAGCCATCACAAGAGGCAATTCAGCGGTGAGCCACCCAACAGCCATCAGGGCCCCAGCGAGAGGGGCCCTGATGTGAGATGTGCTCTACGGCCCGACAGTGTCTTCTGGTGACTGGGCAGGTGGCGGCACCACGGGGATCGGCCCTGTGGCCTCGGCTCTGGCTTCCGCCGTGTCCGCGCTCACCCCATTGAGGGGGATGCCCACGTCGATCCGTGGCACCTCCCCCGTCGGCCGGTCCTCCTCCTCAAGCGCCTCTAGGACCTCGGCCGGAACACCATCATCGGCCACGCTGGAGGACTCACCTTCCGAGGAGCCGCCTTCCACTCCCGCGTGAGTGCCCTCCTCAGGGCCCTGGGCACCGCTTCCAGGCTCCTCAGCCACATCACCGTGAGCCGTAACTCCCTGGGCATCGTCGCCGTCGGCAGCATGCTCCTGAGCCGTCCCACTCTGAGCAGCCTCATCCCGAGGGGCGGCGTCGTCTCGCACCGCATCACCTGCAGCGGCGACGACATCGCCTTCAGCGATCTCGACGTCGGTGACGTTGCTCTGAGCAACCGTGGTGGCGTCGCCTTGCGCAGTCTCGCGGCGTGCGACGTCGTCTTCACGGGCCTCGGTGTGGGTGGCGTCTCTCCGAATCTCTGCGTGGGTGGCGTCTACACGGGTCTCTGCGTGGGTGGCGTCCACACGGGTCTCTGCGTGGGTGGTGTTGCTCTCAGCAGCGCGAGCGCTACCTTCCTCGGCGGGCGCGTCAACTCCTGCCGATGCGCTCACCGGCTCGTCATCGTCGCCGCTAGATGAAGCGGTGGCGGCACCTGAAGCGTCCCCATGCGCCGCCTCAGCGCCAAGAACCGCAGCCCCAAAAGCACCCGCAGCCCGGGAGTCCGTGGACCCGGAAGCCTTCAACTCAGGGATCTCAGCCCCGGAGCTCGCAAGCCCCGAAGCACCTGCCCCCGAAGCAACCGGCTCTGAAACGACTACCCCTGAAGCAACCGGCCCAGAGGCAACCGCCCCTGAAGCGACCGCCTCCGAGCCGACCCGCTCCGAAGCGACCGCCTCCGAACCGACCCGCTCCGAAGCGACCGGCTCCGAGCTCTCAGCCCCCGAAGCCAGCGACCCAGAAGCGACGGCTCCCGAAGCAGCCGATTCCGAAGTCATCGATCCCGACGACGCAACAAGGCTCGACGTCGCCGGCTCCGCGGCCGTCTCGACACCCTCAGCGGCCACCGGCGCAGCAGACACCTCCACCGCGGTCTCGGTCACGGCGCCAGCCGTACTCACCCGACGCCTCCCCAGCAACCCCGAGAGGACGATCACCGCCACCACCAGGAACCCACCGATAAGCGCCCAAAGGTGCAAAGCCGCGACGAACCCGTCCACGACTTCCTGCGCCGACGTCACGTCGTGCAGCTTCAGCACCTGCAGCCCGGTCCCCAGCAGGTACCCGGACAGAACCCCAGGGAAGCACAACGACACCGCGAACAGCGCCGCCCCCGCCCCCGTCTGGCGCAGCGCCGCGGTCAGCGCCATCGACGCACCCACGGACAGCAGCGCCAGCGGGATCACCAGCACCAGCCCATTGGCGGCAGGCACCAGCACCCGCACCGTGCACAGCCCGAGCACGATCAGGAACAGCCCGGCGGGCGTCAGCCACTTCGCCGACCCGCCCCATCGGACCACGCCGACCGCCGCGCCGACCCCGGCGAGCGCCGCGAGCACGAACGGCTGCCACAAGCCCTTGAGCCCCGGCCCGCCGAGCCCGCCCATTTCGATGTACGTCAGCTGCGCCACGCTCGGCAGCAGCACGATGCCCACCGCCACCGTGGCGTACGCCAGCGACCGCCCCGCAGGCCCCTCGAACGTGCCGATCGACGCCAGCGCCAGCAGCGCGGCGACGGACAGCAGCGCGACCAGGACGACCAGGCCGGGCGGCCACGAGTCGCTGGCGCTGGTGATCGCGAGTACGGCGATGGCGGCCGCGGGCACCGCGGCGAGCAGCAGCCTGCTGCGCTCCGCCGCGCGCGGCGCCGAGGCGGGGTTCTCCCCGCGCACCAGCCAGACGACCAGGTAGAGGGCCGCGAGGGCCAGCCCGATGCCGCTCAGCATCGGGAACGGCTGCAGCGTGATCTTCCAGTTCTCCGCCCCGTCGAGCGGCCACAGCGCCAGCGCCTGCGCGGACAGGAGGCTGACCGCCAGCATCGACGCCCACACGGCGCGCAGCACCGGGGGACGGTTCCAGGCGGCCACCATCGTGGCGGGGATCACGATGCCCGCGCCCACGCCGTGGAGCACGCGCAGCACGGCGACGAAGAACGTGGATCCGGCGAAACCCCCCGCCGCGTCGGCGAGCGCCAGCAGGGTGAGGCCGCCGACCAGGATGTGCGCCACGTTCATGCGGCGCAGCGCCACGGCAGCCAGCGGCACGGTCAGCATCATCGCAGGCAGCGCGAGCCCGTGGGCGCGCATGAGCCCGATCCTGTCGATGCCGGCGGGCAGCAGGTCGGCGACGACGGAGACGGTATTGGGGATCGCGACGATCGCGAGCGGCAGGGCTGCCACGATGAGCAACCCGAGCAGAACGTCGAGCAGCCACGGGAACCTGACGGCTCGCGTCGGCCCAGCGGCAGCCGCCTTCTGGGACCGCTCAATTGGGGGGACGGCCATGTGAGCCGACTTTAGCGGGAAGTCACGCCCTCGACACGGCGAGCGACGAATATCGCGGTGATCCATAGTGCCGCGAAGATCGCCCCGAGGAAGAACATCGTGGGCACGACGAACCCGGTGCAGATCGCCGCGACCTGCAGGACGCTACCCGCGACGTACGCGAAAGGCCGCTTGAGCAGCCCCGCGACAATCACGCAGAGTACGGCGAGGCCGAGGCCGACGGTGATCGCCAGCCACGGCTCCACCCCGCCCACACTGATCGCCACCGGCGTAACGAGCCCGGCGACGACCGCCTCCGTGCCCAGCACTCCGGCGCACAGCCGGCGCATGCCGGGCGTGACGACAAAGTTCACTGTCCATCAGCTTTCAGCAGGTGACGGGCGTCTCCGGCCGTCACAACGGAACCGGTGATCAGCACGCCCGTGCCGCTGAACTCACCCTGGGAGTCGGCCAGGCCGATGGCCCTGTCGATGGCGTCGTCGAGCCGCTCCACCAGGTGGACGCGGTCCTCACCGAAGAAACCCTCGGCGAGTACGGCCAGCTCCTGCGCGGGCATCGCCCTGGGCGAGGAGTTGGTGGTGACGACGATCTCCTCCAGGACGGGTTCGAGCAGCTCGAGCAGCCCCTCGATGTCCTTGTCGCGCATGACGGAGACGACGCCGATGACCTTGGCGAAGTCGAACGCCTCGTGCACGCCCTCGATGGTCGCCCGCATTCCACCCGGATTGTGCGCTGCGTCGATCACCACGGTCGGGCTCCGCCGTACCACCTCGAGCCTGCCGGGAGAGGAGGCCTGCGTGAACGCCTGCCGGACGAGCTCGACGTCGAGCGGGTCGTCGCCGCCGGTCAGCGCCTCGGTCGCGGCCAGCGCGCATACGGCGTTGCTCGCCTGGTGCGCGCCGTACAGCGGCAGGTAGACCTCGTCGTACACGCCCTTGAGTCCCTTGAGCGTCAGCAGCTGCCCGCCGAGCGCGATCTCGCGGGCGAGCACGCCGAACTCCAGCCCCTCGCGCGCCACGACGGAGCCGACCTCGGCCGCCTTGCGCATGAGCACCTCGGCCGCCTCCAGCTCCTGCTGGGCGAGGATCGTGGTGCCACCGGCCTTGATGATTCCGGCCTTCTCGCCCGCGATGGACGGGATGTCCGGGCCGAGCCGGTCGGTGTGGTCGAGCGAGATGGGCGTGATCACCGACACGGCGCCGTCGACGACGTTGGTCGCGTCCCAGCTCCCGCCCATGCCGGTCTCGATGACGGCGACATCCACCGGCGTGTCGGCGAACGCGGCGAACGCCATGGCGGTGAGCAGCTCGAAGAACTGGATGCGCCGCCCCTGCTTGTCCGCCAGGTCGACGAACGGGATGATCTCCTCGTAGACCTCGACGAACCGCTCCTCGCTCAGCGGCTCCCCATCGACGCAGATGCGCTCGCGCATCGACTCCAGGTGCGGGCTGGTGAACCGGCCCACCCGGAGGTTGCGCTCGCGCAGCAGCGCTTCCGTGAGCCGCGCGGTGCTCGTCTTGCCGTTGGTGCCGGCGATGTGCACCACGGGGTATGCCGTCTGCGGCGAGCCCAGAAGGTCCATGAGCGCCGCGATCCGGTCGAGGGTCGGCTCGAAGTCCCACTCGACGCCGCGGTCCAGGATGGCGCGTTCCACTTCCCGATAGTCCACCCCACAACCCTAGCCCTCATCGGACGTGGTCCTTTCTGGGGTACGGCTCGTCCCTTTTGGGGGTACGGCTCTCGCCGGGGGACGCCCAGTCGCCGTAGACAGCTGAGCGCCTCCAGGGACACGGCAGGGTGGCCGGACAAGCTGGCCACCGCAACGACCGCACGGAATCCGTTCGGGTGATAAACGCAAAAAGGGCTGCCCCGACCGGGGCAGCCCAAAGAAACACGTCAGGGCCCCACCCCGGAAGGGGGAAGCCCTGACGTTGAAAGATTGCGCGGCGGCGACCTACTCTCCCACACCCTCCCGAGTGCAGTACCATCGGCGCTGGAAAGCTTAACTTCCGGGTTCG